>JBPOHN010000012.1:0-362385 GCA_052035525.1 Armatimonadota bacterium
TGCCCCGGCACGGTTCTGGTTGTTTCCTGTCACGGAGTGCAGGCTACGGGCGGTACAAAAGCGTACGAGATTCCGGCTAACGTACTCAAAGCATTTGTGGAGAAGGTTGTTGCGCTGCGTGCAGCGAACAAGATCCGACTGATGGGCCTGTCTGAGGCAATGGATCAGGTCTTCCCGACCGATATGAACCACATCCCCTCAATAAAGGTCTGCGATCCGCCTGCCGATGGCACTGGCGCGGGTCCCTGGAAGACGATCCGCGGGGCGTCGATGTCTCCCACTGGGGGCATGGATGGTGGAAAGTGCCTGGAGCTCAGAACAGACAATGCTATGGCCAGTTGCGGATGGATATCGGTCCCTCCCGGCAGATATGCGCTCACTTGGTACCAAAAGGTCATCGACGGCTACACAGCGACTAGCGCGGTGCGGGCGTCAGTAACAGACTTCCAGGGTTCTGTCTTCGATCCATCCATCAGCCTGCTGAACTATCCTTGGTATCGTAATGAGGTGCCAGGCAACTGGGAGCAGAAGAAGGCCGTGGTCCTCATCAAGGATCACCACATTCCTCAGATAGTGGCCTTCCAGACCAACGCTTACAGTGGTCAGCAGTCTGGATGTCTAGTGGACGGGGTGTCGTTTGCCATCGACCCGACCGATCCAGACATCTCTCCCGTCAACGTGCAGGTTGAACCAACACCAACTGGTGGGACCATGACCTGGACAACACCCAACGACCCCAGCATAACAGCGATTGAATGCAGGTACGGGACTGCGACACACCCGCTCGATGGTACTCAGGGCACGGTACCGCCGGTGACGGCCAACACTCTGCTGTTCAGCGTACCTCCGGAACTCGGCGGGACGCAGACTGTGCCGTTCAATCTGACCTGGAGCGGTAAGTCTAGAGTGTTCTTCAGTGTGTTCGCCAAACGGGGGAGCGCATATTCGGAACCAGGGATCGACTACGTGATGGTCTCCAGCGCCAGCCCAACCGTTTCGCTAGCCCAGGTGGCCCCGGCTACAAATGGTCAGACAACCGTGAGTTGGTCAGTCCAATCACCCTCTGCTCCCGTTCACAGCAGCTACTACGCCTTGGGGCTCTCCGCCGGCGGAACCGATCTGCTGGATTGGACGCCAGCGACAGGTACATCGGCAAGCTTGGATGTTCCAGTTGACGGCCCTGTGTTTGTCTCAGTGAAAGCTCAGAGCGTGTTTGGCTATTGGTCAAACACTGACAGCAAGCAGATTCCGCTCGCAGTATCCATCAGAGAGGTGAGGGAAGGTCCGGACGATGAGACTGCGTCCGTCACCTTGAGTGGGTACGTTACGGCAGTCTTCAGCCATGACTTCTACCTGGAGTCCGCCGACCGTGCATCCGGCATTCGTGTGAAAGGCGGAACGGGAGTTGTTGTGGAGGGGCAATACGTTACTGTCACCGGCACGATAGGGACCGAGAACGGGGAACGATATCTGAAGATCACCCCATGACTCGGATCGCGTCGCTTACGCTGTCCGTCTACTTGCTACCGCGCTGCACGTCGATCTCTCCATACAACCTCTTCAACTGCAGCACTGCATCATGGCTGAACTGCGCTTTGATGAGCTTGTAGTTTCGCTCCCCGATCTCTGCCCGGAGTTCGGGATTGTCAGCCATTCGGGCGATTGCTTCGGCGAGCCCATCGACATCGTTCTCGTCCACGAGAATCTCGCTCACCACCTCCGGAATCCCGGCATGTCTCGTGCTGATGACCGGCTTATGGTGGGACATCGCCTCCATGATGACTGCAGGAATGCCTTCTCGATCCCCGTCGGCCGTTGTTCTTGAGGGTTGCACCAGGAAATCGCAGGCGTCGTAGAGGATGTTGATCACGTCCTTCTTTTGTCTGCCGAAGAACGTCACCAGATGCGAGACCCCGATATCTGCCGCCAGCTGCCGCACGTCCAGAATTCCCTCTCCCACAACCCACAGCGTGATGTCTTCACGGCCGAGCTTCTTGAGCGCGCGGAAGAGTATCTCGTGCCCCTTCTTCTCCGTGAACTCGGCAACAATCAGCGCCTTCACCGACGTGCGAGCCCGTTCGTCGGACATATCGCCGTGTGCCCGGATGATGCGGAACTTCTCGTCCGGCACCCCAAACTCACGCATCACCTCGCGTTTGTTAAACTCCGACTGAACGACCATTGCCGAGCATCGCGATGCCGCCAGCTTGAACATCGCCGGGTTCGGGTTCATCAGAATCTCGTAGGCATGCACTGTGACTGTGAGCGGCAGATCTAGGACCAGGCTGCAGTAGTAGCCGATGAAGAGCTTGCTGTCTCCGAAGTGGCAGTGGATGTGCTGGATGCCTCGGATGCGCATATCGAGGACATTGTCCATCGCGATCAGGAACTCCGGCATGGTCCGCATCTTTATCGCGAGCGAAAGCAGTTGCAGATACCGCCGCGGGTAAGCTATGAATGCCCGCGGTTGGGCAAGCAGCGTGCGGAGCACGCTGGGCCGCCTGAAGTGCCACTCAGGCTTGGGTGCATAACTGCCTGTAGTCCACTTGGTTGGGTACGCCCAGATGTCCACGCCATTGCTGGTGAGGATATCGATCTCGCGATAGTTCCAGGCGGGGATCCCGCCCTTCAGGCTCAATATGTATGCGACTCTCATCGCCTGTTCTGTCATTCGGCAAACCTCACTTGCGGCGAAGAAAGGCGGCTTCTATAGTCTCCAAACGCCTCTGGTGTCCATCACCACCTTGTTTCTCATCTTACTGGTCAATTTCTCAACGTCGAGTCTTCTGTACTCATCGTGGTCGACGAGAAGCACGAGTGCATCGGCGCCATCCACTGCTGCATCGACATCCAAGCATTTGTAGAGGCTGCTGTCTCCGACGTGCGGATCGCAGACCCTTAGGCTGAAGCCGCGGCGCATAAGAGACGAGACAACTGCAAGAGCCGGGCTCTCGCGCATATCGCTGACATTAGCTTTGTACGTCAGGCCCAGGCAAGCCACTACAGGCTTGTCGATGCCCAAAGCCGACAATCTGGTTGCCAGTGTAGCCGCAACTCTCTCAGGCCGATCGTCGTTGACCTCGCGCGAGGCCTTCATCAGCCGCGTCTCTTGTGGGCACGTCTCCACTAGGAACCATGGATCAACAGCTATGCAATGCCCACCCACGCCGGGTCCGGGGTTAAGGATATTGACCCTTGGGTGTCTGTTGGCAAGACGCACCACCTCCCATACGTCCACCCCCAGACTCTCACAGACCAGCGCTAGCTCGTTCGCGAATGCGATGTTCACATCCCTGTAGGCGTTCTCAGACAGCTTGGTGAGTTCAGCTTCAGTCAGACCCGTGGTGAATATCTCGCCTTTGACAAATGTTGCGTAGAACTCCCTAGCGAGTTCGGCAGACTTCGCATCGTACCCGCCAATCACCCTGTCGTTGTTCTCCAACTCATACAGTATCTTCCCTGGTATGACCCGCTCGGGACAGTGGGCGACATGGAAGTCGGTTCCGGCCTTTAGACCAGAGGTTTCGAGAATAGGGACGATCGTGTCCTCTGTGCATCTCGGCGGAATCGTTGACTCCACCACAAAAAGATTCCCTTTAGCAATGACCTTCGCAACGGCCCTAGTGGCTGTGACAACGTAGCTCAGGTCCGCCTTCTTCGACTTCGTGATAGGCGTTGGAACGGCAACAAGATATATGTCCGCCGAAACCATCTCGGTTGAGGCGCGCAGGTTGCCGCTCCTCACAGAGCTGAGAACGAGTTCGTTCAACCCTGCTTCCTCCGTGATATGGGAACGAGCATTATTCACGGAGTCAACCACAGATTGGTTTGTATCTACACCTATCACTTCGTGGCCAGCACTCGCAGACAGAGTGGCCGTAGGTAGACCTATGTACCCAAGTCCGACAACGCATACTCTCATCGTGTTCTCTCCCGTTCATGGGCGGATTACTCGTCGCTTCGGTGACCTGAGTCTCAGCCCGCTATCCTCTCGATCAAAGACACGTACTTGACCTTTTCGGTGGACCAGTTGGATCGCTTGCTGAACTCCAGCCCTCGCGCTGACATCTGTCTGCGGAGTTCCGGACTTGCGTACAGCTCCAGTATGGCTTCTTCAATGGACTCTACGCTTCCGGGCTCTACGAGCCTGACTGCATCCGCAGGATAGTAGTCTGCCACTGCCGTAGTCCTGGTCGAGATGGAAGGCAGCCCCATAGCGACGTACTCTCCCGTCTTGTTGTTGAAGCACTTATCTGTAAGCGGGTCCAGCTTAAGCGTAGAAATCCCTACGTCGCTTTCCGCCATCAGCTGTGGTATGGCACTGAAGGGCTTGTCACCCATAAACTCAACGATGTCCTCTACTCCCATCTCCGCCGCGAGTGCCTTCAGCGAGTCAAGGCTGTCACCGTCGCCGACGATCCTGAGTCTGATCTGCCCGATCCTGTCTCTGAGTCGGGCAACTGCCTGAACCACTAACGTCAGGTCATATATGGCAGTCACGGTACCAGCGTATATCAGTGTGAACGGACCTTCCTTGTCGAATCGCCGGCTGCCGTCAGGCGCAAGAAAGAGCTTGTCGTCGGGTAGATTCATCACAATCGATATCCGTTTGTTATTTACGATAGCTCCGTAGTGATCCTTAAACGGCTGTGTGACAGTCAGGATTTCACTGGCAAAACGAAGACTCAGTCTCTCCTGGAACCGCAGGACCTTGGTCGCGAGGTCGGTTTCTTTGAGTCCGTACTTGGACATGAACAGCTCCGGCAGAAGATCGTGTTCGTCCAACAGAACCTTCCTGCCGAGAAGACGGGGGACGGCCGCCGAGAATACGAGAAAGTCCGGCAGATTGCTTACATGGTAGACTTGATAGCGCTTGTGCAGCGTGAAGGCAGCATACAGGAAAGCCATCGCGAAGAAAGCCCCGTATTCAACCATGTATCTGCCCACGCCGCCTCTCTTGCGAGTCAGGGGCATTCGGATGACGTTTACGCCATTGATTACCTCCCTGGATCTCTCTTCCTGGTTACGAAGGCATACCACATCCACCTGGTGCCCAGCCTCAGCCAGAGCCTCGGCTTGACGCCTGATGCGCGGATCGCGCGGGTAGTAGGACTGAACTATGTGGCATACTCTGATCAAACTCGTTTCTCCGTCACAGAAAGACTTGGCCCAGCCTGACAACACAGTTGTTCCATGATGTCAGACGATTTGTCATCCGAGCGCGAGAGTCTGAACACCTCAGCGAGCTTCACAGGAGGGCCTGCCTGCAATCACTGATCGGCACACGTCCATCAGCCTGTCGATATGGGCATGCCTCTCGTACGCCACCAAGGCATCACGTCTCGCATGTTCACCCATCGTTCGGGTCAGTTCGACATCATCCATCAGAGAAATGATCCGCTCGGCCATAGACTGCACATCGTCTGGGTCTATGAGATAACCTGACGCGCCTTCCTCGACCATTTCCGGCACTCCTCCAACAGGAGTCGCCACAACCGCTCGTGCAGCGGACATAGCCTGCGCAATCACGTTAGGAGCGTTCTCCTGACGTGACGGCAGGGCGAGACAGACCGAATCGCGGAGCATATCTATGATCTCTTGCCTGCTTACGATCCCAAGGACCCTGACGTTCTCATTTAGGCCGTTTGCATCTAGAAAACGCCTGATCTGCTGGATGTAGCCCTCGTCAGCAGGCCGACCACATATGCGCAGCGTGGCGTCCGGGTGCTTGCGTAGGATCTCCGGCATTGCCTTGACCAGCGCGAAAGGGTTCTTCATATGGTTCATCGTTCCGGCAAACAGTATGCTCTTGCCGCCGGCGTAAGGCTGCGCCTCAAAGAACATATCCTCGACAATCGGGTAGGGGATGGTATCTACTCTTCCCGGAGCGATCGGCTCGCAGTAGCCAGCCCCGTAGCTGGAAATGCATAGCACTCGGCTCGCCCAGCGGATGGCCCTATGATCGAGAGCGATCCACAGCCGGAAACGCAGGCGCTCAAATCCGCGGAAATGAGGAAGCTCATCGGCCACGATTCCGTGCACTATGTAGACAGTCGGCAGTCCGGCCCGCACGGCGGCAAGAGTCTCAGTCGGGTCGTGAGTGACAACCACCTCAGGAGCTATGTCTGCCATCACCCTCGAGACTCTGCTGATCATCGTCAACTGGCGGGGAATGACACGGCGACGCGGTTCGCCAAGGAAATGGAATTGGACGCCGTCCCGCTCGAAGCAAGTGTTGCCCTCGACCATCTTTGAGCGGGAGACAACGTGCAGTTCCACGTCATCACGCTCAGCGAGCGTCTTCACCTGCAGATACATGTTATAGAACGGACCGCCCTCGATATGCTCAGTGTCCGGAGGATACCGACCCGCCATCACCATTCGAATCATAGTGTCTGCTGCTATTCCGGCTCCTGATCAATCACAGAGCCCCAGTATCTCCTTGTAGAAAGCAAGTGTCTTCTGAACAGAGACTTCTTTTCTGAAACGCTGTTCCGCCACCAGCTTGGCGGCCACGCCCATGTCCTGTCTGGCTTGTGGTGAGTCGAGCAATCGGCCGACCGCCTCTGCGATCGCGCTACTGTCCTTCATAGGAACGATGATGCCCGTCCTGCCGTCTCCGATCATCTCGGCCACACCACCCGCGGGCGTGGCCACGATCGCCTTGCCCGCTGCCATCGCTTCGGACACAACCAGCGGAGCGTTTTCAACCAGCGACGGCAATACAACGACCGATGCCTTTGAATAGTGCTCCCGAACAGCACTTCTGGGGGCGTTGTCCTCAATATGAACGCAGTCGCTTAGGCCAAGAGCGTCAACCATGCTCTTCACCTCTACCAGGTAGGTCGGATCCATTGGAGGACCCACAAGGTATAGGTTGAACCGACGCCCCTGGGCTTTGAGTTCCGCTGCGGCTTGCACTGCGAATTCATGTCCCTTAAGCCTCCGAACGGGCGCAAGCAGCAAGATCCGCCCCTCTTCCTCATCGTTTACTATGTCGAAGAAGCTGTCGTCGGCGGGGTTGTCGATATACCGTATCCGAGGATCGCGTACCTGGTCTTCTATGAACGAGGAGGTGTATCTATTCAGGCAGATGATGTTCTTCGCGCGCCTCAGCGCGTCGCGCTCGAACTCCACGGTGAACCTGCTCATCCTGATCTTGCTTATGCCCTGCTCGAGTGGGGCTTCCCGCTGAGCTAGTCCTCTTATCGCCAGCACTGATGGGTATCCGCGCTCAAGGGCTGAGTAAGCATACATGATCGTCGTGTGCACGTGGACGATATCCGGGCGGATTTCACGGATGACGCGTTGGATCCGTCGCCTGTCTACAAAGAACTTGGTCAGGCTGAGGTACCTGCCATAGAACGGAAGCAGATGGACCTTGACTCCGGCAGGGGTAGTGCGGGTCCTATACTCCTTCAACCCCTCTACGGACGTGATGAAGTCGATGTCAACCTCGCCGGATAGCGCGAGGCTATCTGCCAACACCTCGCCCACCGCTTCGGGTCCGCCCAGAGGCTTGCCCGCCTCCTTGGGGTACCGCCCCACCATAGCCACCCTGATCTTCCTATCTGCCATAGGCAAACCCTCCCTGTACATCCGCCCGCTCACCACCAACGCACTTCGTCTCATCGTCCACAATCTGCGCCAACCGAATAACGGCGGCGACCAGAATCCAAATCACGCAGTTCACGTAGCTTCTTCCTTCCATATTCGTCGTGTTGATCGCGAGGAAGAAGCCAGCCATGACCAGCACCACAAGCGAGACGAGGTCGCGCCCCAGAAACTCCTCGGCCGGAAACCGCTTTCTCAGGCGGAGGAGGTACGCACCGAATCCCACGAAACTACCGAGATACAGGGCAAGACCAACAAGACCATGTTCGGCCGCGAGCGTCAGATACGTGTTGTGCGATGATGTAAGCTCTGGCAGGCTCCGGGAGGAACCTCCGTGCCAAATCCATCTAGCAAGCAAGTCGTCCGCTATGTACTTTGGCATCTCTTCGCGATAGTTGTGGAGACCCACGCCAAACCACGGGTTGGCCCTTATCAGATTTGCCAGTGTCTTTGCAAGAACAATCCTGCCCTCGGCCGTCTTGCGTTGCGTCAGCCGCTTCGCTACATCCGGTCGTGCTATGTAGATGGGCAGGCCAACCATTCCCAGAATAGCCAACGCTGTGAGTGCTGCCAGATACCTCCTGCGGCACTTGACTGCGAGGACAGGCATTAGCAGCATTACTACAACCAGCGGGATGTAGGCTCCACGGGTATACGTGAAAAACCAAGCTGCTGCCATTGTCGGAACGCACAACCAGTATAAGTACCTCGCTGCGTTCCTCTTGGTCCATTCAGCATAGTGGAGCGCAAGGGGGATCGTGATGCTAAGCATTGCTCCCAGGTCGAGCGGACTCAAGAACGGCCCCGCTGCTCTTCCTCCGGCATCCGAGTAGTATAGATCAGCCTCTATTCCCGATATTGCTGCAAGCGACATACGCCCGGTGAAGTGATCGTACATTGCCATAGCAGTGGAATAGACGCCCACAGCAAATAGCCCAGCGACCACAGCCCCAATGTGTCTTTTGTCCAATATGGCTGCCTTGGCTATGAAGTAGACCATTACGGGGTCTCCGATCCTCGTCATAAACTGCAGCGCCGTTCGCTGCGGGGAATCATGCGGAAAGAACGGAATGGTCAGGATGATGAAGACCGGGAATGCCAGCAGTAGATACTCGGGCAGAATCAGCTTACGGGGCCTCTGCTTCGCGGCCAGGCACCGCAGGAGCAGGACCATCACTAGACTATAGATCATCACCCTGTCGAACGTGATCTGCGGCAGGTCGCCCACCTTGCCAAGCCTAAGGTAGATGCCCGCGACAGGCGACAGTGTCAACCAGGCGATAAACGCAATGGAGGGCTTGGCATAGATCGCCGCCAGGCAGATAGTGCCTATGAAGACCGCGCCGATCAGGTACCACTGCTCATGGTTGATCGCAACCGCAAGCCCGTACTCGAGGCCAAGGAACACTCCTACGCCCATAGCGATCATCAGCGCCTTGGCCCAGATCCTCCAAGTCCGCCGGGCAAATGCCCAGAGTCTCGACGTCCAACGCCATTTCCCGTCGGACGCCCCTGCTTCCACACGAGCAATGCCGTCTTCCAAGAACCCGGACGCCGCAGTCAGAATCCGGCTCGGCAGCCCCGATAAGACTCTGGTCAGGCGTCTGATCAACTGCCTCTCCGTTCCTCGACATGAGCGAGATTCTGAGTATGGGCGAAGAAGTCGGCGATAAATCGCCTCAGAGCGGCGATGTCCGACTTACTGTCGCCGCTCCAGTCCTCCGTGGAGAACCTATACCAGTAGTACTGCTCGTTCTTCATGGCCTTCCGATCCAGAGGGTGAGCGAGTTGGCGGAAGAACGATTGCACTTGATGGATCCGGACCTGCTTGTGGATTTGCGGTGTGCTTGCGTAACTCTGGTCGCCGATCATATACCAGTGTATGATGTAGGAAGTGCCAACTTCGCCCGAAGCTTGCAGCAACGTCGCCTTTATGGTCAGTGGCCTGGGACGCGTCAGCTTGATCGTGACGACACGATCCTCAGTAATGGGGGTGCCGCCGCCCGGCAAGCAGGAATGTGGATCGTGAAATGCCGTGGTGTCTCGTGCCGCCTCCAACCACACCGTCACTGGGCGGCCAGTATAGGAGTCTACATACACCCGCTGCAGAAGATCCGCTGTCCAGAGAGCGTCGCGGATCCGTTTTTCGATCGGAATGTCCGTGGATGCCCAGTGGCCGACGAACTTCGGGACATCCGACCGGTTCAGGCGGCCTTTCGCGCTGGCATCGAGCGGCGCGATTCCAAACTTCACCGTGACGAGTAGCGCGATCACAGCGATGGCCGCACATCCATGCCAGCCTCTGCCATATACTGCAACCCCGCTTGCCTCTGCGTCACTAGCATCCGGGCGGGGAGGAAAGGACGCGACGAACTCATTGGCTTTGATCAGCTTGGCTACCCCAAACAAGATGACAAAGCAGATGATCAGGCCCAAATAGCCACTCCAATCGTGGAAGTCATGCATAACCTCCGCGCTGCCCGTCCATATGCCCGCGTAGCCGATCATCGTGATCCTCAGCGAGTTAATGAACAAACTCAGTGGCAGTGCTATGGCTGTTAGGAGCGCCTTTTTCCAGGCGGACGCCTGAACCATATACACAAAGAACGCCGTGAACGTGAGCAGCGATATGAGCAGTCTAAACCCGCTGCACGCCTCGCCCACGATCAAGGGCTGAGGCAGTTCGTACGACTCTATGCGAGTTCCTATCTGATGTGTTTCATAGCCACTCAACTCGAGCATCTGCGCCGCAACCTTGGTTGATTGCATCTGCACGCCGAACGTCGCTTCATCAAGAAGAGTGGCGGGCAACGGGACCATGAACATCAGGTACAACAGCGGGAAGATCACGAACCTGGATCCCCTGACGCCGAAGAAGAGGAGCGTCGCACCTATGAGGAACAGGAAGAATGTGACCCCCAGCAGTGCTCCCGAGCTCGACCAATGGCCAAAAATGAAGACAGGGACTGCAAGAAGCATCAGCGGCAGGCCTATCCAGGAAGGACTGATCCTAGACGTCTCTATCCGCTTGCGGTTCGCCCACAGCATGAACATGGCGATCACGGGTACCAGCGGGCCGTGTGAATAATAGCTGTTGTCCTTGCTCCAGGTGCTGACCCAGAAGTTCACTGCGTGCTTGTGCGAAAGCAGCAACAACACGATCACGAGCACGATCTTCCAGTACTTGGCCGCGGCAGATAGTACCATCTGCGGCAAGTCCGGGCTCTTGCGCGCTTTGCTGCCGCCGCACTTGTCGGCGTCAGCGCTGCGGACCGTGTCCACAACAACGAGCTTACCAACTCTGTCTTCCGAATGGCGATCCGCCATCAACAGCCTCCTATCTCAGCGCCAATTCAGGTCGTCCGCTTCTCCAGACACTATTATGGCCCGCAGTCGCTGTTACCCTGAGGCCTAGACCGCATCCACGATATTCCATGCCAGAGCGCCCAAGCAGGCGCTCACAACCACAACTGCCGAGTCAACAGCGGTCCGGGGCTACTTCCTAGTGACCACTATCATCTGAACAATGAACATGTGTGATCTGCGATAGCCTAAGCCTCTCCTGAGGCCATTCGGCAGCAAGCCGGCAACACCCGGCGGTTCTGACTGGGCGCACGGGTCTGCTCGAACGTGCATCCATCATACGGGGTAGTACGCGCACGTCCGATCCTCTCTGTGCATCCTCCAAGTCTATACGAACAGCGTCCAGCCCCATCTATACCCACTTTTCTACTTCAGCAATACGTAATCCAACGATGGCTCCGTTCCTTCGTTGTCCATCGTACCAAGCAGCGCTCAATCCACGAATCGATACTTGATGAGCGTCCACAGAGCAGAGACTCCATCCGTCCACCTTATCTTCTTGCCCTGCTGAGCTGTTCGGCCGACGTATCTGATCGGTACCTCAGCAATCCTGATCCCTCGCTTACGGATCTTCGCCGTCACTTCAGGACAGAACTCGAACCGGTTGCACTTGAGCGGCAGTGACTTCACCAGGTCCGCTTTGAACGCTTTGTAGCAGGTCGCCTCATCCGTAATGTTGGCTCGGTAAAGCAGGTTCGCAGTGAGGGTGAGAATCTTGTTAGCCAGCCGGTTCTGCCAGCGCATGCCAGTGATGCTGCCGGCAAAACGAGACCCGTATACAACATCGGCCTCGCCATCGACTATCGGCTTGATGACGGCGTGGAACTGCTGCGGATCGTATTCAAGATCCGCGTCTTGAATGATGATCACATCCCCGGAGGCTCTCTCCAGTCCGGCTCTAATGGCTGCACCTTTGCCCGCGTTCTCCGCGGCGGCATGCAGCATCAGTTCTCCCTGCGTATCATAGCGCTTGATAACATCGACGACATTGTCTGTAGATCCGTCATCAATGACGATGATCTCCATCGGAAGATCAACCGCCCTCACGGCATCCAGGACCCGTTCGATATGATCCGCCTCGTTGTAGCACGGAATGATGACTGAAAGCTTCAAGTGCTCATTACCTGGTCAATCAGAAACGTAGGCTACAGCCTGCCCTTCGCCCTACACAAACCGATTATAGCACACCCCCTCGAGCTCGCCCTCGCAATCAAGAACCAGTCCTACCACACTACATCGCTCTGATGGTCGAACAGATGCTCACTGCTCTACAGCGGCGTCTTGCTCGCTGTGAATATTCGACCCGTGTGTGGTTTCATCGTGATCTTCGTCCCCTTAGAAACCGGCTTGCCCGATTCATCAGTGTAGTCGGAATCAACGACATAGGCGCGCGGCTCATTGTTTGCATTGACTACCACAACCGCGGTACCGCCGCTCTTCATCTCATATCTTCGGTAGAGGAAGTAGGGATCACCAGTGACCGACGCGCGCTCTCCATCAGGCGTCGCGAGTTTCGCGGTTACCGAGTAGTCCGTCCCCTTTGCCAAATCATTACGAGAACGCCAGGAGAAAGAGGTGAACTCATTCTGGCCAAGCAGGTAGCTGGCCAGTCCGAACTGGAACCAACCATCAACACCCTCCGCCGGATCTTCCTTTCGATCCGTCCCCAGCACTTGAACACTGTACTCGATGCGCTCAGCGAATGATACCACACTCCCGTCCGCGGATGTGTTCCACTTCCTAATCGCGTCCATATCCTGCAGGCACTTCAGCCAATACTCCGGATAGTAGCCGTTCCGCTCCCTTCCTGCCCGAATGAATCCCCATTCCTGGAACACGACGTCGGGGACGACAGAGCGCGAATTCTTCGCATACTGCGGTGCCGAGAACTGCGTTGTGGGGCTCCACCTTGGGTCAAGAAAAACACTGGGCTGGCCGACCGATATGTTGCTTCCCCCGATGTTCGCAATCACGGCTAGCCCTGCGCTCCTGAGCACTGGGACAGTCGCGTGGAGGAAGCTCTGAACCTCCCAGGGATCGCGCTGCGGAACGGATACCTTGCCTTCCTTGATTTGCGCGGACCAGGCAGCAATCGTATCCATGAACACACCATTGTGCCTCCATCTGAGCACTTTGGCTTTGACCCTGTCAACCCAGAATGATTGATAGCCCCTGTCAGTGATCCTCGTATAGTACGAATGCGGATACTCCGGCTCGTTGACGAAACCATAGGCGCCTGTGCCGCCTGCCACGAGCCACTTCGTGAGATTGTTCTTCCTGAGCGAGTTCATCTGTGCCGGCGACGAGGAATACCACGGATCCACTCCTCGGGAGTCACGAAGATCTATACAGGTGCCTATCTGGTAGAGGTATGTTCTGATATTCGGGTTCAGGTATCTTAGCCGCGCCGCCAGCGCCCCATCTGCTTCATTCAGGACGACCGCATCGCAGTTCCTGGCTACCACATACAGATCGTGCGGAGTTGATTGCCAATTAGCCCTGTAGATGAGGGTCTTGATGCCTTTGTTGGGAACGACCGGCACTTCCCAAGTGGCGTAGCGCGACGGATCATTCGCGCGCTTGACATAAAGATGCGCCCCATCAACATAGACGCCAGGTTCCGCGCCTTCCAGCGGCCCGCTTACAGCAATCTTGACATAGGGAACCACCCACTTTCCGTGAGAGGCCGGTACTACCATTGATATCTCATCGGAAAATGCAGCACGCGAAGGAGCCAGCGTCTTCTCGTCTCCGCCGTTGATACCGATCTTATACTCGACCCGACTACCTTGTGGGAGCCTATCATAGCCGGTCATGCGAATGCTGTCCAGCCGGAAGGTCACCGTATCGCCGATGTGAACGTCAGTCGGCCCGTCATCACGAACACGCACATCCGTCTCCAGCCTCGCGTATACGCCATCGCCCACCACATTCTTGAGGCAGAAGAACTGGCAGTTGCCAGATGGGGCCGTGGACGGCACAATGCTGTAGGTGACGTTCTTCCTAGGATGGACCCCGGGGCCGGTTCTTCTGATCCAACCAACAGCCACGGAGTTGTCGGGAGTTGCCGGATCGTACCCGGAGCGCCACGTGCTCTTCGGGCCCGTCGGAGCGGTCCAACCACTCTCTGCATCAAAGTCGTAGTCAGATCCAGTGTATCCGCTGTACCAGCGCGTGTCTCCTGAGTACTCGAAGTCACCCAACCCGCCCAGTAGATCGACTCTGACGACTTCGGCGGCAACACTGCTGCACGAGCAGCCTATGGCCACAATCAGCAACACGCACGCTACACGCTGAATTGACACATCTATCCTCGCAGCTAGGCCCTCACAACCTTATCGCTCACCACATCCTTGCAGGCATTTCGCGTATCGATCACCAGGCGGCTGTAGCGAACGATGAAATCCCAGTCATACGCCGTATGGTCGGTGGAGATCAGCACGCAGTCGTAACTGGCCAGAGCTTCCTTGGTCAGCGGCACCGACTGCATCCCCAGATCGTAATGGCGCATCTTGTGAGTCCTCGGTACGTAAGGGTCATTGTAGTCGACCTTGCATCCTCTGTCCCTGAGCAGTTCTATGAGCTTCAGAGACGGGGACTCCCGCACGTCATCGATATCTTTCTTATACGCCAACCCCAGCACGAGGATCTTCGCGCCGTTGCTCGCTACACACCGGTCGTTAAGGGCATCGATCGTCTTCGCAACCACCCAATACGGCATGAACGTGTTGACTTCGCCAGCGAGCTCGATGAACTTGGTCGTGCAGTCGTACTCGCGCGCTTTCCAGGTGAGGTAGAACGGATCGATAGGAATACAGTGCCCGCCCAGACCCGGTCCCGGGTAGAACGCCTGGAAGCCAAAGGGCTTGGTCTTGGCTGCATTGATGACCTCGAAGATGTCGATGTCCATCTTGTCGAAGAGCATCTTCAACTCGTTTACGAGCGCGATGTTGACCGCCCGATACGTGTTCTCCAGCAGCTTAGTAGCCTCCGCCGCTCTCGTCGATGACACCGGGACCGTCTTCACCACAATGCAGTCATACAGCGCTTTGGCGGCGGCAGTGCACTCCGGCGTGAAGCCGCCGACTACCTTCGGGATCGTGGATATCGTGAAGTCCTGGTTGTTCGGGTCCTCCCTCTCGGGCGAATAGGCCAGGTAGAAGTCACTGCCGGCTGACATGCCGTCCGCCTCCAGGATTTTGCGCATGTCCTCGTCTGTCGTGCCCGGATAGGTGCTCGATTCCAGCACTATCAACTGCCCCTTCTGCAAATACTGGGCAATCGTGCGGGTGGTATCGAGCACGCAGGAAAGGTCCGGCTCTCTGTTCTTGTTGAGAGGAGTAGGAACGCAAATCAGGATGCAGTTCATCTGGGCCAACTGCGAAAAATCCGTCGTGGGGCGGAAATGGCCTGATTGGGTTATCTCCTGGATATCCTCGGCGGGGATATGCTTGATGTAGCTCTCGCCCCGGTTGAGTCTCTCGACCTTCGCCGGGTCCAGATCAAAACCCGTTACCTGAAAGCCTGCTCGCGAGAAGGCTATTGCCAGCGGGAAACCAACGTACCCCAATCCGATGATCCCGACTTTCGCATCACGTGATCCGATCAACTCGACTAACGACATCCGATGTCTCCTCTGTTGACGATGTAGACGAACTGCATTACTGGCTTATTATCGGTTCGCATCCTTGAGCCACGCACATGTTCTTGCGATGCCTTCCTCAAAACCGACCTTCACGCAGTAGCCCATATCCCTCTTTGCCTTCTCGATATCTGCCCAGGAGTGCTTGATATCGCCTGCACGCGGGGGCTCGAACCTGGGCGTAACAGAAACGCCCAGCTCGTTGGCTATCATATCTACGACTTTCAGCAGAGTATGAGTGCCATTCGCCGCGATATTGTATATCTGGCCACCGATACCCGGAGTGGTGGCCGCAAGCAGATTCGCCTCGACCACGTTTTCGACGAAGGTGAAATCCCTCGACTGCTCCCCGTCGCCGTAGATCACCGGCTGCTCGCCCTTCAGCGCCATCTGTATGAACTTCGGGATGACTGCGGCATACTGCGAAGCCGGATTCTGCCGGGGGCCGAAAACGTTGAAGTAGCGGAGCGCCACGGTCTCGAGGCCATAGGAGGTGAAGAACGCCCTGCAGTACTGCTCGGTGGCGAGCTTGGACACAGCATACGGCGAGAGGGGGTTCATCATCATATCCTCTCGCTTGGGCAGAGTGGGTGTATCCCCATATACCGAGGAGGACGATGCCGCCACCACGCGCTTGACGCCCGCATGCCGGGCTGCGATCAACAAATTGAGCGTCCCATCGACATTCACCGCGTTGCTTGTGAACGGGGCCGCTATGGACCTTGGCACCGACGGTAGCGCACTTTGATGCAGCACGTAGTCGATTCCGTCTACCGCCGACTGGAGGGTCTCCGGATCCCGCAGGTCGCCATCGATTATATCGATGTCCTTCTCCAACGCCACCAGGTTCTTTCGAAACCCTGTTGAGAAGTTGTCCAGAACCCTTACGCGTTCACCGCGCTTCACCAGCGTCTCGACTATGTTGCTGCCGATGAATCCCGCACCGCCAGTTACCAAGTATGAGGCCATAGGTATTGATCTCCGTTGTAGTTGTGCGCGCGGGTTCAGATAGTTGGGTCTGAAAGCGCCGCAGCGGCTGTGTCGAACATGGGGCCGACCATAGAGCATTTTCCACGAATCGACCCCATCCACTCAAGGATAACCACAACCCAGCCCTTTTGCAAGTTAGCACCCAGCGTCTAGACCGGCAAGTGTCCCGAACGCCCTCGTCGCCATCCGGGGCTTTGCGGATGCTCAGCCGTTCACTTGCAGAGAAGCACTATGCGACCCAACTTCACGTGGTCCGGGCCAACCCACCGGTCTCTGTCGCCACCTTTCGCAAGTCTGTAAGCTGTGCGTGGGCTCTCGCAGTTCTCACCACAATAACGTACGCGCAGCCGGCCCAAAATGCTGCAGCCCAACCGGCAGGAGTTGCTAAGGCTGTGGAGAAGATGTAGCAAGAAGGCATTCCGAGAAAGGAGCTATGCCATGCCCCCCGAAGTCTCGACTGGATTTGCCGACGCGCTCTGGATCTATGCTTCCCTGTTTGTCGTTATCTTCATCCTGCCCTCGATAAGGGTCATCGGCCCTACCCAGGTCGGCCTCGTGATGAAGAGGTTCGGCCTGAAGAAGCTCACGAACGATAACCCTATCGCGTTCCATGGCGAGGCAGGATATCAATCGGAACTGCTCATGCCCGGACTGCGCTTTAAGTTTTGGGTGCTATATAAGGTAGAGAAGTTTCCCTGGGTGCAGATTCCCGCGGGCGAGATCGGAGTGGTCATAGCCCAGGTAGGCGCCCCGCTCCCGATAGGCGCAAAGTCCGCTGTCTACAAACCAGAGTTCGGCAACTTCACGGAACTCAATCGCTTCATCGCGTTAGGAGGACAGAAGGGCGTTCAGAGGCCGGTGTTGCCGCCTGGTTCTCTTCTCCCTATCCACCCGGTCGGCTTCCTCGTGATCACGAAGCGGGAGGTCTACGGCTTGCCCATCTCGCCCGAACTGCAGGCCCGCCTTGGCGATACGAAGCGACTCGGACCCGAATCCTTCGGCCTGAGGCCCGACCAGCTCGACCTAGTCCGCATCCAACCTCACCCGAGCGGCCAGGCGGGAAGAACACTGGATATGGTCGGCATCGTAACCACCTTCGAGGGCGATCCGCTCCCCTCCGGCGACATTGCGAGCCGGCTGGGCGGGTTCGACGATGTGGCGAAGATGTCTCAGCAGGAAGACGTCACCGATGCCGAGATAATCGAGGTTCTTCTCGGCAGCAAGAACAACCTGCACAACAACTATCAGGACTACCAGGCCTTTCTGGATAACGGTGGCAGGATCGGACTTCAGCACGATCCGCTGCTCTATGGCGCCTACGCGCTGAACCCGTTCCTGGTGAGCGTCGAGCTTGTGCCGATGCTGGTCGTGGAGCAGGGCGAGGTGGCGGTTATCAAGGCCTACGTCGGCCTTGTGACGCAGGACACCTCGGGACCCGACTTCAAATTTGGCAGCCTCGTTCGCCCCGGACACAGGGGCATCTGGCAGGAGCCGCTGCGGACGGGCAAGTACCCTATCAACCCGCGCTGCTACCAGGCTGAGGTCGTCCCAACCGCGATCCTCACCCTCAACTGGGCGAACGTCACATCTCAGGCGCACAGCCTCGACCAGCGGCTGGAGCAGATCGAGGCCAAGAGCCGCGAAGGCTTCGTCTTCAAGATAGACCTGCAGGTGCAGATACATGTGCCTGACACGAAGGGGCCGAAGGTTATCTCCAGCGTTGGCACGATGGACAGCCTCGTCAATGAAGTCCTTCAGGCGGCAGTCGGCAACCATTTCCGTGACAAGCTGCAGAGCATGCCCGCCGTGACATTTATAGAGACGCGTCAACAGGTCCAGCAGGAGGCATTCTCTCACATTACGGAGCAGCTCGGCGAATATCAGGTCGAGACCAAGGGCGTCTACATCCAAGATGTTGTTTTGCCGCCGGACCTAGTCACGGTGCTCACTCAAAGGGAAATCGCCAACCAGGAGATACAGACCTTCGAGAAGCAGCGGGCCGCTCAGGAACAGAGAATCTCGATGGAGCAGGCGAAGGGCACCGCTGACATGCAGGGCCAACTGGCGCAGTCGAAGGTCAACGTTGACATCGAGACCAATAACGCGAATGCTCAGAAGGCAAAGGCCGACGGCGAGGCCACCTACATCCGTGAGACGGGTAAAGCAAGGGGCGCTGAGGTGGAGGCTGTAGGCCTTGCTCGCGCCAAGGCATTCCAGGCGCAGGTGCAGGCTCTGGGTCAGAACCCCACCGCTCTGGTGAATGCAATCACCGTCCTTGCCGAAAAGAACGCCAAGTTCATCCCTGATATTCTCGTTATGGGAGGAGCAGCAGGAGGCGGCTCTTTGGACGGCCTCGCGGCGACCCTGATGCGGTATCTCGGCGCCGCCAACGACGGAGGACCACTGGCCCCTGAAGCCAACGCTATGGCCGCCACCACAGACCCTCAGCGAATGGCTGCTGATCTCGGCAACATGGTCACCGAATCCAGGCAGATAGCCGATGACGCTGCCGGGACTTCGGGCGAGGAACCCGCAGCCCAGTAGGCTCTCCTCTGGATGTGAGGAATGATGGACTATACCTGCCGGCCTCAGCCGGCCGTTTGTTTGTCTCTGAAGTCAGCACGAAGCGGCCGCAGCCGGCGTTAGCGAATATCGCCCGCTCCTGAAGGACGCCCGCGTGAAGGATCAGCCTCCCGATCGGAGAAGCATGTACCATCACTTCACGGAAGAACGGACATGCCCGCACCCAACATCGTATTCGTATTTGCCGACCAGCTTCGCGGCTGCTCGCTCGGCCACGTCGGAGAGGAGCAGGTTCTAACGCCCAACATAGACCGCTTCGCAGCTCAGGGCCTGCGCCTCACGCGGGCCGTGTCGAACGCGCCGCTCTGCTGCCCGATGCGCGCTTCGCTCGTCACCGGCCTGCACCCGCTGTCACACGGCATTTTGGGAAACGACATCCGGCTTCGTGACGACGTTCCTTCCATCGCAAAGTCCCTCTCAGCCGCCGGATACTATACCGGCTACGTCGGCAAGTGGCACCTCGACGGCCCTGACCGCGGCTGCTTCACCCCGCCCGGCCCTCGCCGACAGGGCTTCGAGTTCTGGGCTGCCTGCAACTGCAACCACAACTACCGCGTTTCCTACTACTACGGCGACGATCCCGAACCGATCTGGTGCGACGAGTATGAGCCTACCGCCCAAACCGACGTCGCTATGCGGTTCATCTCCGACGCCGCCGCGGGCTCCCGGCCGTTCTGCCTGTTCCTGTCTTGGGAGCCGCCCCACTGCCCCTACGATCAGGCTCCCGAGGAGTTCCGCCGCCTCTACGATCCGGCAGCCATCCCGCCGCGCCCGAACGCCGTCAACCCGAACATGGACATCATCGCCGGCTACTACGCTCACATATCCGCGCTGGACCATGAGTTCGGCCGGTTGCTCGATAAGATCGACGAGTTGGGTATCACCGAAGATACCCTCGTCATCTTCACCAGCGACCACGGCGATATGCTGTTCAGCCACGATAGGGGTTGGAAATGCAAGCCGTGGGCGGAATCGGTGATCGTCCCGTTCATCGCGCGCTGGCCGGGCACCATTCCGGCAGGCGCGGTCGAGGATACGCCGTTCGGACTTGTGAACACGATGCCGACCCTGCTGAGCGTGTGCGGAGCGGAGGTTCCTGCTGAAGTCGAGGGCGAGCCGCTGCCGCACCTGCTGCTTCAGACGGATGGGCCGAGACCTGATTCCACGCCCATCTACCTATACATGCGAGCAACCCACCCGTCGCCCGACGTCTGGCGCGGAATCGTCACCCGCACGCACACCTACGCCCGCTTCCGGAACGAGCCCTGGGTGCTCTACGATGACGCCGCCGATCCCTATCAGCTAACGAACCTGGTGGACGACCTCGACCTCAGGCAATCAATGGAGGCCGTGCTTGATGGCTGGCTGCGAGGCCTCAACGACGACTTCGCATCCGACTTCACCCTCGCCGAGCGCTGTGGCATTGAGGTAGACGAGCACGGGATTATCCCGTGCCACGTCAACCCCGAAATAACATCCGAGATGAACCGCCGCATGCGCGCGCTGGGCTACTGATATCCTCACATGACCCTACTTCGGGGCTTCTTCTCGCCCCGAAGTATAGTCAGCCCTGCGCATACCACGGGGCATTTCGCCCCGAAGCACGATCAGCCCCTCCGCCTCCGCATCAGCGCCCCTTCGACGGAACGGACTCTTTCCACGCTCAGCTCGTGCGGAGTCCGTTTATGCAGAAGGCCGAATCTCGCGTGCAGAACGAACACAGTGGCAGCGGCCCGAGCGGCCTCTGCCGGTTGCGGATGAGAGTACCCCCCATAATTATAAGACGGCGAGATGGCCATTTCTGTACATCGAAAGATTGAAACTTCAGTTAAATGTTGTTCACGGGTGGTGTAGAGCAGGGGAGGTCGTTCTTCCGGTCCGCGATTCCGTGCTTCCGTGTTTGGTCTCTTTTACGCCTCGCGGTAGAACAGCAGCACCAGACCCACCAGCACAAAGAAGACCGGCCAGATGACGCTCGCAATGCGGCCTTCCCTGCCCGATAGGCGCAACTCCAGCCATGCCGCCGCGCCGCCAAGTGCGGCGAATACCGCGAGGGCGTTGTGCGAGGCCTCGATCAGATACGCCTGCTTCAGCGCGAAGACGGAGTGCGAGTGCGTGAGCAGCAGCGCGCCCCCGATGAAGCTCAGGATCGGAAGCGCGAAACGCCACCTGCTCCTTGCCCAGGGCCCGGTTTCCACACGCCAGATGATCAGGCCCAGCGCAGCCACCAACACCGTCGCCAGCCTGTGCGAAAGCACCTGCGGCACGGCAAGCGAGCTCCAGAACGGCTCCGGACCCAGCGGCCAGCCATTAGGCTCCCCGATTATCAACAGGAACAGCGCCAGTGGCAGAAACAGCAGCGGCCAGTGCCGCGTCCATCTCCACCTTGTTACACGGTTCAAGAACGCCCCGAGACCGATCAGAATTACCAGAATTCCGGAGATATTGTGGTTGAAATCGCTCTGAATACGGCTTATCCTGCCCGGCAGGGCATAGAGATCAGCGGCGGAAGTAGCGTCCCTGAGCATCTCGCCGTGAGGCGGCGGCGTCAGCCTGGGCTTCTTCGGGGCGAAGACGTAGGCGACCTCCGCTACCGTGGCGCGGTCTGTCACGTCGATGGAAGGCGGCTGGCTTGTGAGCGCGGCGGAAGTCATCAGGATGATCACCCCGATCGCTGCTTCCACCTCCGCGAACACCGGCACGCGCCGGAGCAGATCGCGTTTCTCGCCGGTCTGCTGCCAGCGGCGTATGGTGATGTTGTTGATGCCGCCGATCAGCAGCAGCGCCATCATAAGGCTGACCTTCGTGAGCACCATCGCTCCATAGGCTGTCCCGACAAGCCCGCTCGCATCGCCGATGAACTCACGGGCCAGATACAGCCCCGCGCCGACCAGTACCACAACCGCGGTCAGTGCCGCGGGAGAGAACCTCGCTGCTATGCGGGGCCACGCGCGCTCGGCCGAGCCCAGCCTGCCAAACAGCCGCCACTGCGCGATCAAGTGCATCAGGCCGCCTATCCAGACTACCGCGGCCATCAGGTGGATGACCGTAACTGCCATCAAGGGGTTCGCGTTCACAAGCCTGCTGGAGCCGTGCGTGAGCCATGCGGAGATCACCAGCATCGCCGCCGCAGTAACCGCAGCGGCAGGCCAGAGCGAATGCTGCGGGCGTCTTCGGAGCGGCAGAACAACACCAGCAAGAACCAGCGCCGCAGCACTGTGCAGCAGGCCTGCCCTGGCGAAACCGATGTGCAGGAACTCAGCAATCGGCCATCCGGACTCGTCGGAGACCGCCGCAACCGCGGTAAGCAGCACAAGGACCTGCGAAACGGCAACGGTCAGAGCGCCTGCATAGATGAGCGAAGCCGCACGCCGCACGGACTCATCGGGAGCACGTGCGGGCCTGAGGGCGACATAGTAGAACGCGATTCCCCCGGTGCTGAGCGCGAGGCCGACAAAGGCAAGCGCCCGGAACAGGACATCGAGGAAACCGGTCAGCAGGATCACCCGGCTGTCCTCCCGGCGATTTTGAAACGAAGAAGCCCGGGCGTGACGTGCCCGTCCGCCGCCAGCACCCTGTATTCCAGCCGGTAGGAACCTGGCTTGAGCTTCGGCATAGGAATGATCACGTGGTTGGGCGGGCCGCTCTTGAAGCCTTTCGATTCGCCCGGCAGCTTCACCCTCTTGCCGCTGCCATCATGCAGCGTCACTTTGGTCAAGCCTTTCTCGATTCGGGCGTCGAAGCGCAGCACTACCTGCTTGGGCGCTGACTTCAGGACCGCCTTGTCTCGCGGCGACGAACTAACCAGAATCGCGTGAGCTTGGGCCAGGACGGGAATTGCCATGAGGACTGCGAGGGCTATTGCAGTTCTGATCTTCATGCTACTCCTCCAAATCAGCGGGGGTGCGCGGGCTGCTTTTCGCAGCCGCCGGCCTGTTGCCCTCGGTGTGCGCGAAGGAACGACTCGGGGTGGCTCAGCGCCTTTCCCACCTCGACCGCATGCCGAAGGTGGCCCGGTCTGATCTTTCCAGTCGCTATGCCGCACGCGAGTTTGAGCAAGCCGCCGAGACCGCCCTGGGCGCGATGGCGCACGTCCAGAGCGCACTGCCACAGCCCGGCGTACTCGGCATAGAACTCCTCCATCGGCAGCGCGGTCGGGAGCACCGTGTGCTCCAGGTCGAAAAGCTCCCAGTTGCTCGCATCCACGCTTTCGTGGACCTCGTCCCATAGATCTGTGCCGGGCAGCGGCGTGAGTATGGAAAAGCCGGCATTATACGAGCCCGTGCGCGTCACCCAATCCCGGAGCTGCCGGAAATGCTTGCGGTCCCACGCCGGGTCTACGATGAAGTTCGGCGTGTAACCGACCTTGAGATCGCGCAGTATATCGATGGCCTTCTCGTTGGTGGCGGCAGTGTTTCGCTTGTTTACCGACTTCAGACCCTCATCGTCCACCTTTTCGAGGCCGAGAAAGACGGTAAGCCTGCCGCAGCGGGTCCATTTCTCTACAAGCTCCGGACTCCGAACGATCAGGTCCGTGCGAGTCTGCATGATGAAGCGCTTCCGGATGCCGGCGTCCAGAATCGCCTGAGCGAGAGCGCTGTCGCGGTCACGATTGAGCCAGAAGATGTCGTCCGTGATGAAGACGTTCGGGGCGGAGATCTCCCGCAGTTCCCGGATGATCCGCTCGACCGACTTCTCCCGGAACCTGCCTCCGTGAAACTTCCAGACGGAACAGAAGCTGCACCTGAACGGGCAGCCCCGAGCCGTCTCCAACAGCGCGGCGGGCTTGAGATAGCTGGAGTAGTAGTGCTTTTGGTAGCCGCTTATCAGGTCCCTTGCAGGGTAAGGCAGATCATCGGCGCTGGCACGCGGAACTGCGGAGGCCGTGCGGACAACCGCTCCTGATTCGAGAAACGCCAGCCCCGGAACCGTGCGGAAAGACAGCCCCGCCTGCCAGGCATCGACCAGGCCCGGCATTACCTCCTCGCCATCGCCAATCACCACCGCGTCGCAGCCCGTATGCAGGAACCAATCGGGATCCCGGGAGGCGTCGTGCCCGCCCATCACCAGCAGCGCACCCGGGAACTGCTCTCTCAGCTCCCCGGCCAGGGAGGCGACCCGGAGCCGATCGCTGGTGAAGCTGCACTGAACGCCGATCACCTGCGGATCGAATGATCTGGCTTTATGCACCCAGTCCCTGCCGCCCTCGATGCGCAGGTCGAGCACCTGGCAGTCTTGACCGCGCTCACGAAGCGCCCCGGCGACGCAAATGAGGCCGAGCGGCTCCAACATCGTTATCATCTCCAGCCCCAGGGCATTGCCCGCGGGCGGCGTCATCAGACAGACTCTACTCAAACTGGTCCTCCAGACTCGGGCCGAAGGCCATGTTCCCAAAACAGGCCGAACCGAAAACCCGAGCCGAATCACAACATGCTGCCTCAAGTGCCTCGATGGGCCTGCCGATAATCTAGATCACAGATGGTGTACGATTCTGGGGCAGCCGAGCTTCAGGAAAGGGCCCGGCGTCGCCTCGACCGACCTTCATAGAGGTACCTATGGCACAGGAATCCGCGACTTCGCTCTCCGGCGTGGACAAGGCGTCGCTGTTTCTGCTCGCGTTGGGCACGGAAGCAGCGGGAACCGTAATGCAGCAGCTTTCGCCGGACGAGGTCAAGACCCTTGGAACCAACATCGCCAAGCTTGGTAATGTCGATCCCTCCATGAAGGAGACAGTGCTCAAGGAGTTCTCCGACAAATACAAGGACGGGGTGACGGTACCGGGGAACGAATACGTCCGGCAAGTCCTTGAGTCGGCGCTTGGCAGCGTGAAAGCGCAGGAGATAGTCGCTGAGATATTCGGCGACACGACGGGCCAGCCATTCGATTGGGTGAAGAACGTAGCGACACCTCGTCTGGCGGCATCACTTCGCAACGAGCGGCCGCAGGTCATAGCGCTCATTCTGGCATATATGCCCCCGACCAGGGCGGCGGAAGTGATTTCCCAATTGCCAGAACAGGTGCAGGGCGATGTCGGCTACCGGCTCAGCGCCATGCAGTCCGTGTCTCCGGACATCTCCCAAGCCGTTGAGGAAGTTCTGGAGGCCAAGCTGGCGCGAGAAGGCAGCACGGCCATGAGGGCCGTAGGCGGCGTCAACTCGCTTGTAGCTATCCTGAACAACTCCGACCGTACAACCGAATCTAAGATATTGGGCTATCTCGATAGCGTCGAGGCCGACATGGCGGAGAGCGTCCGGCAGATGCTGTTTACGTTCGATGATATCGTCAAACTCGACGACCACGCGCTGCAGGCAATCCTGCAGGAAACGGAGCAAGAGGACGTCCGCCTGGCTATCAAGGGCTCGACCGAGGAGATCAAGGCAGCCATCTTCAGGAACATGTCCGAACGCGCCGTTGAGGCGATGAAGGAAGACCTGGAGATGATGGGCCGGGTGAAAGTCAAGGATGTGGAGGCCGCTCAGCGCCGCATAATGGCGATCGTCCGTCGTCTGGACGAGGAAGGCACCATAAGCATCAGATCCGACAATTCAGAAGAGTTCGTGTGACAGGAGCGGCTGGCAAGACTAGGCCGTTGAGATATACGGAGCATCGTCTATGGCATATCGCATACAGGGCTTCGGCAAGCGGAGGCAGACTAGATGAAAGTCGAGCTTGTGGAGCCGTTCGTGCGGGCCGGGTTCCTTGTGGTTGAGACTGTCCTCAACCAGAAGCCCGTGCGCGGGACGCTCTCCATGCGCCGGATAGCCAGCACTACTCAGCAGATTACAATAGAGCTGGGAGTGGACGGTGTGGTCGCGGGCAATGTGCTGTACGGAATGTCGATGACTACGGCGCAGAAGATGGCGTCGGTGATGATGGGCCAGCCGCTAGCGTCCATGGACGAGATGGCGTGGAGCGCTATCTCGGAACTGGCGAACATCATTACCGGGAGAGCCACTCAGCTTCTCAGCGACCGGGGCTACGAGTGTAACATCAGCACACCGACCATCATAAAGGGTTGGAACGTTGAGGTTTCCGTCGCCGTTCCGGCCCTCGTCGTGCCAATGGTAACCACTTGCGGCAGCTTTGAGATAAACACGGCGCTCTACGAGACCGAGCAGGCGGCAGCGGCCTGACACAAAGCCGGAGCGCGAACCCTGAACCGGATTCAGGGCTGACGGGACACGGGGAAAAGAATTGACTGATCAGCTATCCGAAGAGCAACAGAGAATACTGCGTGATACCGCTGCTCAGTGGCAGCACCAGGACGGGCAGGCGATCTTGTCGCAGGAGGAGATGAACACCCTCCTGTCGGCATACGAGTCCGCTAACGCACCCGGACGTATGAGAGGCGGACGCAAGAAGGAGCGCCAGGTAAGGCTCTACGATTTCGCCAAGCCGGACAGGTTCTCCAAGGAAAACCTACGGGTGCTGCAGACAATACACGAAAGCTTCGCCGCAGAGCTGTCCGGCGAGTTATCGGGCATCAGCGCCGCCGCCACCCGGGTTGACCTGATCAGCATCGATCAGGTGACATACAAGCAATATCGCGCGGCGATTCCTCCCAAGACACTGGTGGCTGAGATATCAGTCAGTTCCATGGGCACGAACGCCTACTTCGCGGTGAACTCCAGCATAGTCGGCGTGTGGGTGGACTACCTTTGCGGCGGAAACCCCAATCTGCCGGCAACACCGAGTGACCTGACACCTCTGGATATCGCCGTGGCGAAGAAGGTTGTGGAGCAGATAGTCCCTCTCTATGCCAAGGCATGGCCCGGCGCCGCGACCACTGAGATCACAGTGGAACGTGCTGCCGAAGCGGAGTATATCGACGAAGCGTTTGCCCCTTCCGAAACGGTGCTTGTCTGCAACTGCGAAGTGCAGACTGGAAACTCCGTGGGCATGATGACGATCTGCATCCCCGCGGCGGGGATAGAGCGTGTGATGCCTGCCGTATCGGCGGCCGAGTCAGGCACGTTAGCAGCAAGACGGCAGGAAACCTCGCCGGAAGAGACCGCGGACGCGCTGAAGCCCGTGCAACTCGGGTGTCGTGTAGTCCTCGGCACCGCCACCGCCTCGCTTTCGGACCTCGCTAGCTGCGAGGTCGGCGACGTGCTCCGGTTGAACAAGCGAGCCGGGGATGAGGCGGAGTTCTGGATCGGCAGCAAACACGTCTTCAACTGCCGGCCCGGCATTCATAGAGGCAACGTGGCGGTAGTGATCTCGGGACTGGCGGATGCCGAAGTGCCGGCAAGCGGCAATCGAGCCGACAGCCAGCCCTCGCGGCATATCGAGACCATGCATTTCCCCACTGCCGAGACCCCGATCCAACTGCCGGAAGACGGCGAGGACGACGCCCTCCCCGCCGCCGCCTAACGCCATTTTCAGAACACAACGTAGTGAAAGGCCGGGACGGAGACCGGCCACTACGCTGTTTTCACCACGCGCGAGCCGTTAACGGGCAATCTTCGAAAAACATCGCTCGAAAAACCGCTCAAAAACCGCTTAAGTCCTCGTCGAGACCTGACGACAAGTGATTCCGGAGGGTCAAGGAATGATTCGAGGACTCACATCAGCGGCGAGAGGAATGCTTCAGCAGACATTCAAGCAGGATATCATTGCCAATAACCTCGCCAACGTCACAACGACCGGCTTCAAGCGAAGAACGATCGCGTTCAGTTCGTTCGCGTCGGCCCTGGCTCAGGAATCTTCGCATAATCCCGCGGGCGCGGCCCCGCGGCTCGAGTCCCCGGTTGGTGACCCTAAGATACGCACCCGCCAGGACGTATCTCAAGGAAGCTTGCAGACCACCGGCGAGAAGGGCCATCTGGCCATCGAGGGCAGAGGCTTCTTTGTTGTCGAATCGGCAGCCGGCCAGGAACTCACCAGAAACGGCGGCTTCATCGTCAACAGCCAGGGAGAGCTGGTTACGCCCTCGGGAAACCGCGTTATGGGCAAGGCCGGACCGATCAGAGTAGACCCATCCGACTGGCAGATCGCCTCAAATGGAAGCGTCATCAGCGGCGGCTCTGTAATAGATCGCCTCAAGATCGTGGAACGCGATGAGAGCGGCACAACAGCCGACGTGCCCGACGCGGAGGTGAGGGTCGTTCAGGGAGCCCTGGAGACATCGAACGTCAGCGTGATGAGAGAGATGATCAGCATGATCGCCAACCTGCGAGCGTACGAAGCCAATCAGAAGTCGATTCAAGCGATCGACCACACTTTGGATAAGGCCATCAACGAGGTCGGCAGAATCTAGCAGGGCAGCTTGCCGCGGGATTCGCCGCCTCTTCAGGAAAGGACTTGACTAGATGATTCGCAGCTTATGGACAGCAGCCACCGGCATGGAAGCCCAGCAGCTCAACATGGATGTCATCGCCAACAACCTGGCAAACGTGAACACGACCGGGTTCAAGAAGAGCCGGGTCGATTTCCAGGATCTGCTATATCAGACAATGCGAGCGGCGGGCGCGGCTGAGACCGAAGGCACGATGGTACCCACGGGAATTCAGGTCGGTCTCGGCGTAAGGCCCGGCGCTGTGCAGAAGGTGCATACGCAGGGAGACATGCAGGCGACCGGCAATCAGCTCGACGTTGTCATCGAGGGCGACGGCTTCTTCCAGGTTGTGCTTCCCTCCGGTGGTTATGCCTACACACGTGACGGAAGCTTCAAGACCGACGGTAACGGGCGATTGGTCACCTCCGACGGATATCCCGTTTGGCCCGAGATCAACATCCCCAGACAGATGAAGTATATCTCCATCGGCGCTCAGGGGGCTGTGATCGGCAAGGAGGACGGCACGACGGAGACGACGTCGCTTGGCGCTATCAAGATCGTGAAGTTCCAGAACCCTGCCGGCCTGACCAACATCGGCCGCAACCTGCTTGTGCAGTCTGAGGCCTCCGGCGAACCGATGGAGGACACACCCGGAATGAACGGGCTCGGAACCCTGAGCCAGGGGTTTCTCGAGATGTCCAACGTGAAGGTAGTCGAGGAGATGGTCAACATGATCGTCGCCCAGCGCGCCTACGAAGTCAACTCCAAGAGCATTCAGACAGCCGACGATATGCTCAGCATCGCAAATCAGTTGAGGCGGTAAGATGAGTAAGCTTCTCTTTGTCCTTATCATCGTGACCCTGGCCGCGAGCGCCCTCTGCGCCGCGACGATCATTACGGTCCCGTCCTCAACGTCCGTGAAGCCGCTGCAGATGATCCGGCTCGGTGATATCGCAACCGTTACCGGCCCGAAAGCGGATGTGGAGCGCCTGAGTCAGGTGGAGATCGCACGATCAGCAATGCCGGGCGCGGCCAGGCAGATCACGCCCGAGTGGATCAGGTCCCGGGTGGCCTGCGCCGGATTCGACCCGAAATCCGTTACCATCAAGTCCCCCGCGACCGTGGTCCTGGTCTCGGCATCGCAGCCGGTCAAGGGCTCAGACATAGTGGAGGCAGCCAAGCAGTTCGTTACGGGCCAGGTCTCGCTCAGCGACCTCACCTATACGATCTCCGAGACTGGCACGCTGTCCGATATACTCGTGCCCGCGGGCAAGCTGGAACTCGTGGCGGAGCAGCCGAACCGGCAGATCGGGCCAGGCAGGCAGCAGATTTGCGTTAACGTGCTGGTCGATGGGGCGCTCTACGTGAAGAAGACAGTCGGGCTCAACGTTCGGGCTTCCGGACCTGTTCTGGTGGCGACTCAGGCCATACGAGCGAACGAGCCGGTATCGTCCTCAAACACTCGCATCGAGCATCGAGACATCACCAACGGGGCGGCCAGCTATCTGACCGCACTGGCGGAGGAAGGGACGATCGCCAGCAAGACGATCAGCGCTGGCACGGTGATAACCGGCGACATGATCAGAGCGCGGCCCGCTGTCTCGAAGGGCGAGCCGGTAGTCGTGTCCGTGCGGGCAAGCGGCGTGAAGGTGGTCGTGAAGGGCACCGCGTCCCAGGACGGGATGGTGGGCGACAACATCAGAGTCAGCGTTCCCACGACCAAAGAACACATCCAGGCCAGGGTAGTCAGTCCCGGCTTGGTCGAGGTAAGGATATGAAATCGATTCTACTGATCGTTATTGCCGTGGTGATCGCCGTGACAGCTCCCGCTACCGCGGAGTCTCTGTGGACGGAGAAAAGCAAGTCGCTCGTGTCTGACAGGAAGGCAAAGCAGGTAGGGGACATTCTTACGATCATCGTGGCCGAGTCGGCGGCGTCCAGCAACACGGCGTCCACTGACGTGAGCAAACAGAACGACATGTCCACCAATCCCGGCATCGGGCCGCTGTTGGAGAAGATTCCGGGGTTCGGCTTCGGAGGGAGCGAGTCGAGCAAAGCTACGGGCACGACCTCCAGAACCAGCAACTTCGTGACCAGGATGACCGTCACGGTGACGAAAGTGCTGCCGAACGGCAACCTGGAAATCCAGGGCACCCGGGACGTGCAGACCAACAAGGAAACGCAGAGGATCACCCTCACGGGGGTGGTAAGGCCGGACGACGTGGCATCGGACAACACCGTGCTTTCCACATACGTTGCCGATGCCAAGATCGTGCACTTCGGCAGTGGGCCCATCGGGTCGCGGATGAAAGAAGGCCTGGTTACCAAGATCTTCAAGATCCTGTTCTGACGGCGCCTGCGCCGGCATCCGAGGAGATGTTCATGTATAGACACATTTTGATAAGCACAATCCTTGTTCTGGCTCTGGCAATCGCCGCGGCGGCGGATGTGATTCCGAGCGTTGCTCCGACAGAGGCTTCGCTGGCGATGCCGGCCGCGCTGACGAGTGCTCCTCCGCCCGGTGTCCGTATCAAGGACATCGCGCACGTGGACGGAGTCCGCAGCAACCAGTTGGTAGGTTATGGGCTCGTTGTCGGCCTGGACAACAGCGGAGACAGCCAGCAAGCGCTGTTTACGGTATCATCGGTAGCCAACTTGCTGCAGGAGTTCGGCATCAAGGCAGACCCCAATAAGGTGCGCGTGCGAAACGTGGCGGCTGTGATGATAACGGCAGATCTGCCCGCATTCGGCAAGCCCGGCGACAGGGTCGACGTGACGGTGTCATCGCTAGGTGACGCGAAGACGCTGCAGGGCGGAACACTGCTTCAGGCCCCGCTGAAGGCGGCGAACGGCGAAGTCTACGCGGTCGCGCAAGGGCCGATTTCGGTCGGCGGTTTCAGTACCGGTGGTGGAGGAACCTCGGTATCCAAGAATCATTCGACCGTGGGCCGCATTCCCCGTGGCGCAATCATAGAGAAGGGCACGCAGACGAACATGACTGCCGGCGACAGCCTTACCCTCTCGTTGGACGACCAGGACTTCACGACCTCGGTAAGAATCGCCAAGGCGATCAACGACAAGTACGGCGCGGGCACGGCGTCAGCAACCGACGCGGGAACCGTGACGGTCAGAGTGCCGCCCGGCTACGCGTCGCAGGTCGTCAGCCTCATCTCCGACATCGGCGAGCTGACCATTCAGCCGGACACCACGGCCAAGGTGGTCGTGGACGAGCGAACAGGCACTGTGGCGATCGGTGGCTCGGTGCAGATATCGCCGGTTGCCATCACGCACGGCAACCTGACGGTCGAGATCAGCACGGATTACCTGGTCAGCCAGCCCCTGCCTCCATCGCCGCCAGCCGGCACTGTGGTCATGGGTTCGGGAAACACGCCGCCGCCGGCAACGGTGGTGCCAAGCAAGAAGGTCAACGCGACCGAACAGCAGGCATCTCTGGTGACGCTGAGAGGCGGATCCACGATCGATGGGCTGGTCCAGGCTCTGAACGCGCTGAAGGTGACTCCGCGAGACGTGATCGCAATCCTGCAGACGATCAAGCAGGCAGGCGCGCTTCACGGGGAATTGCAGGTGCTGTAGAGATGGAAATCCGACCGCACGATATGGTGCTGAATCCGGGGCTTGAGCGCAAGGCGCAGGCCAGGAGCGAGGACGAGAAGCTGCGCCAGGCCTGCAAGGAGATGGAGAGCGTCTTCATGGCACATCTACTCAAGAGTATGCGCTCTACCGTGACCTCGACGGACCTCTTCGGAAGCGAGAAAGAGGAGTCGATGTTCAGGGACATGCTCGATGATGAGATAGCCAGGGCGGCCTCGGAGCAGAAGGGCATAGGTATTGCCGAGATGCTCTACCGGCAGCTCAGCAGCGCTCAAGATCAGTCGGCAATCGCCAACAAACCGCTTAAGGAAAGCGGATCCGTTGTCGAAAAGTAAGATGAACGAAGAGGAGCGGAGGGCCGAAGGGATGTTATTGGCCGGAGGCGGAGTCGAGCGAGTTCTCGGCCCGCAGATTCAGAAGATATACAAGACGCATTCAACAGCTAGAGTGCAGTCGGTGTCGCGGCAGGATGTGGTGACGATCTCTGTCGAAGCCCGCCTGGCCCAGAAGGCGAGGGAAGCCGCGGCCGCATCGCCAAGCATCCGCGCGGACGTGGTGGCGGAGGCGAAGAGCCGGCTGGCGGGCGGACTGAGTGTCTCCTCAGCCGATCTGGCACGGGCGATACTGCAGAGAGCATCGGAGCGGCAGGTCTAGCGATGATACAGAACACCGTTGAACAATTGATCAGGCTTATCGAGCACGAGATCGGGCTCTACAGCAGCTTTCTGGAGTGCACGCTGAACCAGCGGGAAGCCCTGGTCCACAATGTGGAGCGCGACATCAGCGCCGCGACACTCGAGCAGGACAGACTGCTCCGGCAGATATCGGCGACCGAGAGATCGTTGCAGGCGGTGCTTGCAAAGTGCGCTGAGCAGTTGGGCGTCAGCGCGGACTGCATAAGCATGGCTGCGATAGCAGACCGACTGGATGGCGCACAGTCCAGGCAGTTGATCCGGGCTGCGCACCAGGTAGTTGAGATGGGCACGAAGGTGCGCAGTGAGACGATGATCAACCGCCAGCTCATATCGAACTTGGTGGAACTCACCGACTATTGCCTCCGAAGCGTCGCCGGGCTTACAGCTTGCGCTCCGGCCTATCGGAATGACGGAAGCGTGCCAGCGGCAAGGCAGTTCCAAAGCCTGACGCTGGACTCCAGGGTGTAACCATGCCAGGAACATTCCTAGGAATCAATACGGCGATGAGCGCGCTGCGAGCCCAGCAGATAGCGCTCGACACGCTTAGCCACAATATAGCCAACGCTAACACCCCTGGCTACAAACGCCAGCGCGTGATGCTCGGCGAAGGCAATCCTCTGACGGGGCCATTCACCAACGGCGCCAGCCCACGCGTGGCCATCGGCACCGGTGTGCACGTGGAGCAAATCCAACGCATACAGGATGACTTCGTGGACTCGCGCGTGCGTCAGACGGCGGCGCTCGCGGCAGAGTGGGGGACTAAGAGCCAGATCCTGAGCCAGATAGAGACTGTGTTCAACGAGCCGAGCGACCACGGAATCGGCAACCAGCTCAGCAAGTTCTGGGATGCATGGGACAGACTGAGCGCTCAGCCGACGGACATAGCCACGCGGGACGCGCTGATCGGCCAGGCCCGGATTCTGGCCCAGCATATAAGGAACACCTACGCGGAGGTCAAAGCTATCGACGACGGCATCGATCTTGCGGTTCGGGATAAGGTGGCCGAGATCAATGCCTTGGTAAACCAGATTGCGGACCTGAATGCCCGGATCGTCTGGGCAGGCAGCAGCGGTGCGTTCCCGAACGATCTGCTGGACCAGCGCGATCTGCTGGTCGGACAGCTTTCGGCGCTGGCGGGAGTGGAAGTATCGGGCAAGGGCGGCCAGGAGTTCATACTGACTCTGGGCAACAAGGTGCTGGTGCAGGGCGTCCACGCTGACCAGCTCGGCGTGCGTCTGGACGCGAACGGCGCGCAGGAGATCTACTCCCTGACGACAGGCGACGTGCGTGTTGTACCCGGCGGCGAGGTCGCGGGGCTGATGGAGCTTCACCATCAGGCCATTCCCGCCATTATGGCCGCGCTCGACAATTTCGTGGCGACTCTCACGACTGAGGTCAACGCCATCCACAGACTCGGGTTCACCCTGGACTGCGATCCGGCGGGAGACTTCTTCACTGAGGGAAGCACGGCGGCCAACTTCAGCGTGGCGGCCGATATCCTGGATTCGCCCCGGAATGTCGCGGCATCAGCGTCCGGATCGGTCGGCAACAACACGATCGCCCTCCGGATCGCCGCGTTGAGGAGCGAGGCGCTGCCGGCAGGACAGACGATCAGCCAGCTCTACCAGACTATAGTCACCGAGATGGGGACGCAATCCGCCCTGGCGAAGCACTATGCTGATACCCAGAGCCTGACCCTGGAGCAGTTCAGCGCTCAGCAACAATCAGTCTCGGGAGTCTCACTGGATGAGGAAATGACTGACATGGTCAGGTTCCAGCAGGCATACAATGCCGCGGCTCGCGTGCTTACGGCCTGCGATGAGATGCTCTCCATGCTCATAGAGAGAACAGGCGTAGTGGGGAGATAGCTATGAGAGTAACGCTCGGACTTCAGATGGGTAGCGCATCGGCTTATCTGCGAGAAGCGTCAGAGAGGCTGTTGGATGCTCAGAGGGTGGTTACGACAGGCAAGAGGATTACGAAGCCTTCGGACAACCCTACCCTTGCTAACCGCTCGATGAGTCTCCGGGCCGCTATCAATGGGATCGAGCAGTACAGGGAGAACAACAACCTTGCGCTGTCGATCCTGAGCACGAGCGAGGCGGCGGTAGGGGATATCGCGGACCAGATGATCCTACTCCGGCAGGAGGCAGGAAAAGTGACGGGCTCGCTGGACTCGGAGAGCAAGACGGCGATTCTATTCACCATTGGGAACATCCGCAGCAGGCTGCTGGACCTCGCCAACACGCAATACCTGGACAGGTATATATACAGCGGCACCCGCACGGACACGCCGCCCTTATTGTTGAATCCCGCGGATCCCCCCGTGCCTCCATACATATTCCAGGGCCTACCTGATACGGTCGAACTGCAGATACAGCCCACGGAGAGGGTGCAGATCAGCGTTACCGCCAATGAGTTGTTCAACCTTGACGGGAGCGCGGGAGCCGGCATCAGAGATGTGTTCACCATCCTAAGCGATCTGGAGACGGCCGTGAATGCGGGGGACGTAGAGATGGCTTCGAGCCTTCTGCACGACATTGACGCCGCCCACGCGAACATGCTGGCCATCCAGGCGGGCATTGGCGCGCGAGCCGCCAGGGTTGAGGCCAACGCCGACGCCCTCGTCGCATCGCGCGACCGAATGAAGGACCTGCTGTCCAACCTGGAGGACATCGACACGCCCACGGCCATCATCGAGATGCAGACACAGCAGAACGTCTACCAGGCCGCGCTCACAGTCGCTGCCAATATCATGCAGCACCGTACACTGGCGGACTACCTGAGCTGACGAGTTGAGAGGATATCTGAATGACCATCAATACCACCCGATTCGGGGTTATCCAAGTTGACGATAGCGCGCTGATCTCAATGCCCGAGGGCATGATCGGCATGGGCGACCGGCAGTCGTATTGCCTTATCGATCATCGGCCGGAGAGCGTGTTCAAGTGGCTGCAATCGACGCAGGACGCGGATCTGGCGTTTCTGATGGTCGACCCTTCCGACGTGGTGACGGACTACGAGGTAGTGCTGCCCGATTGGGACGTGGAGTTCCTGCAGTTGGAGAGCGAAAATGAGGCAGTCGTTATGACGACGGTGACCATAGACACCGAGGCCGGGACCATCAGCACGAATCTGCTGGCCCCCGTGGTGGTAAACGCCAGGACGCGGCTTGCGCGCCAGGTGATTCTGGACAGCGACAGGTACGCGATCAAACATGAGATATGTCCGTTCCGCGCCGCCTGTGTGGAGATGGATCTGGCCGCGTAAGGTGGAGGCGTGGCAGCGGATCCGGGCTTCAGACGCGCGGTTTGGTCTCCACAGTGGCAGCCGCCGCGGACCCCGCTGATTATGCGGGAAGACGCGCATTTTTCTCATTCAACATTTCGGTTTGTATGGCATATAGCTAAGGAGGAGGTGGTGCAGAGAGCGTGGGAAATACGCCGGGACTGGCTGTCCCGGTCTTGGTAGCCTCCGCGCACTGCGTTCAAGCGTTCGGTATCGCTTACCGCCGACTGGCCTATTTGCCGGAACCGCGGCGGTTTCAGGAGTCCGGCATTACCATTCAGGCATGACGCCAGGCAGGGTCAGGATGGCCCGGCCACCCAGTCAAGGAGGATCGTTTAGCAATGTCACTTAGAATCAACCTGAACAGTGCAGCTCTGTCTGCAAGCCGCTACTTGGGGCAAACTGACAACGCGCTCGGCAAATCAATCGAAAAGCTGTCTTCCGGCTATCGCGTGAACCGAGCCAGTGACGACCCGGCAGGGTTGGTCATTTCCCAGAAACTGCGTGCCCAGATCGGTGGTCTGGGGCAGGCAATCTCCAACTCGAACGACGCCATCAACATGGTAAGGACAGCAGAAGGTGCTCTCAACGAGACGCACGCTCTGCTCATTTCCATGAGAGAGCTGGCGATCCACGCCGCGAACACCGGTGCTAACGACGAAGCGTCGCTGGCCGCCGATCAGCTTCAGATCGCTTCAGCTATCGACTCGCTGAACCGAATCGCAGCAAACACCCAGTTCGGTCAGAAGAAGCTGCTGGACGGCAGCGCCGGTATGAAGGCGACCGTTATCAACACAGTCGACTTCGGCAACGTTACACCGGCCGCCAACACCGTGGCGGGTTATGTGGGCGTTGACGTTACCCAGGCGGCTACCAAGGCTCAGTATGTTGGCGACGATCTGTGGGACACGGACACCGTCGGTGACATCGCCGGCGGCGCCAGCTCGATCACGATCAACGGAACGCTGATCAGCTTCGATGCGCTTGACGGTGGCGCACAGGTGATCCAGAAGATCAACGACGTCAGCTCCACAACCGGCGTGACCGCGACGCTGAACGCCGGCGTGATCACTCTCGATCAGACCAGCTTCGGCAGCGATAAGGGCATAGCCCTGGTCGACGCTAGTGGTCTCATCAGCGGTACCACGAACGTCGTGGAGTGGGGAACCGACGCTGCGGCGACAGTTACCTACAGCGACGGCAGCACCGAGGCCTTCAATGCCGGTAAGGGGCTCCAGCTCGTAGGCGCCACCAGCGGCATGGTCATCAACCTGACGACGGCTGGCAATGCTGTTGCCAACCACAACGATGCGATCTTCATCACGTCCTCGACGATGATGTTCCAGATTGGCGCTTATGCCGGCCAGACGGTTGAGCTGTCACTGAACTCGGTGGCGGCCGCTGATCTCGGCGGCACTGCGGTCGGCCTGATCAATACTACCTGGACAGTGGCCGACATCGACGTGAGGAGCTTCAACGGGGCTCAGGATGCTCTCAAACTGATCGACGCCGCTATCAGCGAAGTGTCGACCATCAGAGCGAACCTCGGTGCTTTCCAGAAGAACATTCTGGAGTCGAACGTGAACTCCCTCAGCGTTGCTAAGGAGAACATCGCGGCTTCCGAGTCGAGCATCCGCGACACGGACATGGCTGCCGAGATGGTCAACTTCACTCGGAACCAGATCCTGGAGCAGGCCGGCACTGCTATGCTTGCTCAGGCCAATCAGGTCCCGCAGATCCTGCTCAGGCTGCTCCAGTAGCAGTCTCTACTGAGTAGCAAACTGCTGCAGAGGTGTCTTTCGAGAAACCCCTGCAGCATTAGGAGAAGAGGCTGCGGGAGCGATGCTATCGCTCCCGCAGCAGCACACATTGTTTCGGGGGTGAGACAATGCCCGCAACATCATCAATAAACGGCATCATCTCTGGCCTGAGCACGGACGAGATCGTCTCCAAGATCATGGAGAACGCCCGCAGGCCAGTTGATCTGCTGATGAAGAAGCAGGCCGACCTTACCCAGAAGTTGGCAGCGTGGCAGGAGTTCAACACCCGCCTGCTCGCACTACAGACCACCGCCAGCAGTCTCGCAAACGCAGCTACATTCGCCTCGAATACCGTAACCTCCAGCGACGAAAACATCCTTAGCGGCACGGCTGCCGCAACCGCAGCGCAGGGCACATATTACATCAAGGTCGAGTCAAAAGCGCAGACGCAGCAGTTGGCCTCACAGGGGTTTGCGAACGTCACCGACGCTGTCGGCACAGGCACAGTGCGCATATCGATCCTCGACGGCACGGCATTCGATGTGAAGATCGACGCCAGCAACAACTCCCTGCAAGGCCTCCGCGATGCCATCAACAAGGCGGGCAAAGGCGTTACCGCGGTTATCGTGAACAACGGCGACGCGGAGAATCCGTATCAGTTGCTGGTGACGACCAATGGCTCCGGGACCGGCCACGCGATGAGCATCGACACCTCAGGGCTTACTGGAGGCACTCAGCCCCTCATAGACCAGGTGGTGCAGGAAGCGACCGATGCGACCCTCACTCTTGGCAGCGGCGCCGGCCAGATACGCGTAACGAAAAGCACTAATACAATCACCGACCTCATTCCCGGCGTTACACTCAACATAAAGAACGCTGATCCCACCAAGACGATCACGCTGGAAATCGCGACCGACATCTCCGCTATCCAGAAGAATGTTGGGGACTTCGTCACCCAGTACAACAACGCCATCGACTTCCTCAACTCGCAGTTCAGATTCGATATGGAACTCAACAGCCAGGGGGTCCTGTTTGGCGACTTCCGCCTGCAGAAGCTGCAGTCTGACCTCGGGCAGATCATAGTGAACCCGACAGCCGGGCTCAACCAGGAGTTGAAGGTACTCTCCCACATCGGGATCACGATGGGCCAGGACGGTAAGCTTTCGGTAAATAACGCCGAACTTGCGGCTGCGCTCAGAAACAACCTGCCGCAGGTGAACGCGCTGTTCTCCTCAAGTTTTGACTCATCGAATCCGAGCGTTACGTTCGTGGCAAGCAGCCCGGACACCCAGGCAACGAGCTGGCAGGGCTATGAGGTCAAAGTCACTGTCCCGCCGCTTCGCGCTCAAATAACGATGGCTATCGAGCAGGCGGGAAATCTGACTCAGACAGAGCAGCTTACGTTGAACGGCAGGACCATCCTACTTGAAGCCGGGATGTCGCAGGCGGAAGTGATCGCGGAGATCAACAAGTACTCGAATTATACCGGAGTCACTGCGCTGGCCACCGGAGCGGATGGCACTGGCAGCGGCAACTACTTGACGCTCAGGCAAATGAGCTATGGGCCCGGCGGCCACATAACCGTGAAGTCGGACACTTCCGTTACCACCGGCACCAATGCCGGAATCGGAACGACTGAGATAAATGAAGTCTTTCTGACGGGGGAGTCCGGCCTCCTGCAAGGCCATGCCGGCCAGTACATGGAAGGCACGATCAATGGCGTGGAGGCGAAATCGGACGGCCAGTACCTTATTGCCCAGGGAAGCGGTAACAACCAGGCAGCAAAGGGACTGCGACTTAAGATTGACTCGTCGGTGCCGCTGACATCCGTCGTGCATTTCACAAAAGGCGTCGGGCTGCTGATCAAGGACTTCGTCAGCAAGGTCACTGACGTCCAGGGCTCCATCACCACCGCCGAGGAGACTCTCGGCACAGAAATAAAGGATGTCAAGAACGAAATCGCCGAGTGGAACGAAAGGCTGGCTATCAGGGAGCAGAAACTCTATCTGGACTTCCAGAAGATGGAGGACGCGCTGGGCAAGCTGCAATCGCAGGGCAACACCGTAGCGGCGCTACTGAGCAGCATTTCCCTCGCTTCCACAGGCAAGAAGTAGTAAGGGCGCAGGCTCTTTCATAGAACAACGCAAGTAAGCTACCGGAAATCGCACGACGAGGAGTAAGAGAATGGCTGTGTCAAACCCATACGTCCAGTACCAGGCCAATTCAGTCACCACCGCGGGTCCCGACAAGCTCCTGCTTATGGCCTACGAGGGCGCAATTCGCTTCGTGAGGATGGGGCAGGAGAAGCTTCTGTCTGGATCCGAAGTCGACGCAAGGACGAGCCTTGGCAAAGCCCAGTTGATCATCGCCCAGCTGATGATGACGCTCAACCCCGAGCCCGCCCCCGAACTCGTAGCGAACCTTGCGAGACTCTACGAGTACATGCACAACAGGCTGTCCGACGCGGGCCTCAACAATGATGCCCGAGCAGCGGACGAAGTGATTGGCATACTCAGTGACCTGAAGGACGCGTGGACGCAGGCAGCGCAGATGTGCCGGGAGCAGTCCGCCGGGGAAGGGCAGTTGGCAGCGTGAGTTCCCCCGCCATGAACAACCCGGCGCCGACGCTATCGACGCTGAACACAGCCCTGGCTCAGACGCGAGCGCAGATGGCGGTGATGGAATCACTGCGTGAAACCGGCGAGCGGCTCTTCTCGAGTATCTGCCGCGGAGATATCGACTCGCTCGGCGATATTCTGGAAGCGCGAGCAGAGGCTTGCGCCAAACTCAACGATCTTATTGCAACCTCATCCCCTTTAGCCGCGAATCTCGATCAGTTGGCGGCATCTTCGAGCCCGGACATAAGCGCTGTTGCGGCCGAGATTCTGCGGGTGACGAAGCAGATGGATATCCTCAGGATGCAAATCCTGACCCGTCAAAACGAATGCGAGGAGGCGCTGCGGGCTGCCCTTGCGGATACATCGCGACAGTTGCGGGAGGCCGCGGGTCAGAAGAAAGTGCGCACCGCCTATCAGAGCACTCCGACCGCCTCACCTCGTTACCTGGACAGCCGAAAATGAGTACCTGTCGTGAAATGTTGCTTAGACTCCTCCCGCTGCTTCTTGCGGCACTGATCTGCATGCTCTGCGCCAGCTCATCGCTTAGGGCGGAGTCCGCCTACGAGGAGATCCGCGAGAAGGTCAGCACTCTTGCCGGCAGTGATTACGCCAAACCGCTGATACTGGCCGTTACCAAGCAGGGTAGACCCGTGTTCGGGGTTGCGATCACCGATCCGACGGCGCCGATCAAGAGCAAGGCCCGCATAGTCATAGTCGCCGGACAGCACGGCAATGAGCCGTGCGCGGCGCATGCGGCGGCGGAACTGGCACTGCGTTGGGCGAGCGAAGAAGGGTTCGCAGACCTGCGGCGGAACGCGATGGTGTTGATCATTCCCGCAGCCAATCCGGATGGTCTCGCACACGGGACCAGATCGGGTTCCTCCGGTGTTGACCCGAACAGGGACTGGAGCCGGCTTTCGCTCGTCGAAACGCGCACGATAGCGCGTGCGATCGAGGAGTGGAAGCCGCATCTGATCCTGGACAAGCACGAATGGAGCCAGACTGACGGCTACAGGTTCGATTGCGTGGAGCTGTCGGGTGTGGCGCCGGACCAATCGCTCGTCGAGCTCGGCAAGCGGATCAGGGCGAACGCGATGCCGGCGGAGTTCTCGGCGGTGGATTCGCTTCCTGGCAGGAACCCGTCGCTCTTTCACAGACGTTTTCTGGCCAAGGGATACCTCACCTATCTGATCGAAACCTCGCCGGAGGAAAGCCCTGCCGCGAAGCAACGGCATTACATACAGCTCAGCATGTCGCTCGCAAGGCAGGCGGTGGCGCACCGGGAACGGATAGAGGCTTGTTCGGCTGCGGGACGGCAGCATGAGCTTCCGGAGCAGGTTGCCGGCTGGCGGGAGCGGCGGTCTCCCGTCGCGCAGAAAGCCGCTTTCGGCGTGGAGGCTGTGGTCGGAATGGCCGCGCTGTACTGCCTGCTGCTCCTGAGCGCGCAGATGAAGAGACCGATGGCAAGATGGCGCAGAGAGGAGAGGCTCTTAGCTCCCCGCAGAGCCTGTGTTCCGGCAACGCCGTTCGGAGTGCTCCCCGAGATCACCTGCAGAAGCAGGGCGAGTAGACAGGGGAGACGGGGGCGCTAGACGGGCAGGCTAGACCCTGGCAGCCGACCTAAGGCTCAGCATCAGAGTGACTTCACCTATTGGCAATCCGGTTTCGCGCGCGATGTCGGCGGCGGAGGAGCCTGAATCCGCAAGATGATAGACTCTCGACTGCACTTCCACATCCGCGTCTTCGCCTGCTTCGGTCGGTTCGGGGTGCTCAGTGTGCCGCACGTCCTGCGATTCCGAGGTTAGCTGAGCCCAAAGGGCGATCTTCTGGTCGGCGATCAGGATCAGCTTGCGAAGGTCCTCGCAGCGATCATCGAGGTCGCGGCAGGCGATCGACGCGGTCTCCTTTATGTCGTCGATCAGCTTCTCCGCCGAGGCTTCCAGTACGCGCAGGTCGGCCGGCGTGAGGCTCTCGGCGTGCGCGCGCGTAGCGATCTGCGAGGATATCCATTTCATCAGGACAGCGACTCCCGCGAGCAGGATAATGGTCCCTGTGCTGCCGAAGACGGCGAGGTTGCTGCAGTCTATGGGTTTCATGCTATGCCACCGTGTCGATCAGATGCTCCTGGCCGTCAGAAGGAGGCTGGTGCTGCTGATGGTGGTGCGCGTTCTTGCGTTCGCGGCCCTTGTCCTCGCGCTTGAACCTCGACTTCTCGACCTTGTCTGAATTGTCGACCTTTCTCATACTAGCTTGCATTGCCGCCCGCGCCGCCAACTGCTCCTGCGTCAAGTCGGCGACCCGCTGGCTGGCTGCCACGGACCGTTCCGGGTCCACGGATTTGACTACCGATGATGCTAAGTCCGAAGCTTCGAACGTCATCCCAATCCCCCCTGTCTCCTGCCTGGAAGAAGCTAGGCAATCAGGGCGAAGGCGTCGGAGTGCCTGGCGAGTTTTCCATTTAGCCGCAGCGTCGCCTTCGCATGCAGTTGACATACACGTGATTCCGTGACGCCAAGCACCTCGGCGATTTCCTTGAGCGTAAGCCCGTCGGCATAGTAGAGGCTGACGACAAGACGCTCACGCTCAGGCAATTGATCAATCGCCTCGGCAAGCAATCTGGCCCGCTCTTGTTTCTGCGCAGCCACATACGGATCGTCCTCGGACGCGTCAGGGGAGCTGATCTCGATACCTGCCGACAGCGTTTCGTCGAGTGACAGCAGCGAGGACCGCCCCACCAGCGCGAGCTTCTCCTCAAGCTCGGCAACGTCTATTCCCAGCCGGTCCGCGATTTCCTCATCAGTCGGCGGCCTGCCAAGTTCGGCTTCCGCTTCGGCACAGACCCGCCTCAGGTCGGACTCGTCTTTTCTGACAGATCTGGGAGCCCAGTCCAGGTTCCGGAGCGCATCTATGACGGCGCCGCGGACCCGCGGGATCGCGTAGGTCTCAAACTTCAGGCCGCGCTCCGGCTCGAAGCCTTCTATCGCCTCGATCAGGCCAACAACCGCGTGACCGATCAGGTCGTCGTAGGAGGCCGCGCCAACCGCCGCGAAGTTCAGGCGGTCGACGACATATTTGGCCAGATAGGCGTAGGACGTGATGAGCTGCTCGCGGGCATGCTGATCGCTGCCGGTCTTATATTGCCGCCACAACCTATCGCGATTCTCGGCCATTCACTTCTCCTGTCATGCTGAACCAGGTCCAGCATCCATATCAGACCCTGAGGCACGCTCAGGGCGACTCATCTACCTACTCCTGATTGCCAGAAACCATGAACTGACGCAACAGCGCGCCCAGCAGGCAGAGCACGACCCAAAGGCCGGCGAAGTAGACGATGCCCCGGATGACGCACTCCAGCAGGTCTCCTCCGGAGAGCGCGCAGGACGCCCATGCGATGATGCTGACGATGAGCGAGAGCGCGAGGCCGAATATCTTCCATGCAGACTCGAAGTTCATCTCACTGTCACCATCCTCGGCAAATGAAGTCGGGACATTACGTTAAGCGAGGCAATACGCAGCCTCTTGGACATTTCGGATGCCGGATAGAGCTCCACGATCGGCTTTTGCCGCGCAACGGCGTCGCGCAGGTTATCGTCGTACGGGATCCAATCCCAGGCGTCGATAGATGTCTCCAGGAATCTGGTGCAGATCGCGTCCAGAGCCATCGCGGCTTTTTCGGCAGATGATCTGTCCGCCGAAATGTTCACGATGAGTTCGAGCCTGTTTTCGAGCCGCGCCTGGGACACGGTCTTTATGAGTGCGTAGGAATCCATCACGGAAGTGGGTTCCGGTGTAGTAACCAGCAGGACCTCATCGGCGACGCGCAGGAAATCGATCACGTTGTCAGAAATGCCGGGAGCGGTGTCGATAATGAGCACATCCAGCTCCGTGTCAGTTGTGAGCAGGGAGAGGATGATCCGCTGCCTCTCGCGAGAGCTGAGGTTCGCAAGCCACTCGATGCCCGTACCTGCGGAGAGCAACCTGATTCCGGCAGGGCCCTGGGTCCAGGCCTCGGACACGGGCAGACCTGACTGGATGACGTCCCCAAGGTTGTGGCGCGCCGGGCTGCCGAGCAGCACTTCCACGTTCGCCAAGCCGAGATCAGCGTCCAGAATACCCGTCCGCACGCCTCGCGCAGACAGAAGCACGGCGAGATTTGCAGCTATGTTGGACTTTCCGACGCCGCCTTTGCCGCTGGTTACCGCGACTATTCGCGGCGAACTTGTCGGCGCCACCGTCGGGACGGAGAGCTCACCCTTCGCCAGGACCCGGAGTCTTTCAGCCTGGTCTATCATGCCTCGTCTCCCAGAACAAGGTCAGCAAGCGCGCGGCATTCCGCCATTTGCAGGTCGTCCGGGACCTCCTGGCCGTTCGTGATACACGTGATCGGGAGTCCGGTTGTTGCCGGTAGGCTGACGATGCAGCCCAGAACATCGGACTCGTCCACCTTGCTTATGACGAGCCTGGTAGGTGACAGGACGGAGAAGCTGTTCGCGACATCGGCCTGCACCGTCGGAGACGAGCTTGCGGATACCACGAGGTAGATATCGGTCGGCTGAGCGGGAGCCAGAAGCTGGTTCAGCTCATCGAGCTGCAGAGCATTGCGCTGGCTCCGGCCGATTGTGTCTATGAGGATCAAGTCGGCGTCGGAGTGTTTCTCGATCGCCTGCTGCATGTCAGCGGGCGTAGAAACCACCTCAAGCGGGATGTTGAGTATTCTGGCGTAGACGCGGATTTGCTCGATGCCGCCGATGCGGAATGTGTCGCAGGTGATGATGGCGACATTCTTGCCATCCTGAAGCGCGTATCTTGCCGCCAGCTTCGCGAGTGTGGTGGTCTTGCCAACTCCGGTGGGGCCGACGAAGGCGATCACGGATCCGCTTGGGGCCGGCCCGGCCGTGTGCTTGCTGATAGCATTTGCCAGCAGATCGGCCAGTTCCTGTCGATTGCGCACCGCCGCAAGCGTCTCCGGAGGCACATCGAGCAGATCGGGCGATACGCCGCGATCCTTGAGGAGCCGTATCCACGGGTTTGCGTCCTCGACGCCGGCGTTCAACTGGTGCTTTATGCGCCTTATCTCCTGCCAAAGCTCGCGTAGTTGCTCGGCCGCGTTGTCTTGCCGCTCGACCGGCTTGGGAGCAGGCGGGGGCACACTGCGATCCGCCGGCGGGGCGGGCTTTTCGGGCAGGATGGCTATCGGCTCTTCCTCATCTATGCCGGCCATTACCTCGACCTGCTGCTTGGTGCCGATTCCGAAGAACCTGGCGGCCTTGACGGACCTGGTATCCAGGACCACCGCGTCCTCGCCCATCTCTTCCCTAACCATCGCCAGGGCCTGGCGCACATCGTCAGCGATAAAGCTCTTAATCAGCATCGTTTACCTTCACCAGTCCAACAGAGTCTACCGAGATACTCGCGTCAACCTCGTTATAGGAAAGCACAGCCAGCATCGGGAATGAGTGCTCGGTAAGGCGCTTGAAGTGCGGTCTTATGCGCGCCGAGCACAGGCAGACGGGTGTCTTGCCCATATCGGCGAGCTTTTCGACTGCCGGTTTCGTTGCCTCGAGCACCTGCGTTACCACGGCAGGCTCCAGAATCAGGCGCGAGCCTATCTCCGTTTGCCGGATACAGTCCGTGAGCATCTGCTCCAGCGATGGATGCAGCGTGAACACGGTCAAGGTGTTTTCGCTGCCCGTATACTGCCTGCAGATGCTGCGGGACAGCCGCTGCCTTACGTATTCGGTCAATACATCGATGTCCTTGGTGAGCTTGGCGTAATCGGCAAGGGTCTCCAGGATCGAAGTCAGGTCTCGGATGGAAACGCGCTCGACCAGCAGATTCTGGAGCACGCTCTGCACCTCTCCCACGCCGAGAACGTTGGGTACCAGTTCGTCCACCACAGCCGGTGACGACTCCCTCACCGCGTCGAGCAGTGCCTGAGTGTCCTGACGCGAGAGTATGTCTCCAGCGTGTTTGCGGATGACCTCGGTCAGATGTGTGATCAGCACCGTCATTGGATCGACAACAGCATAGCCTGCCACATCGGCCTCGAAGCGCCCGGCCTCCGTGATCCACGTTGCCGGCATACCGAAGGCCGGCTCGGTGGTGTGCATGCCGTGGATTGGTTCGGTGACGGTGCCGGGGTTCATAGCAAGAAGCTGGCCCGGATAAACCTCTCCGCGAGCTATCTCAACGCCCCGAAGCTTTATCGAGTACTCATTGGGGCCAAGCTGGACATTGTCGCGGACGCGGATGGCCGGAACGAGCAGCCCCATCTCCACAGCGGCCTGACGGCGGACCATCGTGATCCTTTCGAGCAGCTCGCCGCCCTGCTTGGGATCGGCGAGCGGCACCAGGGCATACCCGATCTCCAACTCGAGCGTGTCTACGCCTATCAGATCAGTCATGTTCTCCGGAGGCTTAGGAAGCGCGGATGTCTCAACGGCGGCAGCCGCAGCGGAACGCTCGGCCTCTTTCACGTTTTGCGCAAGGAAGAAGGCCACCAGCCCTGCAAGTGCAGCTACCAGCATGAACGGCAGCTTCGGAATGCCAGGGACTATTGCGAGAATGGCGAAGATGCAAGCGGTAATCGCAACCGCCTTAGGCTGCGAGAACACCTGCGAGGCCAGGTCCCAGCCGAGGCTGTGCTCGGTGGCGGACTTGGTCACCATAAGGCCGGTTGCGGTCGATACGATAAGGGCAGGAATCTGTGTAACAAGGCCTTCACCCACGGTCAGCAGCGTGTAGGTCTGCAGTACGCCAACTACATCGAGGCTGCCGCCGGCCCTCATCATCCCGACGCCGAACCCACCGAGTATGTTGACTATGACCATTATGATAGCCGCGATGGCGTCTCCACGCACGAACTTGCTTGCACCGTCCATCGCGCCGTAGAAGTCGGCCTCGCGCGCAATCTTGACACGGCGCTGCTGGGCTTCGTTCTCGTCAATGATGCCTGCGTTGAGGTCAGCATCAATTGCCATCTGCTTGCCCGGCATGGCGTCCAGCGTGAACCTTGCCGCAACTTCGGCCACCCTGCCCGCGCCGTTCGTAATGACCACGAACTGCACGATGATCAGCAAGATGAACACGACAACCCCAACGATGTAGTTGCCTCCAACAACCACATGTCCGAACGCCGAAATCACCGACCCGGCACTGCCCTGCAGGAGGATGAGCCTGGTGGCTGATATGTTGAGGCCGAGCCGGAACAGGGTGAGCAGCAGAAGAAGCGAGGGGAATGACGAAAAAGCCAAGGCCTCCTGGCTGTAGACCGTCACCAGGAGGACGATGAGTGCAAGCGTGATGTTCAGACACAGCAACCCGTCCAGAAGCCACTCGGGCAGCGGGAGGATCATCATGCCGACGATCACCACCGCCGCGCCAGCGATCATCACATCACTGTAACGGGTGAATGCTCCCAGCCCACCAAGGCTCTCTTTTGATCGATTTAGCGTAACCGCCATCTACGAGCTATCCTGCTTGTGCTGCGTACTTGCTCTTGAGCCGGTATACATAGGCGAGAATCTCGGCTACTGCCTGATAAAGGACAGCCGGGACCTCATCGCCGATTTCTACAGATTTGTAGAGCGCCCGGGCCAACTCCACGTTCTCCACCATCGGAACCTTGTGCTCAGCGGCGATCTCCTTGATCCTCTGAGCAATCAGGTTCTTTCCTTTGGCCACAACTACCGGCGCGGACGATTCGTCAGCATCGTATTTCAGCGCAACAGCGAAGTGAGTCGGGTTTGTAACCACCACGTCGGCAGTCGGGATCGACTGCATCATCCGGTTCATCGCCATTCTGCGCTGGCGCTGCCTGATCTTCGATTTGACAAGTGGGTCTCCTTCCGACCGCTTGTAGTCTTCCTTGACTTCCTCTTTGGTCATCCGTAGCTGCTTTTCGTTCTGATGACGCTGGAAAGCGTAATCGATGGCAGCTATGATCAAGAGCGCCATTGCGGCCTTGAACAGGAGCCGGTAGATCAGGCCTGCCATTCCGGAAGCTATCACCCGCGGGTCACAGCCTATCAGCCCGACGATGGTTGGATACTCGGCCTTAACGAAAATGAAGACGATATATCCAACCAGGCAGATCTTCGCAAGCGCTTTTGCAAGCTCGACGGCTGATCTGGTCGAGAACATCCGGGCGATCCCGGTAATTGGGTTCAGCCTTGACGCCTGAGGCACCAAGGGCTCTCCGGATAACACCAGCCCCACCTGCGCCGCGTTCGCCACGAATCCGGCCAGGAAGACCGCGGCAAACAGTGGCCCGAGGACCACGGCCATGTCCAGCAATATCTGTACCAGGTTTGTCTGCACGGCTGCGGTGGTAAGGTCGGTCTTGGGGAAGCTGGAGAGATAACGACTTGTGAGTGAGCCCATGCGCTCGAGCATGTAAGGGCCGGCGAACCTGATCGTCAACAGGGAGACCAGCAGGACGATCGCCGAATTCGCTTCCGCGCTTCTGGCTACCTGGCCGCGCTGCCGCGCTTCACGCCTGCGCCGGGGGGTCGCCGGCTCGGTCTTGTCCTGCAGAGGCATCTAGATCACCTTACCAGCGCCTGGCTTATTACGTGGATGTCGCTGCGGAGGCCGCCGAAAAGGCCGTGCATTACCACGATCACGGCCGGCATCGCCACGATCATCGTCGCAAGCCCCACGAAAATCTTGGCAGGAAAACCAACGACCAGCACGTTGAGCTGAGGAACTGTACGGGCAAGAATCCCCAAAGCGACGTCGGTGAGGAGAATGACCCCAATAATCGGCCCGCCTATCTTGATGGCGGCAACGAACATCTGGTTGAACATCAACACGATGTTTCCAGTCGCGCCCGGGTTGAACGTCATCTGTCCGAGCGGAACGACGCTGAAGCTGTCGGCAAGCCCCTGCAGGAGCAGGTGATGGGCGTTGACGCAAAGGAAGATGAGCGTTGCTACAATGTGATAGAACTGCCCGACTACCGAGGCGTGCTGGTTGTTCGGGTCCACCAGACTGGCGAACCCCAGACCCATCTGCAGGTCGATTAGCTCCGCGGCGCTCTGGATGACCATGAAAAGCAGCATTCCGACGAATCCTATTGCAAGCCCTACTGCCGTCTCCCTGACGATGGCGAACGTCAGGCCGATGATATCGGTCGGCGGTGCTGCGTAGCCCGCGGAAACGAGTGGCGTGAAGATGAATGCCAGGCAGGCGGCAAAACCGACGCGCGTATGGATGGGCACGTGTATGTTGCCGAATACCGGCGCGACCGAGAAGATGCCCGTAGTCCTGCAGAAGACAAGCAGCCAGGTAATGATCTGCTCGATGCCAAAGTTCAGCACGTTCACGTCATCTCACCATGTCGGGCAGGTTGGTAAGGAGCTTCGTAGTGAAGTTGACGAGGCTGGTGAGCATCCACGGCCCGAAAACGACGACCGAGGCGATGATCGCAAGGATCTTGGGCACGAAGGTGAGCGTCATCTCCTGAATCTGAGTCGCAGCCTGAAAGATGCTGACGATCAGACCCACGATCAGGCCTATCCCCAGGATCGGGGAAGCAACCATCACGGCCACCATCAATGCTCGCTGAGCGAGATCAAGAACACCTGCGTCGGTCATCTTATGCGGACTCCTAGTGGAAACTGAGCGCCAGAGCGCGTACAATCAGATGCCAGCCGTCTACAAGCACAAACAGCAGTATCTTGCACGGCAGGGATATCATCATCGGTGGGAGCATCATCATACCCATGCTCATCAGCGTCACCGAGACGACCATGTCGATAATCAGAAACGGGATGTAGATCAGGAAACCGATCGTGAAGGCGGTTTTCAGCTCGCTGGTGAGGAACGCGGGCACGAGAACATGGGTCGCTACCTGACCGGGGTTCTTGGGTCTCGGTCCCTTGGACAGCTTCACGAAGAGCGCTATGTCGTTCTCGCGGGTCTGCTTCAGCATAAACTGCCGAAGGGGCGAGAGCGCTTTCTGCGTCGCCTCATCGAACGTGATGGTCCTCTGCATGTACGGCTGCAGGGCCTCGTGGTTGATCCTGGACCACGTGGGGGCCATAGTAAAGAACGTCAAGAATAGGGCTAACCCCAGCAGCACCGAGTTCGGCGGCACCTGCTGAGCCCCCAACGCGCTGCGGGTGAACGAGAGCACGATCACGATCCTCGTGAACGAGGTTAGCATGATGAGCAGGGCCGGCGCGATCGAGAGGATCGTCAGGATGATCAGTATCTGCAGCCCGCTCGAAACTTCCTGCGGCGTGCTCGCCTGATCGAGCCCGACCGTCACCTTGGGCAGCAGCGTCTGCGACCAGGACGCGCTTGCAAGAGACAGCAGGAGCACCATTGCCGATACCAATAGTGTGGTTGCTCTAGGCCTCATTTGCCTCCGCCTTGGAACGCATCGATCTGGTAGCTGTGCTCTTCTTCTGCAGGAACGCCGCTCCGTCGCGAAGCGCGTCGCTTAAGCGGGATGCAGCCTCCGCGCGCTCCTCGGCAGAACTGGCGCTTTGCAGGATGCCGGCAAAATCGTCAGCAGTGGCAGGGTCGGTCTCCTCACCGTCTGAGCTGTTCAGCTCGGCCACGAGGCTGATCTGGGTAGGTGTGGAACCGACCAGTAGGAACTTGCCGCCCGCTTGGACGATGTGCAGCGCCCTGTTGGGCCCCAGTCCTGCCGTCTCTATGATATTGATGCTGCGTTGCGGCGACTTGCGGGTCAGCTTGCTGGAGCTGAAGTGCTTGAGTGCGTACAGGGAAAGGACCGCAAGGGCCACGACGAACACAAGTGCTCCGACAACCCTCAGCAGTGACGCGGCAACCGATGGCTCGGTCTTCTTCGACGGGCTCTCGGGCGTGCTGTAGTACTTCGACAGATATCCGTCAGCCTCAGGCTCCGCTTTAGCCTCGGGCTTGGGATCAGCAGCCGGACTATCCGCGGGTTCGGCGCGACCGGAGGCGGCATTCCGCTTTGTGGTAGCGACAGCGGGCTTCTCATCCTGAGCCTCTGCCTCATCGCGGGATTCCTCGGCCTGAACAACGTCCGGCTCAACTGACACCTCAGGCTCCGCGGAGCGCGTGGACTCCGTGCGCCGTGTTGAGGAGACCTCGTCCGGCGTGCCGCTGACTCTCACGCGCTCCCCGGCCCTGATCGTGTTTATGTCCAGTCCCGGGTTGAGCCTGGCGAACTCGGTGTAGGTCAGGCGGTACCGCGTGCAGATGGCAGAGGCGGTGTCGCCCGGTTTTACGACGTAGTCGCCCGAACGCCGCCGCGCGCCGAGCGCGGGGTTTGCGACCAGGATGAGCAGTAGCAAAATGGTAAGCTTGTAGACTTTCATCCTAGGCTAGCGATCCTTTCGGTCGGGGTGACGATCTCGGTGACTCGCACACCGAAGCACTCGTCAATCACGACCACCTCGCCCCGGGCGAAAGGACGGTTGTTCACCAGGACGTCCACCGGCTCGCCCGCGAGCTTTTGGAGCTCTACTACGGATCCGGGGCCGAGTTCCAGCACGTCGCGTACCTGCATATTCGCCCGGCCGAGCTCTACGGTTGCCTGGACCTCTACGTTAAGGATCAGGTCCAGCGGGTTGCTGTGTTTGACGTCCTGCGAGCCCGAGATCGGCGCAAACTGCACCTGCTGCACGGCGGGCGCGTTCGAAAACACCTGAACGTTCTCCTCCTGCGCCGGCGGCGTTGGCTGGGATTGCTGCTGCGCAGCAACCTGCTCCTGGACGTTCTTGAGCATCTCCGCCTGCAGATCGTTCTCAGGCTCAACAGGCTCTGGGGCCGGATTCGATTTTGCCATTTTGCTCTTCCTCCTACTGCTTCCCTCACCGAGAGCGGACTCGGCTGGCATCAGTGCTCATTGCATTGCGAAATCGCTGAAGAAGACGTTGGTGACCCTCTCTTCGCCAAGACTCTCGTTGACCGTCTTCTTGATGCTCTCCTTGAGGGCGGTCTTGCCTTCGGGTGTAAGCAGTTCCCCGAAAGTCCTGGCCGATAGCACGGCGATTACGGCGTCGCGGATCTTCGGAGACGCTTCCTCCGCACCTCCGCCGTGACCGTGGCCCCCGCCGCCAGTGCCCTTGACCTCAAGCACGATCTTGGTTTTGAGGTAGTGCGGTTCTTTGCTGTCGGCAAGATTGACCACCATCTCACCCATTTGCATCGTTGTAGTAGGCTCAGGGCCGTGGCTTGCCTTGCCCTGCTTGTTGACCCCGAACTTCATGAACGCTACACCGCCCACTGCTCCAAGCAAGAGCATGACGATGATGATCACGATAAGTGATTTGCCTCTCCTCGATCTCCAAATGTGCATTCTCTACTCCTGTGTTCCATTGAGAATTACAAAGTCAACGCGCCTGTTCCGGCGCCTGTCTTGGTTCGTTTGATTGGGCCGCACGGGCCTCGTGTCGGCGTATCCTACGGCCGAAAGCCGGGCGGCTGGGATGCGCTCCTTCTCGATCAGGTATCTGACCACGTTAGTGGCCCGCATTGTAGACAGCTCCCAGTTGCTCGCAAAGAGGGCAGACTTCGTGGGCAGATCGCACGTATGGCCTTCCACCCTGACCTCATTAGTCATCGAACGCACCAGGCCGGCGATTCTGGCCATCACCGGATAGGCTTCCGGCTTGATGTCGGCTCTGCCGGGCTCGAACACCACCTTGTCCGACATAAGGCTAACGACCAGCCCCCTCTTGTCGATGTAGAGCTTCATAGTCTTCTTGGCGGCCGGCGATTGGTTGATGTAGTCGTGCATCGGCTTGATCACCTGCCACGCTACGCCTGTTGTGTCTCCCTCCAGCGCGGACGGCTTGAAACTGATCTGGCCGTCCGTGAAGAGAACGGCGTTGCTCTGGCCGGCCATTATGCCGCTGAAACCGCTACGGATGGCGATGGCCACGTCGTTGAACTTCTCCAGATTGATCACAGACATCGAGTACATCATTATGAAGAAGGCCATGAGCAGCGTGATCATGTCCGCATATGTGAGCAGCCAGCGCAGGGATCCCCCGCCGTCATGGCCGCCGCCACCGCCACTTTCGCTGCTGCTCAGGCGCTTTTTCCTCATGCCGCTCTGCGCAACTCCCTCTTATCGGATTCCGCTGCAGTCTTCTCGCGAAGCTTGGGCGGCAAGAAAGCAGTCATCTTCATCTCAACTATTCTTGGCGTCTCTCCCGCCTGAATTGAGAGCACTCCCTCCACGATCATTTCGTAGGTGACGACCTCATCCGTCGTCTTGGACTTCAGTTTGCTGCCGATGGGCAGGAACAGCAGATTGGCGAGCGCGACGCCGTAGAGCGTAGCTATGAACGCAGCGGCGATTGCCGGCCCCATCTTGCCAGGCTCGCTCAAACGGGCAAGCATGTTAATGAGCCCCATGACGGTTCCGATGATGCCAAGCGTGGGCGCGAATCCTCCCGCTGTGGCGAACACCGTTTCGCCCGCCTTGTGCCTCTCCTGCATGGCCACGATCTCCGTCTCGAGGACTTCTCGAACAAGCTCCGAAGGCGTACCGTCGATAACAAGCTGCATGCCCTTCCTAAGGAACTTGTCCTCTATCCTGCTGCATTCAGGTTCCAGCGCAAGGATGCCGTCTTTGCGGGCCTTCCTTGCGAAATCGACAACGGTCTGCGTAACCTCGCGCATATCCGTGGTTCGACCGAAGAGAGCCTGCCTGAGAACCTTTGGCACAGCAAGGATCTGCTCCAGGGAGACGCTTACTATGGTCGCTCCAGCCGTACCGCCGAACACGAGAACGAACGCCGACATGTTGAACAACTCGCCCGGCTTGCCACCCTCTATCAAGAGCGCCGCGAACAGGGCGCCCCAGGCGAGGATCAAACCTATGATGGTTGCGAGGTCCATGACTAGTTCCCCCTGAACCGCCGGTAGGTTTTGCAATCCACCTTTCGGATCAGTGGCTGCGACAGCAGACGCTTGTACGCGACAACGCAGTCGACAACCTCGTCGACTGTCTCCTTCACCATCACCTTCTTGCCGTCCGTCAGCGAAATGAGCGTGTCTGGAGTGCCCTCCACAAACTCGATCAGATCAGCATTAAGGACGATCCGCTTGTTATCGAACAGAGTCAGTGTTATCAAGCACGGACCTCCAGTCAGCGGGATAGGCCGGAGTCCAGTCTCCGGCCCGCACCGCTAGTTCATCTCGTCAGTATCTAATCTGGGCGTATTCAGGATCTACCGAAGCAGTATCCGAAACCACTGCGCTATCGCTTCAAACTCACCAGTTCCTGAATGACTTCGTCGGAAGTGGTGATGGTCCGGGCGTTCGCCTGGAAACCGCGCTGCGCGATTATCATGTTGGCGAACTCGTTAGACAAGTCTACGTTGGATGCTTCAAGGAATCCCGAGGCCAGCACTCCGTTGCCGCTAGTGCCCGGAGGGGCAACCTGCGGAATACCGGAGTTGGGACCCTGACTCAACATGTTGGAGCCGGCTCTCACAAGCCCTGCCGGGTTGCTAAAGACCGCCATAGCGATCTGGCCGAGAATCTGCTTGTTGCCGTTGCCAAAAATGCCGGTGACAATCCCGTCTCTGCCGATGTCGAATGCCTCAAGGGTTCCGACGCTCAATCCGTCCTGGTAGTACTCTGAAACCGAGGACCCGTCGTCACCGGAGAGCTGAGTCATATCCGAGAACGAAAGAGTGAAATTGATGGGATTGTCCGCCCCGTTCGGGACGTCCAGAGGCATGGATACGGACACTGGCTCAGTCGTGCAGTAGCCGTGTTCGTTGAAGCTCACTGTACCCGACGCAATTGGCCCGGGCGGTATGGGCGGATCGGCGGACGGGTCTGCTCCGGTGGAGTCAGGGCTCCATATCTCATAGGTCCACACGTTCGGGGTGGTACCCTTGGTGAAAACGATCTCCATGGTATGCTTGATACCAAGAGAATCGTAGATGTAGGCATCGGGCCGTACCTGCGTACCAGCGGGAACGTCCGCGTCCAAGTTCTTGCCCATCTTGACTATCGAAGTCTGGCGAGCGTTGGACATGTTCCCGATGGGGATCTTGATCCCAGAGGACGCGCTGGGCGTAGCGCTCGTGATCAGGTTGCCGTTCGCATCCGGCACCCAGCCAAGCACTTTGTAGCCCGATGTGGCAGACACGAGATTGTAGTCTCCGTCCAGGCTGAATGCGCCATCGCGGGAGTATAATATGCTCTGCCCGTTGCCGAACATCAGGTAGCCACCACCCTGTACGGCGCAGTCCGTGGATTTGCCTGTCGACTGCAGGGAACCCTGGGATGTGTCGGCATCAATGGCGCCTACAGTTACGCCCAGACCTACCTGTAGTGGGTTCGTGCCGCCGGAGCCCGCAGAGGGACCGGTGCCTGCATTCCAGGTCTGGCTCATCATCTCCTGGAAGGACACGCGGCTTGACTTGAAGCCGATCGTGTTGAGGTTAGCTATGTTGTTGCCTATAACGTCGAGCTGGGACTTGAAAGCCCGTAGGCCCGATACGCCGCTATACATTGCTTGGATCACTTTCGTTGACCTCCGTGCTGTCTCGATTCGGATCGATTGCGCCGCTTCAGTCGGTCCACGGCGCCGCACTTCCTCTCTGTGAGGTCCAGTGCGTTTGCTTGGTCGCTAGACGATTATCGCGCTGTCGATGTTGGTGAACGCGCCGTTCTGCGCTCTGTTGCCGTCGACAGCGGTTATCACCGTTCGGTTTCTGACGCTCACCACCAGCGCGAGCGAATCCATCAGAACAAGGGACCTGTCAGCCCCTTTCTCGCCCATCTGGTCAACGGCCCGGCCGAGCCGTGCCTTGTCAGCTTCGGACAACCGCACGTTGCTCTGTTCCAGACGCTTCTCGGCATGCGCAGACAACTTGACGGGGCTGCTCTTGGAAAGCTCCTCGTTAAGAGCTGACCTGAACCGGTCGCTGCGCGCTGCAGGCCTGTTCGGTTGAGTTCCCGTGGTTGCTATTCTGCCTATTTGTGATGGCGCCATATCCGCCTCACCTCCTCTCTTGATCCGGACTCACTAATGGAGCCGGCGCTATACAGCAATTACCGTGCCAGGCTGCCTAGCTCACCCTGGTGATGCTGCCTAGAGGCAGTTCCTTGTCACCGATCATAAGCGTCGGGCCGCTCGCATAGAGCTTGACCGCGCCGACTTGCCCGGTCATCTTTTCACCCGTTTGGGGGTCGGCGTACTCAACGGTCCTGCCGATCATGGTGATCGCGTGCGTGGCAGCGTTGGTCAGGAGGCCATTGTCCACTCCGACGATGTCACTCAGCGTCACTTCCGTAGTGCCGATCACCAGCACCGGACCTTCGCTCGTGAGCTTAACGGAATCGATCGTGCCTTGCAGTACGTCACTAGTTCGTGGATCGAGGTAGTGCACGCTCTTCCCGATCATCTCCATCGCCTGTGTTGCAGCATAGCTCAAGGCCATGTTGTCAAGCCCTGTAGCCATCTTGCTGGTCTGTTCCAACGCAGAGAACTGCGCAAGCTGCGCGATGAACTCCTTATCATCCATCGTGTTCAACGGGTCCTGTGACCTCAACTGGGTTATGAGAAGCTTCAGGAAAGCATCACGATCCAGGGCATTAGTCCCCGCCTTCCTGTCCGTAGTCTGATAGACTGAATCGGTGCCTGTCACTCCTGTTACCGGCATTGATGTCACCTCCTTTCGCTGCTATGCCAGCCAGCTATAGCCGGCTGTTAGTGCTCGGCTTCCGCTCGCCGCAGCCAACAGTTCCGGCGGCATCTCCTGAGTCTGTCCGGCGAATGCTACGGCCGGCGCGAACCGCGGTGACTGCCACGTCTGCTGCTGCCTTTGGGCCTGGGCTCCGAAGTCGGTTCCCGATGACACGGAGAACTCACTTATCTCCACGCCCGCGCTCGAGAGCGCCTCTTTCAGTGCGGGAAGATGCGTCTCCAGGATGCCTCTGACCACGGCGTTCGAGCTTTCGAGCTGAGTCGTCAGCACGCCTGATTGACTGGTCACGCTGACTCTCAACGTTCCCAACTCAGGCGGGTCGAGCCGAATGCTCAGAGTAGTGTTGTCGCCGAGTCTGCTCAGGGTTACTCCCTTCACGATCTGGCTCACCATCTTCTCTGCGAGTGTCGGGTCCGCCTGCGGAGCGTGTGCAGATGCTGTCTGCTGCACCTGTCGCACCTGCTCAGATGCGAACTGCGCCTTCATCTCGACTCCGAACGCTTGCTGACCGCGGTTGGCAGCCGGCACGTCGTTCGCTTCCGGCTGACTTACGCCGTGGTTGGCGAACTGGAGGTTGTCCTCTGGTCCACCATCGGATGACGCTGATATCGTCACCGTTTCCGCAGGCTGCCATTCGACTTGAATGCGCGTGCCCGTGTCGGCAGGCTCCTGCCTATCGGCTCTGCTGTTTCCGGCTACTGCGGATGCCGCAGCGTTGTTAGTGGGCTTTGCCGAGCCTCCGGACGAGGCATCGTCCGTAATGGGGAGAACCTCCCCGCTTCGGGCATTCCTCCCCATAGGATTGAGCCTTGCCGCCACTATCCGGGCAGCGATCTCGCTCTCGGGCTTAGCAGCCTCAGGCAGCGGTTGTGGCTCCACCTGAACCGTCATCTCCTGCAGAGCTTCGATAGTCGCCTGCTTGTCCGTTGCCGGAGCCGGCGGTGGCTCGGCCTGAGCCTCGGGCGTAGTCTCCCCAACCGCAGCGACCTGTTCGGACGCATCGGTCTCGGGAATGGCTTGCTGTACGGTTCTGTCAGAAACCGTCGTCTGAGCCTGTGTCGGGTTTGCGCCCTCAGCTTCGGCTTCCGCCTCAGCGGAAGTCTGGTCGAGTTGAGGCTGCACTTGAGCCTGCACTTCCATTAGTGGAAGCCCGACCATCATCACGGGCACAGCTTGCGCATCGGCATCCTGAGGCGCCTCGGCATCGGCGTTCTCGACCGATTGCGCAGGTACTGCCGTCTGGTGGCCCACCTGTCCGGTGGCGCCGGAATCGCCGGAAGTCGCACCCGCCAGCACAGCGAAGAAGTCGCCCGCCTGCTGGTCGGTCTTAGCGCCTCCCTCCACTATCGGAGCCTGGGGCGCTTCAGCTATGCAATCAACCATCATTTCACCTCCTTTCTATCTCAGCGTTAGCTTACATTGCGCGGCGGCCGGTCTCCCCTCGGCCGCCGAACACTACTTGCCGTTCCGGATATCGCTCAGGTATCCCATCACACGTGACACGTAGTTCCTCGTCTCGTTGAATGGAGGAACTCCGCCATATTTGACTACGTTGCCCGGGCCGGCATTGTAGGCTGCCAGGGCCAGCTCAGTGCTTCCAAACCGATCGATCTGTGACTTGAGATAACGCGTGCCCGCCTCGATGTTCTGCGCCGGGTCGAACGGATCTGACACACCCAGTGAGGCTGCGGTCGCCGGCATTAGCTGCATCAAGCCCTGCGCCCCGGCTCGGGAAACCGCGTTGGGCTTGAGGCTGGACTCGGCCTTCACGACGGCCATTACGAGATCGGGGTCGAGGCCGTTCTTGCTGGCGGCCTCCTCGATGATGGCCTCGTAGTCCGACCTATCAGGCTCGGGCGCATCCTCACTCTCACGGAGCGCCAGAGCGAGTTCCTTCGGGAAGTAAGGCTGGACCTGGGGGGCACCTGCAACACGATGACTCTGTTTGGCTGCCGGCACCTGAGGCGGCGGGGCCTCGACGTGTGGGGCAAAAGTCTTGAGCTTGCTCTCGATCGCCGCCACGCGCTGCTGTACTGCATGGACATTCGCAAAGAGGATTGATGCTACGTCTCTCATGCCACACCTCTCGCGTATCTCACCGACGCCGTATCGTCCAGTTCGTTCTGCTCCTGCCTTGCGCACGCAAGCTCGTACTCGCGGCGCTGCCTATCGTGTAGCTGCTCAAGGACCTTGCGCTCCCTGGCAGCCTCGATCACCTCGACCAGCTTCTCGTCAATCCGTCTCTGAGCCGCCGCCACATTCAGCTCCTGCAGCCCGATATCGTCGCCGAGTGTCTTGCAGTGCTCGTCGCCGTTCGCCAGGTCCCACGGGCTCGCCCCGTGTGCCGCAAGGTGGACAAGCGCCTCGCACGCGCGCTCGCGCGCCCGGTTCAGGTCTCTCAGCTTCCGTTCTTCCAGCAGTTTTTCGTGCTGCAGCGCCGCAAGCTCGCCGAGGAGCATCTTCTCTATGTCTCTGCGATGGTCCAGCAGCACCTGGAGCCTGAAGCGAAACCTCTTCATTCACCCTCACCAAACATCCTGACCAGCGAGTCGACAGTGGTCGCAAACGGGGCAGGGTCGTCCACGCTCTGCTTCAAGAACGCATTGACCTCGTCGATCTTGGACTTCGCGTAGTCGATCTTAGGATTGCTGCCATCGGCATAGGCGCCGATGTTGATCAGGTCCTCTGCCGACTTGTAAGTAGAGAGCACGTCCCGCATCGTCCCCGCGGCTTCCTTGTGCTCGTCTGAAGCAACCTCGGGCATCAATCGGCTGACGCTGGCAAGCACATCGATGGCCGGATAGTGGTTCTGCGCCGCAAGCGCGCGGCTGAGAACGATGTGGCCGTCGAGGATACCTCTGACCGTATCCGCCACCGGCTCGTTCATATCATCGCCCTCAACCAGCACCGTATACAGGCCGGTTATCGATCCCGTGTCCGATGTTCCGGACCGCTCCAGCAAACTCGGAAGCACGGCGAAGACCGAGGGAGTATAGCCCCTCGTTGTCGGCGGCTCGCCGGTTGCCAGACCTATCTCTCTTTGCGCCCAGGCCACGCGCGTAACTGAGTCCATCATCAGCATCACGTTCAGGCCGCAGTCGCGGAAGTATTCCGCGATCGAGCTGGCCACCTGGGCCCCTCGCAGCCTTGCGACCGCTACCTGATCCGATGTTGCGACAACCACTACAGAACGTCGCAGTCCAGCCTCGCCGAGGTCCTTCTCCAGGAAATCGCGCACCTCACGGCCGCGCTCTCCGATGAGCGCGATCACGTTGACGTCGGCCGCCGTGTTTCGGGCGATCATGCCAAGCAGCGTGCTCTTGCCGACGCCGCTGCCGGCAAAGATCCCGACCCTCTGGCCGGAACCAAGGGTCAGCAGTCCATCCAGCGCCCTTACGCCCACAGCCAGGGGTTCTTTGATGCGCCTGCGGCTGAGCGGGTGCGGCGGACTGCCGAGGACGCTGACCTCCGCCTCGAAGTCCAGTGGGCCTTTGCCATCCAGCGGTCTGCCCAGCCCGTCCAGTACACGGCCGAGCAGCGACTGCCCGACCCTGACCTTGAGCGGCGATCCGGTAGCGACGACTTCGTTTCCCAGCCCGACCTCGCTCAGGTTTCCGAACGGCATCAGAAGCGCGCGGTCCTCGCGGAATCCCACGACCTCAGCGAGAAGCGGTCCGGCGTTCCTGCTGTGATAGATCTCGCATATCTCGCCTATGCGGGCGGCGGGGCCATGCGACTCGACAAGTACGCCTACCACCTGGGTGACACGCCCATTCATCTTGAGAGCGTTGGTGCGCTTCAAGACGGTACTATATTTGCTCAGGTCCAGGGTCGGCGTCTGCGTCGTCACCCGTAGCCTCCAAAAGCGCTCTTTCGATCTCGGACAACTGGCTGCTCACTCTCGCATCCAGGCTTCCGCTCTTTGACTCAACAATACAGCCGCCGCGATCGACGCGGCGGTCCTCGATGATTTCGATCTCTCTTATTCCGCCCGCCGATACCTTCATCGCGTCGCGGTGCTGCCTGATCAGTTCCGCGTCTTGCGGGCTGACACGAAGCGATATCGAGTCCCTGTCAGGAAGCTGCAGCAGTGCGAGTCTGACGATCTCCAGCACTGCCTCGGGCTTCGACTCCAGCTCGTGTCTGAGTATCTTCTCGGCAATCTCCACCGAAAGCTTAACTAGTTGTGGTTCGATCCCGCTGAAAAACCTCTCGCGCTCCTCGCGCAGCTCGGCCATAAGGGTCTGCAGTTGGTCTATCGATTGCCGATACTCCTGCGCGGCACGCTGCAAGCCCTCTTCGTAGCCGCGGTCGATGGCGCTGCGACGAAGCTGCTCCGCCTCAGCGCGGGCTGTGCTTACCAGCGCCTCGGCTTCGGCAACTGCTTCGTCCAGGGGTGTGGCACGACTGGTTTCCGGGGGGCGGTGCGGATCCAGCAAATAGACCTGCCCCGGCGCAGTGGGGCCAGGCGAGCCGGAAAGCTTCAGAACACAACTCAATGCTTCCCCTCCATCTGTGACGAGCGCTGCTGCGCAATCAGGGCGGCCACTCTGTCCTGCGCCTCTTCGATCTCGCGCAGCTTGACCGCGCCGATTTGCTCCATCTCGCGCTTGAGCGACTCGGCTTCCAGAGTAGTGAGATTGGCGAAGATCGCTTGCTTGATATCATTGCCGGCGGCCTTCAGTGCGAGGCACAGGGTCCGGTGGTCAAGCGCACTCAGAACCGCCTTCATAGCCTCACCATCCAGCCCCGCAAGATCCTCGAAGGATGTCCGCGGCTGTTCAGTCTCCAGCATGGAGTCGACCAGTTCGGCGGCGTAGTTGCGAGAAAGCGCTGGTTCCCTGGCTGCCAGCGCCTTAGCGCGGCAGAACTCCTCCAGCACGGCGGCCTGCGTCTCGGGGTCCACCTTTCGCAGTGCGATGATCCCGGCAGAGAGCTTCTTGATCTGGTCGCGGTCGAGGTGCTTGAAAACCTCCGCCGACCTGGCCGTTCCCAGGCTTACCATCAGCACGGCAGCCTTCTCTATTCCACTCATCTCGGTAGTAGCTACAGGCATCTTGTGCCTCCTTCGCGGCTGTGCAGTTGCGGGAGCGTCAGTTCTTCTCCGCCATCCACGCCTTCACGACACTGGCGACCTCATCCGGATTTGTCTTCACCAGTTCCTGGACATAGGTCTCGGACGTGGAAGCACGGATCGGCTCCGGAGCCGGAGGTTCGCCGCCTTCGTACGCTTTGTTGATCACGTCGGCCGCGTTGTCCAGCGTAGGCAGTGGCGCCGGCGTGGGGGCGCTCGATTGGAACCTGATTGACTTGAAGAGCGATCTGACGAAGAGCAGGAAGACTATCAACAGCGCTACGGCAGCCCCGTTCCTGGCTATCGCCTTGATCATCTCGTTCCTGTTCGCTGCCGCGATTTCGGATCGTTCCTTCTTCTCGCCGGAACGATCGAACGCAACGCTTGCAACCGTGATCACGTCGCCCTTGGTCTCGTCGATCCCGACGGCTGCCTTCACGGTCTCGCGGATCGAGGCCATCTTGCTTGCGCCGACAGCCTTGTCAAGCATCACCGCCACGGAAAGTCTGTCGACCTGGCCGGGCGAGGATACAACGCGCTCCGTGCTGCGAGTGACTTCATACTTGTTGCTCGTTTCGGTGTGCACATAGTCGGAGTTGGCCGAAGCCGGCGTTCTGGGTCTGCCCTCGGTGACGCTAACGACGCCCCTTGCCTTGCTGGCTGCGCCGTTGTATGACTCGCTCACGGTATCCTCGGCAACCAGGACGCCCTTGCCATCGGCTCCAGGGGTGATTTCCTCTTTGGTGGTTTCCTTGTGATCGAAGTTCATCTTCGCACTCACCCGCACCACGGACTTGCCGGGGCCGATGATGTTGTCGAGCATAGACTGAATGTCGCGCTGCAACTGCCGCTCGTAGTCGCGCTTGAGACGGACCTGCGTAGCGGTCAAGCGGGCAGAGAGTCCACCGGAGTCCCCGGTTGCTTCGGAGAGCATATTCGCGTTAGTATCGGTGACAGTGACGTTCTCCGGTTTGAGGCCCTCGACCGAAGAGGCAACGAGCCGCACAATGCCTGCCACCTGATCGTCGCCCAGGGCCGTCCCGCGCTTGAGCCGGAGTATGACGGATGCCTTGGCCTCCTCCTGCTTGTCCGTGTAGAGCCGGTCCTCGGGCTGCGTCAGATGCACCCTCGCGTCCTCGACTTGAGCGAGTTGGCTGATTGTACGGGTAAGCTCGCCCTGCAGGGCCTGGAGATAGGTGACCTTCTGGTTGAACTCGGACATGCCGAAGTTGGCCTTGTTAAACACCTCAAAACCCACCGTCCCGCCCGCGGGCAGGCCCTGTGTGACCATCTTCAGCCTCAGATCGTAGACCTGGTTCGAGGGCACCTTGATCGTCCCACCGTCAGCGGACAGATCGTAGGGGACCTTCAGGTCGCGCAGCCGGTCCGCGATGGCAGCGGCGTCGGCCGGTTGCAGATTCGAGAACAGGGTGGACATTGAAGGTCGCATGCCGATCATCGACACGACCACGACGATGACAATCGAGATGGCGACAACACTGGCGACAACCAGTTTCTGGGTGTTGCTGAGGTTGTTCCAGGTTTCCTTCAGAGCCGCTAATGCACCGGTATTTGCGTTATCCATTTATCAATAACCCACACTCCGTTGTCGGTTGATCTTGCTATAGCTGCGTTCGCATAATTTCCTGATAGGCTTCGACTACCTTGTTTCTGACCTGCACCGTGAACTGCATTGCGATACTCGCCTTCTGCATTGCAATCATTGCCTGATGCACGTCTTCGATGTTACCGGTCGCCAGTTGGGCGGCGGCCTTGTCAGCCTGGATTTGCAGGCCGTTGACCTCACGGACCGCGCTGCGCAGAGTGGCGCCGAACGAGTTGGGGCCGCCTGCGGACTGCGGCTTCGCTGTTGTGGCTGGCCCGGTTATCTCAGGCCGGGTGATGCCCGTGCTAATCGGATTGATTCTCATCGTTAAGCCCTACCTAGCTCCAGAGCCGCATTGAACATGGCCTTCGCGGCGTTCATCGCAGTAACGTTGGCCTCATACGACCGCGTGGCGGCGGTCATATTGACCATTTCCTCGATGATGTTCACGTTCGGCATCGCCACGTATCCGTCCGGTCTTGCATCGGGATGGCCGGGATCGTAGACCATTCTGGCCGGGGTCGGATCGGGTTCTATGGACTCGACCCGCACTCCGGCGCCAATCCTCAGCTGGTCGTCAAGGGCCTCTTGAAACGTTACATGCCGCCGGACGTAGGGTCCGCCCTCGGGCGTGCGCGTGGTCTCAGCGTTCGCGATGTTGTTTGCGATCACGTCCAAACGTGTCCGCTGGGCAAAAAGTCCCGTTGCGCTTATATCGAATGAGGAAAAAGCACCCATTAGCTATCCCCTACCTTCCGTTGATGACGTATCTGAGAATCGAGCCTTTGAGCTCCAGCAGCGTGGTGGCTGCCCTATAGGAAAGACCGGTCTTCGTGAGGTCGGCCATTTCTTTGTCGATGTTCACGTTGTTTCCGTCCGGCCTCTCGGGGCTTTGCATGTCCATCTGCACCGTCGGCTTCAGCTCGTGGAGCTTCTTCTTCGCCGCCGCAGTGGGCCTGGTGGCCAGAGCCGCGCTCAGGTCACTTTCGAAGTTGACCTCCGAACGATGGAAGCCGGGTGTTTCGGCGTTGGCGATGTTGTTGGCGATGACTTTCTGTCGCCTCGCCAGCCCATCCAGCGCGCGGCCCAGAGCGATTCCCGTCTTGTCGGTGAAAAGATCGATGAGCATAGCTCAACCTCCAGAAATGCAGAGCATTCCTCTTCGGACGCGAGCTAACAGCAATTACCGTGCCAGGTGGGTCTGGAGTATGTGTGGGCGGAAAGGATGCGGCACGAAATGCCTATGCGACGCGCAGCGTGCTTGAGGGAATCTGGAGTTGCGCCCGGTATTTGGCAACCGTGCGGCGCGCTATCTGGATTCCCTGCTCCGCAAGCTTCGCGGCTATCTGTGCGTCGGACGGTTGTGCGGAGGGGCCGCATGCGGATACGATCTGGAGAATTCTCTCTTTGATCGGCAGCGCAGCATCAAAGAACAGACTGAAGGAGACGACTTCGCCCGAAGGAAGCTGCACGTGCTTGCCGGTCACCGCGCGCGATACGGTGGACTCGTGGACTCCAACGGCTTCCGCAACCTGTTTCTGCGTCAGCGGCTTCACATACTGCCTGCCCTTGAGTACGAATTCCCGCTGCTCCTGCACTAGGTGAAGCGACATCCGCGCCAGCGTAGTCTTTCTAAGCTCTATCGCTTCGAGAACGCAGCGGGCGTTATTGACCTGTTCGCATACGTGTCTGCGCTCTTCTTCGGTGAATGAGTGCCCGTTCTTTCCTCGTACCTGGTTGTAGATTGCCTCATAGATCTCGTCGATCTTGAGGGTCCCCAGACGGAAGTCCACCACCTCCACCGCAAGGCCGTCTTCAGTCTCCCGGATCACCACGTCAGGAACGATTTTGGCAACCTGCGTGGGCGCGAATTCCTGCCAGGGAGCGTGGTAGAGTGAAGCGGGGTAAGGACTCAACTCGTTGGATATGAACTCCAGAGCGGCTTTGACATCATCGGGATCGGCATCGAACCTATCCGCGATCGCCTGCAGCTTGAGCTTGGAAAGCTCTTCCCAGCACTCCTCTGCCACACGCAGGGCAAGTTTGCCCTCCTCGGGCAGCTCGGTTCTCTGCCGGAGCTGTATGAGGATGCACTCGCGCACGTCAGTAGCGGCGATGCCAGCGGGGTCAAAGGCCTGGATCTCATCCAGGATCGCCCTCAATTCAGGCACTGACAACCCGAACAGGTTCGCGGTTTCCAGGAGCGATTCCGTGAAGTAGCCTCTATCGTCGAGAGAGTCGATGATGTAGTCGGCGACAATAAGCTCATGCCCAGAAAAAACAGCGAGAGCCTGTCCATGAAGGTGGGATTGCAGGTCAGTCTGCGCGGCGACGGACTGGAACGGGTCGAAATCGTCTTCTTCTGAACTGAAATGAAGCTCTTCAGGGTCCGAGAATTCGGCCTCATCCAGGTCCCGATTCTCGCGAGAACCTGCGAATTCCACTGAAGACCCGCAGATGCGGCAGCTTGCGGCATCTGAGAGGGGAGCGCCACAGAGCGGACAGCGAGCGGATTCCTCAACAGCCAGTGCCGGGTTCTCCAGCACCTGCTGCTCCACGAACGATTGCAGTTCCGGAAGCGCCATCCGCAGGATCTTCCCTGCTTCTATCTGCTCCGGAATCGTCCGAACAACCTGACGTGCAGCCATGTTCTGGCTGGGCATAGCGTTTGTGATCCGCCCTTTTGCAGCGTGGGATAGCTAATCCCGCGGTAATACCAGCACCGATTATCGGTTCACCTGAACCGATTCCTCAGTCAGCGGGTCTTTCCAGGCCAAACTCGCGGATTTTGTTGCGAAGGGTCTTCCGGTCGATCTCCAGAATCTCCGCCGCCCGAGTCATGTGCCAATCGCAGGCGGCCAGAACCCTGCGGATATGGTCCCTTTCCATATCCTTCATCGAGCACAACGGTTGGGCGGACTGGTTGAGGCCCGGTCTCACGGGAGCGGGAACGGACGATTCGTGCGAGAAGAAATAAAGGTCTTGCGAAGTTATGATTTCGTTGTTAGTCAGTATTACCGCTCGCTCGATGCAGTTCTCAAGCTCCCTGATATTGCCCGGCCAGTGATACGCGGCAAGCGCCGCGAGGGCGTCATCCGAGAGCCCACCAACCTGCTTGCCCATCTCGGCGTTGTACTTGTTAACAAAGTGTTCGGCAAGCACTTTCAGATCTTCCTTCCGCTCACGCAGCGGAGGCAGGTTGATTGTTATGACATTCAGCCGGTAGAAGAGGTCCTCGCGGAAGGTGTTTTCCTTGATCGCCTTGGCAAGGTCGCGGTTGGTGGCGGCTATGATTCTGGTGTCCACCGTGAGCGTCTCGGAGCCGCCGACGCGCTCGAACTGCTTTTCCTGCAGCACGCGCAGGAGCTTGAGCTGGGTGGCGGCGCTCACGTCTCCAATCTCGTCCAGGAATATGCTGCCGCCCGCGGACATCTCGAACCGGCCGATTCTGCGCCCGATCGCGCCCGTAAAGGAGCCCTTTTCGTGCCCGAACAACTCGCTCTCCAGCAGCGTCTCGGTAAGCGCCGCGCAGTTGACCTTAACGAACGGCCCCTGTGAACGCTTGCTCTGGTAGTGGATCGACCTTGCGAGAAACTCCTTGCCTGTGCCGGTTTCGCCGAGAATCAGCACCGTGGCGTCGGTCTGCGCCACCTGCGCGGCGAGCACGTAGGCTTTCTGCACTTCAGGGTTGTTGCCGATGATGTTGTCGAAGCCGTACTTCTCGCGAAGCTCCCCGCGGAGGTAGTTGTTCTCGTCTATCAGCCTGCTGCGCTCCAGCGCACGTTCGATCACAAGCTCGATCCGGTCGATGTTGAAGGGCTTTGCTATATAATCGTACGCGCCCAGCTTCATCGCCTCGATGGCTGTGTCAACGGTAGCGTATCCGGTGATGAGAATGACCGGCGTTTCCGGGTTTGCGCGCTTGACCGCGGAGAGCACCTGCGTGCCGTTCATCTTCGGCAGGCTCAGATCGGTAATGACGAGGTCATAGTTGGACTTCTGGACCATTTTGAGCGCCTGCTCGCCATCCGCGGCGGTATCCACAGAGTAGCTAACGCCTTCAAGGAGCTCCGCGAGCATTCTGCGATATGCGGGTTCGTCATCCACAACAAGAATGTGCTTGTTACTCGGCATGTCTGCGTGCTGCCCTCATTCCCAATACTTCGCTCATCGCCTCCAGCAGCCTATCGTGCTGCACGGGCTTCCCCAGGACCAGGTCTATCCCTGATTCCTCGATCTCTCGCCTGTCCTCAACCGAATCGAACCCTGTCATCAGGACTATGGCGAGGTCAGGGTCGATCGTCTTTGCGGCTCTTGCCAGCTCGCAGCCACTCATAGACGGCATGGCAAGATCGGTCACAAGAATATCGTAGCGGCCCCTCTGGATCACAGCCAGGGCTTCAGATGTCGTATTCACCACTGTGGCGCGGTGGCCGCCTTCCACGAGCATCTGACCGATGACCTCGCCGAACATCTTCTCGTCGTCAACAACCAGTATCGCCGCCGACTGCTGCACAGGAATAACCGCTCGAGCATCGACCGGCTCGGCCGTAGTGCTGTCGGCAAACGGCAGGCGAATGATGATCTCGCTGCCCTTGCCCTGCTCTGATTTGACACTGATGTCGCCGCCGTGCTTGGAGACAATCGCGTCCGCGATGCTCATCCCGAGGCCGGTGCCCTCGGAGCCGCGCGTGGTGTAGAACGGATCAAAGATGCGAGCCTTGGTCTCCTCGCTCATACCCACGCCAGTGTCCGCAACCGACAGCACCGCGAAACCCCCATCGGCCCGCGTCGTAACGGCTATGCGCCCACCTTCGGGCATCGCTTGGACTGCGTTCAGTATCACGTTGGCGGCGACTTCTCGCAGATCGGTCGCGTTACCCTGAACGTGCGGTAAATCGCCGAAATCCGTCGCCAATTCTATCCGATGACCATTGAGCTGCGACTCGTTGCGCCACTTGGGCTCCGTGAGCTTCACGACCTCGGCGACAATCGCGTTCAGATCGATTCGCTCGACGACCAAACACTCTTCGGACCTTGCCAGGGCGCGTATTCGCTGGACGGTGTTGGCGCCGTCAGTTGCCGCAAGTTCGCAGGTTTCGAGCTTTTCGCGCAGCCAGGGATCAAGGTCGCGCCGTCGCGCAAGCTGTATGTTACCGAGGATTACCCCAAGCACATTGTTCAGGTGGTGGGCAACACCCGCGGACAACTCCCCGAGCGCAGCAAGCTTCGCCGCATGTACAAGCCGCTCCTGCGCTCGCTGCAGTTCCTGGTTCAACAGCGCCAGTTCGTTTGTCCGCTCGAATATCTCCTGCTCGAACTGCCGGCGGACTGTGATATCGCTGTAGACTTCGACGCGGCCCACGAGTGAGCCGCGGGAATCCAACATGGGGCTGGAGTATCTGTGGAGGGTGATCTTCCCGTCGTCCGTTTGGACTGCTAAGACATCCTCAACGGTATCGCTGTGTTCGCAGGCAGTTCGCACCCTCCGTACGAAATCCTCGCCATCCTCGACCCTCGGCTGTAGGAACCGCGCGCAGGCATCGGAGTAGCACATGCCAATCAACTCCCGTGCCGGGGCGCCGAGCAGGGCCTCCATCCGCGCATTGACGTGCTGTATCGTTCCATCGTCCTGCAGTGATACAACGCCGCGCTCAGGAGTACGGACATCGCTCGATCCAAGAACAAGATTGGGAGGGTTGTCAGTCATGCCTGCCGCTTCCATGCCCCTCTACCCGCCTGGCCGGCTGAGGTTGGAGTCTGGAACGATTATATCCACCATGGCAGGCGATGTCTAGCGTCACCGCTCGCGCCGCCGAAGCCTGCGGAGACATAGCAGGGCGGTCTGATTGACTACCAACCCCATCCGTGATAACCTTTCGTTGTTCGATTCCCCAAGAGGTGATACAGCATGAAGAAGCTGCTTGTCGTACTGATCATCGTCCTCGCCATGGTGGCTGCCGGATGCGGAAGCAAGCAATCGAAGGACGGCAAGACGGCCGATGGCAAGATCGAGTTGGAGGTCGCTTCGTTCCAGGGCGGCTACGGGCTCGATTTCTTCGAATACGCGGCCCGGGAATACGAAAAGACCCACCCCAATATCAAGATCAAAGTCTGGGGCAACCCTCGGATATGGGAGCAGCTTAGGCCCCGGTTTGTCGCCGGTGACGTACCGGACCTGACCTGGCCGGGATGGGATATGGACACGTGGGCACTCGTGGCTGAAGGCAAGGTCCTGCCGATGGACAAGTACCTCGAGACCAAAGCTTACGATCAGGATATGAAGTGGAAGGACACATTCGTGCCCTCGCTGCTGGCGAAGGGCATGGACAAAGGCCACTACTATATAATGCCGTTCAACAACAACGTCTACGGCTGGTGGTACAACGTGGATATGTTCAAGAAGAACGGTTGGACCCCGCCGAAGACCTACGAAGAGCTGCTGGTGCTGTGCGAGAAGATCAAGAAAACCGGTGTAGCGCCGATCACCTACCAGGGCAAGTATCCGTCCTATATGCTGCAGGGGTTCTTCTATCCGTGGGCGATCAGCGCGGGCGGATTCGAGGCGTTCAAGGACGCGCAGAACCTGAAGCCGGGCGCCTGGAATAGCCCTGCGTTCCTGAAAGCGGCCCAGATGATCGCCGAACTGCGCTCCAAGGGCTACTTCCAGAAGGGCGCGATGGGTATGGACCATACGGGCTCCCAAATGGAGTTCGTGCTCGGCAAGGCGGCGATGATCCCCTGCGGGACCTGGCTCGGCTCCGAGATGAAGAAGCAGATGCCCAAGGACTTCCACATGGAGTTCTTCAACCCGCCTGTGCTTGCCGACGGCAAGGGCGACCCCTCGATCACTTACGCGAGTGTCGAGACCTGGATCATCCCGGCCGACGCGAAGCATCCCGACGAAGCTGCCGACTTCTTCAAGTTCATGACCTCGCTTTCGATGGCGAAGAAGTTTGTTGAGCGCAAAAACACGCTGATGTCGATCAAAGGCTCCGATGCCGTTAAGCTGCCCAGGGACCTCGTCGAGCCGGCCAGGCTGATGAGGGAGGCAAAAACCACCTACAGCGCTGATTATAGGGACTGGTATCGCACGATGGGCAAGGACATCGAGAGCGCGTTGGCCGCACTGCTGAATGGCGAGGTCACCCCAAAGCAGTGCGTGGACCGCATGGAAGCCGCGGCAGAGCGGACGCGCAAGGACAAGTCGATTCCGAAGCACAAGATGGAGTAGCATGGTCCAACGCGACAAGACCAAAACCATCATTTTGTTCCTGACACCTGCCGTCATCCTCTACGGGGTGTTCTTCCTGTTCCCGATGGCGCAGGCGTTCTACGTCGCGCTGTTCCAGTGGCGGGGTGTCTCGATGAACAAGCAGTTCGTCGGGCTCGCCAACTTCCAGAAGCTGCTCTTCGAGGACCCGATCTTCTGGATGGCGCTGAAGCATAACCTCGCCTTTCTCGTGGTGAGCGTGATCGCGGTGATCCCACTTGCGCTGTTCTTCGCAAGCGCGCTGAACAGCAAGCTGCGCGGATCGCAGACGTTCCGGGCAATATACCTCTTCCCGAATATGATATCGATCGTCGCGGTCGCGGTGCTCTGGATGTTCGTCTACCACCCGAGCATGGGACTGCTCAACGGGATCGTGAGCGGGCTCGGCGGCCAGGTCAGCGACAATGGCTGGCTGGGCGACCCGAAGACCGCGCTGCCCTGCGTGATCGCCACCAGCATTTGGTATAGCCTCGGGTTCTACATCGTGCTGTTCCTGGCGGGGATGCAGAGCATACCGAAGACGTTCTATGAGGCTGCGGAGATCGACGGCGCGGGCGGATGGGCTCAGTTCCGGTTCGTGACTATCCCGCTGGTGTGGGAGATCCTCAAGCTGGGGCTCGTATATCTCATCATCCACACGCTGAATATCTTCGGATTGGTCTGGGTCATGACCGCCGGAGGGCCTTCGAATCATACCGATACGCTGCTGACCTATCTGTACCGCCTGGCGTTTACTGACTCCAATTTCGGCTACGCGACAGCGGTCGGGGTTGTCGTGTTCGTGCTGATATTCGTGATTTCAGTCTCGTTCATACGGCTGATGCGCAGGGAGGTTGTTGAGTACTGATGGGCAAGACTTCCATGCGCAAGAAGAGCAGCATCAGGCGGGGGCTGTTGTATGTGCCGCTGGCCATCTATTCGATCATCGTGGTCTACCCGATGGTGTGGCTGTTGTCGGCGTCGCTCAAGACCGCGAGGGAGCTATTCGTCAGCCCCTGGACGCTGCCGGCGGTGCCGCAATGGTGCAACTTCGAGCGCGTCTGGTCCAAGGTCGGCATCGGGCAGTGCTTTGCGAACAGCGTGGTCGTGACCGTAATATCCATGTTCCTAATCCTGCTGATAGGCTCAATGGCGGCCTACGCGCTGGCAAGGTTCAAGTTCAAGGGCAGCGGCTTCATCCAGAACGCGTTCATGAGCGGGATGATGTTCCCGGTGTTCCTGGGGATCGTGCCGCTGTTCCTCCTGCTGCGCAACCTGGGGATGTGGAACAACTACGTCGGACTGATTGCCTCGTATGTCGCGTTCTCGCTCTCGTTCACGATTTTCATCCTCGTCGGGTTCTTCAGGAGCCTCCCACACGAGCTTTCGGAAGCGGGAATGATCGACGGCTGTAACCACTTCTCCGTCTTCTGGCGAATAATGCTCCCCATCGCTAAGCCGGGCCTTATCGCTGCCGGCATCTTCAACTTCTTCGGGATTTGGAACGAGTACCCCCTCGCGCTGGTGATCATCTCCGACGATAAGCTCCGCACGCTGCCACTCGGTATCGCGGCGCTGGTGATGCAGCAGCAGTATGAGACCGACTGGGGCGCGCTGTTTGCGGGACTCGTGATCGTGATGCTGCCGACGCTGCTTGTCTACCTCTTCTTCCAGCGGCAGATTACGGAAGGGCTGACGGCGGGCGCGATAAAGGGGTAAGCGACCGACTGATGGCCACCATCGCCGGCAAAGCTCACGCGTTGTTGGCGAACTGGGAGGTCGTGGTTGTGGATGGCAGATCCGGCAAGATATCGCAGAAGTAGAAGCGCTCATCCCGCAGGACGACCTCGCCGGCCTTGACGGGGATCGGGTGGCGGAAGATGGGGCCTGCGTAGACGAAGGAGTGGCACTCGCCGTTTTCGAAGCAGGGATCACAGTCCGGCGGCAACTCCGAGAGAAGCTGCTCGTCGAACTCGCGCCCGGCGAAAGCGCCCGTGCCTTTCTCGGAGTCCGCGCAAGAGACGATGGCTTTGAACCCGAGGGCGATGAAGTCCCGCGCGAGCTTTGCCGAGTCGCGCATCCAGAGCGGAAAGATGGCGCTCATTCCGACCTGCGCGAGCTTGTCCTCCCGGTACTTCCTTAGATCCTCCAGAAGCAAGTCCCCAAACACGACCGCCGTCACGCCCCGCGCCTTGTGCTTCTCCAGGACTTCCCGCATCGCGGCTTCGTAGTCCTCATTGGATGCGCCGACCGTGATGAACACCTTCTCGACCGGCAGCCCAATGGATTCAGCCTGCGCTTCGAGCAGCTCGCAGCGAATGCCATGCATACTCACGCGGTCGTAGTCGCGCGTCACTGTCGTAAGCAGGGCAACGACCTCTATCTCCGGGTCCTTTCGGATCTCGTGCAGCGCCATCGCGCTGTCCTTGCCGCAGCTCCAGGCGAAGAGGGCTTTGGTCAACTCGATGCCTCCCGCACAACGCAGCCGAAGTCGAGACCGTAATCCTGAAAGCCCACCGAGCGCGCAGTGCGAAGTGAGGCCGTGTTGGTCCGATCAGCGCCCCATGCGGCCAGCTTGCCGTTTTCGAATATGTGCTTCATCGCTGCGGACACGGCGCTCTTCGCGCAACCTCTGCCCCTGTATTCCGGCAGGGTCTGAATGCTCAGGTCCCAGGCGACATCGGAGAGCGGCTTCACCGCCGCCCAGGAGACCGGCTTCGCGTCTGCAATCTGCGCGAAGACCCGCCCACCCCATCTGGCGTGCAGGCCCGCTGCGATCTCATCGGTATCCGTAACGTCCCGCACCTCGCCAAACGTCTGATCAACGAATGTCTCAGGGGAGCAGTAGAACCTGCAGCCTCTGAACCAGCACCTCACGTCCGCCAACGGAGTCACGGCGCTCTCCACCGCATCCCATGCCTGATCGAGTGTGGCCCGTCCCTCAACCGCCCGGTCGGCCGCGTCCTTCAGGCGCGGGAGCACGGACACGACCGCTCCCGTCGGCTTAGCTATCGAGAACACCACCAGCGGGATGCCCTTGGCGAACCGGATTCCGCCGATCTGCTCCAGGGACACGACGGTGATCTCTCCGGAATAGAAGTCTTCGGGCCTGCACCCAAGCTCGGATGCATACAAACGGTCCAGCAGTTCGATATGCTTCTTGCTTGCCACTCTCAGCTCTCCGCTCTCACTCGAACTGCTTCCTGAACTCCGCGAACTCGGCGCGTAACGCCGCGAGGTCGGCTTCGAGGCGCTCCACCCTGTCACGGAGCGACTCTCCCGCCTCCACGGGCTGGGCTTCTTCGGCCTCGACCGAGACAGGCCCCGAGAGCAGGTGCGCGTATCGGTTCTCCTTGCGGCCCGGCTGACGCGGGAGCTTGACCGCGAGCGGGTCCTCGCGAGCGGACAGTCCCTCAAGCACGGATTCGGCCTCAGATAGCTCGGTATAGGAATGAAGTCGCCCGGCACGGCTGCGGATCTCCCCCGGCGTCTGAGGGCCACGGAGCATCAGCACGCACATTGCGGCTACCTCGGGAGCAGAGAGGCTCAGCTTATCCGCCAGATAGTTGTCGAACTTGAGTACACGGTTGCCCTCACAAAAGATGGCAAGGTCCTTTTCCTTCAGGCTCTGCAGGGCATCGAATACCTCGTCCTCATCATAGGAGACCACGGGCTCACGGTTGGTCTTCTGATTGCAGGCGTTTGTGAGCGCGTTAAGGCTCAGGGGATAGTACTCAGGCGTTGTTACCTCCTTCTCGACCAGCGAACCGAGAACCCTGACCTCGATGTCGGAAAGCACGAAATCCAACTCAGAATGCTCCTTATTCAGCAGTATTCACGGATATTGTAGCAGATGTGTCTGAGCGCGCAGCCCCCACTCAACAATTTGCGGCTGTTCATCGTATAATAGCAGTAGGAAAACACAAGCGGAGGCAGGCAATTTTGACTACCAAACCGTTAGCGGTAATGCGCAGGGACATCATAGCCTCGACTGGCCCTGCCGTCTACGGCATCAACCGTATGGACAAGGTGAAGTCTCCTCAGGGCGAAATGTTCACATTCCTGGGAGTCTGCGACGGCGTCGCCTACCTGGAGCGTGACGACAAGACCAAAGGCCAGCCCATAGAGGAGATCGACACCGAGGTCTTCGCCAGGTGGCGGAAGGTGTCCTGATCGTCACCCTGAACTCGATTCAGGGCCCAGGCAGATGCTGAACCTGGTTCAGCATGACGTGTTGTCTAGTACCTACCGTAGCTCCTGGCTACTTCCACCATAGCGCGGATGTTGTCGTCGGGGGTATCGCGGCCGCATTGGTCGCCGGTCGATAGGATGTAGCCTCCTCCGGCGCCGGCGGCGTCGATCGCCGCCTTCGACGCGGCGCGAACATCATCCGCCGATCCGCGAAGCATCACATCGGTCGTGTGCAGGTTTCCCATCAGCGCGATTCTCTGACCGTCCGTTCTCTTCACCTCGGCAAGATCGCAATCCCCCATCGGCGGGACCTCCAGCGGATTCACGCTGTCCAGGTCTGTCTCGGTTGCCAGGATGTGGATCAACTCCCGCTCCTTGCCGCAGCAGTGAAGCATCGAGGGCACGCCGGCCTTGCGGCACATGCTGGTGATCTTCTGAATCGTGGGCAGGCTCGTTTTCCGCCATATCTCGGGCGAGCTGAGCGTCCACATTCCGCTCGCGCCCAAAAGCAGGAAGTCCGGCCTGGCGTCGATGAGCAGCTCAGCAGTGCGTATGTGATGCTCAGACATTATGCGGATCAGCTCGTCGAACTCCTCCGGATAGTCTTGCATTGCATAGATCGCGCTCATAGCACCGCCCTCGAACCAGCCGTGGAGTTCGTGAAGCCCCGGCACGCCTACGGTCGCACCGACAGCGGCGTCATCGCCGGCATAATCCATCTGTTCGCGCAGCGGTGCCGGATCATAGCCGGTGATCTCCGTGAACATATACCTCACCTTTGGCAGGTCCTCACGGAGGTCTTTGATCCAATGCCTGGTGGATGTGGGCGGGTCGGCGACATAGTAGGTGGTTTCGGACGTCATGTCACCCGCAGGGGTATGGACGGTGTGTTCGACGACGATCCTCTCGGCGTCGATTGAGATCTCCCTATGCTCCCACTTGCATCGGCTCTCCTGACCCTTGAAATGGACAGAGCCGTAGTAGTGCCATCCGTCCATCTTGTAGTAGCGCACGGCGTCGATATAAGCGCGCCATAGGGGAGGGTTGCCCGAGCGGTAGATGTCCCAGAAAGGTTTGCCGGTGAGACGGCAGGGGACCATATTCGAGATGTCGGGGGCGACCGGAACCATATCCGGCTGCTTCCCGACCATAGCCGTCAACATACGCTCTTTGCTAGTCATAGGGGCATTCTAGCAGAAAGCGAGGCGGTTGTGAACGCAATCTGGCTGGGCCGCGCACAAAGGCGCGCGGCTGATTGCAGCGGTGACGCCCAACAAGCTTAGCTGGCGCTGTGCTCCGGCTGTCTCATGTCGACGAGTCCGAGCATAGTGGCCCGTCGCATAGCCTGCACTCGATTCGACACCTGCAACTTCTCGTAGATCCGAGCCAGGTGGAAATCGATTGTGCGCTTGCTGCAGTAGAGAGCGTTGGCGACCTCACGCGAGCTCTTTCCCTCCAAGACCAGAGTCAGGACCTCGATCTCACGCTTGGTCAGTCTGACCACTCGTTCCTCTTGAGTGCCTTCCGACCGATCGGCTGCCACGGAAGTATCTCCTTTCACCTACTCACATCATCCCATTCTTCCGGAACAATGGACGACAATCACAGGAGCCAGATGACTGCTCCTTCTGCCGTTTCGTTGGGTGACGAGCCCCAGCCTGTACCACAAGGGCTGTGCAGCGCGCTTCGACTGGTGCCAGGAGAATAGTGCCCGAGATGCACTATATACTCGCAATCGAGATAACTGGGATAGAGGAGGGCAATCGCAAGGGCGCTGCGAAAGCCGGTACTACTGAGAAAATTGTCTTTGCAATGTGAATGCGTCGACGGTGTTACAGGCCGACAGGACTCAGGATCCCCCAATCCATTCCAGGCTCCGACCTTTGTAAATCCGTTCCGGCGGAGTCTGCCGAGACCTTCCTAATGCCTCTGTCTTGTGCGAAAACCAGCAATATTGCTGGGCTCCGACAACCGCAGTATACCCCAGCGTTCAGGGCGTGTCAAGGGCTCATTTACCATTAGATTTAAATGCCTGCAAGCCTTAATACTTGTTCATTTCTTGCATCGCATATTTGCAGGCAGTGGACACCAGTCATCGCGCAATTGGGTTTAGCCGGAAGAAATCCGTGGGAAGAAGCTGAATGCTCAGCAGTTACTCTAGAGCAGGAGAAGCCAATGGACTATACGCACCTGGGACGCAGTGGTCTGCTGGTCAGCCGCCTGTGCCTCGGCACTATGAACTTCGGCCCGCAGACCACGGAGGAAGGCAGCTTCGCACTGATGGACCGCGCGCACGAGCACGGCATCAACTTCTTCGATACCGCCAACGCCTATGGATGGAAGCTGGGCGAAGGTGTTACCGAGCAGATAATCGGCCGGTGGTTCGCCCAAGGCGGCGGGCGGCGCGAAAAGACGGTGATCGCAACTAAGGTTTACGCGCAGATGGGTGACTGGCCCAACGAAAGCAAGCTTTCAGCGCTCCACATCATCCGCGCGTGCGAAGACAGCCTTAGAAGATTGCAAACTGACCGCATTGACCTCTACCAAATGCACCACATCGATCGGGACTGCCCCTGGGAGGAGATATGGCAGGCCATGGAGACTCTGGTCCTGCAGGGAAAAGTGATCTACGTCGGGTCCAGCAACTTCGCGGGCTGGCATATCGCCCAAGCGAACGAGGCGGCGCGGGCGCGGCACTTCATGGGCCTTGTGTCCGAGCAGTGTCTCTACAACCTGAGTGAGCGCACGGTGGAGTTGGAAGTTCTGCCCGCGTGCCTCGGCTATGGCCTGGGAGTCATACCGTGGAGCCCGCTCGGCAGTGGTATTCTCGGCGGCGCGCTGCAAAAGGCGGCGGAAGGAAGACGCGCGCAGCCAGGGGTGCAGGAGAAGATCGAGATGAACAGGGAGAAGCTGGAGCGGTATGAGGCCCTGTGCTCCGACATAGGCGAACACCCGGCGAATGTGGCGCTGGCCTGGCTGCTGGCGAATCCTGCTGTCACCGCCCCAATAATCGGACCGCGAACACTGGAACAGCTAGACGGCAGCCTGCGCGCGCTGGAGATCAGACTCTCGTGCGAGACAATGCAGCGGCTGGATGAGATCTGGCCCGGCCCCGGCGGACCCGCGCCTGAGGCTTTTGCGTGGTAGAACGACGGCCGCAGGAGGGCTGACCACCCTCCTGCGCAGTTGCCACCCCCATCGCATCCTCTGCAATGTAGAGCGAGTGCTTCCGCATCGCCTGGCCATCTGATGTATAATGGCTCATCTTGCCTCGCGCCGCTGATGGAGGGATTGATGGTCTGCGAATACCGGACGAGTGATTTCGAGACGCTGCGGATGGACTACCGCAACCCGTTTGCGGAGCTTGAGCCACTGGAACGTGAGATCGCCGTAGTAGACGAGGCTCTGAAAGTGCTGGTGGAAGCTGGGATTCTGCCGCATGCCCGGTATGATAATGATAAGTTCTTGGCGCATCGAAAGGCCGTCGCGGAGCTCTTCGAAATCCCCTGGACCGCCATCACTCCCCGAATGCAGCGTCTGTTGTACGCCATCAATGCGATCCGCCAGCCGCGCAACATGCTGGCCGCGGGCGTCTTCTGCGGCAACACGTTCTTCTCCAACGCGGGAGCTGCCGCGGGACCCGGAAAGTGCTATGAGGCGGAGAACCTGATCGGCATAGAGATCAAGCCCGAGGACGCCGCGCGGGCTGAACGTAACGTTCGAAGGATCGACCCGAGCGGTGTTGCGAGAGTAGTCGCTGCGGACGCGGTCGATGTGGTTGCTGGGTTCCCCTCCCAGATCGATTTGCTGTACCTGGACGCGGACGGCGACGCGCGCCGTGGGAAAGGGATCTACCTCGACATTCTGGAAGCCGGCCTTGGCAAGCTGCCGAAGGGCTCGATCGTGCTAGCGCACAACAGTGTCAATGCTGCACCGCGGCTGGCGCGCTACCTGGAGTTCGTGCGCAACCCCGCGAACTTTGCATCGAGCGTCAATGTCATACTGGACTGTGAGGGGCTGGAAGTATCGGTACGTTAGGATCTGCCTCGCACGCGTGCCCAACCGCCTGCGGTGCAACTGCCATCGCCGGGCCACGGGATGTCCGCGACACCTCGCCGGTCGGCTCAGAGCACAGTTGACTTGGGTGTAATCAGGCTCTCTACCACCTCAGAGGTGACTACTTCGCCTTCGATGATCTCCGGCGGCAGGGGCAACAGGTCCGCCGCCCATTCCTTCACCGCGTCCCGAGCAAGTTGGTTAGACAGGTCGGCCCCAACTTTGTCGGCGAAGACGCTGATGGATAGAAGGCAATCGTGCGCCGTATGCACGTGGTAGAAAGCCTTGAAGCCCGGTATTGTGATCAACTGCGGCAGGAACTTGTTCCTCGCCAGGTCGATCACCTCATCGATGGACTCCGGGTCCATGCGGTACCGACGGATCACTACGTACATTTCTGGCCTCCTGTGCTGCCGCGCTCATATTACTTTTACCCGTTCCAGGCCCGAACCCCAGCTTCCGTGGACTGATGAGATCTCACAGTCGAGCTGCGGGGCAAAATGGGGAGGACAGCTCTGCGGGCTCGTGTAAACGTTTACATGGCAATTCGTGAAGTAAGACGACTTAGAGGACAAGCTATGGACAAGGTGAGAATGGGCGTTATCGGCGTGGGCGGAATGGGCAGCCATCACGCCAGGTATCTACAAGCAGGCGAGGTCAAACGGGCGGAGATTACGGCCGTTTGCGACATCGATGAAGACAAGCTCAAGAACTGGTCCGGATTGGAGACCTTCGACGACAGCGCGCAGTTGATTCGTTCCGGCCTTGTGGACGCGGTGATAGTGGCAACTCCGCACTACGATCATACTACGATCGGCATTGACGCGATGCAGCAAGGACTGCATCTGCTGACCGAGAAGCCTATATCGGTGCATAAGGCAGACTGCGAAAGGCTGATAGCTGCCCACACGGCAAACCCCAAGCTGGTGTTCGCCGCCATGTTCCAGCAGCGCACCGATCCGGTATGGAAGAAGATGAAAAAGCTTATCGACAGCGGTGAGCTTGGCGAGATCACCCGGATCACCTGGATAATCACAGACTGGTTCCGGACGGAAGCATACTATGCCAGCGGAGGATGGCGGGCAACCTGGAGTGGAGAGGGAGGAGGAATCCTGCTCAACCAGTGCCCGCACAACCTCGACATGTGGCAGTGGCTATTCGGTATGCCCTCGAAAATCCGGGCATTCATGCAGTTCGGCGCCAAACACAATATCGAAGTCGAGGACCAGGTGCATGCTTACCTGGAATATGAAAACGGCGCTACGGGGGCATTCATCGTATCCACCGGCGAGGCGCCTGGTACCAACCGTCTGGAGGTCGCGGGGGAACGCGGCAAACTCGTGGTAGAGCGCGGCAAGATCCTCTTCACGCGCAATGAAATACCGATGACCGAGTTCTCGCGCACCACGGACCGGAGCTTTGCGGTTCCTCCTGTGTGGCACATCGAGATACCTTCGGAAGGAGGTCCCGCTGGTCACAAGGTGGTGACCCAGAACTTCGTGGACGCCATCCTTGATGGTGTTCCGTTGATCGCACCGGCAGAGGAAGGGATCAAGTCCGTCGAGTTGGCTAACACGATGGTCTACTCGCAGTTGAAGGACCTGACCGTGCAACTGCCGCTGGATTCGGCGGCGTATGAGGCGACATTGAAGGAGTTGATCGCCAACTCCAAGTTCGTCAAGAAGACCGCAAAGGAACGGCAGGAAGATATAGCCACCTCATTCCACTAGGCATCAGACCGCATCGCTACTGCCCCTTCCGGACAACGGCGTCCGGGAGGGGCAGTCATTACACGTCAAACGCCCGCGCAGAGTCCTACCGTATCCCCAGTATCGCATTGTGTTTAGCACCTATCCCGCTAGGGAAGAACCAAAGGGTTCCGAGACCACTGCTAACTTTGGGAGGGTTCTGCATGCGCTCGCTGGCTAGGCTCATCTCTTATGCTCTCTTGCTTGCTCTCATCTGCTGTTCAGTCGCGTGGTCTGCCCGCGTCACCGGGAAGGTATCGGCCGTCAAGGGAAAGACCGTGACTGCCGTGTTTCCGACGGGCATCGAGCCCAACGCCATGATGATCGTGTTGGCGGGAGAAGGGGAATCCGTGGCGGGCACCGCGGTCGTGCAGACCTGTGCGGGCACCGGCCCTTATGAGGTCACCGGGAGACTGCTGTTCGTGAGCGACGCAGAGAACCTCGTCGCCGGGCGCGACTGCTATGTGAACTCGCTCGAAGCTATCCCTGCCACGAGCAATCTGGAGGTCCCGTTGTGTCCTCCCACGGTCGTTCCCGCGTCCCGGGCGCTCGGATATCCTCCCACGCATGATCTGAAGTTGTACTACTATGCCGCCGGGCAGACGGCGGGCTACGGAACGGTCGGGCTCGGGTATGAGCGCACCCTCCGGGTAAACAGAGGTCTGGCGCTCGAGCTTGACGCAGGAATCACCGCGCTCGGTAACGTCAACGGAGAGAACCCTAAGGTCGTGGACACCGAGCAGGTGATTTGGACGGCAAACGGTCGAGCGCGGTTCGATTTCAGCGATTTCGCGGGCTTCTACGCGGCTTACCGCTTTAGCAAAGCGCGAGGCGATGATGATCACTGGGGAGATGTGCTGGACAGGCTTTCCGGCCCTGTCGTCGGACCCTCGCAGTTCGACGATAGAACGGTGATGAGCCAGGGCTTGGAATACGGCATTACACTGCGTCCCTGGGACAAGCTGGCGATATCAGCGGGATACATACCTCAGTATAGAACCGATGTCGGTACGGTCGGCGTGCAGACTGCTCCGGCCTACACAGGAGAGTTGAGATTCGGCACGCGCGTAGGCGCGCTTCGCTTACGAGGCATAAAGTGCGAGGACCTGTGGCAGGCCGATCTGGGCATAACGATACGCTGACGACGGTTCTAGTCAACATCCACTGATGCTTCGGCGATCAGCTTGCCGCCGTCGGTTGGTTTCTCTCTGTAGCTGAGGGTGATCCGCCCGTTGGCGATCTCGGTGCCCGTGGGGGGCTTCAGTTCCAGCCTCACTATGCGTCTGGCGTTTGGCGTGTAGACAGCCACGCCCCCTACCGTCGCCACCGTTACCGGCCGGCCCTTGCCGGTAGAGAACGTCGCCACCAGGTCTCCGTATAGTGATTGGTTGCCCTCTCTATTGATCACGGCGGACAGGATCAGCGGCTGATCGGGCGCGGCGTTGCGCGTCAGGACCAGATCAGTCATCGTTGCAGAGGCGGATGTGCGACCATGCCGCACGATCACCGGGATGCTCACCCCGAAAGTGGCCTTCAGCCGAACGGAGACGCCGTTGCTTGCCCCATCAGCCTGCCTGGGTGCTCCCTCCGGCGGGTTCTGCGGAATCGCCTTGAACTGAAGGTGCGATCTGTATTCCCCGGCAGGCAGTTCCGCGGCCAGTCTTAGCTGCAGCCGCACCGTTTGTGACTCTTTCGGCTTCAACGTCACTTGCCTCGGCGTGAACCTGACGATATCATCGCAGAACTGCTCGCCAGGGGCAGGCGTAGTAATCTCCTGCACACCGCCGGTGTCACTCATCCGGAGACGGGTGAAGGTGATCCGATAGGTGGCGGCCGTGGTGCCGGCATTCATCAGCACCAGCTCGCCTGCCCGCTGCCTATCGGTGAGCACTACCCTCGTCGGCGCTACCAACAGATCGCCGGGACCCTGGGCCAGAGCCGGCGTGCCGGCGCACAACAGAAACCCGGCTGTGATTGATACGAGAATTGATCCGCAGATCGTCTTCACTCTGTTCATTTGCCTTCCCCTTGCACTACGATCTATCCGCCGCCGACTTCGGGCGCGTCGTCGTGCGCCACTGGCTGACTTGCCGTCGTTGCGGCCGGCATTTCACTCGGGCTGAGGGCAAAGTCCAGCCCGTCCACATATGACCCGATTGCTGGTATATCGATTTCCCTGCTCGGCGCGCCCCACCGTGAGGAACCTATCTGGCGCTCAGCCACGCGAACCGTATACTTCCCCGGCAGCACCTTGCTGAAAACAAAGAACCCATCATACTCCGACCGAACCGTCATCACCACGTTGTCGGTGTGGTCCACGAGTTCGAGCTTCACGCCCGAACACTCACGCACCGCGCCGCTATCGTTCAATCGGACCGTCCCCGACACTTCGCCGGTAGCCACTATCGGTATGTCCAGCAGCATAGCGCTCCCGACGCGAGGCAGGAGCCGGTAGCCCTTCTTCTTGGAGATCCACAGCGGGTCCTCCAGACTCGACTCCACAACGCTGATGTCTACGGGCTGATTCGCCTGCAGGCCCGTCAGTAGCGCTACCCCGTCCGCATTGGTTCTGGCGTCCCGAACATGGCTGTTCACGGCGAACTTGATTCCTTCCAGAGGTTTCTCGTCTGCATCGACCTGGCCGTTGGCGTTCGCGTCGAGGAAGGTTCTCAGAGATACCACCCCTGACTGAGCCATACTGCTCGCGTCGGTGTGGATCGTGCCCGTGCGAGGCTCCACTCCAAGGCCGAGGAACATGTTGATGCCGGCGGTAGCGCCCATTCCCGAGTCGTATCTCGCCAAATACCCGAGGCCGCAGCTTCCCTGGTTCCTGTTGTAGGACGCGATTACGCTTGTCCGTCCGGTCTCGGCCGAATGCATTATGCCTGCCGTTAGGATGCGCCCGTTCCTGAGAAATCTCTCAACACTCAACATCACCTCGTTGACTTTGCTGCCTGGCGATAGGCCGCTTCGCATTTCACCGCGCAGTTCCGTGTGCCTGAACCGTTTGCTGACAACCAGCGTCCTGGTGGCAATAGAGCGCTGTCCCAGGCCAGGCTGATCGGTCGTCTCGTAGTCCATGTAGTGCGACAGCCGAAGTCCCTTGATGTTGGCTGATATTCGATCTGTGAGCCGGGTTATGCGGACGCCCGAGGCGTAGCGCTCGGTTTCGATACCAAGGGACATCTGCGAAAGGTGCAACCGACTTGGCATACGGATGCCGTCGAACCGCAGGCTCGTGCGAAACTCGAGCGGGTCGAGGTGCGGCAGGTAGATCTCGCTTGTGAAGTCGCGGAGCCGCGTGTGCCTGAGCCCCACGCTGACGTTGCCGACCATAGCCTGAAGCGCCAGCTCTGCCGCAGAGCCGCCGCTTTTCTGGAATGCGGTGTCGGTCTGAATGAAGACTCCGCCCAGACACGATCGGAAGCCGATGGAGGCATACTGCCGGTCGATGCCGTCCTCCAACCGCAGGGCGGACAACGTCGTGTGTATTGAGAGGTCGCGGCTCAATCCATAGTCGTTCTGAAAAAGAAAACGCCCGGCGCTGTCGTCCTGGCCGTTGAGCGCCAACCTGTAGTAGTAATGCCCCGGCGATATGAGCGAGCGGCCAACGTTGAACCTGCGCTCTTCTTCTCGGCGCTCGCCGCGCGGGCCGTAGAAGACAAGCTTGAACGTGTTCAGCCCGAACAGCAGCGGGACGTCCCTGAACTCGTATCGGCCATCTTCAGAGGCGGGCCTGTAATCGATCAGGACGTCATCGCGGTATAGTTCGACATCCCATCCGGGGAGGATAGTGCCCTGGAAAGTGTGAGTGTCGAAGTGGTCCTGCTGGTTGATCGGATAGCTGGAGATTATCAGTCCTCTCCCCGGCCTCGACCTTAACAGCAGCGGTTGGACCGGGCAATAGACGTCGCCGAGAACGAATGAGCGGGCACGCAGCCCACCCAACAGGGAAGCATCCAGATCTACGCGGCTCAGGGTCAGGCGAGTTATCGGACTGCCTCCATTGTTGAAGATGGCGCCCACTGCGCCCATGCCGAAGAGCTCTCCGGCGGCCAGTGTTGAGTAGACCGCGGTGGAGGATCGATTGGACGACGGAGACAGCGACAATGTCAGCCGCTGGTCAACCGCCGAGAAACCGAATGCCCTGTACGGATTGGACACTAGTTCGTAGCCATTGTCCTGGAGGCCCATGGACGCGGTTGCCCGAGCCGCTTTGTTCTGGCGCTCGGCTCTCATCTGGATTTGCAGCGGTTCCCGGGGGCGGACCCGCACCATGGCATCCCGCTGGCTGAACTCGAGGTTGACCGGCAGCCACTGACTGAGCAGCCTTGCGTCCACGTAGACGTCATTCCGATGTAACTGCACCATCTCAGGCTCGAAGGGCACCGGCTTACCGTCCACGACCGCCGTATTTCGCCTGAGGTCGACCTCCAGATAGTGCTTGGCCGATGCAAGCGTTCCGGATGCCGTCCCCGAGGCAGGATCGACCGTAACACCCATTTCCAGAAGCCTGCACAACTCGCCGATCGGCAGCAGGATGCTGTCGCCGTGCATATACCCGTCGAGGTCGCGTGAGAGGATGTGCTGATCGAGCTGCAGGGCCACCAGCAAGAGATCGTCCTGCGGCGGCTCAACGAAGGGGAGTATCGCATCGCCTGTCCCGGCTGCGAAGGACACCGGCATTGCGAATGGGTTGACGAAGGCAGCCATTGCCAGCACGAGGGTCAGCGCAGGCAAGAGCGTCGGACTCGCTCTATTGTTGGCTGCAGTAGTTTGTGGCATCGTACGTACGTAATCTTAAAATTAGCGTCGACTCTAACTCAACGACATTATCGGCAGAGTCCATCACATCGTGCAGGCTTATGCGTGTGCAACGATTGAACAGATAAAAATGGTGAACATTGCGGCGATTCTGTGGAACAGCGTAGGTAGCACGCAAACAGATCGACACGAAGCGATTCGTGGTTGTAGCTTGACATGGAGGTCCCAATGGTTAGAGGCAAGTGTCTCAGAACGACAGCATCCGTAACGTTGCTCGCTCTGGTCGGGCTGTTTTGCCTAGCGGTGAATGCTTCGGCGGCGACAGCAACCGCCAACGCGGAAGCCACAGTCATAGCCGCGCTGACAATCACCGCGACCAGAGACCTTGACTTCGGCACCGTGGCTTTTGCCGACGGCGCGGGAACTATAGTGGTAGGCACAAACGATGCCCGCTCGGCGACAGGTTCCGGTGTAGCGGTGAGCGGAAGCCCAGCCGCTGCTGAGTTTGCTATCACGGGAGAAGGCACCAACACCTACGCCATCACGCTGCCCGGCAGCATTACAATCACGGACGGCACGAATGACATGACCGTGGACACGTTCGTGAGCAACCCGGACACGACCGGAACTCTCACAGCGGGTGCGGATACTTTGCTCGTCGGCGCCACCCTGCACTCGGACGGCAATCAGGTCTCGGGCACATATACCGGCACGTTCGACGTTACCATCGTTTACAACTAGCACTAGGATCTGAGACCGTCTGAGACCGACCAAGGAAATGACGACCAGGCAGTTTGCAAAGCTGCCTGGTCTTTCTGCGTGTTTTCGGGCGGCGTGAAAGATTGCACCCTGCCTGGCACGATTCCTGCCTGACATAGACATGTGCCGAAACTCTCAAGGCAGGTGTCTGATGCAGAGCTTTTGCAGGATGGCGTCGTTTCTGGTTCTCTTGTGCTGCTTGCTGGGCCAGCCTCTTGCGGCAGCAACGGCAGAGGCAGAAGCGCGTGCTGAAGTTGTCAGTGTCATTACAATGTGCCACCCGACGGATGATGAATGCTCCCGGTTTGGCGTCAGGATGTCAGCCACTCTGCCGGAAGTGATCAAGTCCCCAGATACAGTCGTCAAGTTCGACATCATTGCCGACAACCATAGCTGCTCGATCATATTGCCGCCCAAGCTGAACCTCCACGACTCAGCAGGCCGCAAGGTCGCCTCCTGCAGTTTTTCCAGCAGCCTGGGCCATAGAAACCCCAACTCGGGTATCGTTGGCGTAGTGATCAAGGCGGAAGTGCATCCACTAGAAATGACGTCCGAGCCCATAGAGGCGAAATTTGACGTTGTAGTTGCTTACGACTGATCGTTTTCTGCCGCAAACATCCCTCGCTGTGTCCTCTCATGGGTCGAAAGTCGGCTCAGCAAGAGCATTTGTGTCCTAGTTCTTCACGTTTCTGTCTTGTTTGGAGCCTCAGCGGCCGATAATCTGAAGGGGGCTGGAGTCCTGAACAGCGCAAGCCCTGCTCGTCAGTGCCAAAGCGAGTACATCATGCATTCCAGGAAGGCGACATACTTCGGATATGTTGCGTGTCTGCTGACGCTTGCCATCTGTGCACGCGTGTCGGCGGCCGAGATCGCCATATCGAGGACATCCGATATGTCGTTCGGCCAGGTCGTGACCAACATTTTTGGCGGTACGGTCAGCATTTCTACTACAGGCGTGCGAACCCCCTCCGGCGTCGCGGTCGTCGCCTCCAGCAGCAGTAGTCCGGCCGTCTTCCGAGTCACCGGCGACCCCAGCACATCGTACGCGATCATTCTGCCTGCATCGATAGCTCTCTCCGGTACCGGACAGGATATGACCCTCGACACGTTCGTCAGCAATCCCCCGGACAGTGGACTCCTCGACGGCAGCGGCGAGCAGACCATCTACGTAGGCGCCACTCTGCACGTGGGGCCGAACCAGCAGCCGGGCGAGTACAGCGGGATCGTTGACGTCTCAGTTGCGTACGAGTAACACCTCTTCAGCAAGCGCGCCGCACTGATCATTTGACACCTTACAACCTCAGTAGCATAATTTAGCTACTTCGTCAGTAACGGCGGCGCTGTTCCGCTGCGCTATGCGCAACTCTCAATGGGGGCCTACGGGCCGTGGTACGCGCTCGTCCTTGGGCGTGGCCTTGTAGGGCCACATATGGGTGGCAGAATGAACTCTCTCGCACTACTCACCTTTGCTATATGCTTTCTTGCGCTTGCTTACCGCTACTACGGCGCGTTTCTGGCCGCAAAAGTCGCGGTTCTGGATCCGAAGAAGCAGACCCCGGCCTACGAACACCGCGACGGCAAGGACTATCATCCTACCAACAAATACGTCCTGTTCGGGCACCATTTCGCGGCTATCGCCGGCGCGGGACCTCTGATCGGCCCGGTGCTGGCTGCGCAGTATGGTTACCTGCCGGGCGCGCTGTGGATTTTGGTCGGGTCGGTCTTTGCCGGAGCGGTGCAGGACTACATCATACTCTACGCTTCCGTGCGCAACCGCGGTGAGTCCATCTCCAAGATCGCGCACCGCTTCCTGGGAACCGTAGCGGGATGGTGCACGGCATTTGCGGTGCTGTTCATCATCATCGTGGCGCTGGCCGGCTTGGCGGCCGCAGTCGTGAAGGCGCTTGAGGGCAGTCCCTGGGGCGTATTTGCCATCGGCTGTAGCATTCCAATTGCGTTCCTGATGGGGCAGTGGATCTACAAGATCAGGCCCGGAAAGATAACGGAAGCCACAGTCATCGGAGTCACACTGCTGATCGCAGGCGTCATCGCGGGCAATCCGATCGCGCACAGCTCGATCGCGCACTGGTTCACGCTGAGCCCGGACGCCCTGAAGATCGCTCTGCCGACTTACGGATTCATCGCGGCGGTGCTGCCCGTGTGGATGCTGCTCTGCCCGAGGGACTATCTGTCGACCTACATGAAGCTCGGCACGGTCGGCTTGCTCGCCATCGGGATCGTGATTGTCCATCCGACCCTGATAATGCCTGCCACCACCAAGTACCTGGCCGGCGGTGGACCAGTGGTGCCGGGCCCCGTGTGGCCTTACGTATGCCTTACCATCGCCTGCGGTGCAATCTCCGGTTTCCATACCTTGATTGGATCCGGCACGACGCCGAAGATGATCAGCAACGAGATGGATATCAAGCCGATCGGCTATGGAGCGATGCTCGTAGAGGGGTTCGTCAGCCTGCTGGCCCTGATTGCAGCCTGCACCCTGTACCAGAACGACTACTTCGCCATCAATGCCGATATGGCCAAGTTCCCGATGTTCGGTCAGGACACGACTCAGCTCGATCAGCTTACAAAGATGGTCGGCGAAGAGACGCTCGTGGGCCGGACCGGTGGGGCTGTGACTCTCGCGGTCGGAATGGCACGGATCTTCACCAGCCTGCCCGGCATGAAGGGGTTGATGTCCTATTGGTATCACTTCGCCATCATGTTCGAGGCGCTTTTCATACTGACCACCATAGACACAGGCACCCGCGTTGCCCGGTTCATCTTGCAGGAGATGCTTAGCTCGGTCTACAAACCGTTCGGCAAAGGCACCTGGCTACCCGGCGTTATACTTACGAGCGCAGCGGTGACGTACGGCTGGTGTTACCTCCTTAAGGCAGGCACAGTGTCCACGATCTGGCCTATGTTCGGGATCGCCAACCAGCTTCTGGGTGTGATCGCACTCGCCATCGGCACGACATTCATCCTGCGGAAATCCGCCAAGCGGATCTACGCCCTTACCACGTTCCTGCCGTTCACGTTCATGGCGGCGACGGTGATGACTTCGGGCGTGCAATACACAGGCAAGATGCTGCAGGCTGGCGGCGATAGGGTGAACGCGACGCTGACCATCATCATGATGATCCTGGCGGTCGTCATCTGCTTCGACTGCATCTCCAAGTGGCTTCGCATTCTATCCGGTCCGTCAGGACCAGGCAGTGACGAGATCGAGCCCAAGCGGGACCTGATGCGTCTTGCCGAGGGAACGGAGATATCGGAGTAGAACTGGAAGGAGATTTCCACCGTTTCGGCCAAGCAGGCATCGAAACGCGGCTCAGGAGGGCGAATGTAGTGCGAAACCGGGTGACAATTCTGCTGATCATTGCCGCTGCGACTGTGTTGACGGCACGGCCTGCTCTCGCCGCGGAGACTCCTGAGGCACTGGAGGCTAAGATGCCAGTTGTAGAGCCGAACGTCGAGGTCGCTAAGATTTGGTGGACCGAGATGCCCAACAAGTGGACGGTTGTTGGGTGGAAGGACCACATACTCCGCTTCAACGTGGTCCATAACGGCGCGATTATCACCATGGCGGGCTGGATGGACCGCATGCGCAAGCCCTGGCCGGACCCCAACTGCGTCTTCTACTTCAGGCCGGCCGTCCGACCCGAGGACGCGACCGCACCGCCCGAGGGCGCTAACCCCTACACGGACGACGGCGCGGTCATACAAGGATGGAACCCATCCGAAGCGCCGGTCCTTTGGAGCGAATGGCAGTACTTCGGCGAGCTCCTTCGGCAGGAGGTTTTCGCGCACGTTCCGGGCGGGAAGGCGCTGAAGAGAGGTGACGAGCCACTTTTCGCGTGGGTCAGGCTCTCGGTGCCTTATATCGCGGAGGGCGTGCCCACCAACGAACGCACTGGCTTTGGCATCCAGATCAATAACCCTTCGATCAATGTGGACATGAAGAAAGCCTGGACGCTGCGATATCTGCCGGAGGGACGGAAGTATGGGCGCGAGTTGACCGCGGAGGCTGAGACCTACAATAGCGCGAAAGGGTTCCACGTACTCGAAGGCGACGGCCGCGTTCGTCTCGCCGTCGCGCCGGGACAGGATTGCCAGGTCTCGTTCCGCAAGGGGTTCCCTGGCGACAAAGACTACCTACTGCACGTCGGCTGGCTGAACAAGGTAGGATCGCACGTGGACTTGCTGATCCCGATGATGCCGGTAGATCGAGAGACGTTCGATAAGGAACTGGCGCTGGGTTACGATGCCGCACTGAAAGAAGCGGAGGCTTACTGGAAGGTAAAGCCGGAGACTGCCGCCACGTTCGATGTTCCCGAGGACTACTTGAACCAGCTCATCCTCCGCAACGGGCAGACGAGCGAGGTGTGCGCGGAGCGCGACCCCGAAACGGGCGATTATACTATGCTGACCGGCGGAATGGGATACGGCGTCGGAACGTGGGTCACCCCCACAGCCATAACGATGGGAATGACCTACCTGCCGCTGGGGCGGTTCGACGTGGTTGAGAAATATCTGCAGGGGGTGAAGCAGGCACAAGGAACCGTAGCTCCGCCAGGCCCGGCTTTCAAGCTTCACCCTGGTTACCTGAGCCTGCCCGCGCGGGTATCGGTCGTCCACTGGCTCTGCGACCACGGCGCTATGCTCTGGCTCATATCTGAGCACGTCCGCCTCTCGGGCAACCCCAAGTATGCGGAAGAGTGGATGCCGGTTATCGAAAAAGCCTGCGACTGGATAAAGTATGCGCGGCACCTGGAGCATTCAGGGGCGCCGGGCATCATGCCTCCTGCAGGCTGGTCCGATGACGAATCCCGGGTGCAGTCCGTGTGGTCTGACAGTTGGATCTATCAGGGACTCACTGCTGCAATAGAGCTGATGAAGGCGAGGAATCACCCTCGCGCCGCCGAGTTCGAAAAGGAAGCGCAAGAGTACAAAGCAGCATTCGAGAAAGCATTCCGTGCCAAGAGAGAGAAGATGCAAACCTGGACAGGGCCGGACGGGAAAGTCCGCAAGATGGTCCCAACGTTCATCGGACAGGAACAGCCCTGGCAGATGAAGCACGTGTTCTATCTCGACGCAGGGCCGCTGCATCTGGTCGCCAGTGGGCTGCTGGACGCGAACGACCCCGCGATCTCCGACCTTCTGCTATGGTTCCGCGAGGGGCCGCCGCAGAAGATGGCCCGCCTGGAACTGGACTACAATCACATGCCGTTCCTCTACCACGAGGTCTCGTCGTGGGAGATCTGCTATAGCTGGAATATCTTCCACTCCTGGCGGGTTGCCGACAGGCAGAGGTTCCTGGAGGGCATGTACGCCATGGCGACCGGGGGTTATTCCCAGCAGACCTACAGCGTATGCGAAGAGCGCGGCGGTATGTTGGCGGCGACCAACTGGATCCCGACAGTCCAGCACCTGCGCAACAGTGTCATCGACGACCACATAACCCCCGGAGAGCTGCATCTGCTCCGGTTGTGCCCGCTGGCGTGGCTCAAGACAGATCGAGAGTCGCGGTTCCTGAACATGCCCACCGTATACGGCCCGGTGAATCTAGCGGCCAAGCTCGGCAGCGGAGGGAGAAGCCTGGAGATCAGCTACTCGGCACGTTTCCGGCAGGAGCCGACTACGGTATGGCTTCACATTCCGCCGGTGCAGGGGTTGACGACAGTCACCGTAAACGGCAAGCCGGCGCAGTGGGATGGACGAGCGAAGAGGATCAGACTGGCGGAGTAGAGTCCTCCTCGTGGGACTGGTCGGGTTCTTCCTGCGAATCATCCGGCGGCTGGTCCCGCTCGCGCCTCGCCAGCCGCGCAAACCGCTGGAGCTGCAGACAGAGAAAGAACAGCCCCAGCGCTATTACCAGCGCAAAGGTGACTTGTTCTGAAGTCAGGCCCAACAAAGCACAGTCCATACGTGCACCTTCGCCATACATACTGTCGTCCCCTTTTGTCTTTCGCGCCATCGCGTCTTGTGATTGACTCCCTTCTTGACACAGGGGTTTGCATACACGTAAAGTTGAGCCGATGAGACCGGTGACGGGACAAAAAGACCCGGTTGTGCAGCTTCTGCGTGAGCTTACCGGGGAGGAGGGCCGCAAGCGCCACGGGCAGTTTTTCGCGGAGGGCGAGGAGCTAGTGCGGCGCGCGTTCGACTACGGCGGGAATGTCGAATCTCTCATTGTGGCTGAGCGCTACGCTGCGTCTCCTCAGGCTGCCGATCTGCTGGAGCGCGCGGCGCAGGCCCGGACAAACGTGTATACGGCATCGGAGGGGCTGCTTTCCAAGATTCTTGAGGCCAAACCAACCCCGGAATGCCTCGCAATCGTCGAGCGGCGCCTTGCGGCGCTCGCGGAAATGTTCCATTCCGATTGCCCGCTCGTCGCAATGGTCGAACGCGGCGAAAACGCCGACAACCTGGGTATGCTGCTGCGCTCGACAGATGCCGCCGGCGTGGACGGGGTAATACTTGCCGCCGACACGACCGATCCCTTCAGCCGGCGAGTCGTTCGAGGCTCCCGCGGCGCCGTCTTCACGGTTCCGATCTGCATCCAATATGACGCATCGAAAGCGATAGCCGAAGCGAAGAAACAAGGTCTGCAGGTCGTCGCAACCTCGGCCCGATCAGATATCGCGTACACTGCAGTGGATTACACAAATCCGACGATGATCGTCGTCGGCAACGAGCACATCGGCATATCGGATACCGTACGCAACGCAGCCGACGCGGTCGTTCGGATACCTATGCGAGGCCGGATCAACTCGCTGAACATAGCTGTGGCAGCAAGCCTAGTGCTCTATGAGGCCGTCAGGCAGCGGGATTAGCCGCCTAAAGCACCCGTCATGCTGAACTTGTTTCAGCATCTCCAGCAGGCCCTGAATCAAGTTCAGGGTGCCGGGTTGTGGCTGACGTAACCGCTCCGGAGGCTGCTCGTCTATTCGATTGCACATGGTGGGAGGAGGCAAGACATGAAAGCGCAGATAACACGCAGGGAGTTCCTCAAGGGCAGTGTCGCCGCGGCAGTAACCGCAGGAGCGCTTACGGCATTGCCGGATTCGCCGCTCTGGGCAGCCGAGCCCGGCGCTCGAAAGCCGAACGTGGTCTTCGTGTTCGCGGACCAGCTCCGCTCACAGGCATTGGGCTGCTATGGAGATAAGCAGGCGAAGACGCCTAACATCGATCACCTGGCATCCCAGGGCGCCCGCTTCACCAACGCCATCAGCACGTGGCCGGTCTGCTCGCCTTACAGAGGCATGCTGCTAACGGGGCGCTTCCCGATGTCCAACGGCGTTATCGAGAACAACTACCCGCTCTGGGACGGCCAGAAGACCATAGCCACCGAGTTCAAAGCGGCAGGATATGCGACCGGCTATATCGGCAAATGGCACCTCAACGGCGGTGGCGGCAGAGTCCCACGGGACCGCCGGTTCGGGTTTGACTACTGGCAGGAGCCGCAACGGTATCCGATGTTCGCAGGCAAGGGTGGGAAGCAGGAGTGGCGGCCTGAGAAGCAGACCGATGACGCGATTGCCTACATCAAAGCAAACAAAGACAAACCTTTCTGCCTCTTCATGTCCTGGAATCCTCCGCACGATCCTTATATCGCTCCCGAGCGTTACATGAAGCAGTTCCCTGCGGGGAAGATGGAGTTCCGGCCGAACGTCCGGGAGAAGGCGCTCGTCAAGGAGCAGTTGGAGAAGCACCCGATAAAGGAGGCTGCTCACGCCGAGAAGCGGGCAAGGTGGCGAGCGAGGCTCGATTCCGACGATGGAGTCCGCCAGATCTTGTCCGGCTACTATGCCGCGGTGGCAGGGCTCGACGTCTGCATAGGGCGGATCATGGACACGCTCAAGGAGCAGGGCCTCGAGGACGACACGATTTTCGTCTTTACGTCCGACCACGGAGACATGCTCGGCTCGCACAGAATGTGCCTCAAGCAGGAGCCGTTTGAGGAGTCGATCTCGGTCCCGTTCATCGTACACTATCCGAAGCGCATCAACAAGGGAACAGTGACGGATGCTATGTTGTCGCCGGTAGATGTGATGCCGACGCTGCTGGGGCTGGCGGGTGTGCCTTGTCCCGATACGGTTGAGGGGATCAGCGTAGCTGACGCCGCTCTGGGCAAGAGTTCTGACCAACAAGATGCGGTCCTCATCATGAAGATGGTCCCGGGCGGCAACCCGTGGACGATCAACGCGGCTACCGAATGGCGCGGCGTCCGCACGAAGACCCACACCTACGCCCGCCTTGCCGATGGCGGCCCGTGGGTCATGTACGATAACATCAGCGACCCATATCAGATGAAGAACCTGATCAACGACGCGGGCCACAAGAAGCTTCAGGACGAGATGGAAGCGACCATGCAGAAGCTCCTGAAGAAGGCTCACGACCCGTTCGACACGGTGAAGATCAGGCAGAAGATCGCCGAGGAGAGCAAAACCAGGCTGCGCGACGCATCCAGGGCCGGAAGGGCCGCCGTCAACGCAGCCGCCGCTGAGTAGAAGCGCTCGGGCCGTCCAAACACGGAACCACGGAATCGGGGAACCGTCGGAAGTGGCGGCCGCTCGATCCTGCGGAGATCCCTTCAGTGATTCCGTGTGAGAGTCTTCGCCCGGTCGCTCTTCGACTTTCGCTCCTCCGGCTGGTATAATGCTCTCGAAATGCCTGTTTTCGGACTTGAGGAAGAGGTATTCATAACCGAGCCGGAGCGTCCCACGCTGCGGTCGTTTTATTACCTGTCCAGGCTCCTGGCCAGAAACCCCACGTTTTACTACACCCACTCCGCACACAACTTCGCCCGCGGTTCTGATGTCAAGCAAGGCGTAATGAGCGGAGTTGAGATAAGCACAACAATGTGCGAGGATGTGGAAGCCCTCGTGGACGATCTGACGAAGCGCCGAGCCGACCTGGCGAGCGTGACTTCGGGGCTGATCGTGCCCGTCGGGCATTTGCTCCAGTACGAAGCTCCCACCAACACATGCGCTATCCACGTCCATATCAGCGGCGTCGAGGACAAACGCCGGCTCTACGGCAACCTGATCCACTTCCTTCCGGTCCTGCCGCTATTCACGATGAACTCTCCGATGGCATCCTCGGAGTATTTCGGGCAGTCGTATCGAATGGCCAGATCATGGGCGATTGGGCCCATCAAGTCCGACTGGCAAGTCCGCTTCCAGGACATCATCCACTCGAAACGCCTCGGCACCATCGAGCTTCGCATCTTCGATCCCTGCTGGGACCTCAATCGCGTTCGGTGGCTGCTTCGGGCGATCAAAGCAATCACCGAGCTGGACACCACGCTCGACCCCGCCATTGACCACTACAACTCATTAAGGGATAATATGTGTCGCAAGGGGCTGGTGGATGAGGCCGCCGATCTCGTAGAGGAACTCAAATCGCTGGTGGATTTCCCGCTGGAGCTTCTTGAGCGCACGGCGTCGGACGAGCTGAGACACGCGTACGATGCCCATGGCCTCGTTGGCGCCTACAGCGCGCTGGATAACGGCTACCGAAACGGCAAGTTCGAGCCGCGGCCGGTTTCCGCCAGACAGCAGCCGGCGGGAGTCGCCGGGATTGCCGGTTTCATCGGCTATTTCGTGCCCCGGCTGCCTTACTATGCCTGGAAGGGCATCAAGGAATCATGATCTACGTCTACATACTGATCGGCCTTGTTGTCGTCTGGCTGGGAATGCTCGCGTTTCTGAGGCTGGTATGGTTCTTCCGCGACCCCGCCCGCGAGCCGGAACGCCGTGAAGACGGCATGATCATAGCCCCCGCCGATGGGAGGGTCGTCTACATCCGCAAAATCGAGGACGGCGGCATCTATGCCGAGAAGCTCGGTGAAAAGATCCGCCTGCCTGAGATCACCGGATGCGACACCACCGGCAGGCACGGCTGGGCGGTCGGCATCTACATGTCGCCCCTCGATGTGCATTTCAACTATTGCCCCTATCCATCGAAGGTAGAGGACATATACAGGAAAGCCGCCAGGCTCAACTACCCCATGCTCGATCTGTGGGAGTACATCCGCGTGGTGTGGCTGCGCAAGATGGTGGATATGTTCGCCCGCAAGTATCACCTCGGAAACGAGCGCAACACGATTTTTCTGGACGCAAGCGGCGTCAAAATGGCGGTGGTGCTGATAGCGGACAAGTTCGTCGCAAAGATCAAGTGCTTCGTGGAACAGGGCCAGGTGCTTGATTATTCGCAGAAGCTCGGCTTCATATCACGCGGGAGCCAGGTTGACTTGCTGATCTTCGCCGATGACGTCGAGTTCGACGTGAAGGTCAACCAGCAGACCTACGGCGGCAAGACCATCATCGGCCGCTTGAAAGGATCCGGCAAATGAAACGTTTCGGATGCCTGGCAGTCATAGTCGTGCTGCTGCTGGTGGTAATAGGCTATCAGCAGTGGAGAATCCAGCAGCTTGAGGCAAAGATCGCCTCGCTGGCAACAAAGGTTGGTGCAGCCAAGGGATCGAAGCCTGCGGCACGGAATAAGGACTTGGCGCGAGCGCTTGCCGAGGCTCAGGCCTACACGCAGAAGGCACAGGAGTTCCTGGACAGCAGGAATTTCAAGCAGGCCAGGGAAAACCTTAGGAAGGCGAAACAGAGGCTGGATTCGGCAAGCTCGTTCTCGAGGAGCATCTATGGCAACTCAGCAGAGTTCCTCGGCAAAGCAAAGACTCGAACCGAGAAGGTATTCAAGCAGGCGTTGGAAGATATTTCGCCGGGGTCGAAGCAGGAACGGAAATCCGGGAGCGCCGGGAGCCAGGCCGGGAAAACCCCCGAGAAGAAGTAATAGGATGGCCAAACCAAGAGTCGCCGCGGTGGTGCCCGCATACAACGAGGTGGAGCGCATTTCGACCGTGCTTGACGCGATCAAGGCCGCTAAGCTGGTCGACGAGATCATTGTCGTCAGCGACGGATCGACCGATGGCACGTATGAACTCGTCTCCAAGGACCCCGATGTTACGGCGATCAACCTGCAAGTCAACAGGGGCAAGGGCGGGGCGATGAAGGTCGGCGCCGAATACACGAACGCTGACGTGATCCTCTTCCTGGACGCGGATCTGACAGGAATGGATGGTCAGAAGGTAGACAATCTGGTCGAGCCGGTAGCTGACGGCTCGGCAGATATGGCAATTGGCATATTCAGGAGCGGCAGGAGATCGACTGACCTCGCGCAGGCGATTTCCCCGTACATTTCTGGCCAGCGCGCGCTGCGGCGTGAGGTATTCGTCGGAATCCCGAAGGTGGAGACAGCACGCTCCGGGGTCGAGACCGTTATCACGAAGTATTTCCGCCGGCACAACATGCGCGTGCAGCGCGTGATACTACCGGGCTGCACGCACTTCATGAAGGAGGAGAAGCTCGGCTTCTTCAGGGGCCTGGCCTGGCGGATGAGGATGTACTACGACATCGGCAAGATCATGCTCGACGGCCGGGATATCAAGTAGCTCCGCGCCCGGCAATCGCCTGTTTTTCGTTTGCGACCGAAGGCTGTATTAGCTTGTAAGCTCATCCATATATTAAGGCAGGTAGACGGATGCAATGTCCGAAATGTGGTTGGCGGAACCCCGATAGCGCTGCTAAGTGCAACAACTGCTTTGCTGATTTGGCTCCGGCGCCGCAACAGCAGCCGCAGCCTACTCAGCAGATGCCACAACCGCCGCAGCAGCAACCGTATGCTCAGCCGCCTCAAGCACCGTATGCGCAACAGCCGTATGCACATCAACCCTATGGCCAGCAGCCATACGCTCCCGGCTCGGTGCAGAACGTTCCGGAGTATCTGGTGTGGTCGATTTTGGCGACGCTGTTCTGCTGCATGATTCCAGGCATAGTCGCTATCCTAAAGTCGGCCTCGGCCAACAGCAAACGAGCAGCTGGCGACATCTACGGCGCGATGCAGGAAGCCATGCGGCAAGAACATGGCTCTGGTGGTCATTCGGGCTCGGGCTTGCCGGAGGCACCGTGTGGGCGATGGTCTCGATTCTGGCTGCGATCGGTTCCGCCTAGCGCGGTCTGACTCAGAGTATGCACGGCAAGTCCAAGTACTGGGTGCTTCTTTTACCTACGGCGTTCATCATCGGGGGCGTTGTGCTCTATTGCGTGAATCCCGAACGGGCAGTATGGATGCCGCCGTGCCTGTTCCACAAGTTCACCGGTCTCAACTGCCCCGGCTGCGGCACCACCAGGGCGCTCCACGCACTCCTGCACGGCGACATTCGCGCTGCGCTGCGGCTCAACGTGATGATCGTGGTCGCGTCACCGCTGCTCCTCTACGCTTCCGGCAGGATGATCCGCCAGGAACTGAGCGGGGCAAGACCAGAGCCGACGCACCCTCCAGCATGGCTGCCGTGGACAATCGCCGTCATCATATCGGTCTTCTGGATCGTCCGCAACATTCCGGTATATCCCTTCACCCTCCTTGCGCCACACTAGAGCTTCTTGGGTATATCCTCTACAGAGGTAAGTGGAATGGCCCTTGAGGATTATCGCGCCAAACGAGACTTCGAGAAGACTACCGAACCTTCCGGCGAGGAGGCGGCGGAAGCCGGGAACCGCTTCGTCGTTCACGAGCACCACGCCACCCGGCTGCATTTCGACTTGCGGCTGGAGATGGAGGGCGTACTGAAGAGCTGGGCGGTGCCGAAGGGCCCCTCGATGAACCCGGCGGACAAACGCCTCGCGGTAATGGTCGAGGACCACCCGCTTGACTACATCACCTTCCGCGGAGAGATCGCAGAGGGCAACTACGGCGCGGGCGAGGTCGAGATCTGGGACAGCGGCTCCTACGAAGTAACCGAGGGCAGCATCGACAGCGGCAAGCTGGTGTTCGAACTGGTCGGCACACGCCTGAAAGGCCAGTTCGCGCTGGTTAAGCTCAAGCGCGGCAGGAACGAGTGGCTGCTGATCAAGCACCGTGACGAGTATGCGGACACGAACTGGCAGCTTGAGCAGGTCTTGCCCGGCGGCGGTCGCCGCGAACGCAAGGAGATCGAGAGCAAGCTTGAGGGAAGCAAAGGCGGGTCGCTGACGGCCGAGCGTCCCGAAGCAACTGAAGCCACTGATCCCATGCCAGAAGTGATATCGCCGATGCTGGCAACCTTGATCGAGGAGCCGTTCACGGATGCCAACTGGCTTTTCGAGATCAAGTGGGACGGATACCGCGCGATCAGCTTCATCAGACAGGGCGATTTCAGATTCGTCTCGCGGCGCAACGAGAACATGATCGACAAGTTTCCGCAAGCAGAGGCGATTCCCGGTTTCATCAACGCGGATAGCGCTATCCTTGACGGCGAGATTGTGGTCTTGGATGCCAGCGGCAAACCGAACTTCCAGCTCCTGCAGAACGTAGCGCAGATCTTTCCGACCGGCAAAGCTGACGAGTCCAGAGCAACGTTGGCTTACTACGTTTTCGACCTGCTCTACCTCGATGGCCAGGACCTGCGGAAACGAGCTCTCGTTGAGCGCAAGGAGCTTCTGCACTCCATCATCCGGCCCAATCCGTTCATGAAGTACTCGGACCACGTATTCGAGAAAGGTGAGGCTTTCTTCGAGCAGGCCAGGGCAACTGACCTTGAGGGCATCATCGCCAAGCGAATCGACAGCCCCTACGTCGAGAAGCGAACGAACTACTGGCTGAAGATCAAGAACGTGCGCAGACAGGAGTTGGTGGTCGGCGGATACACTCAGCCGCGGGGGTCCCGAGAGGGATTCGGATCACTGGTGGTGGGCACATACGAGGGGGAGTCGCTCGTCTTCGCCGGCCAGGTCGGAGGCGGGTTTGACGACGCCACGCTGCGCCAGGTCTATAGCACCCTGCAGCCGCTCAGAACCGAGAAATGCCCGTTCAAGGACGTCCCGAAGACAAATGAGCCCGCGGTCTGGGTGGAGCCGAAGCTGGTCTGCGAGGCGAAGTTCACCGAATGGACTGACGAAGGCATCCTCCGTCAGCCCGTTTTCCTGGGAATGAGACCTGACAGAGAACCGCGGGACGTGGTCAGGGAACGACCGAAGGAGGTTGAAGCAATAGTGGAGGAGAAGCCGAAAGCCGCACCCGCGAAGCAGCGCGTTATTCCCGCAGAGGAGTTCTTCTCACAGAAGGAACTCACAGGTGATCCGTGTGTCGATGTGGGCGGCATCGAAGTCTCGCTTTCCAACCTCCACAAGGTCTACTGGCCGGATGAGGGCTATACCAAAGGCGATCTCATCAGATACTACTACCAGATCAGGGGCACGATACTTCCCTACCTCAAGGACCGCCCTCTGATCCTTCGGCGCTGGCCCGATGGCATCAAAGAGGAGTCATTCTACCAGCACAACCTGCAGGACGCCCCGGACTGGGTGCGGAGGGTGCCGATACAGGAGGACGGCGACACCGTCAACTATGCCGTCATCGACGATGCTGCTAGCCTGCTCTACATCGCCAACCTGGGCACGATCTCGCAGAACCCTTTCTTCTCTCGCACCGAAGATCTGGACCACCCGGACTACATCGCGCTCGACCTCGACCCGGAATATGCGCCATTTGACGTCGTTTGCGATGTCGCGCTCGCTGTGAAGCAGGTGCTCGATGACGCCGGACTCAAAGGCTATCCAAAGACCTCCGGTTCACGTGGGATGCACGTATTCGTACCTATAGCGCCCGTGTACAACTACGAGCAGGCGCAGGCGGTCGGCGAGATCATCGCGAACGTGGCGGCCTACCGCGTGCCGGAGATCGCCACTGTCGAGCGTATGACAAAGAACCGCGGAAGGGATCAGGTCTACGTGGACTATCTCCAGATCAGCCGTGGCAAGAGCCTCACCTGCCCGTATTCAGCCAGGGAATGCCCAGGCGCTACCGTCTCCGCGCCGCTAACGTGGGAGGAGGTCGCTGACAAACCCCGAATGCAAGACTTCACGATCTTCACTATGCCGGACCGTATTGACGAGGTGGGCGACATCTACAGGGAAACACTCAGCGGGAAGCAGAAACTGGCCGAGCCGATGCGACGTTTGGAGAAGCTTCTCGCTGAGGTAAAGAAGGCGTAAAGGACCCGTTGACAGGAGAGTCCTGCGGGGACACAGGGGGTGACTGCCATGCCGCGCGCAACTTGGAGCGGGATGATAAGCTTCGGGCTAGTGAACATCCCGGTAAAGCTGTACACTGCCGCCAAGAGCCAGGACATCAGCTTCCATCAGCTCCACAAGGAAGACAGCGGACGCGTCAAGTACGAGAAGGTATGCAAGGTTTGTGGGAGCGAGCTAACGCAGGACGACATCATCAAAGGCTACGAGTACAAGAAGAACCAATACGTAACGCTGACAGATGAGGAGCTTGATAAGATCAATCTGCCTACCGCCAAGACGATTACCATAACGAACTTCGTTGATGCCGGCCAGATTGATCCGATCGACTTCGAAAAAGCCTACTACATAGCTCCGGACGAAAACGGCGATCGCGCCTACGTCCTGCTGCGGGAAGCGCTGAAGAAGACCAACAAGGTAGGCATCGGCAAAGTCGCCCTGCGCAACCGCGAGGACCTGGTCGCAGTGCGCCTGTCCGATAGCGCACTTGTCCTGGAGACGATGCACTACGCCAATGAACTCGCGCAGCCGGACCAACTTGGGCTGCCCGCGGCAGATGCCGAGGTGCCCGCGAATGAGCTGGAACTGGCCGAGGTGCTGATCAACCACATGGCTTCCGACTTCGACCTAAGCGCCTACCAGGACGACTACGAGGAAGCGCTGAAAGACCTGATCAACAAGAAGATAGAGGGCCAGGAGGTGACGGCTCCGCCGGAGCCTCAGCCGACTAACGTGATCGACATCATGGCCGCCCTGAAGGCCAGCCTCGAGGAAGCCGAGAAGGAACCGGTCCCTATCAAGAAGAGTGCATAGCGGGCCGGTGTTACCGCGACTGCAGATCCTGGCGGTGCAATGAGAGATCAGCCACTATCGGCAGGTGGTCCGATGCAGAGCTTTCCACCAGCCAGATCGCTTCAACCGCAACCGACTGATCGTGCAGCACACAGTCTATCCGCGCGGTGGGATTGACCGAATCAAAAGTGGGAGGACCACCCGCATAGGCATCGACAAGACCGGCCGTGGTGGTCATCTCGGATATTCCTCTGGCGCCCTCCTCCTCGTTGAAATCGCCGCACACGACAACCGGTCCCGACACCGCCTTCACCCACTCCGCGAGCTCTCTGCCCTGCTGCGCCCTCTCGTCGGAGTCCAGGCCGAAGTGAGTGCAGAAGACGGTCAGCGGGCCATCGGGTGTCAGGAGGCCGACTTCGAGCGCGCCTCTGGGCTCGCCCTTGCTCGTGAGCGCGTGGTTCTCCGTGCGGGTCATTTCGAAGCTTGTGAGAATCGCGTTACCGTAGTTGCCGACGCCGATCTTGAGATTGATGCCAAAAGCGACGTGCATGCCCAATTCGCGCGCGAGGACCTTGGGCTGATCGATCATTCTGCTGTAGGGCAGCCGCTGATGCACCTCCTGCAGGCACACGATTTGGGCACCCGACTCGCGGATGACACCGGCGATTCTTCTTGCCGAGCGGCGGTTGTCCATCCCTTTCGTACCGCGGATGTTGTACGTCATGAGTCTGATCATGCTGCTATGTTAGGTGCCAGCAGGCTGTTTGTCAAAGGACTGAAAGCGCAGTCCGTGTAAGTGTGCCGTATGCAGTTTCACGAGCTGATGCGCGTTGCCGGCATATCCGATCCTCCGCAGTGCTGGCGCGAACAATGGCCGGAAGCGGAGCGAACGTTTCCCGGCGGATTCATCTATCCCGGCCTGGCTGACCTTGCCGCTTCCTGGACACGTCTGGATGACGGTTTTGTGGAAGCTCTGCGGGACATACTATCGCGGATTGCGGGAGACGATGTCCTGCTGCGCTTCGCCTGGCTCTGGCGCTTCTGCTACAGCGAGAAGGAGGCGGATAGTCCAAGCTCATGGCCCACTCCCGATGCTCTTGGCGAGTGTCTCGCCGGGATGTTTGCCATCGCGGTTGCCGTCACGTGCCTTCCCGGCATGTTGGAGTCGCACAACCGCGCGGGAATACCGGAGCAAGTCACCAGGGATACGCTGCGCGACATTGCGATATGGTCGGAGCACTACCACCGATTGCACGGCAGATGGGGGTTTGCGGAGGTGAAGTGGCTCCGGAACCACTTGCGGGGGCGTCTCTACAGGCTGGGCCGGCTCCAATTCATGCCTATAACCTACGGCGGCGGGTATCGCCTCTACCGGCATCGAGACACGAGGCGGGTGGTGGCTGTCGCTGAATCAGGCATGAGGTTCCGAAGGGATGGGCTGGTTGACGGCACGACTGGAATCAACGATCCCCAGGCGTGGGAAGCTGTGCTGGTAGAGGAGCAGGAGCACGTTCGCGGCGCAGCTATCTCCTCAGATGGACACGCCACAAGGGACACGGTTGAGATCGCGCTGGCCGATTGGGATGTCCTGCTCGAAAAGGGGACAAAGCTTCTCGACATTCATATTCCCGCCGACGGTCCGATGGACCCGCAGTCGTGCCTGGAATCCTATCAAATGGCGAACGAGTTCTTTCCCAGGTTCTTTCCGGAGCACAACTACACCGGCTTTGTGTGCCTGTCCTGGCTGCTCGACCCTGAACTGGCGAAGATACAGCCGGCTGAATCCAACATCGTTCGATTCCAGCGGGAGTTCTACCTGCTGCCCGTGCTCTCGGACGACCGGCAGACCTGGGAGCGCGTGTTCGACTCACGGCCCGACGATCTGACCGCGGCTCCGCGAGGCACCTCATTGCGGCGAGCAATCCTCGACCATTACCTCGCCGGTAACCGCATGTCCAAGGGCTACGGGTTCATTCCCGCCGACGAGATCGGTAAGCCGCACGACTACTACGGCAGATGACTCAGCCCTTCCGCTTTGGCTGTGCGAACCGGCCGGCAATTGAGAGGACCAGACCAAGGGCCGAGATGCATGCCGCGGCCATAAACCCCGAGGTGAACCCTCCGGATGAGACACGTAGTTCGGCCCCGGCAAGCGGCCCGAAGTAGCCTGCTGCGCTGAACGCAAAGAACAGCACGGCGTAATTTATCTCCATGTTCCGGCTGCCGAACGCGTCCGCGCAGATAGAGGGAAACGTTCCAAGGCATCCACCAAAGCAGAGCCCGGTGACAACGAACCCAAGCAGCAGCCCCACCTGCGTCTCCAGCAACTGCGGCATCAGAAACATCACCAGCGCGTTCATTACGGCCATTGCGGTCACAGCATTCAGCCGCCCGATCCTATCCGAAACCGCGCCCCAGGCGATGCGCCCGATGGCATTAGCCGCGCCTAACATTCCTACCATTGTGGCAGCGACCGCCAGCCCAACCTGGGAAACCTCCGTCGCCACGTCCTTGGCCTGGCTGATGAGCATCAACCCGGGAAACGTGCCGCAGACGTAGACCACGAACATCAGCCAGAAATACGGTCGCGTGATCATCTGTGTCCACACAACATCGTCTGCGGGAGCCGCAGCACGGGCGGTTAACCTAGGCGGCGGCGGCGCGTAGTCCTTCGGCGGCTCTGATATGAAGCGGGACGCGATCAGCCCTATGGTGATATAGCAAAGGCCGAGGATCTTGATGGCCGTCAGCACATCCATTCCGCTTCCCAGCATCGACTGTCCCGCCTTGGCGATGACCAGCGTTCCGGCTCCCAAAGCGCCGACGACAAGCCCACTCGCCAGTCCCTTCCGGTCGGGGAACCACCGCACCGCCGTTGCGATAACGCCGGCATATGTAATGCCGTTCCCGATTGATATCATCACGCCATAGGTCAGATACAGCCACCAGATAGAATGGCTGAATCCGGCGAGAAACGTACCGAGGCCGAACGTTAGCCCGCCGATAGTCACGGCAGCCCGTGAACCTAAACGTTTCGAGATCCATCCGCAGATAAGCATGCCGATGGGGAGGAATATGAAACTGAGCGAAAACGCCATGGCGGCCTGCTTGGGCGTGCACTGCAGCTCCGCGATCAGGTCCTTTTTGAACACACTAAACGCGTATCCAGCTCCCATGCACATACTGGCCATGACCCCGGCCGTAATCACTATCCAGCGCTTCCTGGTAAGACTCAAATCAACCTCCGAAAGCACAGCAGCTAGTTCAACATTTCTTAAGGGTAACTGCTTGCATCCTGAAAAGCAATAGCCGGGGCTGCGTAAGCCGCCGCTAAGCACAAGAAAAGGACGCCGGCGCTGAGCCCGGCGTCCCATTCAGCCAGTCGTCCGGCAGCGTCAGGAAGCGTTATACTCCTGAATGCTGCGCACGGTAGGACCATGATCTCGGGTCACGCGAAGACCGTTCACTGTGGCCTTCGCGCCTGCCATTGTCGTGATTATGGGGATGCCGCTGGCAACCACCGCGCTTCGGATGTTGACCTCGTGCTTGCGCGGCTTTTTGCCACTCGGCGTATTGATGATCAGCGCGACCTCGTTGTTCTTGATGAGATCCGTCGCGTCAGGCCGCCCTTCGCCGATCTTGGATATGACCCTGGCCTTAACGCCGGCCTTCTCGATTGCTTTGGCAGTCCCTCGCGTTGCGGCGATGCTGAAGCCGAGGTCGCTCAGCTCCTTGGCGATGCCGCAAATCTCGTCTTTGTCCCTGTCTGCGACGCTGACGAACACGGTGCCGCTCTGAGGCAGGTCCTGACCTGCCGCGATCTGAGCTTTGAGATAGGCATTGCCGAAGTCCTGGTCGATGCCCATCACTTCACCTGTAGACTTCATCTCCGGCCCGAGCACCACGTCAACGCCCGGGAACCGCACGAACGGGAACACCGCCTCTTTCACCGAGACGAAGTCAGGCGTGACCTCCTTGGTGATCCCCTGTTCCGCCAGCGACTTGCCGATCATGATCTTGGTCGCAACCTTCGCCCACGGCACGCCGGTCGCCTTGCTCACAAACGGGACCGTGCGCGATGCGCGCGGGTTGACCTCCAGGATGTAGACCCTGCCATCTTTCACTGCGAACTGGATGTTCATCAGGCCGCGAACCTCCAGTTCCTCTGCCAGAGCGTAGGTTTGACGCTTTATCTCCGCGACAATCTCATCGGAGAGCGTGTAAGGCGGCAGAGAGCAGGCGCTGTCGCCCGAGTGCACGCCTGCCTGCTCGATGTGCTCCATGACCCCGCACACCAGCGTCAGCTTTCCGTCCGAAATCGCGTCCACATCAACTTCAACTGCGTCCTCGAGGAACTTGTCGATCAGCACCGGGCGCTCGGGCGAGGCTTCCGTCGCCCTTTCCATAAAACCGGCCAGATCGTCCTCGTCGTAGACTATCTCCATCGCCCTGCCGCCAAGCACGTAGCTGGGTCTCACAAGCACCGGATAGCCGATTCGCGCCGCCTTCTCTTTGGCTTCGGCAACGGACGTGGCCGTGTCGTTATCCGTCTGCAACAGCCCGAGCTTCTCGACCAGAGCGCTAAAGAGCTTGCGATCCTCCGCGCGGTCAATGCTCTCCGGCGACGTGCCCAGGATGTTGATCCCGGCAGCCTTGAGGCCCAGGCTCAGGTTCAGCGGGGTCTGGCCGCCCAACTGGACGATGATGCCCTGCGGCTTCTCGCGGTCGATGATACCGAGCACGTCCTCGCGGGTCAGCGGCTCAAAGTAGAGCTTGTCCGAGGTGTCGAAGTCCGTAGATACCGTTTCCGGGTTGCAGTTGATGATGATGCTCTCGTAGCCCTCTTCCTTGAGCGCATACGCGGCATGTACGCAGCAGTAGTCGAACTCTATCCCCTGGCCGATGCGGTTCGGGCCGCCACTGAGGATGATGACCTTCTTGGGGTTATCGCTCGCGCGGCTCTCATCAACCGTCTCGTATGTCGAGTAGAAGTAAGGCCGCTTGGCGTTGAACTCACCCGCGCAGGTATCGACCAGGTAGAAGGTGCTCTCGATTCCGAGCACCTTGCGCCGCTGCCGGACCTGCTCCTCTTCTGTCTCCAGCAGATGCGCAAGCTGGATATCCGAATAGCCAAGCTGCTTCGCTTCCGTCAAAGTCGCCGCCGGCAGGCTTACAATCGACTGGCCCTCCAGCTTCTTCTCGAAGTCTACCAGTTCCCGGATGTTCTCGATGAACCACGGGTCGATGTTGCTGAGTTCGTGTATCTCCTCCGTGGTCATGCCGTTTTCAAGCGCATAGCGGAGGTAGAACAGCCTGTCGGCGTTCGGTTGAGAGAGTTTCGCGCGGATCAGGTCCATATCCCGCCGCTCTTTTTCGTTCAGGTCCTTGCCGTCGGAGCCAAGCCCGTACCTGCCGATCTCCAGAGACCTGATCCCCTTCTGCAGCGCTTCCTTGAAGTTGCGGCCGATGGACATCGCCTCACCGACAGCTTTCATGGAGGTATTGAGCGTCTCGTCGGCGCCGGGGAACTTCTCGAACGTGAACCGGCAGACCTTCATGACGCAGTAGTCCACGGTGGGCTCGAAGTCGGAGTAGGTCTGGCCGGTGATGTCGTTCTTGATCTCGTCGAACGTAAGGCCCACCGCCAGCTTGGCGGCCACTCGGGCTATCGGGAATCCGGTGGCTTTGGATGCAAGTGCGGAGCTTCGGCTCACGCGCGGGTTGATCTCGATGATGACCACATCTCCGTTGTCCGGGTTCACGCCGTATTGGATGTTCGTGCCGCCGCCCGTGATATCGACCGCGCGGATGACCTTCTTGGAGAGATCGATCAGGTGGTTCATCTCCGGGGCACTGAGCGTCTGCGCGGGAGCGACCACAATGGAATCACCGGTGTGCACGCCCATCGGGTCGATGTTCTCCATGCTCGTGATCATGATGACGTTGTCCGCGCAGTCACGCATGACCTCGAACTCGACCTCTTTCCAGCCGAGAACGGACTCCTCGATGAGCGTCTGGCGCACCGGACTCGTCTCGAGCGCGAAGGCGAGCATCTTTTCGTACTCTTCCATGTTGTAGACAGTCGCGCCGCCGGCGCCGCCCATCGTATAGGCCGGCCTGAGGATCACGGGGAAGCCGATATCGTTGATGATCTGCATACCCGCCGTGAATGAATCGGCGATGCCGCTCTTGGGCACGCGTATCCCGATCGACTGCATCGTCTCCTTGAACAGCTTCCTGTCCTCGGCCTTGGCAATCGCCTGCTCGTTCGCGCCTATCAGCTCCACGCCATACTTCTTCAGCACGCCCTCGCGCTCCAGGAACGTGCCCATATTGAGACCCGTTTGCCCGCCGAGCGTAGGCAGCAGCGCGTCCGGACGCTCCTTTTCGATGATCCTCGTGAGGGATTCCAGCGTTAGGGGCTCGATGTAGGTGTGGTTCGCCATGCCGGGGTCGGTCATAATCGTTGCGGGGTTCGAGTTCACCAGCACGACCTCATAGCCTTCCTCGCGGAATGCCTTGCATGCTTGCGACCCGGAGTAGTCGAACTCGCAGGCCTGGCCGATGACTACCGGCCCGCTGCCGATCACAAGGATCTTATGTATGTCTGTTCTCTTAGGCATCCTACTTAACCCCCACTGACTTCAGCATCACGTTGAACCAGTCTGCGCCTGGCAGGAAGTTGGCTCCCGCCGCGGGCGTGGAGGTCATTCTGAAGCCCTCGCAAGTGCCGTCGTGGACGTTGGTAAAGAGCGCCTCCACACCGTCTTCCGCCACGACCTCGTAGTTGTGATTCTGGACCGTTATCTCGTTGCGCCCTCCACCGACGTAGGCGACTGGAATGTTGACGCCGTGGTCGCCGAAGCTCATTCGCTTCGCTCTGCCGCCGCAGGCTTGTGCGAGAATCGCCGAGCCGTGGCCGAAACCCAGGGCGGGCCGGCCGGCAATGGCGGTCTTCACGTGCTCGATGGTCGAAGCGGACTCAACCGAGTAGTAAGGCGCATTGCTGATGATCACCACTTCCGCGTCCTTCGGCTCGACGCAGGCATCCACACCCAGGGCGGCCATATGCTTGTAGAAGTTCCTGGACGCGCCAATGTCGACGACAACCGCCTTCACGACGGGCCGCGCCTGCGCGCAAGCTACGCATGCGTTTTGCGGTTCAGCTTCTTTGCGGTTCTGTGCCCCCGCGCGCGCCTTCACTTCGTCTGCTTTCAGCGGCTCCTCCGACACAGCCGCCATCATCTCGCCGTGGTCCCTCAGGCGCAGGAGAATCGCTCGGGTGTCGAAATCCGTCCCGAAGACCACTTGCGAGCCTACATAGTCGGCCAGGCTTCCCGTCGCCCGGAAGTTGGAGTAGTAGGGGCGGTATTGCTTGGTCACTAGGCCATTTACGGTAATGGATGGTGACTCCGCGTCTTGCGGGTTCACGCCATAGTTGCCGATCAGCGGATAGGTGAAAAGAACGATCTTACCGAGGTTTGCTGGGTCGGTTATCACTTCCTGATAACCCACTACTCCGGTGTAGAAGGACAGGAGCCCGGCCGCGTCGGCGGCGTCATTTACGCTCCGTCCCTCGAACACAGCACCGTCCTCGAGGGTGATGAACAGTCGCTTCATTCAGTTTTCCTCTCCAAGTCATTCACACGGCGGCAGGGCTGACGCCGCGGGGGGATGCCCTTCATATCTTCTTGGGCAAACCTGACCCGGGAACCTTCCTAATGCCTACGGTTGATGGGGCGTCCGAAGTGTCCTGATTCCGTCTGCATAGCATTCGCCTGAGTGCCGACCGGCCGTGCTATAATCTACGCATGCAAACCCGCACGGAACATGATCTGCTCGGCTCGCTGGAGGTGCCTGCTGAGGCCTATTACGGCATTCACAGCCTGCGATCACAGATGGCGTTCGATCTCTCCGGTCTGAGGCTGCATTCCGAGCTGATCCGCGCACTTGCGGAGGTGAAGAAGGCCTGTGCCATAGCGAACGCCCGCACGGGTCACCTGGACCAGCCCATCGCCGACGCTATTTCCGCTGCCTGCGACGAGATTATCGAGGGCAAGCTGCACGATCAGTTCATCACCGACCCCTTCCAGGGCGGGGCAGGCACTTCGGCCAACATGAACACGAACGAGGTGATCGCCAATCGCGCGATCGAGCTTTTGAGCGGCGTCAAGGGCGACTACGACCTAATCCACCCCCTCGACCACGTCAACCTCTCGCAGTCTACGAATGATGTCTTTCCGACAGCCGTGCGGGTAGCCGCGATTCGGCTGCTTGTTCCGGCGGCGCATGCCATGGCAGACCTGCAGCGCGCCCTGCAGGCCAAAGAAGCCGAGTTCGCGCACGTGCTCAAAATCGGCCGGACCGAAATGCAGGACGCAGTGCCCGTTACGCTCGGGCAGGAATTCGCTGCGTGGGCTCAGGCGATCCAGCGCGACTGGTGGCGGCTCTACAAGGTCGAGGAGCGCCTTCGACAGGTGAACCTCGGCGGGACCGCCGTCGGAACCGGCCTGAACGCCGACAGGCACTACGTGTACTCCGTGGTCGAGATCCTGCGCGACGTGACCGGCCTTCCACTCGCCCGCGCGGAGAATATGATCGATGTGACCCAGAACTGTGACGTATTCGTGGAAGCCTCGGGGCTGATAAAGGCCGCCGGGGTGAACCTGGCGAAGATCGCGGCCGACCTCCGGCTGCTCAGTTCGGGCCCGAGGGCCGGCCTGGGGGAGATCTCGCTCCCGCCGCTGCAGGCCGGCAGCTCGATCATGCCCGGCAAGGTCAACCCCGTCGCAACCGAGGCCGCAAGCCAGTGCGCATTCCAGATAATGGCGAACGATGCAGCGATCTCGACCGCCTCCGCAAGCGGGCAGCTCGAACTGAACGCGTTCCTGCCGATGATCTCGCACAATCTGTTCCAGTCGCTGCAGCTTCTGAAGGGCGCGGCGATCCTGCTAGCCGAGAGGTGCGTCCGCGGTATCACCGCCAATGAGGACCGCTGCCGCGAGCTGGTCGAAAACAGCTTTGCGATGCTGACCGCGCTGTCACCCTACGTCGGCTATGAAGCCGCATCCGATCTCGCGCGCGAAGCCATAGAAACCGGCAGAACCATCCGCCAGGCAGCCCTCGACATAGGCCTCTTCACCGCGGAGCAGATCGACGCGATCCTCTCCACAACCGAAATGACGAAGCCCGGCATCGCGGGGGAGGATGTAATCTCCGCTGATGACTGATGGCTGATCGTCCGGGGGATTCCTACCATATCCAGCCCGACTACCGGCAGGAATGCCGGAACACACGGGTCGGGGGCAGGAATGCCCCCGACCATCCAGACTTCCCCCAACTATCCTCTGTTACAAGTAGGCTGCTTGGTTTCCATTCCTTCCCCATTTGCGGTAGAATGAACGAACCGCCACACTGAACTGAGGCTACCGTGACAGACGAACCTACCACCAAGCACGGACGGGACATGACCGTCGGCAGTATTCCGCGCCATCTGATCATGTTCTCGCTTCCCATGCTCACCGGCAACGTGATCCAGACCCTCTACGGGCTCATCAACGCGTTCTGGGTGGGCAAGTGCATCGGCAACGAGGCCCTCGCGGCGGTAACCGGCAGCTTCCCGGTCGTGTTCCTGTTGATGGCTGTCGCAATGGGTCTCACGATGGGAACGGGGATCCTCGTAGCGCAATTTGCCGGCGCCAAGGATTGGGACCGTCTCAGGAAAACGATCCAGACCTCCACTTCGCTGCTTGGTTTCGTGGCCGCGTTCTTCATGGCTATCGGCTGGGTACTTGCCGGGGACATAATGCGTTGGATGGGCACTCCGCGCGACGTCTACGACATGTCCGTCGGCTACTTGCGGATATACGTCCTCTCGATGCCGGCTACGTTCGGTTTGTTCCTGATCGCCTCTGGACTGCGCGGCATCGGCGACTCGAAGACACCCCTATACTTCCAGGCGGGCGCGCTCGTGGCCACCGCTGCGCTCGACCCGGTCCTGATGTTCGGCTGGTTCGGATTCCCGAAACTCGGGCTCAATGGAACCGCGGTAGCCACTGTGGTTGCGCAGAGCGTGTCGGTGCTGGCGCTGATAATGTGCGTCGCTCGCAGGAAGAGCGTCGTTTCCCCGGACTGGCGGCGCCTCTCGATTCACCTGCCTACGCTGTGGCACCTGCTGGTCGTTGCGGTGCCCTCGATGGTACAGCAGAGCCTGGTTTCGCTTGGGATGGCGTTCGTGACCTCGATCGTGATGCGCTTCGGGGACAATGCTCTCGCCGGATTCGGTGCGGGGATGCGGGTTGACGGTATCGCCTTTATGCCGGCTCTAACATTCGGCGGTTCGGTTGCTATGCTCGTCGGTCAGAACATCGGGGCCGGGCAAGTCCACCGGGCCAGGGAAGTCTTCAAATGGGGCATCATCGTCTGCGGCGGTATCACTCTTGCGATAGCGATACTCGCTGTGTCAGTCCCGCATTTCCTGGTGACCATGTTCATCAATGAAGCCGAATCGCGCGAAGTGGTTGCGATCGGCGTCCATTATCTGCAGATAGTCGCCATCTCCTACGTGTTCTTTGCCGTCCTGTTCGTCGCCAACGGAGTAATCAACGGCGCGGGCTACACGGTCGTGACCACTATCATTTCGCTTGTCGCGCTGTGGGTAGCTAGGGTGCCGCTGGCGGTGTACCTCTCGAACAGGATGAACGCCGTCGAAGGCGTGTTCTATGCGATGACGATCTCCAACGCCATCTCTATGTCCATTGCGCTCTGCTGCTATCTCTCCGGATTCTGGGAAAGGCCGATCATCCGAAAAGCCCCCCAACTCGAACCTGCGCAGGATGTCGAACCATTCCCTCCCCTGGAGTAGCGTGATAGAATACAATCAGGAATTTGGGATTATGAATGAGGCCGCCTCTTGACTGATCTGAACGCTACCCCCTCCTCCGAGAGGGTCCATATTTCGATATTCGGCAGGCGTAACGCGGGCAAGTCCAGCCTGATCAACGCGCTCACCAACCAGTCGCTTGCGATCGTCTCCGAAGTCCCCGGCACCACGACCGACCCCGTGTCCAAGTCGATGGAGATACTGCCGCTCGGGCCGGTAATCGTCACCGACACAGCCGGAATCGATGACACCGGCGAGCTTGGTCGGATGCGCGTGGAAAAGACCCTGCGCGTGCTGGAGAAGACCGATATCGCCATCCTGATCGTCGAAAGCGGAACCGAGCCGGGCGAGTTCGAGCAGGATCTTGTCAACAAGATCAAGGATCGGGGAATCCCGCTACTTATATGCGCGACGAAGATCGATCTGGCTCCGGATTTCGAGCCGACCCGCAAGTGGGCGACGGAACACAGCTCGGTGTTCATCCCCGTCAGTTCGTCCACCCGAGAGGGCATCGAGCGGCTCAAGGAGGCGCTCGGCGAGCTATCACCGATGGGCTTGAGCGAGCCGCAGATCATCGGCGACTTGATCACGGGCGGGGATATCGTTGTTCTCGTGGTCCCCATAGACAAGGCCGCGCCAAAGGGCCGGCTGATACTGCCGCAGGTGATGACGATCAGGGACGCGCTGGACCACGACGCCATAGCGATAACAGTCAAGGAGCGGGAGCTTCGCGCGTGTCTGGAGAGTCTGGGCAGAAAACCGAGGCTGGTGATTACGGACTCACAGGCGTTCCTCAAGGTGGACGCGGACACGCCGCGCGATATCCAAATGACGTCGTTTTCAATTCTGATGGCCCGTTATCGGGGCGATCTGGCCGCATTCGTCGCAGGCGCGGCGGCGGTCGATAGGCTGAAGATCGGCGACAGGGTGCTGATCTCCGAGGGCTGCACGCACCACCAGCAGGCCGACGACATTGGCAGGGTTCAGATTCCGCGATGGCTCCGGCAGCTTGTCGGCGGCGAACTGGAGTTTGGGTTCAGCTCAGGCCGCGACTTTCCGCCCGATTTCGACAAGTATGACCTCATCGTCCACTGCGGCGGATGCATGATCAACAGCAGGGAAGTCCGCTACCGCCAGAGGGGCGCATCCGAGGCGGGAGTGCCAATGACCAACTACGGCGTGCTGCTGGCGAAGGTGCATGGCATTCTGGACAGAGCTTTGGAGCCGTTCCCACTTGCAAGGCTGGCACTATCCGAGCGATCGGAGAAGAGGCCGGGCCGCCCCAAGCTTCGCGTCAGCAGGACGACGCTGTAGCTGTTCCATCTTTTTCGCCCTTTCGCGTTTGCTTCTTCGCGGCAGGAACCCTGAAGCTCCGCCTAGAACACGGTAGCATGAAGACTCTACTGATGGCGCTTGCTACACTCTCACTTGGGGTGGCTTCGATGGCTGACGTATCCGTACGCATGATCGGCGGGCAGGCGGAACTTGGGCAGATCGAGATCCACGGGGTCGGCTCCGGCGACTTTGACGCAAAGCTCTGGAAGTCCGGGAAGCTGAACTTCGTACCGGACAGCCGGTCACCGCTGATCGCGCCACGGCAGCGCGGGCTGTGGCGCAACATCTACGCCCCCTCGATCATCGACCTCGGCGATAGCTGGCGCGTGTTCTACGGTGCATGGGATGGCGTGGATACCGGCAACGACCGGATCTACTCGGTCACAACTGAGGATTTCATCGACTTCGGCGCGAGAGAGACAGTTATCGAGCACGGCGAGTTCATCCACGTCTGCAACGTCACCTCGGTGCGCTTGCCCGACGGCTCGTATCGGCTGATGTGCACCGTTTACCCGGACAAAGATAACCTCAATAAACCCGCCACCTTCACCAGCCCCGACGGGACCGGGTGGAACGGCGCCAAGCGCGAGTACGCGGCGCGGCAGTCCGACATCATCACGATCAGCGGCTACGACAAATACGCCGCCGCCGACATCAACGGCATGAACGTGATCCTCTACGAGGACGGAGTCTACCGCCTCTACTTCAACAACTTCAAGGACTTCGGCAAGGTGTACCGCGCCTCATCTAAGGACGGCAGGAACTTCACGTTTGACGGCACGTCTGTTGAGTTCGGCGCATGCGTGAACGACGTCAAGAAGTTCATTTCGGCAGGCAAGCCGGTCTACCTGATGGGGCTGCACATGAACGGCGACAGACTTTGGTACAGCCTCTCCAACGACGGCATGACCTTCGAAGCGCCGCGCGAAATGGTCAGGAACCTGGGAACTGAGGACAGATACATAGTTGCCATCGGCTGGGTGACGCGTGGGAACCGCTTGCTGGGGTTCCTCTATGGCGCCGGGGAGGTGCCGGAACTGAACCGAAACCGCATCTTTGGCCGCTGGCTGCAGAAGAATGTCGTATTCGTCGCCTCTGATGGCACGCGCTATGAGCCCTCGGGCGCGCTCGGCCCCGACCGGCAGATTATCAAGATCGACAAGGAACTCGATGGCACATTCGAGGTCTACGCGGAGGACGGCGTCACGCTTCTTGGCAAATCGCCCGGCAAGGCCGTTCCCTCAGCGGGATACAAGGTAGAGCCGGATTGACGTACACCCGATCCAGCATCCTGAGCTTGTCGAAGGGCGCTGGATCGGGTGTACGCACAATTTCCTCTGATCGATTGAACCTTCCGGCAGCCCCACGCGACTGCAGTAATGAAGTTGCGAGGAGAGATAGCCTTGGTCACCCCAAAAGAGCAGGTTTACTACGAGCTTCTGATCCTGCGCTGCCGCCGGCAAGACCGATCGGCGCAGCAAGAACTCGTCGCCTGCTGGGAGCAGCGGCTGTTCTACTACATCAGGCGTCTCCTGGACGATGAGGAGGAGGCCTGGGATGCGCTGCAGGAAACCTGGCTATCAGCGCTGAAGAGCATCGGCTCGCTGCGCGAACCTGCCGGTTTGCCCGCCTGGCTCTACCGCATTGCGCGGAACAAGGCTATGGATCGCCTGCGCCGCAAGTGCGCGGAGCGGGAGATGCTCATCGACGAGGAAGACGCTTCCGAAACCGGAGTCCCCGACGAGACTCTTGATCTGCATAACGCGCAGGTTGTCCACGAGGCGCTCGGCAGGCTGAGTATCCTGCATCGCGAAGTGCTTACTCTGTTCTTTCTGGAAGATCTCTCCATAGCAGAGATGTCCGATGTCCTGCAGACATCCCCCGGTACGGTCAAATCGCGACTTCACCACGCAAAACGCGCGTTGCGAGCAATCCTGGAAGAGGAGGGATACGCACAATGAACGATCGGCAAGACTTCCGGGACAGGCTGATGTCCGCGCAGACGATCACTCCCGAATATCGGGAGCGATACCAGAGGAGGTTGGAGGCCATGTATGACAGAGAGCTTACGCCCGCACAGCGAGTCGGAACCTGGGTTCTGGTGGCTATCGGCCTGATCGCCGTGATGATATGCGCCTATACGGCCGTCTTCGTCAAGTCGATTGACGCTGAAGTAAGAGCTGCCAACGCGGTGATCGGCATAGTGGTTCTGGCCGTTACCGTGCTGCGAGCGCGCAGCGCCGTCATCGGCAGCATCAATCTTCGTTGGCAGCCGCAGGTCATCGCCTACACTGCGTTCTCCCTGGTGCTGATCGGCATCCTCCTGGTGGTATTCTCCGGCGCGGATGCCAGCCTGGGGTCCATCTATCTTCTACTGGTGTGGCTGGTGGTGCTGGTGCTAGTGGTTACCAAGCTGATCCAAATGCAGGTGCAGCAGTCTGAACTGAAGACGCAGGAGAGACTGCTGGAGATCGAACTGCGCCTTGCCGAGATCAGCGAGCAGATGGCGAAGAAGTCGGCGGACTAGAGACTAGAGCGGATCAGAGGGGATATTCCGTTCCTTCGGTCTCATTTGATTGCGAATACTCTCGCAGGCTTGCCTATACACGTTACACTGAACTTTGACAGCCCGTCGGTCGTGAGCTTGACGGCTCCTCGGGCGATCGTGCAGCATCCTGGCTTGGATACCTTCCCGCCACACCCTTTTTCGGTCTGGTAGATAGCGCACTTTGCCTTGACGAGCCTGTTGAGGGTAGACTGCGATGGGTGCTTGTGCTTGTTATTGTTGCCAACCTGGATCAGCGCGACCGCGGGGGACAGCTTGCTCAGAAAGGTCTCGTTCGACGAACTTGCGCTGCCGTGGTGGTTGACTTTCATTGCGTTCACGCGGCCGATGACGCCGGAGAGCGGGGTCTCGATGTCAACATACACGCCTGACCTCTTTCCGCCGCAGTCTCCGGCTGTGAGGTAACGAAATCGCTTATGGACTAGCAGAAGCGCGACGCAGAGGTTGTTCTCGTTCTCGGCGGAGTGGGCGATAGTCTTCTTGCCCTTCACGGTCCCGTTTCGGGCAACGCACTTCAGGAACGCGCCGCTCCCGAGACTGATCTCCTGCCCCAGCTTGAGCGTCTTCCTGCGCGTTCCGGCGGCTTTCGCGTAGTCCTTGTAGCTCGAAGTCGGTTTGGGGGCCGGCTTGGTGCCGCGGTCATAGGCGGTGCCGATCTTCTTCGCGCCCAGGCCCGTTATCACTTCATCGAGCCCGCCGATGTGGTCGGCATCGTAGTGGCTGGCGATTACATAGGTGAGGCGATCGATCTTGAGTTTCTTGAGGTAGGGCAGCACAGACTTCGAGCCGTAGCCGTTGTCGCCGGCGTCTATTAACACGGTAGTCTTGCCGTCGGGTGATATGATCAGGGTGCAGTCACCCTGGCCGACGTTGATGTGGTGAATCTCCAGCGGCCCGCAGAGAGACCCGGACGAACACAAGAGAACAACGGCGACTATCAGTATGGCTCTACGCATAGGGGTATTATACATTTTCCGCCGAAAGGTGTATTGTGGGTCGGGAACCTACATCGTTCCTTGTGATTGCAACGTCATATAGTAATGTTATACAGAGCGGGCGAGTAATGCGCCCCAAGAAGGAGTCTCCGAAAGAGATGAAGATTACAGCAATACTGGTCCTTGTGTTCGTTCTATCACTGACGGCTGTCGTGTCGGCCCAGGTCTTCAAGGTCGATCCCGCTGCGGTGCCCGCTGGTTCGCTGCAGGTAACAGTCTCCGCCAGCGGCACTCCCGTCGCCGACGTACTGGCCTCGCTTGCGGCTCAGTCCAAGCAGAAGATAATCGTGGAGTCGAGCGTCAAAGGCACTGTCAAGTCCGCTGTCAAGGCGGAGACGCTGGAAGCAGCGCTCAACATGGTGTGCAAGGCTGCCAACCTCGCCTGGCGCAAGGTCTACATCGATCCGAAGTCCGAGCTAATCGAAAAGCCGGACCGGTTTGCCGCGGTACTTCGCCTTATGAGTGGTATGAGCTTCCCCGATGTGATAGTGGCGGGGTCGTCTACTGACAAGGTCTCCCTGGTGTGCCAGCAGAAGCAGGCTGTCGAGGGCACGCAGGACAAGATCGTCAAGGACCTGGGCCTTGAGCCCGTTTACCTCGTCAGCAACGACCTCACGATTGCTGCCCGGGAGCGGACCAGCACTGCGGTAAGCAACTACAGCAAGGCGACGAAAGAGCAGTTGGATATGTTCATGAAGATGACGCCTGAAGAGCGCGAGCAGGCGCTCCTTGAGAGCCTGAATATGATGGACAACATGGGCCCGGAGTACTACGCCGCCTTGATGCAGACACTGACAGACTCCAACCCCGAGAACCTGCGCAGGCTCCAAGCGAGGCAGACAGAAGTGATGTTCCGGATACCCACGGAGACGCGCCGTGCGATGCTCAGGATGAACATGGAAATGATGAAGAACATCAGTCCCGAGCACCAGAAAATCCTCGCTGAGGACGCGGCGGCAGTGATGGAGGAGATGCAGAAGGCCGGGCAAGCAAAATAGGAAAGCAACAGCCCCTGTCTATTGGATGAGAGTTGTCTATCAGATGAGAGCCCTCATGGTCGGGGCATTTCTGATGGTCATGATGGCATGATGGTCGGGGGCATTCCTGCCCCCGACCCCTGTATGCGGGCATTCCTTCCCGAGAGTCGAAGGCATTCCAGCCGCCCACACCGCGCCCTCCCACTCAAAGGGCAAAATCAGACCCCTGTCTGAGAAATCCTCAACCCCGATGCACCACCCGTCGTAGTCCCTATAGGAGCAGGGAAGAGAGGCTGAATCGTTTGCGAGCGTCCGATGCCGAATTGGTACGGCAGTGCCTGCAGGGAGACAATGCAGCATTCGATGCGCTGGTGCAGGCATATCAGAAGCAGGTGTACTACTTCTGCTACCGGATGCTCGGCAGTGCCGAGGAATCGGCCGATCCGGCGCAGGAGACGTTCCTGAAGGCTTATCGCGCCCTCGAAAGCTTTCGGGAGGAGGCGCAGTTTGGGAGCTGGCTGCTCAAGATCGCCAACAACACCTGTATCGACAAGTCCAGGAGCAAAGCGAGGCGGTTAAGTGTGGCTCTTGAGGACATGGGCGAGGAGCGGCCCGAGTTCACCTCCCGCGCGCCGACACCTGAGGAGTCCGCTCTGCGTGACGTTACCGACCGCCTTGTGAGGGACGCCGTCCGGCGGCTGCCGGAGAGGTACAGAGCGACACTCGTTCTCTTTCACTTCGGCGGAATGAGCATCAAGCAGATAAGCCAGGCGCTCGGAAGGCCGGAGAACACCGTCAAGTCGGACCTGCACATAAGCCGCGAGCAGCTCCGGCGGAAGCTTGCGGGCGTGGTCGCAGCCGAGAAGGAGTGAGGACACCCTGCACTTTCAGGGAAGTGGTGTGAGACTATGAACTGCAGATACGCTCGTGAGGTCATCAATCTGGTAATCGACGGCGAGGATCACCCTCTGGCCGGTGAGGCCAGGCTGCACGTGGAAGAGTGTCCCGAGTGCAGGCAGTGGCACGCGGAAATGCAGCGCGTCCTGGGCATGCTGAATGCGAGCCCTGCCCCGCTGGTGCCGGACATCGCAGACATGGTCACAAACCGCCTTCCCGCCCAGCATCCGGCGTCAAGCCATAGTGGACTAACGCTCGCGAGGGCGCTGTCGTGGCTGGCAGCAGCATGGCTGCTCGGTCTGATAATGGGCGCGGGACTGCTGGTCGCGGTTCTGCCCGAGGTCAGCGTCGCTCGATTCGTCGAGGCGGTTGGACTGACGAAGAGCGTACTCGGCCCGATCGGCACTATAATGGCCGCCATGAAGACGGCGTTCCTGGCGATCGCTCAGGGTATGGTTAGCGTCGCCGGGGTGATCGGGCTTCGTACGGCGATAGCGGTGCCGCTGGTGATCGATCTTGTTCTGCTGGTAGTGATCTTGCTCGTCTGGCACAGACGGCGGTTGATATCCAATGCCTGCCTGATATGACACTTTGAAAGCTTGGAAGGTGGACCAACATGAAGAAGCTGTTCTCGCTGATAGCCGTCATCCTGCATGTGTCGGGTGCTATTGTGGCCATCGCCGCTCCGGAGAAGCAGGCTCCTCCGAAACCTCCGGTGGCGCCTGCTCCCGCTGCCGTGACTGGTGGCGACATCAGCCGGGTGAACGGGAGCATCACCGTCCAGAAGGGCGAAGTCGTCAGGAATGTCGAAACCGTCAATGGCAAGATCGAGGTCTATGGCCATGTGACCGGAAACGCAGTCGCCGTGAACGGCAATATCTACATACGCCCGGGTGGAAGGGTGGACGGCGACGCCAAATCCGTCAACGGCAGGATCGTTCGAGACAAGGGCTCGTTCCTGGGCGGCAGGTCGCTTGAAGGGAACTCTGCCGGCTTTGCCCACACCAGAGGCCGCAGCGCCAACCAGGTCGGCAACGATGTCGTTGTCGGGAAAGGCCAGACAGTGGACGAAGCGGTGGCCGTTATGGGCAACCTCACGGTCGAGGGGCACGTGACGGGCGATGCGGTTGCGGTGATGGGCAACGTCTACGTTCGTTCCAGCGGCAAAGTGGATGGCGATGCGGTTGCTGTCATGGGCAGGGTGATCCGCACCGGCACCGGAGAGGTCAAAGGTGACGTGACCAGCATCGGATGGAGTCTTCCTCGGACGTGGCTGGGAGGCAGGTGGCTTGTGCTCGACTCCACCAGAGGTCGGGATGGCTGGCTATTCTTTGTAATCCACAGTGTCGCTGGATTGGTGTTGGCCGCGCTGCTGACTGCAGTCGTGATAGCGCTGTTCCCGCAGCGCATGACCGCTATCGCCGAGGCCGCCACCGAGAAGCCCGGCTGGTCGCTGCTCTACGGCATCGCTGCGGCGCTTCTCGTAGTGCCTGTTGCTTTCCTGTTGCTGATCACCTGCATAGGAATCCCGCTCATCGCGGTTGAGCTGCTATTCGTCTTGGTGCTCGCAATCGCCGGCATCGTTGCGATAGAACTGGCACTAGGGCGCAGGATCTCGGACGGCATAGGGCGCCCGGTACAATCCGCTGTCTGGGCAGGTGTTGTTGGCGCGCTGGTGATTGGATTGGTCGCGCTGATTCCGTTCATTGGGTTTCCGATTTCCCTTGTCCTCTACACCATAGGCGCCGGAGCCGCGCTCATGACCGGTTTCGGCTCGCGCCCGGACTGGTTCGCAAGCAAGTTCGATAGGACTTCGCGACAGGCGCCGCCGATGGCCCAACCGCCGCAGCCTCCAGCAGCGCCATCCGGCCCCGCGGAGACGCAGTAGCTGACGAGAGCTGCCATCACCCACAAGCCCTAGCCTAGCCGCTGGTTTCCTACTGGCAGGGAGGTTTGCAGTTGGGTTTGTGCGTTTTCGCAATTGCGGTAAGAGCATGTGACTGCGCTCACTCAGACTCTTTTGTGGCTAGGGGGTACAGGATGACTAAAGCTTTGTGGGCAATTCTTGTCTCGGTTCTGGTAGTGTCGCTCGTGTCCAGCGCGGCTCTGGCTGCCACAACCACGACCAGAACGGCTCCTGCACGTCCGGGCGCCGGACCAGGAACAATCACCGTCACCGAGAGAACCGTTAACCTGACGGTCGTCGACGTGAATCCGACGGCACGCACCATCACTCTTCGGATGCCTGACGGTTCCACGACCACATACAGGGTCCCAGCGCAGGTGCGAAACCTCGGGCAGTTCAAACGAGGCGACACCATCCGCGCAACAGTGGTAGACTCGATGGCTGTCTACATCCAGAAGACCGGCACGCGGCCGAGCGTGACTGAGACCCAGACTGTGAGGCTTTCACCAAGAGGCGGCAAACCCGGCGTCATCACTGCCAACACGACCCGCATCACGGGAAAGATCCAGTCCGTGGATACGGCCAACCGAACCATCACTGTTATCGGGCCCGGTAACAGATCCAGGATGTACAGAGTTGGCACAAACGTCGACATGCGCAACCTGAGAGCCGGCGATAGCGTTGTACTCAGGTTCACGGAAGCCATCGCTCTGGACCTGCAAAGACCTGCGAGATAACACCTGTCTTTCTCACGGAAAAGCCTTCCCACCGCCCGCTTCTCAGTGCCGCCATTTGATTGAGGTACGCTCTGCGGATGTCGCGGCGAGGGGGAGGCTTTTCCTCAAGTCACAGTCGAGACGCCTGTAATCACGCCATTACCAGCCACCGCCCCATGCGCTTCATACTCCTCGCATAACTGCCCGTCCCATCTACCTATCCCGTGCTTGCACTGGCGGCATCGACTCGCGCTCTATGCGAAGAAAGGTTTAACTTTTTGCTTCCGGCTCAGTTTCAGCCCATCATTAGGGGGGTAACCTCTTCATCAGGAGCTCAGGCGGGGTCACATACGTAGTTGGTAGCATTCTTTGCTCACTACAGACAGGCGGCGGGACCTGCATTTCCCGCCAACCGACAGCTACGAAAGCTAGCGATGGAAATGAGAAAAGGAGAACAACGCATGAGCAGGAAGTATCCAAGACTGCGTCCGGTGCCACGTGTAGCCCTGATGTTGGCGGTCCTGATCTGGACAGCCGCTCAGTTGGCCGCGCAAGCCCGAACCGATGAGCCTGGCTCCATCGTCCACCAGAAGTTCAGGAAAACCACTCAGGCACAGCGACAAGCAGCGGCCGATAGCCGGAAAGCGCGTTTTGCCGCCGCCACTCAGCCAAGAAACGCTGTATCAGTCAACTCCGCCGCCATAGCAGCGGCCGAACCGGTAGTAGGGCAGGGAGATGTGCCCGACTACTACAGCCTCACCGTTCCTAACTGGAACTACACGCCGCCACTCAGGAAATTCATCGACACACTGCCTCTGCTTACGCCGGAGGGCAGCAACAACCGGGGCCAATACATTCCCGTGGCGGTTCCCGACAAGAATGCCTACCCCGGCCTGACTCCGGGCAGCGAGTCCGACTACTACGAGATCGCCGTTGTGCAGTATACGCAGCAGGTGCACAGCGAACTGCCTGCCACCACTTTCCGCGGTTACGTGCAGATAGACACCCCTGCCATACCCGACACGCCGACCAAGCACGCACTCACATATCCAGATGGCAGTCCGATACTCGACAAGGACGGTAACCAGGTCTTCAGCGTGGATCGGCCGCGTTATCTGGGTCCGGTGATCGTCGCTCGCAGAGATGTGCCCGTTAGGATCAAATTCACCAACTACCTGCCCACGACCGCCGCGGGCGGTGACCTCTTCATTCCCGTGGATACGTCCGTCATGGGCGCCGGGATGGGACCCGAGATGGCTATGGTCATGTCAGCGTCGGCCGTCGGCAACATCGCCACGATTACGACTCACCATATGCACCCGTTCACGGCGGGGCAGAAGGTTATGCTGCACGGGTTTACGCCGGCTGAGTATAACGGTGAGTTCACCGTACTGCCTACCGGGCTCGACGCGAGGCACTTCCAGGTAGCGCTGAAGAAGGCTCCGGGAGGCCCGGCGACCGTCGTGGGCGAGGCCGCGGAAATGTACACGGAGAATCGCGCCGTTGTCCATCTTCACGGTGGTCGCACGCCGTGGATCAGCGATGGAACCCCGCACCAGTGGATAACCCCGGCGGGAGAGAACACTAGCTATCCACAGGGAGTGAGCGTTCAGGAAGTTCCTGACATGCCGGGCTCCGAAGTGCCCGACGATGGCTCGACCACGCTCTACTACACCAACCAGCAGAGCGCGCGGTTGATGTTCTATCACGATCATGTCTACGGCATTACTCGTCTCAACGTTTACGCCGGTGAGGCCGCCGGTTACCTCATCCGCGACGATATCGAGGAATCGCTGATTGCCGGCCACTACATTCCTGCTGACGAGATCCCTCTCATCATCCAGGACAAGACCTTCGTTGATGCGGATACGATCGGCGATCTCGACCCGACCTGGAGATGGGGCACCGGCGCGGACAACGACGGCAACGGGTATCCCGACTACAGGACAGGAGATCTGTGGGTGCCGCATGTCTATATGCCCGCCCAGAACCCTTTCGACATCACCGGCATGGCCGCTATGGGACGATGGCATTACGGTCCCTGGTTCTGGCCGCCAACCACCGGGATAGGCCATCCCCCGATCCCGAATCCCTACTACGATCCTGAAAATCGGCCGTGGCAGGGAGAACAAATCCCGGATGTGCCAGATCCATCAATGGGCATGGAGGCATTCAACGATACGCCGCTCGTTAACGGCGCCGCGTATCCGACGCTTACTGTCGATCCGAAGGCCTACAGGTTCAGGATTCTCAACGCCGCAAACGACAGGTTCTTCAACCTCCAGCTCTACGAAGCCGATCCGGCTTTCGATATGCCCGGTGCTGGTCTCACGGAGGTTAGAATGGTCGACGCCGCGCCTCATTTCTCCGACCCAACCTGGCCTCAGGATTTCACCGAAGGCAATCCGACCTGGCCCGTCGACGGCCGTGAGGGAGGAGTGCCCGATTGGAACACGCGAGGACCGGGCTGGATACAGATCGGTACTGAGGGCGGTTTCCTGCCGATGCCGGTCGTTCGTCGGCAGAGGCCGATCGATTGGAACGTGGATGTGACAACATTCGATGCCGGCATCGTCAATTCCAGCGCGCTGCTTCTGGCCCCGGCCGAACGCGCTGATGTCATAGTCGACTTCAGCGCCTACCCGGGCAAGACTCTCATTCTCTTCAACGACGCCCCCGCGGCGTTCCCGGCGCCCGATCCGCGCTACGACTACTACACCAACGGGCCGGATTTGACCGATACCGGCGGCCGCTGGCCCACGGATCCCGGCTACGGCCCCAATACGCGCACCATTATGCAGATCAAGGTCAACCCCGACCCGGTAGCGGATGAGTGGCTGGGCTTCGACGCAATGAACGCAAGATGGCAGTCCACCGCCACACAGGATGGCGTGTTTGTGCAGGCGCAGGACCCCATCATAGTGACGCAAGGCGAGCTCATACCGGGCTACGACCAGTATAACAAGGCTTACAACGCCACATTCCCGAGCAGGTACCCAGACTGGGGTATCGCGCGGATTCACAATACGTCACTGAGTTTCAAGACGCTTGACGGCGCCACGGCGACCATCCCGCTGGAGGCCAAGGCTATTCAGGACGAGATGGGAGAGACGTTCGATGACTTTGGCCGCATGGCAGGCAAGCTCGGACTGCAATTGCCTAACCCGCCCGCCGGTGACCAGACATTCGTGCTCCAGACCTATATGGACCCGGCTACGGAGATCATCACCTCTATGACTCCGCTGTCGCCGCCGCTCGCCGCGGACGGAACCCAGCTCTGGAAGATAACGCACAACGGCGTTGACGTTCACCCGATCCACTTCCATCTGTTCGACGTCCAGTTGATAAACCGCGTCGCCTGGGACAACAACGTCAGGCTGCCCGATCCGAACGAGCTGGGCTGGAAAGATACAGTGCGAGTCAATCCGCTCCAGGATACGATCGTTGCCCTGAGGCCTGTTGCCCCGGCACTGCCCTTCAAGCTGCCGGACAGCATCCGCTTGCTCGACCCTGCTATGCCAGAAGGCTTCCAGTGGCAGAGTTTTGACCCTTACACTGCCGAGGCGGTGACGGTGACAAACAACTTCGTCAACTTCGGTTGGGAGTACATGTGGCACTGCCACATACTCAGCCACGAGGAGATGGAGATGATGCGGCCGATCGTCTTCAACGTCTCGCCGGCGGTGCCTTCCGGACTGACCGCCCAGGCGGCCGGTGCGGCAGTCAACCTGACGTGGGCGAATGACACGACCTCGCCAGCCGCCACCAGCCTGCTGATCCGGCGTGCGACGAACGCTTCCTTCACGCAGAACGTGGTGAACTTCACGGTAGCTGATCCGCACGCCACTGCTTACCTGGACACTGACACGGCAGGTGGCACGGCATACTACTATCAGATAAGGGCGGAGAACGATATCTCTTATTCCGCCTGGTCCGCCACTGCGAGTGCCACAACCGGGGAATCGCTGCCCACCGATGTCCCGCCGGCTGATCCCAGCAGCTTGAGAGCGACATTGCAGGCGGGGGCTCAGGTTGCACTGGCCTGGACCGACAACTCCGACAACGAGACCCACTTCGAGATAGAGCGAAGTGAGAACGGCGGCGCGTGGACTCTGATCGCTTCGCCCACGGCTGATTCGGTCGCCTATATCGATACAACCGTAGTCCCCGGCAACAGCTATGACTACCGCGTGCGGGCCGCGAACGCGGGCGCGTCCTCCGGCTACAGCAACACCGCCGGCGTGACGGTACCGCTGCCGGCTCCCGCCGCTCCGTCGAACCTGCTTGCCGTGCTGCAGGCGGGACCGCAGGTCGCGCTGACGTGGATGGACAACGCGGCCACCGAGGCGGGATTCCAGGTTGAGCGCCGCGTCAACAGCGGCGCCTACGTGCTGATCGCGTCGCCTGCCGCAAACGCCACCAACTACCTGGACACGACGGTCGTTCCCGGCAATACCTACACCTACAGGGTGAGGGCGGTCAACGCGACCGGCCCGTCCGCCTACTCCAACACCACTGCCGTGGCCCTGCCCAGTCCGCCGGCGGCTCCGACGAACCTGACCGCGGCGGTGCTGACGGGACCGCGGGTCCAGTTGAGCTACAGAGACAACACGAAGAGCGAAACAGGCTTCGAGATCGAGCGACGCACGAACGGCGGAGCCTGGGTCTTGATCGCCTCTCTCGCGCGAAGGACCGCCACGGGCGCAACCACCTACATCGACACGACGGTCGAGCCCGGGAACACCTACTCCTACCGCGTCAGGGCAATGAATGGGCTGATCCCATCCGCATACAGCAACATTGCCAGCGTGGCAGTTCCGACTCTGCCGGCGGCTCCCACCGGTTTTACCGGGGTGCTGGCCTCCAACAACAAGGTGGCGAACCTTGCGTGGACTGACAACTCGACGAATGAGCAAGGGTTCCGGGTCTTCCGAAGCACCAACGGAGGCGCTTCCTGGTCCCAGGTCGCATCGCTCGTAGCCAATTCGACAACCTACAGAAACACCGGTCTTTCCAGGAGGAGGACCTACCTATATCGAGTGCAGGCCTTCAACGGTGCCGGTGTTTCCGACTTCACCAACGTCCTGACAATCACCGTCCCGTAGGCAGGACGAGCCTCCTCTCCGACAGGCCGGTAGGCAGGGGCTTACCGGCCTTTTCCTTGCCTATTGGCCGCTGCGTATGTTAGCCTAAGTGCATAACATGCCGGAGATGCGCCAATGATTATCGATTGCCACAACCACCCCGACTGGCACGGGCACAATCTTGACAAGTTCCTCGCAAACATGGAAGCCAACAACATCGACCTGACCTGGATTCTCACCTGGGAGTGTCCGGAGGACGAGTACGACCAGGGCGGGTACGGTAAGGCCGTAACGCCGGGCGCCGGCCACGATGGTCCGATGCCATTCTGCAGATGCCTCTCCTACGTCGAGAGGGCGCCGGGCAAGTTCGTGCTGGGGTATGCTCCGGACCCTCGCGTGCCGGGTGCGATCGACCGGCTTGCGAGCGCGATCGATATCTACGGCGTCAGGGTCTGCGGCGAGGTGAAACTGCGGATGATGCTCGACGACTGGGACGCGATCCGCATGTGGAGGTTCTGCGGCGAGAAGGGGCTGCCGGTAACGGTGCATATCGACTACGAATTCCCGTCGGCAGGCAAGTTCCCGAGGCCAAACTACTGGTACGGTGGGGGAATAGAGGCGTTCGAGCGTGCCATTGCTGCCTGCCCGGACACCATCTTCCTCGGTCATGCTCCAGGCTTCTGGTCGCACATATCCGGCGACGCGCAATACGACAAGGCCGCCTACCCTAAGGGGCCCGTTGTGCCGGGCGGTAAGCTCGTCGATATGATGCGCACCTACCCGAACCTCTACTGCGACATCTCCGCGGGCTCCGGCCGAAATGCGCTTTCGCGGGACCCCGAGTTCGGCAAGAACTTCATACTCGAGTTCAAGGACCGCATACTCTACGGCCGCGACTACTTCGACAACCAGCACCAGGAGTTCCTGAACTCCCTCGGCCTACCGCAGGAGGTCCGGGACCTTGTCTACTGGGGTAACGCGAAGAGACTTGTGCCGTAGCGCCGGGCGGATCTGCCCCATCAGGAGGACGTCAGCATGTCAAAGATAAGCATCGATCAGGAAATCGAGTTCGGCGAGACCTTCATCCGCAAGAACCTGGCCGACATACCCGAACTGGAGCTGAACCTGGTGACGCTGCCGGCCGGGCAGTCGCTCCAGTCGCACAACACGAACTCGAACGTGAGGCTATTGGTGCTGCAGGGCGAGCTGACGGTCGATTTGGATGGCGAGATCGTGAAGCTTGGCCTCCACGAAATGGCCGAGGCGCTCATCGGGACGCCGATGCAGATAATGAACCGGAGTAACGGCAGTACCGCGTTCTTGGTGATCAAGACACCCCGGCCGGAATGACCGGGACCACGGCTTGCGCGGTGGTCCCGAAAGTTGATCTATCTCTTTCGCCACCTTAGTCCGGTAGAGACGCCTCCAAGGCCGGCAAGAAGCTCGAGCAGCGAGGATGGTTCGGGGGACGGGGTAAACGAACTGGCGATCTGCGCTTTGTTGTTGATGTCGTACATATACACGAAGTCTTCAGGGGTTGCGGCACCAAGGTTGATGAGGCTGTCATCATCATTCCAGACGGCGGCATGGTTCCCGGAATAGCCGAGTATCTGCCCGAGGTCATTGAGAGCTACGGCCATGGCTGATTCGGTACCCACAAGAAACGGGAGGGTGCTCAAACCACCAGTCTCACTCCACTTGAATACCTGATGCGGGGAGACGTAGTAATCGTCCTCGATCCGCCGGGCGGTCCACATGACCTGCCCAGCGCCATTGATCCTGATATCGGACACAGTGAGTCCAGATGCGGCGTCCAATACCGTGACAATGCCATCCGTGTTCCAGAACACGGGGTGGCTTCCGTCCGCCAACTCCACTACCCCGGCTATCTGTCCCGCATCATTGCCGCTCCATGCATGGGAACTCAGGTTCCGCCGGGCAGCGACAGGTCACGGAGTTCGCCAGTGGAAGCTTGTCGGATGAACGCACGCGCGGAGCAGATAGACCCGTCTTCAGACACCGAGCGACACCCGACAATGTCGCCGTTGTCTGCGAAACCCAGGGCGTGGAACTGCCCCGGTATCTGAATGCCGCCAGACGCCTTGCTCCATAAGAGGGCCCCTTCCGGTGCAGCGAAGAGAGCCTGTCCAGATGCGTTTAGCCCACGGAAAACGTACCCGTACCCAAGATCAACATCAATATGGGTGGGGCTGTACTGCGTTGCGAATGCCCCTGCATGAAGCAGAATCGAGAGAGCGACAAGCAAAATGCATTTGTTGTTCATGATGGACTCCCCATTCCCTGCCAAGCGCGCGACAAGGTCATCTGTCATACCTGGCGAATAGGTTAGCCATGAAGCGCGCATTAGCATAGTTCTTTGAGTTGCTGTAGTCGTATATCGTGCCTATGGTGTGGTGATTGTGTTCGAACAAGGCATCATAGACGGGGCCAAACTGCATGCTAAGCAAGTCGCTGTCGGCGGGCGCGTCCTGATTTCAGAATCCCCACCACGCTGCTCGACACGACGATGTTGTTGGCTATCCTCGTCTCTGCAACGTAACCCGCGCCATTGGTCTCTATCCCTACGCCGTTAGCCACAAAGGTGTTGTTCGTATGTATGACTCGTCGTCTCTCTCGACATAGACGCCTATGTCGCAGTTCTCGATGATGTTGTTACAGATGCGCACTCCGCTGTTCTCGCACCACGCAGCGCAACATCTGTCGGTGAAACGGTTGTTGCGGATAATGGCTGAACTCATTGCGCAGTGGATACCCACCCACTGCTCCTGGCCATCGGGGTCGAACTTGTTGTTGGAGATAATGGAGTTGCCCCACGTGAAGATTCCCTCTTCGCCGCCGGCTGTTGCCTCCCAGGCGCCCAGAATGCCTCGCAGGACAGTCAGATTGGCTTCGGCGTCCCTTTGAGCACGTTCGGTTTCAGTTCCGTTGAACCCGCCGTACAATTCCACTCCCGTCGGGACGTCGAAGCAGTAGCCGGGTTCCGGAACGTCGTACTCGCCCCACGCCACCCACACTTCGTCACCATCCACCGCCACATTGAGGGCATCTTCCAGAAACGCGAAAGCCCTGTCCCAGGAGACACCATCGTGAAATTCCCGTAGTGGAGGGTGAGGATTCTCCGGGCGCACATACCAGATGGCCGCGCAACACCCCCCCCGCAAGCCCAAGTATTAGAACGACTAGCAGAACTAGGACACAAGCCCTCGGCATTTTCACACCCCTCTCCAACATCCAGGGACAGAGTACAACTTCGACCAGCCTGCCTGTCAAATCCAACGTGCAAATTGCGACAACTCGTTGCCAGTTGTTCGCCTGACGAATGGTGACACAAAGGCCGGGGCGGTTCGCCCCGGCCAATGTGTCAGGTCTATCGGCGCTTGCGCGCCTTGTACTCAGTATTGGGCTATGAAAGCTTCCCGATCCTGTCCTTGACGTCAACTGCGAACCGGTCGATGTAGCTCTGGATGTAAGTAAGCGGGTCGATCGAATCGTCCTCGATGAGCGGCGTCAGGTCGATACCCCACTGCAGTGCCTCGGCCTCGTCAACGCCGTGCGACGCGAAGAACGTCGCGTTCGAACGCCTTCGCCCCATAATCGCCAGGTCGTAGCGCTTGCCGCCGGCTATCTGTGAATCGAACACTCCCAGCAGAGCCGCGGCCAGATTCTCGTGCTCATCGACCTTGAAAATGGCCTTGTCCTCGTCGTTGAGCCAGTCCAGGTTCCGCCACACTTCGCAGCCGTAGAGCTTCTTCGGCCTATCCGCCTTCGGAAGCGCGCGGATCGCTGCGATAGTCCGCAGAGCGACAGCGACATGCGTATCGTGCTTGTCAGCCAGATTGTGCGTGTAGACGATCTCCGGCTTCGCGGCCAGCAGGATCTGCTTGATGTCATCGACCACATCCGTGTTCTTGCCATCCTTCACCGCGCCTGAGGTGAAATCGAGCAGCCCCTGAGCGCAGTACTCGCCTACGAACGCGGCCTTCATCTGCTCGACCCGGCGCACCTTCTGCATCTCATCATCGGTATACTTGCCATACAGGCCGTCCCGCGGGCTTCCGGAACCGTTGGTGACGACGACGCCCATAAAGTGCTTGTCATCCTTGCCGAAGCACTCGACCACGCCGTGGTAACACATTATTTCGAGATCGTCCTGATGCGCGCCGATAGCCATGTGCGTGGTCTTCGCCACCGCCTCATCCACCGGCGTCCCGTCCGGGACGTAAACTGTAGCTGTATCAACTTTGAACTTCATCGGATTCCTCTATTCTCACTCGGAATCACGGAAAGGAGAGATCCCGATCTGTCCGTCCCTCTCGTGATTCAGTCATTCAGTGGTTCCGTGATTGACTTCACTTTATCTCCGGCAGGCTGGCTGCTGCGACCGCCTGGCCGACCCGGCGGGTCTTCTCGTCCGGCAGATGGAGCGTGATCTTGCTTGCAAGTTCGGGGAACTCGGCCGCAAGCACTTCGTTCGCCTTGTTCAGGATGATGTTTCCGCCGTCTCCGCTGGTAACCCGGCCAAGGATCAGCACGTGCTTGATCGAGTAGAACTGGGCGTAATACGCAATGCCGTAGCCCATGTAGATGCCGATGCACTCCCAGATCTTCAGGGCGCGCTCGTCACCAGCCTGCAGCAGGTCTTGCACGCTCTTGAGCTTCTCGGCAAGCCCGAGCGACTGGTCGATCTCGATCCCCGCAACCGGGGCAAGCCTGAACACTGCCTGCTGGGAGAAATACGTCGCACCCGTGCCAACATCGCCGGACCACTCGTCCACTCCGCCGTTGACGGTGTCGTAGTCAACAGGGCAGAAAGCAAGCTCGTTCAGCCACGTGGTGATCTCGCCGTCGAGGGTAACGTAGCCGCCCGCCTCGCTGGAACCGAGAGCAATGCCCAGCACCGCGGTATCGTTCAGCCCCATGGCAGCCGCAAGAGCCGTCACTTCGCCGTCGTTAACGACGTCAAACGGCACCCCGCCCCACTCCTTCTGCAGATCGAAGAAGAGCGTAGCGAGCTTCGTATCGTAAAGCTCCTTCGGCACGCCCCGGAAGAGCGAGGCCATGCGCACGCGGTTGTTGAGGTAGATACCAGCCGCGCTCCCGCCGATGGCATCGACTCTGGGCATCTTACTTGCGGCCGCCTTAAGAGCGGCGTTGATCTCGTTGTAGTGATACGTCGGGTCTGAATTGCCGCGCGGGTCCCAGTTCACTTCCTCGGTGTAGACGGCCTCGCCATCGATAACGGCGGACACTTTCCTGTCGCTGGCACCGAGGTCGAACCCGATCCTGCAGCCGTCCAGGTGCCCGCCCAGCTTGACAGTGCCTTCCTGCGGGGCCGGAATCTGGTCCGGGGTGGTCACTACTACCGTGAAGGGGTTCTCGTAGACATTGGCCATAAAATCGAAATCGAACTTGCGGGCGCCGGTCGCAGAGTAGACCTTCTTGATGTGCTCGCCGACGCCTGCGGGGCCGCCGACAGTCACTTTCCATCCACCTCGCTGCCAGAGGAGCATCTTCACGACACGCTCGGCATACTGGAAGCTCAGGTTGGACTTCTCATGCCCCTCGGGGAAGCATCGGGTGGAGAACACTGATATCTGTCCGCCTCCGCGCTCGACTGCGAACACGAGCGGTACGCCCTGCCCGCTCTCATCGACCATCTTCAGAAATGCGCGGTCGGCAAGTGACGCAGGTGCGAAACTGGTGTGCAGCGGAGGCACGAATTGCGGCTTAGCTAGTAATGCTAGGTCCTTCATTGGTTTACCTCAGTCGTTGTTTGTGCGCGCTTCAGCACTGAAGCGCGCACCACCCCAATGATAGGAGCCTGCTGGGCTTATGTCAAGGCGGGCAAGGCGACGGGAGGGTGCCCGTTTGGTGCTACGCCCGCGCTGGAAAAGAACGTCCGGGAGGTGAACATGCCCCAATCGCAGGTCACATTCTCCGACTTGTCGACCCGGCTCACCGGCACCGCAAAGGTGCGGGCTGAGGAGTTCAGCCGATGGATCAGAGAAGCTCAGTGGTTCATCGCGTTCCTGGCCTCACTTGTCGGCGTAGGGGTGGCATTCCTGATGGTGCTGAGCGCCGGGCCAATCGCCCGCGCAATGCCGGCGGAGACCTGGGTTACCGATGTCACGGAGGCCCGCAGCGTGCTGCTTGCCTTCATCGGCGTCGAGATCACCGCGCTCAGCATCGTCATGTCGCTCACCATGATCACCCTCCAGAACGCCGCCAGCCAATTCTCTAACAGGCTGCTTCGCTACTACGTGCGCGACAAAGTCCAGCAGACCGTCCTCGGAGTCATAGCAGGCGCCACGGCCTACTTTGTGACCGTTGCCGCTATCCTCGGCTTGGAAGGTACCGGCGAGGTTCCGCGCCCTTCGCTGGGCCTCGCTGTGCTGTTCCTGATGGCATCCGGAGTCGCGCTGATCGTGCAGGTCAACCACACGATGCAGATAGTGCGTCTGGAGATCGTGCTCGGACGCGTCGTGAAGGCGACCAGAGCGGCCTTCGATAGAATTCGGGAGACCTACTCGGGCGTCGATTACGTCATGGGCGCCGCTCTTCCCTTGTCAGATCGGGCAGTTCCGGTGCTGGCCCACATGTCAGGCTACGTGGCTTTCGAGGAAGTCAGGTCTCTGCTCAGGATGGCAACGCACCACGGCTATATGATCCGAGTTGACGTCGAGGTCGGCAATCACGCGGTGAAAGGCCAGACGGTCGGATGGGTGGAGCCATCCAACCCTGACGAGCCCATCCCGGAGTCCTTGCTGCTGCAGGTGAGCGAGAGCATGGGCTTCAACGAACTCAGGAATCCGTCAGTGGACGCAGGACTCGGCTTCCGCCTGCTGGTTGACATCGCGCTGAAGGCACTCTCGCCTGCCGTCAACGATCCCTATAGCGCCGCCAAGTCAGTGGACCACATAGCGACCATCCTGATCAGCCTGGTCGGTCAGGATCTGGGAGAGCGCACCTTATTGGACATGGAGGGCAACCCGCGGGTACAGCTTTGCGGGCGGACGCTCATAGACTACCTCGCGCTTGCAGCCGACCAATTGGCCCGCTATGGAGCCCGGGAGCCCGTTGTGATATTGCGCCTCATCAAGCTGGCGCGCGATGTCGGCAGTGCGGCCCAGTCCGAAGATGACAGGGCCGGCGTGCTCAGGGTAGTCGATCAAGTGATGCTCGAGGTGGAACGCGAGATGCGCGACCCCGACTGGCTTGCCAGGCTTCGGGAGCTGTCGGCAGAAGCGAAAAGCGCGATCTCTGCGGGCGTCGTGTCGCGGGCGCCGTGGCCGACTGAACTCTGAAGACGTAAGCACAGCCACGCCGTCTTGCGCATACAGGTTTCACATTGTGTCCCGCTGGCGAGAAGTATGTTGATAACACAAGGGAGGTAACGCCAATGCTGCATCATCTGCGGGGTTTCACTCTGCCACCTCTCGCAGTCGCGGGCATATCGCTCACGATGGGCCTCATCTCCGGCTGTGGCCAACGCTCCACTGAGGCGGAGGTCACCAGGCGAGATATCACTGCCCGCCTGGTCGTTGAAGGCGAGGTGATTGCTCCGGCTACGGCTCGCGCGGACATCATGCCTCCCTACGAGGTCCCGGTAGAGCAGGTCTACGTGACCGTCGGGCAGAACGTCCGGCAAGGGGAAACGCTGCTGCTCTTCTCGGCTCCGAGGAATCAGGCTTACTACGAGCAGGCCCGCGCGCGGCTGGTTCAGGCGCGGCAGGCCCTAGCTCAGGCACAGAACCGCTTCAGCCGGCAGCTGCAGGCTGCACAGCAGCGCCTGGCAAGGTCCCGCGAAGCGGAGAGGGCCGCCAGAACCGCACAGGCCGCGCCGCCAAGCGCTACTCCCAGTCCTGAAGGGGGCGGCGCCGCACCCTCCAGTCCAACTCCCGCCGCCAATAGCGCCCGCATAGGCTCCTTGATAGCCCGACGGCAAGCCGACGAACAGGCCGTCATAGACGCACAGGCGAGGATGGAAGAAGGGCTGGTCCCATACCAGCAAGCGCTCGCTGCCGCACAGCAGGACTTCGCCTCCGCACAGGCCGGAAGCAAATCGGCACAGGTCAAATCCCCAATCACCGGCACCGTTCTTGAAGTCAACGCGGAGATGGGCAAGACACCCGATCTGGACGACGACGATCCGCTCATAACGGTCGTGAATCTGGACGCGCTGCACGTAGCGGCAGGCATACATCAGGACCAGCTCAGGCAGATCCGTCCTGGCGACGTTGCTGAAGTCACTCTCGAGGACCTGCCCAACGTTCGCTTCGAGGGCACCGTGGACCAGGTATACACAGAGAAGGCCGGTTTTCTGCGAGGGCAGAGATACGTCGCAATAATCGACTTCCGGAACACCGAAGGCCGGGCCAAGCCCGACATGGACGCGACCGTACGCATAGTGACCGGGCGCGCGCGGGACGTGCTCGCGGTGCCTGCCAGTGCCGTTTATACAGTCGGCGACCGGCACGCCGTCAGGCTGAAGCGCGATGGCAGATGGCGCGAGCGACTGGTGGAGATCGGCCTCACCGACGGCCGCTACACCGAGATCATTTCCGGCCTAAGAGAAGGTGACATCGTGGAGGCCAATCCGTGGTCGGTGATGTGAGCATCACGAGCCCCCTTCGCTAACGCTCAATCGGCATTGGCTGGCATTCACAAAGTGTGGCGCGCGGCCGTAAAGCTTGCATTCATAGTGTTTGACATGCGAACAGCAAGGGTACCGTGGCATGCAATCGAACGCGCCGGATCGGCGCATCTTAGGATGGGAGGACGAGAAGTATGCTACACCGCGCAACTGCACCTATTGTACTCGCCTGTGCGCTGCTCATCGCATGTGCCGGCGCATCGTTCGCCATCTTCCCCGGTAACGGACCGGGCCTTTCCAGCATCGGGGATGGAACCGTTCAGGTGAAACTGCTTCACGGCTGGTTCGGAGGAACTGATGCCTGGTACTCCTGCTTCGCCACGAGCGACATCCGCACCGCCCAAACGGAGAACCTGACCCTCGCACCGAAACTCGCCAGCGCGCAATTCGGCGGCGCTTCCCAGATGTTCGTCGTCGTCAACTACAACAATCAGGGGCCGGTTTTCGAGCGCTCGCCCCTTGTGGGACCCTACTCTGGCCTCTGGCTTGTCACGTACATCCGCTGGCTTCCCGGAACAACGCCGTGGGTGATCTGCGACGCCTCAGCCCCTGTCGGTGCTCCTCCGGGTCTGCCGACACCGGACGTGCAGGCAATCTACTCCCCACTGCCCAGCGGCGTTGTGGCACAGGCGGGTCACACGGTGCTCGATTGCCCTATCTTCGCCATCGGCCCGATCAGCAATCCGTGGCACAAGACTAGTTCGTTCTCGCCGCCCTATTGCTATCGGATTCCGCAGGGGCGTTACGTGGACACCTACAACAAGCTGCTTACTATTCCATACTGGAAAGCCTACTGCCAGGACCCGATCACACGCCGCATCTGCGTGAAGAAGATCATCATGCCTGACGTGGGCGTTATGTTCGTCCAGCAGGCGATCGGCGCCAACTACGCGCCTCTGCTAAGCAGCCTGGACCTTGCCAACAGGTCGGACATGTGGGTGATGGACTGGGAGCAGACGGTGAACGGAGGCTTCCTCAAGATACTGGCCAATCAATACCCGGTGCTGTCCGATTGCCCGAGCGAGTGCAGTTGGCGTAATACCAACTACGCGTACAGCCCGGTTTTCGATATGTTCGTACTCCTCCGCAACCTAGCGCTCATTTCACCCGAGGTGTTGTTCCAGACCGAGGACTGCATCTTGCGGGCGATCATGGACGGGCGATTGCTGTCCTCGCCAGGCATTCCGGTAAACGCGCCGGTGATCTGCGACAACAACGTCCCCGGCTGACGCAAGGGGGATCAGGCCGGCAGGCGACGGAGTCCGAACAACCTCCCCCGGCCCCTCCTTCGTAAGGAGGGGAGATCCTTGATTCGCTCCTTAAGTGGTGGGAGAACCTTGATGCCCCCTTACGTGCTGGAGTGCCTCGATTCCCCCCTTACGAAGGGGGGGGTTCATTGGGCGGATGAAGGGGCTATCGGGACGGGGCGGGATCTCCGAATCCCGCCCCGCTGCACATCGGTTAGGACTTCCTCAGACTCAGCAGCACGCCGCTGCCGGGGGAAAGCCAGCCGTTCTCCCCGCCGAACGGCTTGGTTTCGCCGGTATACGGGCTGGTCATCATTACGGCGCCGGCGTCCTTGAACTTGACGTGGAAGCCGGTGGACTTGTGGATGTCCTTGTTCACAACCATCACGAACGGAGTCCCGTCGTGGCCTTCGAACTCGCCAACAAGGAAGTTCCCGCCGCCGACCTCCGCGAGGAACTTGCTGGAATCCATTCCCTTGCAGCCCTCCGGCACGTCCTGGTTGTGGAACACGTTCACGCTCCTGAGCTTAAGATACGTCGGCGCGAGCTGATGAATCTGCAGGTTGATCTGCCTCATCATATCCCACGTCTGCGTCTTGTTCAGGAACTGGTCCACGGCGGCGTTGCGATAGTTGCCCACGAGCGGCGCGAAATACGTGAAGTAACTGATCCCCCGGCCGCCGTAGGCCAGCGTGGCGTAGACCTGCAGGTTCAGCCCGCCCTGCGTGACGTCGGCACAGTGGAAGTGGCTGTTGGCGAGCACGATGTTCCAGAAAGGAATCCGGTAACGCAGTGACATCTTGCGCATCACTTCCAGGTTCATATAGAGCGACGGCCTTACGGAGCCGTCGTCGTAGAGCGTGTAGTGATCGTAGCTGATGTATGAGGGCCGGATGACCTTCACGTATTGCTCGATATAGTCCTCATAATCCTTCGAGCCCGGACCCTGCGCGCCTATCGGCAGCAGGTTGATGTAGGGCGTCGCCTTAGGGTCAGCCTTTTTCACAGCGTCCGACCATCGCGCGAGGTTCGGAAACAGCGGAGCGATGGGTTCGTCGATCAGATAGTAGCCGTACACAGTCGGGTTATCCTTGAACTTCGACACCATCGCCTCGACGCGCTTGGCGATCTCCGCATCGGTCATCTCGGTGGACCACACCTGCGTGGAAACGTTCGGGTCGTCCACGAAGCACTTCAGACCCGCCTTCTCGACCAGCCTCACAAACTCAGGCGCCACGAAGCCGGCCATGTTGAACCCGCAGTCCTTGATGTCCTTCAGAACCTGAGCATTCCCCGGCGACCAGCCCCAGGGCATTAGCAGGAAGTCCTCAGCCGCCAGCGGCTTGACTTCCGCTTTGTCATACCGGAACCCGTGATGAGCATACTTGTCCTGCGTCGGAGTGGCCGACACACCCGCCGCAAGCACAACCGCGGCGGCGATAGCGACTAACAGACTTCCTGAATGCATAATGCGTGAGTCTCCTATCCCGCGAATCCTCACACACAGGCGCATCGCCCATGTGCTGCTCTTGATTCACAATTCCTAGTTCACAGCTCCTAATCCGTGCTTGAGGAGTCTATCTCTTCCCCGACGTTGCGCCCGGCCAGTCATCCGTGCGGAACGGAGAAGCGGGCAGGCCGGCCTGGTTGTAGAGCGTGCATTCGGGGTTGGTTGTCCAGGCGTATCGCACCGCGACGGGCTTTTTCACTTCCGGCGAGCTGACCACCACGGACCTGCCCTCGATTCTGGCGTTGGCGGTAGCGAACTTCCTGTCTTCGCCGGCAATCGTGAACCCTTTCAGCCGCCCGCCTTTGGCAACCAGCCCTCCGGCGGTATGCCCGAACAGCAGACGGATCGAGTCAACCTCGACAGCCATCGACTTGTATACAGGCCCGGAGTACTCGATCTTATGGCCATAGACCAGCGCCTGCGCGTTCAGCGCCAGCCGTTTCCCTATGTCCTGCTTGTTTCTGGGGTGTATATCACCGTCGTTGGTGTCAACGGCTACCGCCATGCCGGTGTTCTTGAGCCTGAGCGTCATCGACTGCGCTTCCCGCAGTTCTGGCCACTCCGTCCTGTCGGCAGGTATAATCCCCCAACCGGCGATCTGGACGAACAGGAACGGGAAATCGCCCTGCTTCCAGTCACGCCGCCAGCTCTTGATCATCGCCGGGAACAGCTTTCGATACTGATACGCCCGGTCGGCATTTCCCTCGCCCTGGTACCATATCGCGCCCCTGATGCCGTAGGGGATGATCGGGGAGATCATCGCGTTGTAGAGCCCGGATGGCGTGGACGAATGCCCCGGCCCACATGGTGGCCACGGCGGCCACGGCACGGGTCTGCCTTCAGCCTTCAGCTTCTTCTCGTCTTCCCGCCACTGCGCCAGCGCCTTTTCATACTCCTTCTGCGCGACTGGGTAATCTCTGAGCGCTTTCTCCCACCGCTCCAGAATCGGCGTGAACTCCGGGTCTCCCGCAAGCACATCCCGGGGAGTCCACGCTTCGCAGGGGGTCCCTCCCCAAGAGCTGTTGATCAGCCCGATTGCAACGCCCAGCTTCTGCTGCAGTTCGCGGCCGAAGAAGTAGGCGGTGGCGCTAAAGTTCTCGGCCAGCGCCGGGGCGCATTCGCCCCAACTGCCCTCGGTATCCTGAAGCGGAGTATCGCTTACCTGCAGCTTGACGCTGAACAGCCGGATGTTTGGGTTCGCCGCGTTGGCGACCTCTTCTTTGCCGTTCGCGGCATCCTTAAGCGCCCACTGCATATTCGACTGCCCCGAGCACACCCACACTTCGCCGACCATCACGTTCTTGAGCGTGATCGTGTTCTTGCCGCTGATCGTCATCTCAAACGGCCCGCCCGCCGGCATGGGCTTGAGCTTCACGCTCCAGCGCCCATCTTCTGACGCGGTGGTCGAGGCGCTCTGGCCGGCTGTCGACACCGTGATCCTCTCTCCTGGCTCCGCCGTACCCCAGATCGGCACGGCCATCTGCTGCTGCAGGACCATATTGTCACCGATGATGGCGGGAAGCTTGATGTCGGAGAGCGCTGCCGAGGCTGATATGGCGACCAGGCAGGCGATCATTGCTGTAGCAGTATTCATGGTCTTCCTCCTCATACTACACCTACAGGTTCAACCTATGTCGCAGCCCCTCCTTCCCTGGCGGCGAGAGCCTGCCTGCCGTTACGGCGTGTTGGGCAGGAACTGGAGCGGTCGTTCGTTAAGAGGTAAGCATCCGTGATGAATCTGGAGGTGCCATGAGCTTCCTGTCGCCTGCTCCACCGCGTAAACCACTGCCCTGGGACGAGGTCGCCCGCCGCTACCCCAAGTACCGCTGGCGGGTGATGGAGTCAACCTTCATCGGCTACGCCGTGTTCTATCTGGTCCGAAACAACCTCAGCCCGGTAGCAAAGGACATCCAGGGCGCTCTGCATTACTCGGACTCGATGATTGGCAGCATTATGGCGATCACGGCCATCAGCTATGGAGTGGGTAAGTTTCTGATGGGCGCGTGGTCGGACCGCAGCGACCCCCGAAAGTTCATGGCTCTCGGGCTGTTTCTCACCGCCGTCTGCAACTTCGCGTTCGGCGGAGTCGCCAGCTTCAAGCTGCACCTGCTGCTGTGGGGCCTGAATGGCCTCTTCCAGGGCATGGGGTGGCCGCCTTGCGGAAGATCCATGGGCCATTGGTTCAGCGAACGCGAGCGCGGCTGGACCTTCAGCGTCTGGAACACCGCGCACAACATCGGCGGGGGCATCGCCGGCTACTTCGCCGCGTGGTGTCTGATCTCATTCGGCGGGTGGCAGTATGCGTTCTTTATTCCGGGCGCAATCGCGCTTGTGACTTCGCTCTACATCTTCGTCAGGCTCGTCGATACGCCTCAGTCCGTAGGCCTGCCGCCGATCGAGGTCTACAACAACGACATGCCGGCCAACCATGATGAGGCCGCCGCCGAGAAGGAGCTTCCTCTCCGCGACCTCTTCGTGAAGTACGTGCTCACAAACAAGTTCATCTGGCTGCTGGCATTCGCCAACTTCTTCGCCTACGTGTCGCGCTACAGCATGCTCGACTGGGGCCCCAAGTACGTGCGCGAGATGAAGGGCGCGTCGATAGAGGGCGGAGGGCTGGCCGTCCTTATTACCGAGTTCGCCGGGATAGCGTCCACGATATTCCTGGGCTGGGTGTCTGACCGCGTGGGAGGCCGCCGCGGGATGGTCGCAACGCTGTGTATGATCCCGATAATCGGCGCGTTCACGGTGATGCTGTTCACGCCCAAGGGAATGCTCTGGCTGGATATGGTGATGCTGGGCGCTATCGGCCTGTTCGTCTACCCCGTCATCAACCTGATCGTGATTCTGGCGCTTGACTTGACCTCCAAGAAGGCAATCGGAACCGCGGCGGGCTTCATCGGCTTGCTCGGGTACCTCGGTCGAACGGTGGAAGCGCAGGGCTTCGGCTGGATGCTCGATTACTTCAAGAAGATCTACGGCGAGCGAGTCGCGTGGGATGTGGTGATTTGGACCATTCTCGGCTGCACTTTCATCGCCGCGGTGCTGCTGGCGTTCACCTGGAAGCTGCGCCCGCCAAGGCCCGAGGATGAAAGCGCAGCGGAAACGTGTGAGACCGTCACCGCGTGACCTGCTGACCGACCCTTAGCAAGGAGCTTGCTGTTTTGTTACGTATTGCCGCTATCGCCGACGTGCATTACGCATCCGGCTCACTGGAAGCCTGCGGGAAAAGACGCAGTGCGATTGGAGATGTTCTGCTGACACGCGTCGTAAGACGCCTGAACCGCTTCATCAAACCCGACCTGGCCGTCTTTCTCGGTGACATACTCGACGACGGGAAGGGCCACCGGGCGCAGGAGGAAAGGGAGCATCTGCTCAGGATTCTCGAGAAGCTGGAGAGCCCCTACATCATCATCCCCGGCAACCACGACGGCAAAGTGCAGGACTTTTTCAACCTCTACCCTTGCCCGCCGGCGATGCTCGACATCAACGGCGTCCGCGTAGTAACGTTCGTCGATCCCGAAGAGCCCGGCTACAACGCCCGCCGGAGCAGCGCCGATATCGCGCGGATGGACGCCGCCCGAGCAGGCTGGGACGGGCCGATCGTGAGCGTCCAGCACGTCCCGCTGTTTCAGCCCGGCACTAGTGCCAGCCCTTACGGATATACCAACGCCGCCGAGGTTTGGGACGCATTCGAGCGCAACAGCTTCACGCTCTCGCTGAGCGGCCACTGGCACCAGGGCGATGGAGCGGGCAAGGCAGTCATTGTCCCAGGACTTTGCGAATCGCCGTTCCCGTTCGTGGAGATCACGATAGACGGGGACCGGGTCCAGACCAGGCGGCACGAGCTGCGGCTTCCGGATGGGGCCGATCTGATCGACTACCACGTTCACACCCCCTTCGCCTACTGCAGCGAGAACATGGACGTGCCGCTTGCGATTGCCATTGCGAATGAGTTCAACCTAGCGGGGCTTGCGTTCACTGAGCATTCCGGCCAGCTCTACTTCGACAGGGAGACTTTTTGGAGCGCCGCGTTCACGCCGCAGGGCATAGATATGGTGAAGGGACGCCAGGAGCGGATGCCCGACTACCTGGATACGGTGCGGCACGCGTGTCCGCCTGCATATTTGGGTTTGGAGATCGATTCGGACGACCTCGGCAGGCCTGTGGTTGGCCAGGACGCCTGGGATGCCGCGCAGGTAAAGGTCGGCTCAATTCATTGGCTGGATGCCGTGCGGGGCAAGCCCGAGGATGAGGTGGATCTTAACGCCGCCGCCGATGAGATGCTCCGACGAGTCGAGCGCTTCGTCGGCTGCGGCATTCAGGTGCTCGCGCACCCGCTGCGCATATTCCGAAAATGGCCCGAGGAGGAACTACCAAAGCACCTGCTGCCGGGCATTATGAAGCTGCTCGCGCGGCACGGAGTAGCGGCGGAGGTCAACTTCCATAACCAGTTCACATCGCCGGAGTTCATACGGCTGTGCCTCGACTATGGTGTCAAGTTCGTTTTCGGCAGCGATTCCCACAACCTCTGCGAGATCGGCGAATTCCAGCCGCATTTGGACCTGATGCGAGAATGCGGGATCAGCTGCTCCGACTTCCCGAATGTGATGGCTGACTTGCGAGGATTCCGGGAGGCGTCTGCCAAGACCGGTAATCGCGCCTAGAGCTCGAGAAGCGCCCTCACCTCGCGCGGGTCCACCCCCCGCGGGGGTATCGACTCTCCAGAGGCAAGAGCGGCGGCCGCGCCGGCGGCCGCGCCGATGGCCATTGCTATGCAGCATACTCGATACGACGCGTGCGCGTCGTGACTCCCGCTGATGCATCTTCCCGCCAGCAGCAGCCCTCCAACTTCCTTCGGCACCAGGCAGCCATAGGGTATGTCATAGGGCTTCACGTTCCGGGCGGAGCCCTCCGCCTGGCCCGCGCCCTCCGGATTGTGTATGTCGATGACGAACTCCGCCTGCTTAACGACCGCGTCGTCTCGCTGCCGGCCCTCCAGCAGATCATCCCGTGTCAGGTATTCCAGCCCCAGAAATCGCCTGCTCTCTCGAACGCCCACTACGGCAGGCATGGCGGCTATGCTGGCGTTCTCATAGCCCGGCGCGTGTGCCCGCAGGAATGCAAGAATGCGATAAGCCTGCCTGCGGCCTTCGATCTCGGCTCGGGTCAGTTGCAGCGGATCGGTGGCATCGACGCCGTTCACCTGCGTCGCATTGACTATTCTCTCGCCGGGTACGGGTGTCTCATAGATGCGAATCACGCCGACGGACCAGGGTAGCTCGCCGCTCTCCTGGCCTCGCCGAACCACGTCGGCCCACTTCCCCTCCGGCACTTCCCTGACTTCCGCATCTTCCTCGCACGCGCACAGCAACGCGCGTGCCGGATCGACGCCGCCGATCCGATACATGATCGACACAGGCTGCATCAGTCCGTCGCCCGGTCTACCCTGCTCGAATGTCGCGCCCGCGAGGTATGCCGCTTCTCCATCGCCCGTGGCATCGACGATGACCCCTGCGGGGATCTCGAAGTGCCCGCCCCTGGAGTAGCAGCGCAGGCCCGTTACGCGGCTGCCATTCTTGAGAACCCCTACCACCTGGGCGTGCAGAAGGTAATCCGCGCGGTTCTGCTCGAGCAGCGATGCGAGCCGAACATCCAGGTCGTGCGGGTCCGGCGTACGCCCACCGATGTGCGTGAGTATGTCATCCACCGTCTTGCTGCGCACATTGCCCATCAGCGGGCCTACAAGTGCGTTTACCATCATCCCGCCGAGCCGGCCCTGCTTTTCGACCAGCAGCACCCGTGCTCCGGCCCTCGCAGCCGCGTAAGCGGCTCCGATACCGCCGGGCCCACCCCCCGCAACCAGCACGTCGTAGTGTTCGGATAGCTGTCTCACGCTCGTTCGCCTCGTGGTGTGTAGTAGAATTGAGCTTATCGGAGGAGAACAGCGATTCCTGCCGAGTCTGCTCGGGAAGTAATACCCGGTGTCGGTGTCGTAGGAACCTATGGCACATCTTAGACTGAAGGAACCCAGGCAATTGAAGACAACCAGGCTCGGACGCACAAATCTCATCGTCACCCGCACCGGTTTCGGCGCGCTGCCGATTCAGCGCGTTGAGATGACGGAGGCCATTCGCATTCTTCGCGCGGCCTACGATGGCGGCATTACGTTCTACGACACCGCTCGGGCCTACACCGACAGCGAGGAGAAGATCGGCCGTGCGTTCGCCGGTATGCGGGATTCCGTCGTGATCGCTACCAAGTCCACGGCGAGGAACAGATCGGGCGTGCTCGCCGATTTGGAAGTGAGCCTGCGCGAGCTTCGTACCGACTACGTCGATCTGCTGCAGTTACACAACCCCAAGGACATTCAGGACCCCGACGATCCGGAGTCGGCTTACGCCGGTCTGGTGGAGGCCCGGGAGAAGGGGATGACCCGCTTCATCGGCATCACTAACCACGTCCGGGAACGCAGTATAGCAGCCATCGATTCCGGGCTCTATGATACGCTCCAATACCCCGTCTGCCACATATCCGCGCCCGAGGACCTTGCGGTTATCGATCGCTGCAAGGAGGCGGATATTGCTGTCATAGCGATGAAGGCCCTATCCGGCGGGCTGCTCACCCAACTTGCCCCCGCGTTTGCGTTCCTGCGGCAGTACTCGAACGTCATCCCGATATGGGGAATCCAGCGGATGAGCGAGCTCAAGGAACTGCTCTCCTACGAGGCCGACCCTCCGGCACTCGACGACCGCATGTGGGAGATCATCGAAACCGACAGGCGGGAGCTTGCCGATGAGTTCTGCCGGGCGTGCGGCTACTGCCTGCCCTGCCCTCAGGATATCCCGATACCGATGGCCGCGAGGATGGGGCTGCTGCTTCGCAGAATGCCCTACCAGCAGTTCCTCTCCGGCGACTGGCACGAGAAGATGCACCGGATCGAGAAGTGTACCGACTGCGGCGCCTGCCGCTCCCGCTGCCCCTATGGCCTCAACCCGGCATCCATGCTGCAGAAGGCGCTCGTCGATTACGACGCGTTTTACAAAGAGAACGCGTGATGCGATGGGCGTCTGTCCCCTGTCCTCAACCATAAGCCCTCAACGCCTTCCCCCCAAACTGGGCACAATGGGAATAGGAGGCGCCTGGGGAGGGGTGCGATGGGCGGACTGCTTCGGAGGTTGGCGCGCGAGATACGGGAGATACTGCCTGCGTTTGTGTTCTTCACGATCATGTTCAGCATCGTAATCGCCACCGACGCGCTCTACGTCCGAAACAGCCACGTCAACGAGGTTCATTTTGCCGCGGCGCTCATCCTCGGGTTCATAGTCAGCAAGGGAATGCTGCTGGCGAACATGCTCCCGTTCATCGACGCTTTCCCGCGCAGGCCGCTCGTCTACAACATCGCCTGGAAAACCGGAATTTATACGATCGTGGCCGTGTCGATCTACTTCCTTGAGAGGTTCATCGAGGCTGCCGTCCACCACCGTGAGCTTTCCACGGCGGTCGCGGGCGTGCAGTGGTCGAGGTTCTGGATGGTCATCATCTGGCTGCTGGTTTCCTTCCTCGTGTTCGTGAGCTACCTTGAGCTCGACCGCAGACTCGGCCACGGTAAGCTCAGGCAGCTTCTGTTCTGCCCGCTCTCCGACCAGGACAGGTAGTCGCAAGTCTGTAACTCGTCAGTTTCAGGAGTGATTCCGGCCCTCGGTGTCGTAGAAGCCTATGTACGGCCGGCAGGAGGAGCAGCGGATGGCAAGACTGGTTGAGCGGGATGAGATCGAGGCTGTTCTGCCGGGGATCGATCTCGTCGGGATCATAGAAGAGGGCTTCGTGCGATACTCGCGCGGGGAAGTCGTCGTGCCTCCGGTGGGGGAAATGCTGTTCGACAACCCGCCGGGCGATGTGCACATCAAGTACGGCTATATCAGAAATGCCGAGCACTACGTGATCAAGATCGCGTCGGGGTTCTACGATAACATCAAGCTCGGGCTGCCCTCGACTGACGGCATGATGCTCGTGTTCAAGCAGGCTACTGGACAGCTCGATAGCATACTACTCGACAACGGCTACCTGACCACGATGCGAACGGCGGCGGCGGGGGCGGTGGCCGCGAAACACCTCGCGCCGCGGAACGTGGAGCGGATCGGGATAATCGGCGCCGGGCAGCAGGCGAGGGCGCAGGTCAGGCTGCTCAAGGAAGTCACCGACTGCCGGGAGGCTATGGTCTGTGGGCAGAACCGGGATGAGGCCGACCTCTGCGCGGCGGACATGCGGCAGTGCGGTTTCTCCGTGGAGACGGCGACGCACGCCAGCGAGGTGGCGGCGCAGTGCAATCTCATTGTGACCGTGACGCCCTCGAAGACGCCGCTGCTCTACGCGGCAGACATCCGGCCAGGCACGCACATCACGGCGATCGGTTCCGATACGCCGGAGAAGCAGGAACTGGACTGCGTGATTCTTGCTAGGGCCGACATCGTGGTTACCGACAGCCTCGCCCAGTGCGTCAGCCGGGGTGAGATCTACAAGGCGCTGGAGGCTGGCGCGATAAGCAAGAGCAGCGTGGTCGAACTAGGTCAGGTGATTTCAGATAGCAACCTAAGGCGGACAAGCGACGAGCAGATCACTGTGGCGGACCTCACAGGCCTCGCGGTGCAGGACATCCAGATCGCCACCGCTGTCTGTCGCTGCGTGTAGAAGGGAACTTCACACGGAACCATAGAAGGACGGAATCACTGAAAGGCTAGTGGAGTTCCTACCGTGATGCCCTGGTTCAGTGTTTTCGTGTGCGCATTTCGAGTTTCAAGGAGAGAGGGTTGAAGATACCGGTTTTTGAGATGGAGCGGATGCAGTCTACCTGGGAGAATGTCGTCGAGTACGACATGTCCGAAAGCGGCATCACTCCGGTCACGCTTAACGAACTGATCGGCATGGGGCTCGACCTCGATGAGATACTGAACATGCCACTCGGTTACAGCCAGTCGAACGGCACGCCCGAGCTCAGGGAACTGCTGACGGCGGTGTATCCGGGTTCGGACGTGGACAACATCGAGGTAACTAACGGCACTTCGGAGGCGAATTATCTCATCGCACTCAGCCTGCTGCAGCCGGGGGACGAGTTCGCGCTGCAGATTCCGAATTATCTGCAGCTTTTGGGCATCGCGCAGAGCCTGGGAGCGAAGATGAACACATTCGAGCTTCAGGCCGAGAAGGAGTGGGAGCCGAACTGGGAGCAGTTCGAGAGAGCGGTCAACCCAAAGACGAAGCTCGTGTATATATCGAACCCCAACAACCCGACCGGCTCGGTGCTGTCGGAAGAAGCCATGAAGCGGATCGCGGCGCGGTGCGACGAAGTCGGCGCGTATCTCATATCGGACGAAGTCTACCTCGGCGCGGAGATCGGCGAGAAGCGGACCCCGAGCTTCTGGGGCCTCGGCGAGAACGTGATCGTGACCAGCGGGCTATCCAAGGCCTACGGCATCCCCGGCGTGCGAATCGGCTGGATAATCGGCCCGAAGGACGTGGTCTACGACTGCTGGACGCAGCATGACTACATCACGATCGGCCCGAATAAGCTGTCCGACAGAGTTGCGCAGGTCGCCGTAAGGCTGGAGAACCGCGAGAAGCTCTACGCGCGCACGCAGACGATCCTGCGTAGGAACCTCGGCGCGTTTCGGGAGTGGGTAGCAGGTTTCGGCACGCTGTTTGAGTGGAAAGAGCCCAAGGCCGGGCCTATTTGCTTCCTTAAGTACAACATGGACGCGCCGAGCTTGGAGATCGCGGAGCGCGTGATGAAGAACCAATCCACGCTCATCGTCCCCGGCAGCCATTTTGCGATGGAAGGCTACATCCGAATATGGCTCGCGGGCAAAAATAAGGAGATGTGGGACGAGGCGCTTAGAAGGATCGCGGTCGAGATCAGGGCGATGGCGGGACAGGGATAATCACGAATTGCGAATTGCAGAGAGTGCGGAGGTGGCCATGAGAACTCTAGCTGCAGTACTGTTCGGTATCTGTTTCATTGCGTCCGTCAGTCTCGCGCAGACGCCGACGACCGAGGCAAAGCCGGCTGCGAAACCGGCGACTATCAAGCTGCCGGCTCCGAAGCTCGAGAAGGGGATGCCGCTGATGCAGGCGCTCTCGAAGCGGCAGTCCACCCGCACACTATCCGACGCTGAGCTGACGGAGCAGCAGCTTTCCGAGATCCTCTGGGTGGCGGACGGTGTGAACCGGCCGGATGGGCACAGGACGGCGCCATCGGCGATTGCAAAGTATCCCGTGGACATCTATGTGGTGCTTCCACAGGGCGTATACCTCTACAACGTAGCAAAGCACGAACTGGCGCTGGTGGTAGAGGGCGATTTCCGCAAGCAAGCAGGGCGGCAGGACTTCGTGTATACCGCTCCGCTGAACCTCGTCTACGTGGCGGATTTCGACAGGTTCAAGGTCGACGCCAAACCCGGCAGCACGATGAGCGATGAGCTGATGATGACGTGGTCCGCCGTCGAGGCCGGCGCTATGGTCCAGAACGTCTATCTTTACTGCGCTTCCGAGGGGCTGGGCGCGGTTATCAGGGGCTCAGTGGACGGCGCGGCGTTCCTGAAGGTAATAAACGGCCGCCCGTCGCAGCATGTCATCTGTGCACAGACAGTGGGGCGTCCGAAATAGCAGAACGCTTTGTGTCCTCGGTTTGGTTGGAGGCTACACAATCAAAGTCGGCCTTCGCCGACCGGGGTTGATCACGCAAAGAAGTGGGGTTCATGATGAAGTCTCTCTTGTTACTCGTAGTACTGGCGGTGCTGGTTTCGTGCGGCAGCGTGCTCGCGGATAGGGTCACGCTCGATGCTCGAGGAATACTGCAGGTCGATGGGAAGCCTTACTTCCCGGTCGGGATGTATACGCTGCAGGACAAGGCGGGCAAGGACCATGACGCCATTCTGAAGGAAGCGCGCGAGGCAGGTTTCAATACGACGGTCTTCTATGCGTGGACGGTGGAGACGGTAACGCCGCTGCTGGACGCCGCCGCGAGGCAGGGAATCAGGGCGTTTGTGTATCCCACGGTACCCTTCTCGCTGAGGAAAACGGAGTTTGCGCGCGAGGAGCAGATAGCGGACATAAAGGCCCGTATGAACCACCCGGCGCTGCTGGGGTGGTACCTGGTCGATGAACCCGAGGGGATCGGAAAGGCGAAGCCGGACCAGGTGCAGGAGCTTAACAAGCTCGTGAAAGAACTCGACCCGAATCATCCCACCGCTCTGGTCATCATGAACCCGAAGCCGGCGGCGGGCTACTTCGACTGCGCGGACATCACATGGACCGACCCCTATCCTATCCCAAAGTGGTCGGTGAACGTGGTCAAGCATTGGGTCGGTGATGCGGTGGCGATCGCCGGGCCGAACAGGCCTGTGTGGGCCATCCCGCAGGCGCATGACCTGAACGTATGGCGGACGGGCAAGATCGTGGATGAGCATCGGCCGACCGACGGCGAGGAACGCTGCATGACCTATCTGGCGCTGACGCACGGCGCGAAGGGGATTATCTACTGGGCGCATACCGCGTCCAGGTACTACATCCGCGACTATCCGGAGCACTGGGAGTATATGAAGAAGCTCGCCGGGGAACTGCGGGACCTCAGCCCGGTGCTGCTCACTACATCACTGCCGGCGCCTGCTTTCGAGCCGGCATCCGCGCCGCTCTCGACCATGATGAAGGTGCATGATGGGTCGATCTACGTCTTCGCCGTGAACCGTGACAAGGCTCCGCACAAGATCGCTTTCAGGCTGCCGAAAGCCGCGCAGCCGAAGGGGGAAGTCCTATTCGAGAAGCGCTCCATCTCAGCGGAAAACGGGGTACTGACGGACGAGTTCGACGCGCTGGAGGTTCACGTCTACAGACTGCCGGTGCGAGACGCCGATTCCTAGCACAACACAGCGTTACGGCAACAGGATTGGTGGGTGCGGGCAGGGTATATGGCATATATGAATCGGACAGGAGGCGGGCCATGGCTCGGAAGGGAATCGGGATCATAGGATACGGCGGGTTTGGCGAGTTCACCCACAAAGCCTGGAACAAGATGGAGAACGCGCACGTGGTGGCGATATGCGATGCCGACCCGAAACGAGCTCCGGGTGGCGACGCCGCTTTCTACACCGATGCGGGCGGCCTGCTCGCAGACCCCAATGTGGATATCGTCTCCGTCGCCACACCTCCCAATACCCACAAGGACCTTGCTATCGCCGCGTTGCGCGCGAGAAAGCACGCGCTTGTCGAAAAGCCGCTGGCGCTCAATGAAGCCGACGGGCTGGAGATAAAGCGTGTCGCCGAAGAGGCCGGCCGCGTCGCCACAGTCAATTTCGTCCTGCGGTATAACCGCATTGTGGAGATGCTGCGCGAGCTTACCCAACACGGCGTCCTGGGCAAGCCGCGGCGCTGCGACCTCCGGAACTACGCCATGCAGGACACGGTGCCTGAGGGGCACTGGTTCTGGAATCCTGAAGTAAGCGGCGGGATTCTGACGGAGCACGGAGTTCACTTTTTCGACCTCGCCGGCTGGGTCTTGGATACCAGGGCAGCAGTAACGTGCTCGATGAGCGCCAAACGCAAGCCCGGTATGGAGGATCGCGTCTTCGCCGCCGTTCATTATGAGAACGACGTCATCGGCACCTACTGGCACTCGTTTTCCCGCCCTAGGGAACTGGAGACAACCACCTTTCACTTCGCTTTCGACCTCGGCGAGATAGAGGTGATCGGTTGGATACCGCTGGAGCTGTGCATCTGGGGCTGGACGGACAAGCAGGGGCTGGACAGGATCAAAGGCCTGAAGCAGGACATAGACATCGATGCCAAGCGCATGAACCCGAGCAAGGCGCACTCCTCGGAGTTCTTCTACGAAGTCGAATACGAGGTCAATGCGAGAGTGCGTCTGGACCAACCGAAGCTGGAGATTTATGCTCAGAACCTTCGCGACTTGATGGCCGACTTCATCATCGCCACGGATGACCCTACACATGAACTGCGCGTCACCATCGACGATGCCATAGAGGCCGTGAGAGTTGCCGAGATGGCAACGAAGGGCATGTGTGTGGGTATCATTTAGAGGCGGCAAGCCGCGTATGAGCCAGTCGGGGCCTGCCGACTTCAGTGTGAGAGACCAGACTCATGCGAATTCCGGCTGCTGTCTTTCTCGGTGTTTCTCTTCTCTGCTGCCGGGCCTCCGCTGTCACGCTTGAGTTCGTGCATTCATGGCCGAACGCGAACCGCACGGTGCAGGCGCTCGCTAACCGCTACAGACAGCAGACCGGGGTGACGGTCCGGGTGCGCGCCGTCTCCCCCACTTCACGTATGACCTGGCGCTCTTCCGGCGGACCGGATTTGGCCGGCCTGTATCAGCCTGACAGGCGGGACATCGCGCAGATGGCGGCGCAGGGCCTCATCCTCGATCTCCGCACGGAGATGAGCCGCGGATGGTACGCCATACTATGGCCCGGTATGCTCGATACTTTCAGCATTCGAACCTCCACCGGCACGGGCATCTATGGTGTGCCGCTCACCGGGCAGGTACACGTCTTCATCTACAACAAGCAATACTTCCGCCGGGCAGGCGTCGGCGTGCCGCGAACCTGGTCGGAGCTGATGGCCGTGTCGCGGAAGCTTCGGGCGCTGAAGATAACCCCCTACGCGGGAGGCTTCGGGTCGAACATGCCTCCGCTGGCAGGAGCGTATGAGTATGCATATCTTGGCTCCCATTTGCTCACGCAGACCTACCTGGGCCGTTATCCGTATACTTCGCCCTACTGGCTGGCTTACTTGAACCTGTATACGGAGATGAGGCGCAACGGATTCACCACCACTGCGGCGGCCTCGATGAGCAACGCGGCGGCGATAAGGGCATTTCTGGACGGCCGGGTCGCAATGATTTTCACCAACACGCAGTATGAAACGATGCGCAGGGCCTACAAACCCGCGTTCACGGGTTGGGGCGCTTTCGGGGCTCCCGACGACCCCAGGGCTCGTTTCGTTACAAAGGCGCCCGGTTCCGTGGTGGCCGGGCTGGTGATCAACAGGCGAAGCCCGAGAAGGGCTCAGGCTATTGCGTTTGCACGATGGCTCACGGAGTACAACCAGCAACTTACACTCGCCAATAGCACGACAACTATTCCGGCGATGACCGTGGCGAGCCAGACGTTCCGGCTCTCCGATCCGCTGCAGCAGTTTGCGAATGCGGGCGTGCGGGATGTGGTGATGGATCTACGGATCAACGAGAACCCCCGGGTACTGGCAACGTTATACTCGGGAGTGCGCAGCATCATAGGCAACAAGAGCAGTCCCGCAGCGGTAGCGCGCAGAACGCAGCGAGTAAAGGCAGGCAAGTGAGCAATGTCCGTCAAGTTTAGGATAACTCTGGTGACGGCGCTGCTCCTGCTGATCATGTCGATCGCAGTGACGATCTACACGCTTCGAGCGCAGCAGCGAGAGGTCAGGCGAGCATCGGTACGAAGGGTGGAAATGGCGCTGTCGATGCTCGCGGAAATGGCGGCGCCACCGCTGAGTATCGGGGATGTTCTGGCGCTCGCGGACGTCGCGGACCGAACTGCTCAGGGTCAGCCCCTGCACGTGATTGTGGCCGACGTCAACGGATTGGTGCTGGCGGACAGCAGGCACGAGCTGTATGACCGCCGCATCCCGGCGATTCAGGAAGTAGTCAGGACGAAGAAACGCTACATAGCAAGGAGAAATGGCCGGTGGGAGGGTGCGGATTACGTTCGCCAGCCATACCGGCCTCGCCCGATAGGCATCGTCTACGTGGCCATCTCCGCTCGTCCGATGGATCAGGCGAACGAACGTGTGGCGCGCAATGTGGCGAGTTTCGCGTTCGTTCTGATCTGCATCGGCGTGCTTGCCGCCTATATGATCGGGTACTACTTCAGCAGATCTCTCAAGCCGCTTATGACTGCCATGCGCACCAGCACGCCCACCGAGGTTGAGACCACCGTCCCTCGCACGGGAACCAGGGAACTCGACGAGATAGGGCAGGCGTTCGAGAGGATGACACGGCAGGTGGGAGCAGAACTGCGTAACCTGACGGCGTTGAACCGTCTGGCGGCGGAGTTGACGACCGCCGGAACGCTGGAGCGGTTTTCTGAGCTCCTTCAGGAGGCCTCCAGGACGCTGGTCAATGGCAACTGCAGGCTCCTGTGGGGCGACCCCAGGATGGGCGTTGCACAGCTTGCGGGCACTCCATCGGTCAGACTGGCCACGACACCCACACACGCTGCATTCATCGCCGTCAACGAACGGCGCGCCGTGTCGATAGGAGAGGGCTCGGACCTGCCTGCAGGCACGAGCGCCGCGGGATCGATAGAGGTTGCGTCCGGCGTTGTCGCTCCCCTGATTACTCCCTACGCCACAGCGGTAGGGGCGCTGATTGTAGAGCTTGATGCGGAGACCCGGCGCAAGCCCGACAGGCAGGACGAGGCGACAGTTATGGCCATCGCAAACCTGGCCGCGCCGATTCTCGCCGCGCTGGCCCGCAATTGGACGCAACAGGAGGCGATGTCTGCGCTGACCGAGATACTGGTACCTGAGGAGGTGCCACAGCCGGAAGGACTGGAAGTCTACGCGGTATCCGAGCCCGCAGAGGTTTCGTCCGGCCTGGGCGGCGATTACTACGACGTGCTCCCACTCGGCGATGATCGCTGGGGGATTGCCATCGGCGACGTGAGCGGGAAGGGACTGGAGGCAGGACGCTATACGGCGATGACCAAGTATGTAGTGCGGTCGTTCGCGTTGGAGTACGATTCGCCAGCGGAGACGGTATCTCACGCAAACGCGGCTCTGTTGGCGCAGCTCGAGGAAGTGAGGTTCGTCACGCTGTTCTACTGCGTTGTCGACGTAAAGGCAAAGACACTGACCTACTGCTGCGCGGGGCATCTGCCCGGTCTGGTCTATTCACCCGTCTCCGACGAGACGATCGAATTGGGCGTAGGCGGCGGGGTTGTCGGCGCGGCTGATCTATCGTATACAGAGGAGACCGTCGCTCTGCGGGAAGGCGACATAGTAACTCTGTACACGGACGGCGTGGTGGAGGCCAGACGCGATCACGAGGAGTATGGATCGGAACGCCTGAAAGCGGCTATACGTAGTAATGCACGAAAGAGCCTGAAGAACATCGCCAGGGTGATCGCCGGCGATGTGCGGCTGTTTGCGGAAAACGTTCTGCGCGACGACTTGACCATGGTACTCTTGAGGCTGTCTGAAGTATCGGACATAGCAGCGACAGGAGAAACGTCTGACAATACCAGCTAACAGGAAGCCGGTTCCAAGGCGTTCCGGTTGGTGATTTGGTCGCGGAGGGTAAGGTGCAGACAACCTCCCCCGGCCCCCTCCTTTGCAAGGAGGAGGGAGAAGCTAGCAACCCACCCTGGCCACGAAGGATAGGAGACAGCGTCTATGGCGAATAGTCTTCAGGAAGTAGCGCTTCAGAAAACCCCCACGGGGATTGTGGGACTTGACGAGATCACGTTCGGCGGCCTGCCGCGAGGGCGCCCGACGCTGGTGGTGGGAAACGCCGGGTCCGGCAAGACGATGCTGGCGATGGAATTCATCGTTCGGGGCGCAACCCAATACGATGAGCCGGGTGTGTTTGTGGCGTTTGAGGAGACACAGCGAGACCTGCGCGAGAACTTCGCCGCCTGCGGCTGGGACCTCGAGGCACTCCAGGACCAGAACAAGCTGTACATCGACTACGTCTACATCGAGCGCAGTGAGATCGAGGAGACAGGTGCGTACGATCTGGAAGGTCTTTTCATCCGGCTGAACCACGCGATCGAAAGGATCGGGGCCAAGCGCCTTGTTCTCGATACCATTGAAGTGCTCTTCTCGGGCCTGCAGAACCAATCTATACTGCGCGCGGAACTGCGCCGGCTGTTCCGCTGGATCAAGGACAAAGGCATCACGGCAATAGTGACCGGGGAGCGGGGAGACACGATGCTCACCCGCTATGGTCTCGAGGAATACGTGGCTGATTGCGTCATTCTGCTGGATCACAGAGTAATGGACCAGATAGGCACGAGACGGCTCCGTATCCAGAAGTACCGCGGATCCACTCACGGCACCAACGAGTACCCGTTCCTCATCCACGACGAAGGGATCTTCGTCCTGCCGATCAGCTCGATCGGACTGCGCCACGATGTGACTACGGAGCGTGTTTCCACCGGCATACCGTGCCTTGACGAGATGCTCGGCGGCGAAGGCTTCTACCGCGGGAGCAGCATTCTCGTCACCGGCACCGCGGGCACGGGCAAGAGCAGCATAGCCGCCAGTTTCGTGGAGGCTGCTTGCGAGCGAGGCGAGAAGGCGCTCTACTTCGCTTTCGAGGAATCCCCGCAGCAGATAACGCGCAATATGGCATCCATCGGCCTGCACCTGGATCACTGGGTGAAGGAAGGGCTGCTCGAGTTCCGCGCCGGACGCCCCACGCAGTATGGCCTGGAGATGCACCTTGCTACCATGATTGCTGCCGTCCGGAAGATTGGTCCCGCGGTTGTGGTGGTGGACCCCATTTCCAACCTCACGAGTGTGGGACAACCCAGTGAGGTCCGTGCAATGCTGGGCCGGGTTGTGGACTTCCTGAAGACCAATCACGTCACGGCCATGTTCACCCAGCTAACCGGCGGAGAGACGGCATTGGAATCGGAGTCCAGCGTCTCATCCCTGATGGACACCTGGATCAGCTTGCGCACCTTCGAGACGCGCGGAGAGCGTGTGCGCGGGCTATATGTTCTTAAGTCCCGCGGGATGGCGCACTCGAACCAGATACGAGAGTTTCTGCTGACCAACGACGGTATCAAGCTCACCGACGTGCGTTTCGGCCCGCAGGGAATACTAACCGGAGCAGCACGAGAACTGCAGAAGGCTGACGCGGCTCGACAGCAGGAGACGGACAGCAGGCTTCGGGAACTGGAGCGCAAGAGGGAACTGCTGGATGCGCGAATCTCCGCCATGCAGGCCGAATTCGAGGCGGAGCAGGAAGCAGTGAAGCGTGCGATTGCCGAGGATGAGGCGCGCGACGCCGCGGCGCGGCAGGGCACTGCCGCTACTGAAGGAACAGGAGAGGCCTGATGGGCGCAGACGACGAGGCAGTCCGCCGTTGTCCTGAGGAGGAGACGTGGTTGCTGAGGCTGTATGTGGCAGGCCAGACGCCGAAATCCCTCGCCGCCTTTACCAACCTGAAGAGGATATGCGAGGAGTACTTGTCGGGGTGCTATGAGATCGAGGTCATCGATCTTCTTGACAATCCGCAGCTTGCGGAATGGCACCAGATCATTGCCCTCCCGACACTCGTGCGGCAGTGGCCGGAACCTGTGAAGAAGATCATCGGCGATCTATCTAACACGGAGCGTGTACTGGTCGGGCTGGACCTCAGACCGGCGAGCTGAGCCGGTTTGGCCGGGGGTGCTTATGTCAGACGACAAAGCAAAGGAACCAATGGACGCCGCGCTGGAGGACGAAGGCGAGGAGCGCTACCTCTTGCGCCTTTACGTAGCAGGGACTACCCCCAAATCCGCTCGCGCGATAGCGAACATCAAGAGAATCTGCGAAGAGAGGCTGCAAGGCAGGTACGATCTGGAGATAATCGATGTGTATCAGCAGCCCGATGCGGCCGATGGCGACAAGCTGATCGCAGTGCCGATGCTGATCAAGTGCCTGCCCGCTCCACTGCGGCGTATCATCGGCGACCTATCGGACAAGGAGCGAGTGATCCTGGGATTGGGTATGAAGCCGAAGGATGACTAGAGAGTGCGGCATGAGTAACCCACAGAGCGCAGCGGAAATGGCAGCGGAGCTGGAGGAGCTTCGCCTGCGTTTGGCTGAAGCCGAAGAGACGCTCGAGGCCATAAGGACAGGACAGGTCGACGCGGTAGTCGTTCACGGTCCGCAAGGTCCTGCCGTTTACACCCTGACCGGCGCTGAGCGCGTGTATCGGCTGCTCGTGGAGGCTATGAACGAGGGCGCGCTGGTGCTCTCACCCGATGGTTCCATTACCTACTGCAACCACACGTTCTCCGCTATGCTCGGCGTGCCGCTGGAACAGGTCATCGGCTCGTCGGTCTACGATTACGTGGCTGAGCAGGATGTGGACGCAGTCAGAGAGCTGCTGAATTCCGCCGTTTGGGCCCCTGGCAGAAGGGAGATCGATCTCCGCAAGCCGGATGATACGCCCGTCCCCGCGCATATCTCCGTGGGAAGTCTCAATGTGGAGGAGGCAGCCGAGTCGCTATCTGCCGTGGTAACCGATCTGACCGAACACAAGGCCCTTGAGTGTGAACTCGAACGTTACCGCAAGCATCTCGAGAGCCTAGTCGAGCAGCGCACTACCCAGCTCAACGAGACAGTCCAGGCGCTCACGGTCGAAATAGAGGCCCGAGAAGCAGCGGAGGAGGCCCTTGAGAAGACTAACCGGGAACTGGCTGCGGTGAATGAGGAGCTTCGGGTTACAAATGATGAGCTGAGGAACGAAATCCGGCATCGGACGGAGACGGAAGAGGCCCTGCGGGAGGCCGAAGCCGACCTGAAGTGGGCTCAGGCGGTTGCAAAGACCGGCAGTTGGCGCCTTAGAGTGCGAGGCAATGAGCTGCTGTGGTCGGATGAGACGTATCGGATGTTCGGAGTCCCGACGGGCACTCCGATGACATACGAGCTGTTTCTGAGCTGCGTCCATCCTGATGACCGCCAGGCGGTAGACAGGGCTTGGCAAGCCGCGATAAGGGGCGAGCAGTCATACAACATCGAGCATCGGATCATCGTCGGCGACATCGTCAAATGGGTGCGAGAGACGGCCGAGCTTGAGTTCGATAAACAAGGGGACTTGTTGGGCGGCTTCGGTGTTGTTCAGGATATTACGGAGCGGAAGGAAATAGAGCAAGCCAAGGACGATCTACTGAGGCGCGAGCATAGGATCGCGGAGACGCTGCAGGATGCCCTGATACCATCCCAGGTCCCACAGTCGATAAACGGCTGGTCGATTGCAGCAAGATATCGGCCCGCGTTACGGGAGGCCCAGGTAGGCGGCGACTTCTACGACGTTTTCAGGTTGGACGAGCACAGGTTCGGGGTGCTTATTGGCGACATCGCCGGTAAAGGCCTTTCGGCAGCTATGCGCGTTGCGGCCGTGAGGCACGCGGTGCGCAGTTACGCTTTTATCGAGCCTCGGCCTGCCAGGGTGATGACGCTCACGAACGTGGCGCTGTGCAAAGAAGGCGCTGACGAGCAGAACATGCTTACGGCGGTTTTCGGAGTGGTGGATCTGGCCGCTAACACGATGACCTACGCGAACGCGGGTCACGAGCCGCCAGTGCTCAAGACCTCCAGCGGAGAAGTGCGCGAGCTTGAAGTAACGGGCCCGATGGTCGGGATCATCCAGGACTTCGACTACGTCGAAGAGACTATCCGGCTGCAGCCTGGCGACGAGGTTGTGATGTTCACGGATGGCATCACGGAGGCAAGAATCGGCCAGGTTATGTTCAAGAAAGAAGGAGTCATACGGAATCTGGTCGAAATGGGCAACGCTACGCCCGATGAAATAGCCGAGGCGCTTTTTGAGGCTGCTGCTCTGCACGCGGGCGGCGATCTGCAGGATGACGCGGCAATCGTAGTACTGGGCTGCAAGGAGCAAGGCGATGAGCGACTGGGATAGAGTGGGAACCGTGTGGTGTCCCAGGAAGATGGCGCAACCGTCGTGAAATGCGATGGGATGTTCGATCTTCACAACTGCAAGGAACTTCACGATCTGCTTATGGATGCGGTAGGCTCTGGAGCAGACGTTGTGGTGGATATGGTAAATACGGCGTATATAGACACCGCGGTCCTGGCGGACCTGGCCACGGCAGCCAACAAGATGATAGCTAGGGGCAAGCGCCTGAAGGTCAGAGTCGCCGAGCCCTCACATCCGCACCGCACCCTGCAGATAACAGGTTTTTCGGTCGTTATGGACGTAATCGCCTCTCCCAAGGAGCAGCCGCCTGCCTAGCCAGCCCCTGGCAAACGCATCGTCAGGCAAAGAGCCCACTCAACACTGAATCACGGAAGGACGGGAACCCTTGAAGGGAATTCCTGTAGCTCTGAGAGAGCATCACCGCCATTTCGCCCTTCCGGCAGGGGCTCGACCGGCGATCTCCGTGTTTCGGTGATTCCGCGGTTCCGTGTCTGCTCTTGAAGGGCTCGCCCTAGCTCAGCCCCTTGCAGATTCCTCCTTCCCTGCTATACTGGTACGCGTGCCGGGCTTGTTTCAACCGTCTGCAACCACGGGACAGCGCGGTCCTATAGACACCGCCGTTTCATTTGGAGGAACTGATGAAGATCACCACTGTTGAGGAACTGGAAGGCCACCTGAGCGAACCTGCCCCCGGAGTCATCGAGATGATGAAGCGGCTCGACGGGGATATCATCGTACTCGGGGCCGGAGGGAAGATGGGTCCGACTCTGACTCGCATGGCCAAGCGGGCGTCGGATGCCGCCGGAGTGAAGCGGCGCGTGATCGGGGCCTCGATTTTCCCTTCCGAGCGAGATAGGCGTGCGCTTAACGCAGCCGGGGTGGAGACTATAGACTGCGATTTCCTGGACCAGAACCAGCTCGATGCCCTGCCGGACGCGCCGAACGTGGTCTTTATGGTCGGGATGAAGTTCGGTTCGGTCGGGGCTGAGGCGCTGACGTGGGCAATCAACGTATATCTGCCCGGTATGGTTGCGCAGCGATACGCAAAGAGCCGGATCGTGGCGTTCTCCAGCGGTAATGTCTACAAGTTCGTGCCGGTCGAAAGCGGCGGGTCTGATGAGAACTGCCCCACGGAGCCGATCGGCGACTACGCAATGAGCGTCCTCGGACGGGAGCGGATCCTAGATCACTTCAGCAGGACACTGAACATCCCCACGGTGCTGATCCGCCTGAACTACGCCGTCGAGCTTCGGTATGGAGTGCTCGTAGATATCGCGCAGAAGGTTTGGGCCGGCGAGCCGGTTGACGTTGCAAACGGCCACGTCAACGTGATCTGGCAGAGGGACGCCAACGCGATGATCTTGCAGGCTTTCGAGAAGGCGTCTTCACCGCCGTACGTCCTGAACGTCTCGGGACCGGAGTTCCTCAGCGTGCGCAAGGTCGCGGAGCAGTATGGCCAGATGATGGGCAAGAAGGTGAGCATCACCGGCACGGAAAGCGGGGATGCGCTGCTATCCAACGGCAGCCTGGCCTACAGCCTCTACGGCAAACCCGAGACCAGCGTGCAGCAGATGATGGAGATGATCGCCGATTGGGTTATGCGCGGAGGAGAGAACATCGGCAAGCCCACGCACTTCGAGACCAGGGACGGGAAGTTCTAGGGAAGTGGAGAGAGGAGAGTTCAGAGTGGAGAGTTCGGAGGCTTCCCTGCGAGACCTGCTGGCGAAGGGGTTGGTGATTCCGGCAAGCCCGTTAGCGCTTACTGCCGAGAGGAAGCTCGATGAGCGGCGGCAGCGGGCACTGTGGAGATACTACATCGCCGCAGGCTCGGGCGGGCTTGCTATCGGTGTTCACACGACCCAGTTCGCCATAAGGGACCCCAAGATCGGTCTGTTTCGCCCGCTTCTGGAGCTTGGCAAAGAGGAAATGGACCGGCATGACGGGTCGCAACAGGCATTGGGGCCGCGTTCTCCGCTGGTCCGGATCGGCGGATGCTGCGGGGCGACTGCCCAGGCAATCTCGGAAGCTGCTCTGCTAAAGGAGCTTGGCTACTCCGCGGCGCTGCTGAGCCTTGCGGCGCTGAAGGAGGCGTCGATCGAGGAACTGGTCGATCACTGCAGGGCGGTTGCGGAGATTGTACCTATTGTCGGCTTCTACCTTCAGCCGGCAGTCGGTGGCCGTGTGCTGCCTTATGAGTTCTGGCGCCGCTTCGTGGAGATCGAGAACGTGGTGGCGATCAAGATGGCGCCGTTCAACCGTTACTACACCATCGATGTTGTCCGCGCCGTGATCGAGGCTGGCCGCGATGACATTGCCCTCTATACTGGCAACGACGACAACATCGTGATGGACCTGCTGACTCCATTCCGGTTCTGCCGGGCGGGCGGAGACTCCGCCAAGGAGCGCCGAATCGTTGGTGGGCTGCTGGGGCATTGGTCGGTTTGGGTGAAGAAGGCAGTGGAGCTTCTCGAAGAATGCCATGGAATTGTGCGCAACGGCGAGGGCGTTCCCGAGGAGATGCTGCGGAGGTCCGTGGAGGTCACGGACTGTAACGCCGCCTTCTTTGACACGTCTCATGCTTTCGCCGGATGCATTGCCGGGCTGCACGAGGTCCTGCGGCGGCAGGGGCTGCTGCAGGGGCTGTGGTGCCTCGACCCGAACGAAGGGCTGAGCCCGGGGCAGATGGAGGAAATCGATCGGGTGTATGCAGCTTATCCGCACCTGAACGATGATGACTTCGTCGCCGCGCACAGGGATGAGTGGTTGGGCGGCTAGCTGAACAGGGGGAGGAATGGACAGAAGAGAGTTTCTGAAGGCCGCGGCGATTGCCGGGCTGGCGCTTAACCCGGTTGCGGCGCGCGCGATGGAGGCCGCGAAACCCAGGCAGCGGCCGAACTTCGTCTTCATACTGATCGACGACCTGCGCTATGACCTCTGTCACGCTACAGGCAACCCCGTGGCGAAGACGCCGAACATCGACCGCATTGCGCGCAACGGCACTATCTTCTCGAACGCGTTTGCCACTATTTCTCTCTGCTCGCCCAGCAGAGCAACGTTCCTGACCGGCCAGTACGGACACTGCACGGGAGTCTATGTGAACGAGACAAGGCCCGAACTCGACCCCTCCATACCCACCTGGCCGAGGCTCCTGCAGGAAGCGGGCTACGACACGGCATTCATCGGCAAGTGGCACATGGGCAAGGGCAACTATCCCCGGAAGGGCTTCAGCCACTGGGTCAGCTTCGACGGCCAGGGCCCGTATTGGAACCCGAACATCAACACCAATGGCGAGGTCAGGCAGATCAGCGGGTATATGACCGACATCCTCAACGATGCCGCTATGGCGTGGCTGCGGCAAGACCGCGACAAGCCGTTCTGCCTCTACCTGTCACACAAGGCGCTGCATGGCCCGTTCGAACCCGCGCCGCGGCACGCTAACCTCTACGAAGGCGTCGAGTTCCCGCATCCGCCCAACTGGCGGGAAGATCTTGAGGGCAAACCGCAGTGGCTCAAGGACCTCGCAAAGCCCAAGAATCCGCCGAAGCCGGGGGCGAAGCCTGCCCCGGCCGGAGGACAGGATCAGATCAAACGAAAGCAGCTTCAGTGCCTAGCGGCCGTAGATGAGGGCGTAGGGCGGATTCTCGGACATCTGGAGCGGGAAGGCCTGCTGGAGAACACCGTCGTCGCGTTCGCCGGCGACAACGGGTTCTACCACGGGGAGCACAGGCTCGGCGATAAGCGATCCGCTTACGAGGAATCCCGTTGATCATAAGCTATCCGAAGATGATCAAGCCGGGGACGAAGATCGAGGACATGGTGCTGAATACGGACTTCGCGCCGACGATGCTGGACCTGGCGGGCGTCAAGCCTCCGGACGTCATGCAGGGTAAATCGATGGTGCCACTGTTCTCCGGCAACAACGCCGGCTGGCGCAAGGAGTTCTTCTACGAATACTTCAGCGAACCGCAGTTCCCGCGCATTGCCAGCACCATAGCAGTCCGGACCGAGCGTTGGAAGTATATCCGCTATCCGGAGATCGATGACATAGAGGAGCTTTACGACCTCCAGAACGACAGATATGAGCTGAGGAACCTCGCCTATGACCCCAAGCACGCGGCAACGCTCGCGGAGATGAAGCAGCGGATGGAAGCGCTGATGATCGAGACGAAGGCGAAGGAGTTTTGGGAGAAACGTATCGCGGACAGGAAGGCTACAAACCCCTAGCGGATTCCGTTTCGGGCGGGATTGCAGATCCCGCCCGGGCATCGGTTTCGAGGCCTCTACGAGGGCTTTCTGGCCATTAGCAGTGTTGTACCAGTGGGGGTGTCGGCTCTACGGGTATCCACAAACCCGGCGTCTGCAAGCCACTGGCTAATCTCGCTCTCCGTAAACGTGTCACCGCCCTCAGTGGCAACCAGCATATTGATAGCGAACATCACGGGGCCGGGAGGAGATGCGCGGCCTTCGTCAACCACGAATTCCTGCACCACCACCTGCCCGCCCGGATTTGCGGCGTTATAGGCCTGCTTCAGCAGCCGCGCGTTTTGTTCGCGCGTGTTCGAGTGCAGAATCTGGGACATGTAGACCAGATCGAACCGCGTCGGAAGATCATCTACGTTGAAATCGCCGGTAACGGTGGATATTCTGTCCGCCATGCCCGCTTCCGCTGCGTATTCGCGGGTTATGGGGACGATGTCCGGCAGGTCGAAGACCACCGACTCGATATCCGGCTTCGCTTTGCAGAGGGCGATGGAGTAGGCCCCGCTGCCGCCGCCGACATCGAGAACTCGTTTCACGTTCGTCAGGTCGATTTCGGCCAAAATGCCCGGGGCGCCGCGGCTAGCGAAGAGGTGCATCGCCGCCATGAATGACTTCGCCTGCCAGTTCCTGTCTTCAGGTTTGCGCTCGAACACAGATGTCCCCTTACGCACAGCATCCGAGAGCCCCGACCAGGCCGGCCAGAGGTTGATCGTGTGCCAGAGCGCGCCGCCGGCGTAGCCAGGCTTCCCGCGAACCAGAAACGCACGCGCATCCGGGGAGTTTGCGAATAGATCGCCCTTCTTCGTGAGCAGATCGAGCGTTACCAGCACGTTCATTACCCTGTCGGTAGCTCGCGCGTCGGTACCGATCTTGGACGCGACTTCCGCCGAGGTTAGTTCGTCGTCGCCAAGCGCCTCGAAGATCCCCAGTTCCACCGCAGTGAGCAGCACCCGGCTGGCCTGGAAACCCTTGACTATCTCGTAGACTCTCTCGAACCCTTCCGCCATTTCTCCACCTCCACAGCAATCTTAGCCCCTGGCCCGCGACATACCTTTGCAGGAATACCCGCCGCATCCGTACGAGTAGTCTATGGTTGTGAACTGTTGAAAGGCTTCCGATCGGTGAAAGCTATCGTTGTTGCGCTCACACTCGCAGTCACGGGCACCGCACATGCTGCCACAAGACCTCCGAGCAGCCTCAAGCCACCTGTTGAGGACGGCATCTGGCTCCGGCCGGATACCTCAGGGCCCGCGATTCCGACTATAGGCTTCAAGCAGGGAATCAGGATCGGCCTCTGGCCGGCGGCTGACGGCCCGAGAGGCATCATCCGAATCTACGCGCCTTATGTGTTCCCTGCCGGCAAGGAGCGGCCCCTGATCAACTACATCGCAATCGAGCCGATCGTGAAGGGGCACAGAAGCCTCTCCGAGCTCGAGCGCAGCGCGCTCGACGAAAGGCGAGGGAAGAGGTTGTGGTTTTCGGAGGAGGTAGAGGAGGCTCCCAAGCCCAAGCTGCCGTGGGAGTGCGTGAGCGGTAAGACCGGGACGATCAAGGTCGGCAAGCAGGACGTGCGAACACTGAGCATTGTCATAAACGTCGAGAAGCTCGACAACGGCGCGCAGCCGATCATCACGGCTAGCTTCCGTGAGGATAGGCCGAATGAGGTTACGTTCAAGACCTATTCTGCCAAGGGCGGCGCCGAGATGGAGTCCTGCGTGCTTTCGTCAACGATGGGCAACTACTCCCGGTGTCGACTGCTGTGGCTCAAGGACGAGATTGTAGACAGCCGGAAGCTGTGGCCGGATTACTCCGGACACGAATTCGTGTGGACGCCTGACTACTCGCAAGACCGCGTGCTGAAGAGCGCCGATGGAACGCTCACTGTTGCCATTACCCCCAGTGAGACCGACCTGAACGCGGCCAAGGTCGAACCGTCGTGGTGGCACTTCGACGGTCGCGTCGCAACCCAGTACTGGCGCAAATACGCCGGGACAGTGAAGTCGCCGATCAAAGTCAGAGTGAACGGCCGCGCCCGCTATTACGGCCAGGCAACCCTGCTGCCAGGCGGCATAGCTTACGAGAACTTCGAGATCATTGAGACGTACGAACCGGGTACGGAGTCCGTGTTTGGGGTTACATTGCAGACTCCTGCCCAGATGGGATGGAAGATAGACAAGAAATGACGAAGCAGTATTTTGACCTTTCGCAGCTCGACTGGACGGTTTCGGGCTGGCTGCCCGAGCAGTGGAGGCTGAGTTATTCATTTGAGATAGGAGCGCCATCATCCGCCGAGGTAAAGGCAATACCCGCCAAGGTGCCGGGCTCGGTCCAGTACGCCCTGCGTGAGGCGGGCATCATACCTGATTGGAATGTGGGGATGAACTATCGCCAGTGCGAATGGGTCGAGAACAGGCACTGGATCTACGAGACAACGCTCCCGGACGAGTGGTTAGGAAGCGGGAAGAGCTTCAGGTTGAACTGCCGGGGGCTCGACTACGGCGGCTGCGTGCTCGTTAACGGACAGGAGGCCGGCGAGTTCAGGGGCACCCATATTCCGCACGTCTTCGACATCACCCCGCACCTCAGAGAGAGCGCGAACCGGCTTGCTATTGTCTTCACCTGCGCACCCAGGTGGTTGGGCCAGTTCGGTTTCACCTCCAAGATGACCGAATGGAAGCCGCGGTTCTACTACTCCTGGGATTGGACGGTACGGCTCGTTCAGATAGCGATCTCCGGCGGGATATCATTGGAGGTCCTGGACGGAGCGGAGATCCAGAGCTTCCGCTGCACCACCGACGCCGAAGGCAACGCCGGAGTACTGCGATTCTGGGGCGACGCTAACGGTGGTGAGTCGGTTGCGGCCAGCCTGAGCAAGCACGGAAAAGTGATCCGTGAGGAGAGGCTGCCGGCAGGCGAGTTCGATAGGACGTGGAAAGACCTGCAGACTGAACTCTGGCAGCCGAACTTGCTGGGCGATCAGCCGCTCTACGATTTGACCTGCAGGCTGCTCGATGCGAACGGACAGGAATTGGACAGCATAACGCGCAGGGTCGGCTTCAGGCACGTGGAATGGCAGCCATGCGAGGGAGCGCCAGAGAACGCGGACCCCTGGCTGTGCGTCGTGAATGGCAGACCTGTGTTCCTGCAGGGGGCGAACTGGGTGCCGATCCGGCCCAACTTCGCCGACCTGACTAAAGCCGACTACCGAAAGCGGCTGGAGCTCTACAAGGACCTCGGGTGCAATATGCTCCGGGTCTGGGGCGGGGCGTCGCTTGAGACCGAATGCTTCTTCGATATATGCGATGAGCTCGGGATCATGGTATGGCAGGAGTTCCCGCTGTCGTCCTCGGGCAAGGAGAACTGGCCTCCGGAGGATGAGAAGTCGATCGCGGAGCAGTCCGCCATAGCCGAGTCTTACATCCGCCGCCGGCAGCATCACCCATCGCTGGTCATCTGGTGCGGCGGGAATGAACTCGCTGGAGCGTTGGATGGGGGCAAGGTGGGCGGCGAGAAGCCCGTGGACTGCAGTCACCCGCTGATTGCGCGCTTCGCACAGATAGTGGCGCGGGAGGACCCCACCCGGCGTTTCCTGCCTACGTCGTCCAGCGGACCGAGGTTCTACGCGCAGCCGGAAAACTACGGCAAGGGGCTGCACTGGGATACACACGGGCCGTGGAAGGCGGACGGTGACCTGGACGGCTCCTGGACGGTTTACTGGAGCGGCGATGACTCGCTGTTTCGTTCCGAGACCGGCAGCCCCGGCGCTTGCTCTGCCGAGATTACGCGCAAGTACAGCGGGGATCTGGACCCGTTCCCATGCACCGCTGACAACCCCATCTGGAACCGGCACACGAGTTGGTGGGTCGAGTGGCCGGTCTTCGAGCAGGAGCTCGGCCGGCAGCCAAAGGACCTGGAGGAATACGTCGCCTGGAGCCAGGAGCGGCAGAAGAAGGCGCTGACCATCGCCGTGAAGGCGTGTAAGGACAGGTTCCCGCGCTGCGGAGGCATACTGCTCTGGATGGGCCACGACTGTTTCCCGTGCGCCGCGAACACCTCGATCATCGACTTCGAGGGCAATCCAAAACCTGCCGCGCTGGCGCTCCGCAAGATCTGGCGCGGAGAGTAGAGACCGGCCCGTCCCACCGAACCGCAAGGAACACGCAGCCCACAGGCGCTCCGCCTGTGGGCTTGCTTGGTAACATGTGGCGGTCTTAGCAACAGGGCATTGACAGATTGTAGTAATGGGATAGACTATCAATAGCGAACAGAGCGGCCGCCTCGTTCTGTTTCCCCACGAATTCGCGTCCGAGACAAGACGAGGTGCTACATGAAGCGTTACTTGAGAGCTATCTGCGTTGGGCTGCTGCTGTTCATGGCAGCCTGCGCGGCATCAGAGCTATGTCCATCAGGGAGGCCAAGCAGCTTCCCGACACCCTCCCCGTAAGCCTCACCGGCAAAGTTGTGACCTATGCAAACTCCGGCTTCTTCTATATCCAGGAAGACTCGGGCTACATGGGCATCCGTGTAGAGCAGTCGGGCCACAATCTGGCCGCCGGCATGCGGGCCGATGTGGACGGCTGCATGGCGACCGACGAGATCACCAACGAGCGGTACATCCTCGCCACCACTGCCGTTCAGACAGCACCACCCAATGAGACCGGCACGGTGGCTCCCGTGATGATGACCGGCGCCGCCCTTGGTGGAGGCGATTGGTCCATAGCTGGTACTGGCGGCCAGAAGGGCGTTACGAATGGAAAGGGACTGAACAATATCGGTCTGCTGGTCAAGGTCTGCGGGCAGTTCAACCAGACGGGTGAGGCTACCTTCACCTTAAGCGATGGCGCCGGGACCGTGCTGTGCCAGGCGCCTGAAGGCACATTCCTGTGGTCGGTATGGCACTCTGTCGTCGTCACCGGCGTAAGCTCTATGTGCTTCGTTGACGGAGAGTACAAGCCGCTTCTCCTGGTGCGCGACATCCGCGCTGTCACTGCGGATGAGGCCGTTTCCACTCCGGGCACGCCACGTGGAGAAGCTGCTGCTCTCAAGGACCTGGAGTATGGCTACACGACCTCCGGAGCGATATGCAGCCACGGGCATGCAGTTGAGTATAGATTCGACTGGGGAGACGGCACCTCGTCTGCCTGGTCAACTGCCAGATCGGCTACGCACACGTGGAGCAGCACAGGCACAAAGACGATAACGGTCTCCGCAAGATGCCAGGCCAATCCTGCTCTGCAGACGACCTCGGAAGCTTTCACAGTCACAGTCGTTACGCAGCTAGCGAGCGCTCCGTGGCAGATGTTCCGCCACGATCGCGGGCACAGCGGGCAGAGCCCTGTGCACGATGCGGTGCAGTCCGGCTCGGTTTGGAGCATCAGCGTGGGAAACGGCCTTTCCTCCCCAGCGATCGGGCGTGACGGGACGACCTATCTCTCAGGCAGCAGCAATCTGACCGCGTTGAACAAGGACGGCACGTTCAAGTGGTCGAGGGCGATCAATTCCAACACGCGCTCTTCGCCCGCTATAGGGGCAGACGGCACGATATACATCGGCGGCAACGGTCTGCTTTACGCTATCACGCCCGCAGGCGCTGAGAAGTGGACGTTCCCGGTCACCGGGGATGTGTCCTCTTCGCCGGTTATCGGCCCGGATGGAACAGTATATGTCGGCACGCGCAGCGGATACCTTTACGCGATTACGCCCGGCTCCTCCAGTGGAACGCAGAAGTGGTCCAGGAGCGGCCTGGGCGCCATGCACGTGACTTCGCCTGCGATCAGCCCCGACGGATCCACCCTGTACGTCGATGGGGGCAATTACCTCCATGCGCGTTACACCTCCAACGGCAACGCGAAGTGGAGCCACAACTTCGGCACGAGCACGACGAGTTCGGCCGCGTTGAGTCCGGACGGCTCCACGGTCTATACGGGCTCCGGCGACGGCAACCTCTGGTCGTTCAACGCCTCAACGGGAGCCGTCAACTGGCAGAAGCCCGTGGGGTTCAAGCCTGCCGTCACGAGTGCTTCGCCAGCGGTAGGCGCCGATGGCACGATCTACCTGGGGTCCAACTACGGCTCGCTCTACGCGATCAACCCGGACGGCAGCGAGAAGTGGATATATGAGGCCAAGTGGGACATCCGGTCTTCGGTTGCGATCAACGCAGACGGTACCGTGATTCTGGCTTCCCACGACGGATATATCCGTGGACTGGATTCCGCCACGGGCGCTGAGAAATGGCATCATCTCCTGCCTGGCAACCTATACGCGTCGCCTGCTATTGCACCGAACGGGAAGATCGTAATCGCGAGCATGAGCGGCACAGTCTACGGGAACGTCTGGGGAACGCCGCCCACTACTACACCACCGAGCGATCTGAGTATCACAATGCAATCCGATACGCAGGTTGCGCTCACGTGGCAGGACAACTCGCCGGACGAGTACGGATTCCGCGTAGAGCGAAAGAAGGGAGCTACCGGGCTATGGGTGGCGATGCCGAACGTAATCGATCCTACCACGAAGCTGCCGACCGTCGGACCGGGTGTCACGACTTACGTGGACTCGGGCCTTCTGTCGGGCCAGACTTACTACTACAGGGTCTGCGCGTTCCAGTCAGGCGGCAACTCCGGTTATACAAACATAGCAACCGTGGTCACGCCGGGGGTAAGGGCGCCTGATGGCCTGACGGCTGCACCGGTTTCCGAGTCGCAGGTCGACTTGTCGTGGACCGATATGTCAGATGACGAGCTGGAGTTCATCATCGAGCGATCGGTCGGACCGAACGGGCTGTTCGAGGAGATCGCGCGCGTGCCCGCCAACGTTACAACCTACAGCGACACGCGCACATACCCGGCCAGATATTACTACTACCGCGTCCGTGGCTACAATGGCGCGCACGAATCCACCTACTCTAACTGGGCGTGCGCGCTGACGCCGGGCAGGGACTTCAGTGAGATCAGGCGAGGGGACCCGTCGCGGAACCAGCTTGCACTCACATTCGATGCAGGCACGGCGGCAGTCCAGACCAGTTTGCTGGACACGCTGAAGTCCAATAAGGTGTTCTGCAACTTCTTCATCACCGGCTACGTGACCGAGGTGCAGGGCTCCCACATCAGTAGAATCGGCCGGGACGGGCATATGATGGGGAACCACACCTACGACCATCCGGACCTTCGCTACATACTGGATTCGCAGATATACGACCAGTTCGACGTCACCGAGGATATCGTCTACAACGCGAGCGGGCATCACACCAGGCCGTATTTCCGCGCTCCGTATGGGGCCAGAGACCAGCGTGTCTTGAACGTCACTGCGGCCAACGGCTACCAGCATGTCTACTGGACCAAGGACAGCCGAGATTCCCTGGGCGCGAGCACTGCGGAGATAATAGCCAATGCCACTGCCGGCGCTGACAACGGTGCGATTATCCTCTTCCACTGCACTTCTCCCAACACGGCGGACGCGATGCCGACCGTCATAGCCAATCTGCAAGGCATGGGCTTCCAGTTGGTGACGGTGCCGGAGATCGTGGCCCCCCAGCAGGTGTCCAGCCCGGAAGGCTTCCTGCAGGAGGGTTGGAACCTGATCTCGCTGCCGATAGAGCCGGCGCTGGAGTTCCCGCACGTCGTGTTCAGGGATGTGAACATAGACGGCTGCCTGAAGCGCTGGGACAGAAAGACTGCGAGTGAGATGACTTACAGCGCGGCCTCGCCGGGTTCATTCGGCAACGTATATGCGGATGAGGGTTACTGGCTCTACCTGCCATCTGGCCGAGCAACTATGAAGTTCAACGGCGCGGCGGCAACGACGGACCGGCGGATAAGGCTGCAGAACGCTACCGACCCGCCAGGCTACGGGCTGATCGGCTATCCGTTTGAGACGCCGCAGAGCTTCGCCAACTGCTCCGTCTACAACCCCGACGCCGAGGAGCCGAAGACGAGATCGGTGGCCGATGCCATAGCGGCCGGCTGGATTCCGTCCAGCTTTAAGGGCTGGGATGCGGCGACGCAGACGGAATACGACGTTCCGCTGCTGACCTCGATGATGGAGCCGTGGCGGGGCTACAGAGCCGGATGCCTGGTTCCGAACGTCGAGTTGCTGATCCCTAAGCCGCTCTAGAACGGGAAGCCGAGCAGGTTGCTGATGAGCTGTAGGCGGGTGATCCGCCTACAGCTCTATTTCCGTACAGTCCGTCTTCGACGGGCACTCGATGAGGGTTTTGCCCTTCCACTTCAACCAACTCCCGTGGATCAGGACCGCTCCGGTGACCTCGCCCGCTTTCGTGCGGACCGCCGCGATCTCTCCGTCTGTCATCAAGTCAGGCGCCGCCTCGCTCTCGCCGAGGCCTTTCACCTTGATGTAGTCCACATCGTCCGTGAGGGATATTTCCACCGTGTCGCCCACTCGCGTGATGCTTGCGGATGTCGGTAAGGCCGAAGGGACCAGGGCCGCCACGAACCGGGCATTGCACTCGTGTGCGCGGCACATCAGGAACGATACGCGGCGCGTGTCGGTCTCCGCCGGGCATTGGCCCAGGCCGATCAGTCTGCGGCCAGCCCTTGTCCACATCGCCAGAGCGAGATTCGTCTTATTGGTGCGCCAATCGACTCGATACCCATCCGTGAAACGCTCGGTGCGCTCGAAGACGACGTTAGGGTACATCGAAACGTCAGTGGTTTCGGCGGAGTAATCGCCCATGATGCTGGGCTGGCCTTCGGAGCGGATGAGCCAGTCGTAATCGTGAGGCTCTTCCGAGATAAGGTCGTCCACTATGAGGCAGGTCTGGCCTATGAGGAGGATACGCCTGTTCTGCGTGACACCCGGATAGCAGTCGCTGGCTGAAGCCTCGGCGTACTGCGCGGTACTGCCCGCGTGGAAGACGTGTATGTCCGACTCCTTTGATCCCGCCTGCGATTTGCCGTCCACCACGACAGTATTGTGGCCGACGGTGTGCTTATACCAGCCGAGTATCCTGGACCCGTAGCCTGGCGTGCCGTAGTCCTGCACCAGCAGTTCATCGTTTGCGTACAGGGTGAAGCTTAGCTTGTCCAAGTGGCCGTGTCCAAGGAAGCGACCGTAGTGGAACGTCATCATGGCGTGATCGTTTCTGAGTGTGCAGAGGCCGAAGTTCGGGTAGTTGGTGCTCTCGAAGACGGGTTCGGCAGGCGTCTCCGGCGCGTCCGGGCCAAGAAGGAAACCGTAGAGCAATGCGCCTCCCAGGCCGCTCATGCTCCTGCTCAGCACCTTCTTGCGCGCGTCCGCCTGGATTCGATACCCCACCTCCAGCGCCCACGCGATGTTCGGATCATCCCATCTTCTGCGAGCAACCTCGTAGAGGTTCAGCGGCAGCCACGCCGCATACCAGCCGTCGTTGATGGCCGGGAGTTGGAAGTTGGGATACATGTATTGCAGCGGCGCCGTGAACATCGTCTTCAACGACTTGCCGGGTTTCGCCTCCCAGTTGTAGAGATCGATGCCGGCCCGGATGCTCGCTTCCGTCAGGAACACGAATGCCTGCAGAGGAAAGAAGTGATAGCAGTGTACCGACTCCGGCCATAGGCCGTCCTCTCCAAGAACGCGCGCGATTTGGTTCTGGAATGCGTTGATGGCGAACTCCACCATCTCCGCGTCGCGTATCGCCAGCCCTACGACGCCTACGGCGCTCAGGTGCCACGAGCCCCAGTTGCCTCCGAGTCCACTGGCACGGACCCCCTTCGCCGCCGGCCTGAGCAGGTTGTCCTCGATCTTGGCCTTGTCCGCATCCGTCAGGCTCCCGGAATCGTAGATGAGGTCGTAGGCCTGCGCGAGGGGGATGATCCACATCGCTTCGTTAAGGGACTGGAGAAGAATGCCGCCCTCGAGGTGGTTTGTGTGAGGGCCGGGATACACGGCTGCGTACTTGAGCAGAATGTTGGCGGCCTTGTCGGCGTATTTTCGATCCTGCTCGATGTGATAGACAAGTGCGAGGTGCAGCGCAGCATTCGCAAGCTGGTGGTGATGGAAACAGCGCACTGCGTCATCGTATCGCTCGCCGGAGAAGGTCTTGCCGCAAGCTGGGCAGGAGTATTCAGGGCGGGGAAGCATATCTGCCGGAAGCGTTAGCTGGGTCCCGCAGTCGCAGAAGAAATGGTGGGCGTGGCCACCCCGCTGTGGAACGCGGATGCTCGTATTGAGCCACTTGCCCGCTATAGCCAGGACGCCGGCACCGGAGTACTCGCTATCGCCCTGGCCTAAGGGCTGCAGGTAGGCATCACGCTTGGGCCCGCTTCGTTTGACGGCACACCTGAGGTCAGCCAGTTCGTTCTCGGTCAGCAGCAGAAATGGTCTGGTCGCCGATTGTACAGCATGCTCCAGGTCCTTTCCCTGGGGAATGGAGGCGACCGCGCTGAGGCCCAGCAGAGAGACAGCGATCAGCGCCAGAGAGATGACGGGAAAAACGTGCATTGCGATCATTTCACTTTCCTGAATGTATGATCCAGCCCCGAGTTGGGCCAGATAAGTCGAAGGGAACCCACCTGGCCGTCGGGTTCCAGACCGAACACAACATCGATCAGCACCGGCCAATCGGGCGGTTCATAGTTTCCGCTGAATGTGTCGAAGTGCCAGTGTTCAAGCCTGGCTCGATGGTTATTCCAGTAGAAGCTGAGGGTGTTGTCTTCTTCAGTGATGGACACCACGCCGTAACCGTCGCTGGAGTAGTCGCCCACATAGCCTGCGGGCGGCAGATGAGGCGAGGTGCCAACAGCACGTTTGGCCAACCGTTCCGCCTTCGCCGTCCTCGTCTTCTCCAGTTCTGCGCTGCGGATTGCTTGCACGGCATCCGTCCAGTTCCGGGGCGCAAGCCCGAGGAAGTGGTCGAGAATGGCGTTGCGAATCGACCAGATGGTCATGTCCGCGCAGAGGTTAGACAGAATCGCCACGCCGAGTCCGGCTCTTGGCGCCAGCGCGACTCCCGCGTTGAACCCGTCGATCGAACCGCCGTGCGCAATGATCGTCCAGTCGCGGTAGTTCAGCAGGTTCCATCCGAGGCAGTAGCTTGTGAGGGTGGTTTCTGCCAACTCGCGCGAGTGTTCATCCACCGGCACCACCATCTGCGGTGAGTGCGTCTCCGCGAGCCTCTCTTGGGAGACGAGCCGCTTGCCCTTCCACTCGCCGTCACCGAGCTGAAACCGGATCCATGCGGACAGGTCCCGCGCGCACGATATGATGGAGCCGCACGCGTTTACGCTGTCGAGATTGCTCCAGCGGAACGTGACCACCTTGTCCTCGTCCATCTCGTGAGGTGTGCAGTAGTTGCCCGCACACTCGAGGTCGTTGACGCTGAGCGTCGTGCGGGTCATCCCAAGCGGTTCCAGAATGCGTGTTCTCACGAAATCAGCCCAGGGCATTCCTGATGCAGACTCCACGGCGAGGCCGGCCACCATATACATCAGGTTGTTGTACTGGTAGGCCGAACGAAAGGAGTAGGTCAGCGGCAGGTGCGGAAGCTTTGCAAGCAGCTCCTCCGAACTCCACGCGGAGTTGTACCAGAGGCAGTCGTGACGGCCAAGGCCTGTGCGGTGTGCAACCAGATCGCGCAGCGTCACGTTCGCATCGGCGAGCGCGTCGTGCAGCTTGAAACCGGGCACATGCTTGCGGGGATGATCGTCCCAGGCCATCTTGCCTTCGTCCACGAGCATTGCCATCGCCGTGGTGGTGAACGCTTTGGTAACGGATCCCACGGCAAATAGAGTCTCGTCATCCACCGGATCATCCTTGCCCAGTTCCTTGCCTCCATAGCCCCTGGTGAAGGTGTGGTCCCCATGCACGGCGGCGATGGCCAGCCCAGGTATGCCGTAAGCTTCCCTGGCCTTCTCTGCGATACCGTCTATTGCCTCGAAATCCATTCCAGCAGTTCTCCACAGAGCACTTTGTCTAGCTGAACTATAGTCTGACGGTCCCGTCATTGTCAACGGCTCCCGCTCTCGCGGACTGGGTAACAAATATGTAGTGAGGCGAGGGCAAGAGGAGAAATCAGATGGTGAAGAAGAGATTGCTGATCGCCGCCGTGGCAGCAATGCTGGCGATCGCATTGGTGGCTGCATCGGCGCTGATATGTGCAGCGCTTTCCGTGGGTTCCAAAGCTCCGGATTTCAAGCTCGACGAGTTCAATGGCGGGACTATCAGGCTCAGTGACTACACCAATAAGCCGACTGTGCTCGTCTTCTGGGCGAGTTGGTGCCCGCACTGCGTGCGAGAACTGCCCGTGTTAGACCGGCTTTACAAAGACCTCCATCCCAAGGGAGTCAACTTCGTGGGGGTTAGTCTGGACCGGCAAATCTCCGAAGGCAAGGACTTCGTGAAGAGCCGCCGGATCAGTTTCCCCATAGCGGCGGGTAAGCCCGCAACAGCCGAGTCCTATAAGATCACAGGAATACCCACTATCTTCGTTCTGGGCAAAGGTGGAGTCGTGAAAGCACGATACGCCGGCGCGGCGAGCGAGTCCACGATCAGATCGGACTTGAGTAAGCTTGGAATCAAGTAGATCAGCGGCCTTGCCCCGGAAGCATTCAGGCAGCATTACCGCATTGCCGGGACGCTCCGGGGCAAGGGCTCGTATCCAACTAGTTGAACCTGGTCATCCCCATTCGCATGTTGATCGCACAGCTCAGGGACGGGGGAGCGCCTTGCTGCACAGCGCTCGGCGGAAGCGTCACGTTGAGGCTCGCGTCCAGATTGCCGGAGCTCTTGAGGAGCTTGCCAATGGATGGAGCGAAGAACTCGGTCATCTGGCCGTTCAGGAGGAGCTCGCCTGATATGGAGGACAAGTCAGGCGCCTTCTGCTTGAGGCTGGCCGCCATGGCGCCAAGGAACGACTCGACCATTGCTTTGATATCCAGTTTTCCCGAGCAGCTCTGGTTGATCCGGGCAACCCGGAGGTTCCAGATTTCCTCGTCGTAGCTGGCAAGTGTGGACTGGAGGTATATCTGGCTGTCGCCGAAGGGCAATGGGATGTCTTGCATCCAGCTCTCTCCGACCTCTACGGGTCCGTCGGGAAGGAGCGCGCTGCCTGACGATGCGTCCATGAATCGGCTAAGGTTAACAGGCATGTCTTGGCCAACGAGCTTCTCTAGGCCCTGAATCGACATCGTCCGCCCGTGCTTGGAGATGCGCATGACTACCGCCTGGTCCTGCAGGGCCTTCGCGGACTTGGACGCCGCGGCCGGCATCTTCACACCCTGAATGATGGGATTGCGGTAGGTAACCTTGACCTTTGCAGAGCCGTCGGAGTAGACATCCAGCGTCTTCTGGATCAGTTCTATGCTCATGGATAAGTCCATCGGCGGCATGTCGGCCTGCCCGGTTGCGGCGGCAATGCCGGACAGGTCCAAACGCATATCCATAGCAAGGCGATACTTGTCTACTTCGCCCTTGCGAAACTTGTACTCGAGGGTTACCGGCTCCGCGCACGCGGCTGTTGCCGCAGCTAAGGCCAGGATCACTGCGAGAAACCTAAGGCTATTGCTCATGGTGCTCCGAACTCCTCGATCGCTGCCACGATCTGAGGATAGCTCGTTTTCCATGCGCCCGGGGGCATGTTCTCCGAGATCGCCATCACAAGCCGGCCTGTATGGCCGGCCTCGGCTAGGATCTCATCAGCACGCTGCCGGATCTGCGCCGGCGGAGCAAGGTGCACTGAGGACGGGAAGTTCACGTAGAGCCGCATGTCGGGCCACATACTGACGGCTTCGGCCGGGGTTGTGTCGTTGTCCGGCGGAGGTGAGAATGAATCGATTCCCCGAACGCCGGATTCCCCTATCGCCTTCCACAGCGGCTTGAGATCGCCATCCATGTGGACGAATACCGGAGCGCCACAGCCAGACAGCATTTCCGCTGCCTCTTTATACACCGGCACGCACCAGCGCCGGAAGTAAGCCTCCCCAATGATCGGGGCTGTGATGTTGTCTCCGAAAACCACGTAGGGCACTTCGGTCGTCCGGGCGATCTCGATGATCTGGCGGATTTGATCCGCGATCAGAGACATGCACTCCTCGACAATATCCGGGCAGTCCGCAAGGTGCCCGCAGAAATCGTCGAGGTCGGCCCACTCTATCCACATCTGCTGAAAAGGCGTCCGCCCTATGTTCACGTGCGGAAGCCCGTCTTCGCCGAGTTCTTCGCGGTCGCGGAGGAAGCACTCCTCACGGTTTACCACCACCGCGTCCTTCAGGTAGGCTCGAAGGCACTCGTAGTCCTTGGGCTCCTTAACGAAGCGCTCGTGCCGGGATACCGTGCCCAACGCGGGTTCCCATGTGTATTCTTCCACTAAATCGCCGGCCGGCGTATGCAAAGTCCTACGCTCGCCCTTGATGCCGTTGTGCACGATCGGCACTGTCTCCGACTTGCAGTTCGGCGCCTTGATCGCGTGGATAGCAGACCATCTGAGCAAGCCGACGTTGTTGCGCCCAAGCATCGCCCACACTTCCGCGTTCGGCGCCATGTTGTCGTATTGGGCAAAGGGGACCCGGTCAAGTTCCTCGCCCCGGATAACTGCGAGGAGTCTGTCTCTGTTGTTCATTCTCACCTCACTGATGCGCCAGGCGCTACTTTTTCTCTGTCTTAGGCTTCGGCGCGATCTTCTTGCTCAGGTTGTTCGCGATCACCTTCGACGCGGAAGGAGCAGAGTTGTCGGTGATTGCTTCGAACGGCGACGGCTGGAAGACATTGTTGGTTATCGAGAAGTGGCTCATTTTCTCCCCTACCACGACGCCAGGACCGTTATCGTCGAACGTGCAGGCGCTTAGCAGTACGCTCTTTCCGCCCTCCAATCTGGCCGCGGGTACTGTCGGCCAGCTATCGCCTGCCTTGCCGAGCATGCAGCCGGTGAGGGTGAGGCTGGTGCAGTCGCTGACGATAAGCGCCGCGTTGCCGTTGGCTTTCAACTCCACGCCTGATACAGTGACTCTGCCGGGCCCGGCCATGCGCAGGCCTGACGAATGAGCCCACATGCATCCGCCGTTGACCCGGAGCGAGGACACCTCTTCGATAACGATCCCTTCAACTGAGAAGTCGGCAGAGCAACCCGTCATGCCGCCCCAGGTGGGGCCATCTTTGTCCTTGACGAACAGATAGCCAGTCTTGCACTTGAAGGCAAAGCAGTTATCGAGGCGGATTTCGTCGTTCTTGCCGAGTTTGAAGCCGACGCAATGACTGAGGCTGTAGTCTGCAGGGTTCCAGACCTCTATGTTGCGTAGCGTGGCGATGTCGTAGGTATTGGATACGTAGACTCCGCACTCCCTCGCGGATATGATGAAGACATTCTCTATGTTGAGGCGTCCGATGTTCGTGACGCCGTCGGCCATTATGCCCTCGTAGGGTTGATGGATCCTGAGATTGGTCACGGAGATGCCGTTTCCTGCCAGCAGCACAGTCGGGCCGAACTTGCGGGCCGCGGCGCCCTTGTGGTCGTAGTTGAAGTTTAGCCCGTGAAGGGAAGCGGCGTCTTTAGCTATGATACAGGGGCCTTCGGTGTGTTCGACCAGGAACCTGGGCATCGGTCCCGCGTCGGCGGGCCAGCCTCCGCTGGAGAGACCAGTCAGCAGGCAGTTCTCAATGGTCAGCGGCCTGGTGACGCGATATTCACCAGCGGGCATAATAACGCTGCTGCCCCGCGGCCCGGCTTTCGCTTTGTCGAGCGCGGCCTGTATCGCCGCGGTGTCATCGGCTTTTCCATCGCCAACGGCGCCGAAGTCCTTGACGTTGTAGGAGCCCTCAGCCGCCACAGCACTATAGCAGGCGCAAAGGATCGCCAGGCAAGCGATAAGAAGAAGAAAGATACGCACGTTCAGTACCTCCTGGTTCTGTTAGGTATACTATACAACCTCTGGAGGTAGTTTGGGGAGGCGCGCCTATGCAAAATCCGATATACGGTGCGATTTGCAGGTAACAAGCTCGGTGTGCTACCTTATCTCCCGGAGGGTCGAATGAGAGACATCAGGTCTGAGATAGAGTCCCTGGTCAGACAACTCGGTGGTACCGTCGGTGTGGCGGTGCGCGGCATCATGAACGCGCTGGACTTCTCTTACAACGAAGACGAGAGGATGTACTCCGCGAGCACGATCAAGATCCCCGTACTGGTCGAGGCCGTTCGGCGATTGGCCGAGGGCAGCGCAGACCTCGATCGGGAGTTCGTTCTTCCTGACGACGATCGCACACCGGGTTCAGGCGTTCTGCGCTTCATGCACGGCGCGATGACGCTCACCTACCACGACCTGATGGTGCTGATGATCATCACTTCAGATAACCTCGCAACCAACCTCCTGATCGACTTCCTGACCCCGGAGGCGATCACGGCAACGATGCGCGGGTTCGGCTACCGCGCAACAGAGGTGCAGCGCAGGATCTTTGACTACGAGGCGATGGGCCGAGGCCTCTACAATTGGATAGCCGCCGGAGAGATTGCCGATTTGTGCAAGCGAATCTACACGAAGACGGCAGTAGGTGGTAGATGGGATGAGCTGGCGCTCCGGATACTGGGCTGGCAGTTGGACAAGGAGCGCCTGCGTGTGCTGCTGCCGGACGAGGCCAGGGTCGCAAACAAGCCAGGAGAGCAGGAGGAGACGATGCATGACGCAGGCGTCATATGGACGGATGACTTCGCCTACTCGATATGTGTGGCTACAACCGGCTGGAAGAACAGGAGCAAGGCGTTCATGACCATCGCAGAGATCTCGCGGCTGGTGTATGATGCTATTTCGCCGAAGTGTAGGGGTAACAATGCTTGATACAGCGGCAGTGGTGCGAAATCTGGCACAGGATTGCGGGGGCAGTGTCTCAGTCTCTGTGAGGAATATCTCCAACGCCTTCGACATCAGCTTCAACGAGGGCATCCGGATGGGGTCGGCGAGCACTATCAAGGTCCCCATCATAGTCGAGGCAATGCGGCAGGCACGTGATGGCAGGCTCTCGCTGGACGCCGAGTACAGCGTTTCGGCTGAGAAGCGGTGTGCGGGCTCGGGGGTGATCACTCATCTGCACGAGGGCCTGGTTCTGACGCTGAAGGACCTTCTCACGCTGATGATCATCACCAGCGACAATACGGCCACGAACATGTGCATCGACATCGTCGGCATGGACAGGGTGAACGCGATGCTTGGCGAGTTCGGCTACCAAGGAACAGCGCTCAATCGGAGGATGTACGACTGGGATGCGCTGTCGCAAGGCAGAGATAACTGGATAGTGGCAGAGGAGATTACTGATCTGCTGGCCAGGATCGCCCTTGGCGAGGCTGTCGGCGATGGTTACGACAAGCTGATCTTGGATATAATGCATAAGCAGCTCTACAGTGATGTGCTGGGAATGTTCCTGCCGGAGGGAGTGCTCGCGAACAAGACGGGTTCAGTGAATCAGTTCGTGCACGACTGCGGTGTTGTGACAACGCCGGAGTTCTCATACGCTATAGCAGTGCTAACAGCCGATGTGCCCTCGGCAGGAGAGGCGAGGCTGACCATTGGCCGCATATCGAAGGTGATTTTCGACGCTGTCAGTGCCGGGAAAAGCTGTTAGCGCTGTTCCTGAACAAGCTGTGGAATAGTGTCTCACGAAAACTGTGGACAGCTGGGCTGTTTGCAACTCATCGGCTGTGCACACCGTTGGACCCGGCCCTAGTTAACTCTGCCGTTTTCTTCCACATGATCCGCTAAGCGTGGCGCACGCACGGGCTGAGCCGTTTTCCACAACATCCACACCCCCTACCACCACCACTGCCAACTTAAGTATAATATGGGCGATGTACGTCTCTTCTCTCGACCTGACAAGCTTTCGAAATTATGAGTCTCTGCACTTCGAGCCTGCAGAGGGTCTGAATGTGCTCGTCGGGCTGAACGCTCAGGGGAAGAGCGCGGTCCTGGAGGCGTTGTATCTCCTGGCTACGAGTAAGTCTCATAGAACCTCGCGGGACATGGACATGATCCGGCTCGGCGATCCTTTCTCAAGGGTTCTCGCTGAAGTGAAGCGTTTGGCGCGAAACGACCTGACTATTGAGATAGACCTGAGCAGGTCGGAGAAGAAGGTCCTGAAGATCAACGGCGTGAAGCATCCCAGAATCGGTGATGCAGTTGGACAGCTAAATGCTGCTGTGTTCAGCGACTCGGACATCGATATGGTGCGTGGAGAGCCTGCCAGGCGCCGGCGGTTCCTGAACCTGGAGATATCCCAGATACGCCCGCAGTACGTGTATGCCCTGGGCAGGTATAAACGGGCGCTCGATCAAAGGAACAACCTGTTGCGGGAGATCAAGGCGGGAAACGCTTCTACCGGTGGGCTCGAAGTCTGGGACCGACAACTTGCTGCTTACGGGTCCACGGTAATTGCGCGCAGGGCTGAGTTCGTGCGATTCCTGGAGACAGCGTCGGCGAACATATACGCTACCTTGACCGATGGAGCGGAGCAATTCGCAGTCTCCTACAAGGCAAATGTTGATCCAGGAGAGGGAAGTGGGGAATCGGAGATAGCCGAGAGGTTTCTGCGGGCGCTTGCGGAGAAGAGAGATCTGGACCTCTCCCGGGCAACTACGCACACGGGACCACATAGGGACGATCTGAATCTTACTGTAAACGGACTTGCGGCGCGGGAGTTCGCTTCCCAGGGGCAGCAGCGGACTGCGGCAATAGCGCTCAAGCTTGCGGAAATCGACCTGATGGAGCAGACTACAGGTGAGCCGCCTGTTGTGCTGCTTGACGATATAATGGCGGAGTTGGATGAGTCGCGGCGTCAGCGGATATTCGAATCTACCGTCGGCAGGTGCCAGACCATAGTCACAACGACACACGTATCTGAGATCGGGCAGGCTGTCCTGGAACGCAGCGCGGTATTCGAGGTGCGATCAGGCACGGTGACGAGATTATGAGCTTTCGCAGAAGCGGCATGCTGCGAGTAGGCGGTATGGTCAGGCCGACACTGCAGGGCCTGGGCATTCAGGAAAAGATCCTCGAGCAGCAGGCTGTAGCCAAATGGAAAAGCGTTGTGGGCTCGCACATAGCGGCGTCTACGATTCCGGAAGCCGTGCGCGATGGAATCCTCTTTGTCGCCTGCAAGAGCAGCATGTGGTCCAGCGAGTTATCACTGCACAAGGATGATATAGTCAAACGGCTGAACGAGGCGGTCGGGAAGGCTGTGATCAAGGACATCAGATTCAGCGCGCGCGGTTTCAGGAGACGTGCTGAAGACGCACATTCCTTGCCGGCCCGGAAGAAACCCTCTCCTCCATCTCCGGAGGAAGTAGAGGCAGCAAATGAGGTTGCCGCTGCTTGCTCATCCCCGGAACTGGCGGAGAAGGTACGGCGCGCTGTCATCTCCAGTAAGCAGCGCCGAACGGACCAGGAGGTGTAGGGGTATAGTTTACCAGCATCAGACCGGGTGCTAATACGACCTCATCGGGTGACAACATGGCTGAATGGACAGGGACCCTGCAGAAGATAGACGACTACCGGTGGCGGATTCCGAAAACATACAAGTCCGGGATGCGCACGGAAGGTATTATTTACGCCACAGAAAGCATGATTGCGCAGATACGGCAGGATCAGGCTGCCGAGCAGGTAGCCAATGTGGCGTTTCTGCCGGGCATTGTCGGCCCCTCGATGGCGATGCCGGATATCCACTGGGGTTACGGATTCCCGATCGGCGGTGTTGCGGCGATGAGTTACGACGAGGGGGTCGTGTCGCCCGGCGGAGTCGGTTACGACATCAACTGCGGGGTCCGGTTGCTCAGAACTGATCTCACTCTGGCCGATGTTGAGGGAAAGATACGTGACCTTGCAGATCAGCTCTACCTGAACATCCCCGCCGGCGTTGGCGGCGAAGGAAACCTGCGAGTGGACGAAAACGAGTTGAAGCAGGTGATGCGCAAGGGCGCGAAGTGGATGATAGAACACGGAATCGGCTGGCCGGAGGACCTGGAAGTCAGCGAAGAGGGCGGGTGTCTGGCGAGCGGTTCTCCGGATGTCGTGTCGAAGGAAGCGATTAAGCGGGGCCGGCCTCAGCTCGGCACTCTGGGCGCTGGAAACCACTTCCTTGAGATTCAGGCGGTGGACGAGATCTACGATAGAGACACCGCGGAGGTGTTCGGGATCACGGGAGAGGGTCAGATCACGGTGATGATCCACACGGGCAGCCGCGGTTTTGGCCACCAGATCTGCGAAGATAGCCTGCACGTCATGCAAAGAGCAGTGGCGAAATACGCAATCGATCTACCGGACCGGCAGCTAGCGTGCGCTCCTGTAACGTCGGAAGAGGGTCAGGAGTATCTGGCGGCAATGGCATGCGCGGCCAACTTCGCGTGGGCCAACCGGCAGGCGATAGCTCATTGGGTGCGGGAAAGCTTCGAGCGCGTGATGGGCGCCGGAGCTCACAAGCTTGGCATGCGGCAGGTCTACGACGTGGCGCACAACATGGCGAAGATCGAGGAGCACGAGGTTGACGGCAAGCGTGTAAAGCTCTGCGTTCACCGGAAGGGCGCTACCCGGGCTTTTGGACCAGGAAACCCGGCGATTCCGGAGCAATATCGTGAAGTCGGCCAGCCGGTGATCGTGCCGGGAGATATGGGGCGCTATTCGTTCTTGCTCGCCGGCACCCATCGGGCAATGCAACGAACGTGGGGCTCAACGTGCCACGGCGCCGGTCGCCTTATGAGCAGGCACGAGGCGATCCGCAAGATGCGCGGCAAAGACGTGCAGGAAGAATTGGCTGGACGGGGAATTGTAGTAAAGGCGAAGGGTCGGGATACGCTTTCGGAAGAGGCTTCGTATGCATATAAGGACGTTGCTGACGTCGTTGAGGCCTGCGCGGGAGCGGAGATATCGCGGCTCGTGGCCAAGATGCGTCCTTTGGGCGTAGTGAAAGGTTAGTCTTGCGAGGGGGCAAAGAAGCTTGAAGACATTCAACGTAGGCATAATTGGAACGGGCGGCATTGCGAATGGCGCGCATGTGCCGGCTCTGCAGAAGCAGCCGGATGTCAAGATCGTGGCACTCTGCGATATCAATCCGGAGGCGTTGACGAGCACCGCTGAGAAGTGTGGTGTCGGTAAGGACTACCAGTTCGCCGATTACAACAAGATGCTGGAGATGGACGAGCTGGACGCGGTGCACATCTGCACGCCGAATGACATTCATATGGATCCGACCGTCCGCGCGCTCGAAGCTGGCAAGCACGTGCTGTGCGAGAAACCAATCGGCCGGAACCCGGAAGAAGGCAAGAAGATGGTCGACGCCGCGGCCAAGTCCGGCAAGAAGTTCATGGTCGCCCAGTGCTGGAGATGGAACCAGGACGTGCAGGCCCTGAAGCGGTTTATCGACGCCGGCGAGCTGGGAGACATCTTTATGGCTCGCGTATGGGCGATGCGCCGCAGAGGCATTCCGGGTTGGGGCGTGTTCATCAACAAGGAGAAGCAGGGCGGAGGTCCGCTGATCGACATCGGCGTGCACATCCTCGACTTCACGATGTATCTGTTGGGTAATCCGAAGCCGATTGCAGCATCGGGCAACACCTACACCAACATCGGCAAAGAGCCCGGCCATGTCGGCCTCATGGGCGAGTGGGACTGGAAGAACTACACAGTCGAGGATTACGCGGCCGGGTTTGTCAGGCTCGACCACGGCGCCAGCCTTGTGATTGAGTCCAGCTTTGCCGCCAACATCAAGGAAGACAAGTTCACCACGACGTTCATCGGCACAAAAGGCGGCGCGCAGACAGGCCCGCTGGAGATCTACGGCGAGCAGCACGGCGTACTGACGAACATAACGCCGAGCGGGCTGAAGCAGGCCAGCATCTATGAGGGAGAGGTCCGCGCGTTCTACGATGCCATTCGTGATAACACCGAAGTCCCCGTGACAGGTGAGCAGGCCCTGAACGTCATCAAGATAATCGACGGGATCTACCGGTCCAGTGAGGCCGGCAAGGAAGTCACCATCGACTAAGCATTTGTAGGGGCGGAGCATTCGCATTAGCGCTTGCTATCAGGAAGTTGAGAGCGAATGCTTCGCCCCTGCGGCATCACCGCGAGAGGCCCATTTGTCTTCCGCCGAACGAGTCCGCCAATTCCTCCACGAATACAGAGCGCTGATGATACTGGGCAGCGCTGCGCTACTTGCCGAACTGGCCTACGCCATACTCAACCTTTCCGCAATGCCGATGTATGTGGACAAGGGGCTGCATCAATTCTCGCACTACGGTGTCATTTTCGGGACATTCCTGGCTGCGGAGGCAGTGTCGCGCCCGGCGCTCGGAGCGCTTGGTGACAGGATCGGGCGAAAACCCCTGATGGTGACCGCGCCCGCGATTACGGCTGCAACTTCGTACCTGACGATCCTGGTAGGCGGGCCGTATGTGGTGACGATACTGATCGTGCTGCGGGCGATCGACGGCGTGGGCAGCAGCGCGCTGTGGATGAACGCATTCGCGTCCATCGGCGACATCGTGGGAGAGAAGCACCGCAGCGCTGCGATGAGCGTGCTGAATGTGACGTATATGGGCGGGATGGCGCTGGGTTTCCTGCTCGGCGGCGGCGCGAACGATCTTTTCGGCACCCTGCATGCCTCTTTCTACCTCGCCAGCATTTTGTTCATCCTGGCATTCCTCGTCATGCTGGTCTTCTTCCCCCACGACAAGCCCCATCACGTGGACTTGCACCTCGAGGAACTGGCCCACCCCGTGGAGCTGGTGAAAGAGGCTGAAAGCAAGCTGATCCGGAAGCTGACGTGGCTGGTGGACTGGCTGAAGAGCGTGTTCCTGAGTTTCAGGGAAGTGCCGGATATGGTCGTTATGGCGGTAGTCACGTTCCTGGGCATGGGACTGCTGACGCCGATTGTGAAAGTATACGCGTTCGATCACCTGAACATGTCCGAAACCACATTCGGCCTGTTTGTTGCCCCCATCGCTGCGGCTATGGGCATATTCGCTGTTCCGTTGGGTCACATCGGAGACCGTTTCGGCAAGGCTACGGCCGTTTGCTGGGGTCTTCTCGCCAGTTCGTTAGCGATGTGGCTGATCGCGCTGTTCAGGATCAACCTGCTCATAGCGTTCGCCGGGGTTCTGATCGGCCTCGGGTTTACCGTCGCCTTCCCGGCCTGGAACGCGCTTGTGATCTCCTCGACTGATGCTAGAAAACGAGGCGAGGTACTCGGTGCCGTAGGGTTCGCGCAGGGAATCGCCGCAATGGTGGGTACACTGGTGGGGCCGGTGATCTACAAGTCGGAGGCGCTGAGCCTGCCCCGGCTCGGGATAGTGAACTACAACCTTCCGTTCTGGATCAGCGCGGTCATGATCTCGGCCGGCACGGTGATCTGTTTCACCTGGGTCGCCAACGAGAGAGCTCTAGGCGCGGCGGATGAGAGGCTCACTTTCCGCCAGAGAACGCTGGTCATTGCCGCGGCGATTGCGGGACTGATCGGGCTGGTCGCGTGGATCGGGTGGCGGTATACGATGCCTGTTCGCCCGGAACGCGTGGCATGGAGCTGGGTGCAGCAGGTTGCGCGGAACAGGCCGGAAAAAGCGCATAGGTTTGCGATTGCGAGCGCGCCGGGATGGGACGCGAGAGCCGAGGAGCAGAGATGGGGGCCGACACTCCATCGATGGGTCTATGAAGAGGGGGCCGGTTACACGGTGCGCTTACCGAGCTACAAGAACCGCAATCGGGCCACGGCGCTCGTAATGTTCAACTTCCCCGGGGGCGGGCGGCGGAGATTCGTGACGATCGACGTTTGCAGGAACGAGTCGGATGGCGAGTGGAAGGTCTGCGGAATTCGCCAGGAGCAGTAGCGAGCAAGGTAAAACGCATCAAGAGCGCACACGGAACCACGGAATCACTGAACCACGGAAATCGGCGGCCAGGTCCTCCTGCCGGTGATGATCTCTCACAGCTACAGGGACTCCCTTCAGCCGTTCCTGTCCTTCCGTGATTCCGTGTTGATTCGGCTCCCAAAGATACGTTTGCCGTGGGTAGCGAGGCTTGCGGCGTGTAGGGGCGGTGTGTTATAGTAGCCTGTAACGGAAGAGTCATAGAAGGGGAGTAGCAGCCCGTATCCTCGTCCTTGTGGACGAGCGAGCGGTAAGATGGGATCAACAGCCGTCTTGTGAAGGCACACAAGGCTGGTCCCACCGGCGATGCAACGCACTGCAAGACCTTCGTCCCGGCCAAAACGCTCTGGGATGAAGGTCTTTTTGTGTGCCCGTAAGTCCGATAGATCGAGAAGTCGCAGGCTTCTGCGCAAGGAGATAGATAGAGCTGATGGTTGTTGTGGAATTCATCCTCCTGCTTGGCGTCATTGTGTTCGCCGCGTATTTGCTCAGCCGGGGAGCTGAGACGCTCGCGGCGAAATGGGGGTGCAATATCATCGGCAGCATTGTGCTGGCGCTACTGACAACTCTCCCGGAATACGCATTCGTCTATTGGGCCTCGATGAAGGGCCAGTATAAGATGGCGATAGGATCGGCCATCGGCTCCTGCACGCTGTTGATTACCCTGGGATACGGGTTGGTCATTGTCCTGGCTATGTCGAGGCTGAGCAGACACCCTGTGAAGACTATCAAGCTGAGCAAAGCAACGAGGGTGGATGCTCTGTATCTACTGATCACAGCGGCCCTGGCTTTCGTTTTCATCGCGCTCGACAACAAGCTGACCTTCTGGGAAGGCATAGTACTTACGCTGGTGCTGGTGGGTTATGTTTACCAGGTGTTCAGGAGTGGAGCAGAGCAGGGCGAATGCGGGCTGCACAAAGTGACCCGGAAGCAGGTGATCCGGTCGGCCGTGGAATTGCTGGCTGGAGGAGCGCTTGTGTTTCTCTGCTCGGAGCCGTTTGTGGATTCGATGATTCATCTGGCGGAGTTGGCGCACGTTAGCCCGGTTGTGATCGCTGTGATTCTGGGCCCACTCGCTTCGGAGATGCCGGAGAAGCTGACTGCGTATATGGTGGTCATGAAGGACGGCAGAAACGCGGAGTTGTCAGTGTGCAACTTCCTCGGCTCCAAGGTGAACCATAACAGCCTTCTGCTGGCAGTGATGCCCTTCGTCGCCCATGCCAAAGGCCACGATGCCGTGACCAACCTGATGAGCCCAATGTTCGTTGCAATGACGATGCTCACGGTAGTGGTCTCTGGCCTGTTGGTGAGAGGCCGGCTGCAGAAATGGCAGGGCTACAGCCTGATCGCAGCCTACGCCGCGGCCATGGTGATGGCGGTCTATACTCAGCCGGCTATCGGGCACTAGGAGTCCATTTCACACGCTGGGAAACGCGGCTTTGGCATGACGCACGTACTCGGGATAGACATATCGACGCAGACGATCTCGGTGATGCTGGCGAGCGTTGTCGAGGAATCAGGGGTGCCTGTAGAGCTTCGAATATCGGGCGAGTGGACCGAATCGAGAGCCTGCAGAGATGAACTCAGCCGCAAGGACCCGCAGGTATGGGTGGAACTGGTAAGGGACTGCGTGCTGGGCCTGAAGCGCCGCCTACCGCAGGTTGCGGACGTGCAGGCCATCGGCGTAAGCACGGCCTTTCCGGGTTGCTTCGCAATTGGGCGCGACGGCTCTGTCGATCCCTCCTGCGTGAGCCTCTACGACAACAGCGACGATGCCGGTATCTGCGATGGGAGCTTCGAGGATGTGCTCGGCCAGGCGGAGAGCGACACGCTCAGCCGGATGTGGCCCGGCAACATGGCGATAGGGCTCATCGCGCTGCTGAAGTCCGGGATGAAGCTGGATGATGCGGCGGGTATCGTCCCTCCGAACACCGCGTTTGCGAGTGCGCTGCTCAAGGCCTCGGGCGTGCATCCGGGCGCGGCGAACCTGTTTACTGATTTCACCCAGGCGCCCATCGGCGGCCTCTACGATGCCAGGTCAGGCCAGCCGCTTCCAGACGGAGTGCGCAGGCTGCTGGAACGCGCTGTTCCAGAGCTGCGCCTGGAGCACTTGGCGGCGCTGCTTCCGTCGGTAGGGCCATCGTGGAGAAACGTGGTGCCGCCGCCTGCCGTCACTGATGTGCGCGAACTGCTAGGTCTGCCGGGGCTGAACTCCGTGTCAATTGGCGCGGGCGACAGCCCTCTCGGGGCCCTGGCGCTGCTTGCGGATCGAGGAACGGTGATCAATGTGCGAGGATCGAGCGATTCGCCAATGATTGCCATTGATGCGCCAAAGCCTCGCAGTGGTCCACGTGAGACCGTGCTGCATTATCCCCTGCCCTCCGCGGCCTCGCTGAACGATTCGCCCTGGTGCGCGGTCGCCCCGATGCTCAGAAGCGGACGCGTGTGGGATTGGGTTCGGTCCCTGCGTTTTCCCGACCAGGGTAACGCCGCCGATGTGGAACTCGAGGTGCTGGCCTTGGCTGCATATCGAGATACAAGCAAACCGAGACTTCGATTCGACACCGCGTTAGGCGGTGAGCGCGCGCCGCTGTGGGACTGCTCTGCAACTGGCGAGATCAGCGGGCTGATCGAGTCCCACGGTATCGGCGACATTGCGCTTGCTGCTTTGGAGGGTATGTCCGCGAGACTGGAGCAGTGCATTCGGCTGATGGAGGAGCGCTACTCGGTACGCACGAACACGTTGCTGCTTGTAGGCGGCCCGGCTCGAAACAAGCTGTGGAATTGGATCACCAGGCAGGCTGTAGGCAAAGCCACCTTCGCTACTACGTTCACCGACGCCTCTCTTCTGGGAGCCGCACTCCTCGGCTACGCGGCGGCCTACGATGGCCGCGAACCTGATACGTCGATTGCCGCCCGGCTGCAGGCTTTGTCGCGTCTATCGTCCAGGCATCCTCTGATCGCTCCCGTGGAGGTAGAGGGGCCCGCGTAGGCTCAGTACTCCGTCCGGCTGCACAAAGTTGGAATAGATAGTGCCGTACTTTGACGGAACAGCAGAGCCGTCTGCTTCGTCATGTTATAGGTATAGACCGGTCCCGCCTGCCGGAGGAGTGAGCGATATGTCCAACGGGACGCTGCAGTATTCCTTGCGCGGATCCAAGCGACGATCTCCGGAAGCCGAGGTGTTCGCTCAGGTCATGGCCAGACTCTCTGCGGAACGCATCAAGAGAGAGGCTCGGGAGCGAGAAGCCGCGAAAGCCGGGCAGAAAGACGCCTGATTCGGGCAGAAGGTCTACACTGGAGCACGGGGGAGAGACGGCAGATCTCTCCCCCGCAATACTTCATCCCGTTGACACCGCACCCTCATGAGTCCTATCATGCCCGCGGACTTTTCGTATTGAGGTGTTCCCCGTGAAAGCTGCTGTATTGACCGCGTTCAGATCCCCGCTTGAGTTGACCGACTATCTGAAGCCCGCTGTTAGAGACGGCGAGATATTGGTCCGTATGACAGCCGCAGGCATTTGCGGGTCGGATGTTCATACGTGGATGGGTGAGGACCCGCGTACTATCCGGCCGATGATACCTGGCCACGAGGGCGTTGGAGTCATCGAGGACATCGGCGGGAGCGCGCCGAGGCTCGATCTGTACGGCCGGGAACTGAAGGTCGGCGAACCGGTCATATGGGACCGTGCCGTTGTATGCGGCCAGTGCTGGTTCTGCGCAGTGAAGCAGCTTCCTAACCTCTGCCGGAGCCGGTGGGTCTACGGCATTCACAAGGGCTGCTCGGAGCCGCCGCACCTCAACGGCTGCTACGCTGACCACATCCTCCTCACGAGCAACACCAAGGTTATCAGTCTCGCCGACTGGGAGAACCTGGACCCGGCCACGCTCGTTTCGGCGGGATGCTCGGGTGCGACCTCGGCCAATGCGATCGAGCTGTCAGGAATGCGCATGGGTGACAATGTGCTCATACAGGGAGCCGGCCCACTTGGTCTCTATCTGGTCGGCTACGCCAGGGCACAGGGAGCCGCAAACATCATCGTGATCGAGGGCGTAAAGGTGAGGATAGACCTTGCACGGCGTATGGGCGCTGATGTAGTCCTGGACTTCTCAGAAACGACTCCGGAGCAGCGCAAGGAAGCGGTTATGGACGCGACAAACGGCTTCGGTGCGGATGTGGGATTCGAGGCTGTCGGAAGACCGGAACCGATACTTGAGGGAATAGACCTTATTCGCAGAGGCGGCGCCTATCTGAGCGTAGGAACGGCGGTCCCGATGGGTACGATCCCGATCGACGCGTATCACCAACTGGTCCTGAAGCAACTACGGCTGCAGGGGGTATGGTGCAACGACACGCGTCACATAACACAGGCCCTGCAGCTCGTCAAGCGGAATCCGGACGTCTTCGCCGACATGATCACCCACCGCTACCCGCTGGAGCAGGCGAATGAGGCTCTGGCCTCGATGGCGGAACGCAAGGCGATCAAGACGGCGATAGTGTTCTAATCGCGGCTACTTCGCTACGTCCAGCAGATCGATTTCGAAGTGCAGCGTCGAGTTCGGCGGGATCTTGCCCATATCGTCGCTGCCGTAGCCGAGCTTGGGAGGGATGGTTAGCTCGCGCACGCCGCCGACCTTCATGCCCTTTACGCCCTGATGCCAGCCGTCGATGATCTGATCGTTGTCGATCGTGAAGGACAACGGTTCTCGACCGTGCTGCCGGGACGTGTCAAAGACGGTGCCGTCATCGAGCCAGCCCTTGTAGTGCACGGTCACCCGGCTCTGGCTTGTGGCTTCAGTGCCCTTGCCGACTTTCTTGTCCTTGTACTTCAGCCCGGACACCAGTGTTACGGTCCCGTCCTTGGCTTTCGACTTGACGGCAACAGGCGGGGCGGGTGGCTGAAGGCTGGGAGCCGGGGCAGTTTTCTCTACCGGTTCCGGTGGGTTTTCTACGTCGATTGCTGCAGTCTGTTGCTTTCTGCTTCCACAGCCGACGAGCAGTAACGCGATCAGCGCAAGAAGGATGGTCTTCTTCATGGGCAGTGACACCTCTCGTAGTGGTAATGGCATGTTAGCCCCTCATCCTTCTGGCGTCAAATGCGCACCGCGAGCGCATCAAGAGGGCAACGAGACTACGGCATCGGGGAAACAAGGGTTCCGAAGGCTAACGGATGGCCTTCAGACTCTGTCTATCCGGCAGTACGAGGGCTCGCCAAGTGGTGTCTCCGTCGTAGTAGGTGCTGCTGACTGCATCTATCACCACATACTGGCCGTCTGATACGGATACGTCCTGCGCGCAGATGACTCTAACCCCCGGGAACGTCGAGCTGTCAGTACAGCCCGAGCCATCGTCGAGATAGAAGAAGCCATCACCGACGGCCGTCACCTTGCCTGCCACACGCAGGAGCAGGCCGATGTTGTTCAGGCCTAGAGTCCACTGCAGGCAGTTTCCGCGATACTGCCTTACCGCGTCCTGCAGTCCGAAGGTGCCTCCCCCGATAGACGCAACCGCGGCCGCGTAGGGTTCTACCTGTGCGCCTGTACCGAGCACATCGACGGTATCCGCGCACAGCACCCGCTCGCCGTGGACTGTGTCCATCGTGCCGATCACGTCCACCAGAGCGGGAGAGGCCAGATTGGAGGCGTAGTCGATGCGAATTCCCGCCAACGCGTTTGGCTCCTCCACGTAAGCCAGCCCCTGCGTGCCGCTTGTGACCACCTTGCCCGCCAGCCTGATGAGGTTGCCGTCGGGAATCGACTTGGCAGCCGGTATGTCGACGGTGGGTACTATGGTGAACGGTCCGTCGGATTCATCGGTGACGCCGCCACCTATCCACGTTGCGCGAACGCGATACGCATAGCTGCCGGCGAGCCCGGAGGTGTTCCACGGGAAGGAACCGACACTGTAGCTCAGCGATTCGGCGCCCGGGATGACAGACCAGCCCGCGGCAGGGTCTGTGGTGTATTCCAGCCGGATCCGGTCGGACTCCAGCCAGGCGCCGGCGCATTCCAACTTGACGGCCACTATGTCACCCGCGCTGTAGATCTCTCCCCCGTTTGGCGCGGCTATGCTCAACTGCCGTGCATACGCGGGTCCGACAGCCGCTTCCCTGATGAGCGGGGCCTGATCCGCGGTGGCCTTGATGTACGGGCCAAGCATAACGAGCCGCCCTCTTGCGGGCACGTCACGGTAGGCCGCATACACCCGGCTATGGTCGGAACTTCCAACCGTCAGAACGCGGGCGTCCGTGGGCAGCTTGTCCGCAAAGAACACGGCATCTCCGTAAACTGAGCCGATTACCTGCCCCGGTGAGTATCCTGAGGTGATCGGGTCCTGAGCCAGGATCAACTGGTCATTCGTCTGAGAGGCATAAGTCCAATACGTCCCATAGCCGTTTGTTCCCGATGAGCCAGACCACATCCAGCCGGTGTAGGCCGCGTAGCAAACCGAGCTGTCCATTGCTATGATCACCTTCCCGGGGCGGAACCAGTCAGAGACGGCCTGAAGGCTTGCGGACGGAACCCCGTTGTCCGGCAGCACCAGTACATCCTGCCCCTCCAGGCTCATGGTACCGGGCGTGGGAATGAGGTTGGTGATCACGCTGACCTGGAAGCGGTGAGAAGGATCATCGTTGAAGATCTGAGACACAGCCGCCCAATCGTTGATGTTGGCGCCCAGGAAGTAACCCGGATTGCTACTCTGGTTCAGCACTGCCACATAGATCTTGGTGCCGATCTGGAACGAGTAGGCATCTGGCGCTGCCTCTGGCAGACGAGTCGTGTTTGCGTTTACAGACGAGTCTGTGGCAGTGAGATAGTAGCTGACCACGTCGCCAGGAAGCATTGGTCCTGGAATCGAAGCCTGGTAGGTATTCCCCGACTGGTGAACCATGTCCACCCTGCTGTATCCGCCGTCATTCACGCGGTAGTAGAGCGACACGTCCGATATGCCCGTGTTGTCTGTAACAATAGCCTCGACGATGTAGGGGCCGAACTTGTCGGCTGTATCCTGAAGCGGGGTGTGCGTTATGCTTGGCGGCGAGGTGTCTTCGGCAACTTGGAAAGAGAGAAGCGCCGCAGGAGCATCTCCCGGATACGTTGAGCGCAAGCCAGCTATGTCTGACGCTTCGATGTAGTAGTAGACGGAGGTTCCGTAGGGTTGCGGAGGAATGCCGGCGCTGTATGTCGTTCCGGACGCGGGCGCCATAGGAACGGCGGAAAAGCTCGGACCTCCATCGGTGTTCCAATGCAGCAGAGGTTGATCGGCAGCCAGCGGTGCCTGTGCGGTGACATCGGCGCTTACGATGTATGGCTGGGTGTTTGAGTCGGTGTCGGTGAGGGGCGTGTGCGAGATAATCGGCGCCATAGGGTACCGCACGGAGGGATCGCCGTAGAGGGTGAACACGCAGTGATTCATCCAAATCTCGTTCGGGACATCCATCATCATAGCGAAATGCGCGTCGCCGAAGGGCAAGTGATCGCGCAGAAGCCTGATCGCGTAGTGGTAAGTCATGCCGGCGTTGGAATCGCTGAGATTGAACTGCGTCTGGCCCATATAGTACCAGGAGACTCGTGTGGCGGCGTCAGTGGCTATCGCGCCGCGTTTCAGCAGGGAATAGGCCAGATTGGCGCTGTTCTCCGGACCGGCGTTCAGGCAAGAACACTGGAACGTGAAAGTGGGGTAGCTGTTGTCGAGATACTGACATCTGCCGGATGTGAACACATCTGATGCCGACGTCTCGCTGCCGTGTGTCCACCAGAAGTGGAAGCCCGCGTGTTGCTGCCAGGCGGAGAGGACATTGTCATAGTTGCACGGAGTGTACTCCGGCGAAGGGTTCAGTCCATAGTCGCTTTCGTAGACCCGAACGGCGTTCATGAGGGCGGGTTCGACAACATCATTCTTGATGGCCTCGCCGAGATGATAGCCCGGGGTACTGCTGTCGGAGGGTTTCATGCTGAGGAGCACGTTACGCATCCAGCCGGCCGGGAAGCCCGACTCATAGGAGATCGTCTTCTGAAGAATGGAGTCCAGGTCCTGGAAGCTTCCGTAGAATGGAATCCTGCCCACTGTTACGTCAGCGAGTCGATCGATGCCTCCAAGGCCGAAGTCGCTGGTCTCCTCGCCATAATAGCCATTGCCGTTCAGGTCCCAGTTACCTGTAAGATCGGCGTAGAAGTAGTCCGATGGCGCTTCCCGATAAGTGTCCGAGGTGTATCTGGGCCACAGCATCTTCATCGGCACGTCGCCTGTCGAAGGATTGGGATTCCCGATCAGAAGGACGTACCTGATCCCTTTGGTTATGTAGTTGGCCTGAAGATAGGCTCTGATGTTATTCGCCGCGGCGTCGCCCGTCCCACCGCCCCATTGCTCCTCGGTGATCACCGCAACCGAGAAGCCGCGAGCGGTCTTGTGGTCCACGAACGCTTGCAGCTTACTGCTGCCGGCCACGATTGCCGAGGTGGTGATGATCACATAGTCAGTGATGGCATGTGGATCGTCGGACGCCGGCGTTGGCGCGAGCTCGGGTTCTGGATACCACGTCCGCGCCTGCGCGTAGTTCGCGGTCATCTCCGCGATTCGGTCGGCATAGAGCAAGTCGTAAGAGCTCTTCGCGGATCGGGCCCGTGACCGCACATGTGGGTTTCTAGCGAACGACAGGACTATGCTGCCGGAGTTCGATTCTTCGAGAATCTTGCTTACGGGGTTGTAGCGGTAGGGATAGTAGCGAACGGTTGCGATTTGCCAACCGCGGAGGTGGCCCACCGAGACAAGCTCGACGTTTGATCTCGGATAGAAAGCGGAAGTCCGATACACAAGGGTGTTGCGATTCCCCACGATCTGCTTCCCGCGGCCCCACTCTGGCTTCCGTTGACCGGGGACGCTCGGCGCGATTGGAGGTGCGGGAGCGATATCCGTCTCTAGATATCGGGAGTGTGTCCTGTTGCCCGACAGCCGGGCTGAGACCGAATCCGGGGCCGCGTCCGGCGGCAGTATCACGTGGATCTCCTTGCAGGGCAGAGCGGGATCGCCCGGAGATGCGATCGAGCCGAAGCCGGCGGCGCGGAGGGTCTGGCCGTCGGCATGCAGTTGGCTGGCAGGCGCGCACGCGGGGACGGACACTGCTATCGTATCCGCAGCGGTTCTGCTGGCTACAAGCGCCAGAATGAGAAGCAATAATCTCGCTCTAGCCAAACGTTCGTTCCCCGTCGGACGCACGACCCTGCAAGCAGAGAAAGCTGCCTTGCCAGGGTGCTCTGTTCTCAGGATATCCCTGGATAGGCGGGAAGTCAATGGTAGAGATCATGAGAGTTATTCCACGGCCTGGCAGAAGTGGGCTGAAGAGGATCCTCCCGTGAGAAAAAGAGAAAGAATTCCCCAAAGCACCCTAAAGAACCTGCGACGAACCGCCGATGATCAGGATTGAGATCAATAGGGTTCATACGATAAAGGCAAACTCTTCGAAAGAAGGGGACGCAAAGCCATCGGGACTAAGCCTCGTGAGAGGTATGTCAGCCGGGCCGCCGTTCCAAGCTTCGGGGTTTGCCTTTTTGGCGTTTCCGGCGTAATATGGGAACTCCAGGCGCCACCGGGGCCGTTGAAGACTTTGGAGGATGACGTAGATGAAGATATCTGGTGTGGAATCCGGAAAAGCAGCGGTCAGCAGCGGAGCGGCGGACGCGAAGATCCTGCCTGCCGATCGGCCTAGGGGGTTGGTTTCCCGCAAGAGCAAGGATGCGACGCAGCTGTCGCCGCTGGAGCATGGGATGGCGGTTGCGGAATTGGCACTGGCTGAGGTTGCTGACATCCGTGAGGAGTACGTGAAGGATCTCAAAGAGCGGATTGAACGGGGAGAATACAGAGTCAGCGGTGAGGAAATCGCCGAAATGATGCTTAGGCGCCGGGCTGCCGACAAGATAAGGTAGACGGACGTCTACCGGCTGTTCGTTTCCAGGGCGGAGGAATGCGATCCGCCCTGGCGTCGTTTTGTACGGGTGGAGGACATGGGGCGGGCGCTGGATAAGACATGGAGTAATCATCTGGTGGGCGAGGACTATGAGTGCAGTATTCGCGGTTGTGAATCAGAAGGGCGGAGTGGGAAAGACGACCACGGCAGTGAACGTGGCGGCATGTCTCGCTGTGTCCGGTGAGCGTGTTCTGCTGGTGGACACGGATCCTCAAGGGAACGCGACGAGCGGCGTGGGCGTGGTTAAGTCGGAGCTCGAGGCTTGCATCTACGATATGCTGATCAATGAGGTGCCTATCGAGCGGGTAATCGTGCCGACGGAAACGCCGAATCTGGACCTGGTGCCGGCAAAGTTGGATCTGGCGGGCGCGGACATCGAGCTGATGTCTACGATGTCGCGTGAGACGAAGCTGAAGCAGGCGCTTGAGCGTGTGGCCGATCGTTACGAGTTCGTGATTATTGATTGCCCGCCATCGCTGGGGTTGCTGACGGTGAACGTGCTTACAGCGGCCCGGTACGTGATCCTGCCGATTCAGTGCGAATACTACGCGCTCGAAGGGATCAGCCAGCTTCTGAAGACGATTGATCTTGTCCATCAGCATCTCAACCCACACATAGAGATCGCAAAGGTCTTGTTGACGATGTTCGACTACCGAACGAATCTATCGCAACAGGTTGTAGATGAGGTGCGGAGGTTCTTTGGGGATAAGGTTTCGACGATGCTGGTGCCTAGGAATGTGAGGCTGAGCGAGGCTCCGAGTCACGGGCAGCCGATAATCGCCTATGACCCTAAGTCAAAGGGTGCGGAGGCTTACACGAAATTCGCGGCGGAGGTTGCTTCCTTTGGAAAAGAAAGGGCTTGGTAAAGGTCTTGGGGCGCTGATCCCCGGTGCCGACAAGGAGGTCAGGCCCGTGGACGGCCAGGACATCGAGGTCGCGCGCATAACGGCCAATCCGTACCAACCGCGGGGACGGTTTGATGATGAGAAGTTTCAGGAACTGGTGAACTCGGTTCGCGTCCACGGCGTGTTGCAGCCTGTCGTGGTCAGGACTAAGGGTGATGGTGAATACGAGCTGGTTGCGGGAGAGAGGCGGCTGCGCGCTGCTAAGGCTGCCGGACTCACAAGGATACCGGCGGTTGTTCGGGAACTGACGAACGAACAGAGCCTTGAGGTGGCGCTGGTCGAGAACATTCAGCGGGAAGACATCAATGCCGTCGACGCCGCGCTCGCTTACAGACGCCTCGCGGAGGAGTTCGGCCTGTCGCAGGAGGATTTGGCGTTCACGGTGGGCAAGAGCCGGTCCGCTGTTGCCAACACCCTGAGGCTGCTCTCGCTTCCTGACTCGGTGAAGGAGGAAATCCGGAGCGGAAGGATATCAGAGGGCCATGCGCGAGCCATTCTATCCGTTGAGGGTGCGTCGAGACAGATCGAGTTGTGCAAGCGGATCGTGGCAGGCGGGCTTTCGGTGAGAGAGGCGGAGGTGATGGCGCGGGAGTGGAGCCGGAACTCCGACGGGCCTGCCCAGAATGTTTCACGTGAAACAAGAGCTGCCAAGGAAGACCCCAACCTCATCGAGGCCGAATCGCAGTTGCGCAATCTCTTCGGCACGAAGGTTCGCATAGTCAAGAACAAGGATCGCGGCCGCATCGAGATTGAATTCTACTCCGAGGATGATCTAGAACGCCTGCTGCTTCTGCTTTCGGGCGGTTAAGGCGTACTCGATGCCCTCTCCCCGGGGGCGCCATCCAGGCAGCATCACAAATATTCGTGCCAATCTGCACGAAACCGACAGGTAACGGGTAGACTCAAGCGGAGTGCGGTGCTATAATGCCTTCGTTTGCCGCCAGGCGGCTAAGTTAAGAGGGTCTCAACAAAATGGCTATTGTCGAACCGTTGCCGGAAATCGTAGAATCGGCGCTACGTAAGACCGCAGGTGAGAACGGGGAAACGAAGCTCGCTGTATCGACCGACATCGATGGGTCTAGCAAGTTCGGTGAGCGATGGCTGATCGCCACCGGCGACACAGTGTATGTATTCGTCCGTGAGCAAGACGAGGCCAGACTCCTCCATGAAGTCCCTCTCAAACACATCCAAACCGTAAACGCGGAATTCCTTGTCGGGAGCGGCGTCCTGGAAGTGGGCGTTGATGGCAAGGTGGTCGATCTCCTCCACTACACGCACTCGCTCGCTGGTCGCTTCACCAAGGTTGCTCGTGTGCTGGAGCACATGTCCAGAGACGAGGAAGTGCCTCCAACCGACGAGGGAGAGGACAGGACCTGCGAAAAGTGCGGCCGGTTCCTGCCCGAGGGCACGAAAGTCTGCCCTGCCTGCATCAACAAAGCCCAGGTGATAAAGAGGCTGCTCCTGCTGACCCGGCCTTACTGGATCCGGCTCGCAGCGGTTGCGCTGCTTATGGTCTTTGCCACGGGCATAACACTGATTGGCCCATATCTCAGCAAGCCTTTCTGGGATAACCTGTTCGGCAAACCCGTGAGCTTCCCATACCTCCTTCGCATCCCCGGACAGCCGAAGTCGGTGAGCATGCTTATCACCATCGTGCTCACATACCTTGGAGTCTGGATCATCTCCTGGTGCATCTCGATGACCCAGGGCCGCCGATCCGCCTGGCTTGCCGGTCTTCTCACTCTAGACATCCGGGTCCAGCTCTATCAATCCCTGCAGCGACTCAGCCTCAGCTACTTCGACAAGCGCCAGGTCGGCTCGATCATGTCGCGCGTCACCCAGGACACAAGCGCTCTCAACAACTTCATGAACCAGCTTCTGCAGTACTACCTGGTGAGCACGCTGCAGATCATCGGGGCCGTCTGGATGATGGTCATTCTGTCGCCCAAGCTCATGCTCTGGGCGCTTATACCCAGCCCCGTCATCGCTCTTCTGTCAGTCAAGTTCTTCAAGCGGCTCAAGAAGCGCTGGCACCGCTACTGGCACATGTGGTCGAGAGTAGGTGCCGTGTTGCACGACTCCCTGGCAGGCATTCGAGTTGTAAGGGCGTTCGCGCAGGAAGACCAGGAGATGGACCGCTTCAACAAGCGTGTGAACGCCGTCTACACTGCGGACGCCCAGGTTGCCACCGCGTCGGCGACATTCTGGCCTACCATCGGATTGATGAACAACATCAGCACGGCCATTATTTGGCTGGTCGGCGGCTTCTTCGTACTTCGTGAGCATAGCAGCCCCGGGACACTGATGGCATTCCTCGGCTTCAACGCGATGTTCTCACAGAACTTCCAGCACATCTGCCGCAGCACGGACTTCCTGTCGAACAGCCTCACCGCCACAGAACGCATCTTCGAGGTTCTGGACCAGGAAGTCGAGGTTGCGGACATCGACGATCCGGTTCGAATGCCTGATATGAAGGGCGAGATCGAGTTCAGGCACGTGAATTTCGGCTATGAGCCCATCAACCCCGTGCTAAAGGACGTGTGCGTGCACATCAAGCCCGGTGAGATGATCGGCTTGGTCGGCCACAGTGGTGCCGGCAAGACCACATTCATCAATCTGATCTGCCGGTTCTACGATGTCACCGAGGGCGAAATCCTGATCGATGGCGTTGATGTTCGCAAGATCGCCATGCGTGACATTCGGAGTCAGATCGGCGTCGTCCTGCAGGACCCGTTCCTCTTCAACGGGACAATCATGGACAACATAGCCTACGCCCGGCGCAATGCGACGCGAGAGGATGTCATCCGTGCCGCGAAAGCTGCGAACGCTCACGAGTTCATCATGAGGCTGCCTGACGGCTACGATCACCAGGTCGGTGAGCGAGGCGGAAGGTTGTCCGGTGGCGAGAGGCAGCGAGTCTCTATTGCACGCGCCATCTTGTGCGATCCGAGGATATTGATCCTGGACGAAGCAACCTCGTCGGTCGATACTCAGGCGGAAAGCCAGATCCAGCAAGCATTGGCGCGGCTGGTAAAGAACCGCACGACCATTGCGATCGCGCACCGGTTGTCCACCCTGCGGCAAGCGCACAGGCTGATCGTGCTGGAGGAGGGCCGGATCGCCGAAATGGGCACTCACGACGAGCTGATGGAGAAGACAGGCGTCTACCGGCGCTTGGTCGACATCCAGCAGGAGCTTTCGAAGATCAGGGCGGTGGATGGATAATGCCAGATTGGACGCTAGACTACAAGGACCGGAACGATGACGGCGGGGAACTGGAGTATTTGGATCCCACTAAGCTGCATTTCACGAGGCGCGGCGACGCGCTGATGCTAACGATCGATGGTGACCGATCATACCTCAAGGTCAGGGCGGTACGTGCGTTCCCGCTTTCCGAGCTCAACGAATTCATCGGACTGCTGGATGCTATCGCCGGCAAGGAGATCGGCATGCTCCGCAGCCTGCGTGACCTCGATGGACCAGCGCGTCAGTTGGTCGAGCACGAGATCAACAAGCGATACTTCATTCCAAAGGTGCTGCGCATAGTGGACGCGAAAAAGGAGTTCGGGACTATCTACTGGGACGTGGAAACCGATAAGGGCAACCGCAAGTTCGTGATGCGAGGGCTGCGGGACAGCGTGCACGAGATAGAGCCCGGGCGCTACCTGATCAATGACGTCGAGGGCAATCGACTCGAGGTGCCGCAGCTCGAGAACCTGGACTCGCGCAGTCTTGCTATCTGGGATCGCGTGGTGTAGCGGCTAGAGCAATCAGACGTAAGTAAGGGCGCGGTCATCCGACCGCGCCCTGTCCTGTCTGTGCTCGTCGTTGTCCCTACTTCTCGATGGCGGCCTCTCTGTCGAGCACTTGCTTGAAAAGCTCAGGTGGGAACTTGGGCTTGCGATCATAGGTGTACAGCCCGTTGACCTCCTGCTCTACGTCCGTCAATTGCGTATAGCAAAGCCCTGCCATGTGCGGGTTGTCAAGCTGCGCATCGGCAAGTCCCTTGAAGCGATGCATGAACTCCTTCTCATCCACGGGCCGCTGGCCATATCCCCAGGCCGCGTCACCGGCCTGCTCTGGATTCCACCAGGTCCCGCCGTACTCGCTCACGATCATCGGCTGCCCCTGATATGGCGGCTCGTGATCTGCATCGTTGCGAGCCAGCGTTTCGGTCTTTGGGTCCTTGCCGAATCGTTCATAGCGCGCAGCGAACGTTTCCGGATTCTGATCGTAGTCATGCAGGTCCCAGATGTCCGTCTTCACGTGCGTGTAACCGCTTGTGTCGCACACCGGCCGTGACGGGTCAAGCTTCTTTGTGAGATCGTACACCTCGACAAAGAACTGCGGTTCATAGCGTCCGCCGGACGAATGGGCCTCGTTCAGCGGTGTCCACGTCACTATGGAGGGGTGGCTCCGATCGCGCACAACCACCTCAGCCCATTCGCGGAGGAAGTTCTCCCTCGCTTGAGCGTGATGCTTCACATCGCAGCCCCAGTCAGGGAACTCGCCCCAGACTATGTAGCCCAGTCTGTCGGCCCAGTAGAGCGTCCGCGGCTCGAACACCTTTTGGTGCAGCCTGGCTCCGTTGAACCCGCACGCGATGCTCCGCTCGATGTCCGCCCTCAGCTCCTCGTCCGACGGCGCCGTATATATCCCGTCCGGCCAGAAGCCCTGGTCGAGAATAAGCCGCTGGAACACCGGCTTTCCATTGATGAGAATTCGGTCGCCATCGATCCTGACGTCGCGAAGGCCAAGATACGACGACACGCCATCTACTGCCTTACCGCCCTCGATCAGCCTCACCTGGAGGTCGTAGAGGAACGGCTTGCCGACTTCCCACAGCCTTGCAGCGGGAATCTCCAGCACGAGTGTGTTAGCTGAGCCTGCCTGAGCAATGTTGGCACTAGCCACGGGGCTGCCGTCCACGAGCGCGGTGACTTCAACTCCCAGGCCCGCATACGGCTTCACGACGTCCACGACAAGGGACGCGCGCCCGTTCAAGGCGTCAGGCCATACCGTGAGGTTCGCGATCCTCGAATCGGGGACCGCTTCCAGCCACACGGTCTGCCAGATGCCGGTAGTTCGGGTGTACATGCACCCATAGGAGCCGAGCCGCGTCGATTGCTTGCCCATCGGCTGAACGTGAGTGCGCTCGTCGTCGGAAGCAAACACCACCACCTCGTTCTCGCCGGCCATATCGACAGCGTCGGTGATATCCGCCTGGAAAGGAGTGTAGCCGCCCCTGTGGCGTGCGACTTCCTTGCCGTTGATCCACACCCGTGCATCATAGTCGACGGCTCCGAAATGCAGCAACAGCCTTCGTCCTCGCAGGGGCTGTTCCACGTGAAACTTGCGCCTATACCACACCCCCTCTAGGAAGTCCGTCTGTCCGACCCCACTTAGCTTGCTTTCCGGGCAGAACGGCACATTGATCTCCAGTGGAAAATCAACCCCAGATTGCCAGCCTTTCTCTCGGCCCGAACGCGCCGTGTCGATAGCGAACTGCCACCGTCCGTTCAGGTTCTGCCACGCGGCGCGTTCAAAGTCCGGCCGGGGATGCTCCGGCCGCGGTATACTAGCCATAATCGCAGTGCTCCCTCTATGTTATTAGTTGTGCAGCTAACTCGTTAGCACTTAGTCTAATATCTTCTGGCGGAAACGTCAAGCCTGCTCCTCAAGTCCTATCTCCCACATGCGCTCCAGATCCTTGCGGGAGTAGCTCTTGAACGCAATCAGCGTGTTGGTGCGCGCTATGCCCTCCATCTTGAGCAGGTTCCTGGTAACCACGTCCGCAAGTTGTTCGTGCTCCTTCACGCGTACTACGGCCACCAGGTCATAGTCGCCCGCTACGGAGTAGACCTCCGTGACGCCGGGCACATCGGCCAGTCTCTCCGCGGTCTCCGGAAGCCTGTCGCGCTCACCCTGTATCAGAACAATTGCCGTAACCATAGTGCCTCCTTATCGCGTGCAGCAGACCATTCTGCCACACGATGCCTGCCTCTCTGGCGCTACTCCACCGTCAGTGTCACATCATCGAACCAGGTCGTGGCCGATGTCCTTCATGATCCTCATTCTCAGCCGGAGGTCGTCGATGCCGCCGGGGCAGTCGAAGTAGTGCCACTTGAGGTAATTCACCCCGAAAGGCGACTGATCGTAATCAGGGGCGGCGGCCGAAACGCACGAAGAGATCAGACAAGACAGCAAGCCCAAAGCGAGAAGACGCATCGTCAAGGGAAGAACCTCCGGTTGGCATGGGACTAGCCTACTTCCTCTTGGACGCACTCCCCTCGATTTCCTTGATCGCCCACTCCGCTGTCTCACGCAGCATCGGGTTCTCATCCGAAAGCAGCGGCGTCAGCGCGGTTAGGGCACTCTCGCACTTGAGGTTCCCTGCAGCAATGGCAGCGTTTCGCCTGATGCGATTCCTGCGGATCCAGCCGATGGAGGTGCCTTTGACTACTGCGTCGTAGTAGCTCGGGGTCATCTCGATGAGGGGCAGTATCCCGGGGAATGCTCCCGGAAAAACCTGGCCTGCGAACTCGGGATTGGTGGCGACGGTGCCTGCGTTCTGGGGGCAGACTTCCTGGCAGACATCGCAGCCGTAGATGCGGTTTCCCATTGTAGGTCGCAGGTAATCGTGAATCGATCCACTGGCTTGAGTCAGCGCGGAAAGGCACCTGCCGCGGTCGATACGATGCGGCTCGCGGATCGCTTTCGTCGGGCACGCATCGATGCACCGCCTGCAATCGCCGCAGCGGTCCTCTAATTGATGAGCCGTCGGATCTTCAAGCGGCAAGTCCGTCACGATTTCGCCCAACGCTACCCACGAGCCGCAGCCCTCCACATACACGCATCCATTCCTGCCCCGCCATCCGATCCCCGATAGGACTGCCAGCTTCCGCTCAGGCAGCGGATTCGTGTCTACACAGATCTCCAATCTTGCGGACGGATGACGCATGAGGATGGCTTTCGCCAGTTCGTGAAGCTTCCCACGAAGCACCTGGTGATAGTCAGCTCCACGTGCGATCCGTGCGATCAGCCCATGGGGCTCACTCTCCGGTGAGACCTGCTCAGGGGGCAGGTAGGAAATAGCAGCACAGATCACTGAGGTGGCCCATTCGTAGACCTGTCGCACCCCGTCGACGGCAGACGCGACGCCTACCGCGGCGAGTCCAAGCCGCGTCCCTTCTTCTCTGACTGCCGGCAGCATAGATCCATTCTATCAGATTTCCGAACTCACCGGCCCTTCGGTGTTCGGCACTCAACTCCCGGCGTGAGAGACATGTTCTTGGCCGGCCGCTTCCTGCGGCTCTGGCGCCGTCGGCCGCTCGCCCTCCTCACAGAAGTGCTTTTTCTGCTCAGCCCACAGCCTATCAGAGAGCCTGCCCTCAGGAACTCGGACATCATCCAGCGTCAGCGCGCAATCCATCGGCACGGGCCTCAGGATACGACACCCCTCCGCGAGCCCCATCGGCAGCAGGTTCTCGCTCAGCATGGCATCGTAGCTTTCACATACGCCATAGGTTAGCTCGCGCCCGATACCATCCAGCACCTGCCCGGGTTTCAGGTCCCTCTTGGCCACCGCCGTCACGCCCACGCTAGGACGGCCCATTGGCGCGCACGCTGCATCGTGGAAATCCACTGCTCGCGCAACACTGATCGCCGCCTCGAACGGGCACAGGTGATATGGCGTGTAGAAGACGTAGCACGGCCCCTTGCCCATCTTCAGGTACTCGAGCATACGGCTCCGCGCCGATGCAAGCTCTTCGGCGATTACGAACACGCCCGGCGCGGGCGAAGCGCCTATCACGTAGTCCACTATGCCATCGCCAAGCGCTATTTCGTCCATAGGGTACCACTCTGCCGCCCGGTCCACAGGAGTGCCCTTCTCCACCTGCGGGCCCAGCATTCCCCGGGCAGCTATTCCCTTACCGACTGCGTTGGCGACCAGAGCCTGCTCGAACGATATCTTGGTGCCGTCGGCGAAGGAGTTGAGCATATAATCGCGCTGATTCCACCGCTCGCAATATGGGGCCATCATCTCGGGGACGCTGTGCCGGTTCTGAAAGCCTTTGATGTTTCCACAGAGCAGGGGGCGCAATCCGATGGTGCTCACGAACCTGTGCAAGTTCACTATCACGGCCGGCTGGTCCCCGTCCGCATCGGTTATCACGACGCCGGCGCGATCAGCATATACCTTGAGTATCGGCCCCAGAGTAGCGCCTAGCTCAGCGTTAACCAGGATCAGGTGCTTTCCGTTCCGGATGGCCTCCAACGCCACGCGGGCGCCGAACTCCACGGCGCCGGTCGCTTCAACAATCGCGTCGATACGCGGGTCGCAGCAGAGGACCGAGGGGCTATCAACGACTTTTGCGCCAGTCCGATTGGCAACCTCGCAAGCGCGCTCCCCCGTACGGTTGAACACTCCCGCCAGGCGCATGCCGAGAGTATTATGGGCGATCTGGTCCGCGATAGCGCTGCCCATGGCGCCTGTGCCGATGAGGCCAACGCGAATCGGCTCGTTCCGATCCTCACGCAATCGCAAAGCTCTGTCTACTATCACCATTTCTTCACCGTCTCTTATACCTCACCAAGGTCGCTGTGAATGCCGAACACACGGGGCTGGTCTCGGCGCCAGTGAGGTGGGTGCGAGACGCCAGCGAGCCGAAGCCGGCTAATACTACCCCTTTATGGCAAGCTGCCAAACGACGACCTTTGTCCTTCGCATACCTACAGTTGTGCTAGCTCCTAGCACGATCCTAGCACGCTCTGAGCGTTTACTTGGCTGGGGCCTGCGTGCTATAATCTGAAGGTTTTGGGCAAAACAATCCTTAGCCCGGTGAATACTGCCCCCGAGCCCGGATAATGCCGGCGCACCGTCCGGGCGAACATAGAGGTGAGAGAATGTATATCGAAGACATCCATGCCCGCGAGATTCTCGACTCCCGAGGCAATCCGACGGTCGAGGTAGAGGTGTATCTGGAAGACGGTTCGATGGGCCGCGCTGCCGTTCCGTCTGGCGCGTCCACTGGCGCGCACGAGGCCGTCGAACTCCGGGACGGCGACAAGGGCCGCTATCTCGGTAAAGGCACTCAGCAGGCCGTCAAGAACGTTCTGGAGATCATTTCCCCCGAGCTGATCAACCGCCCCGTGACCGAGCAGGTCTGGATCGACCAGACGATGCTGGAACTCGACGGGACACCGAACAAGGGCAAGCTCGGCGCGAACGCGATCCTTGGCGTCAGCCTCGCCTGCGCGAAGGCGGCCTCCGAGTCCATGGGGCTCCCGCTCTACCGCTACCTGGGCGGAGTGAACGGCAAGCAGCTTCCGGTCCCGATGATGAACATCCTGAACGGCGGCAAGCACGCTGACAATACCGTGGACATCCAGGAGTTCATGGTTATGCCGGTCGGCGCGTGCTGCTGGGCCGATGCGCTGCGAATGTGCGCTGAGGTCTACCACAACCTCGCCAAGGTCCTGAAGAGCAAGGGCCTTTCGACCGCGATCGGCGACGAGGGCGGGTTCGCTCCGAACCTCAAGACCTCCGAGGAGACCATCGAAGTCATCATCGAAGCTATCACCAACGCCGGTTACAAGCCGGGAGAGCAGTTCATGATCGCGCTCGACTGCGCCGCTACTGAGATGTATCAGGACGGCAAGTATGTCTTCGAGGGCGAGGGCGTGACCCGCACAACGGACGAGATGATCGACTACCTCGCCAGCCTGTGCGAGAAATATCCGGTTATCTCCATTGAGGACGGTATGGCAGAGGATGACTGGGACGGCTGGGTGAAGCTGACCAAGCGCATCGGCGACAAGGTCCAGATTGTTGGCGACGACCTCTACGTCACCAACACCGAGCGCCTGAAGAAGGGCATCGAGCTGAAGGCGTCCAACTCGATTCTGATCAAGGTGAACCAGATCGGTTCGCTCACGGAGACCCTGGACGCGATCGAGATGGCGAAGCGCGCGGGCATGACCGCCGTCGTCAGTCACCGCTCCGGTGAGACCGAGGACAGCTTCATCGCCGATCTCGTGGTGGCCACCAACGCCTGTCAGATCAAGACCGGCGCCCCTGCTCGCAGCGAGCGAGTCGCAAAGTACAACCAGCTCCTGCGGATCGAGGAGGATCTCGATCAGGCCGCGCAGTACGCAGGCTGGGATGCGTTCTACAACGTGAAGAGATAGGCGTTAGGCAAGAGGCAGTAGTCATCAGGGCCGGAGCAGATGCGCTTCGGCCCTTTTTACGTGTATAATCAACGCGATGAGAAAGACGGAGAAGAAGCAACGGTCATCGGTATACCAAGCACATAGGCGCTCGTCCGCAGTATCTCGCGCCCGCCGAGCCGAGCGAAGCCGCAAGAGGGTGTGCGGACTATGGCGTAAGCGCCTGCTGGTTGTGGCCGTAGAGCTCTACAAGGCCAACAAGTGCGACAAGCTGCTGATGTCGGGCGACAACCGGTTCAGGAACTACAACGAGCCGGAACGCATGCGCGACTACGCGGTCAGGGAAGGCGTCCCCGTTGAGGATATCGTCCTCGACTATGCGGGTAGGCGCACCTACGACTCCGTCTACCGCGCCAGGCACATCTTCGGCACCAGAAAGATGATCATCGTGACTCAGTCGTTCCACGTAGACCGCGCCGTCTTTCTGGCCGGCAAGGTCGGCATAGACGCCTATGGGGTTGCCTCGAGCAACAAGGCAGACACAAGAGCGGCGATCCGTGAATGCCCGGCCTGTCTCAGCGCCCTGGCTGATGTATACCTCCTTCATCCCCGCCCGGTGATGGGTGAGAAGGAATCCATCTGATAATCGTTTGGTCGACCACCTCTTTGGTTAATAACCCCTCGTGAAACTCTCAGAACGCCTGCTTCTGTCCCTGTCCCACGAGCCAACGGCTGATTCGGGCAACAACGGCAGCCTCGAAAGCGCGCTGGCGCTGCTGAACTTGGCTTTCCCCGGCTTTGAGGACGAGATCGCCGGGAAGCGGATCCTCGACTTCGGATGCGGGGATGGCTATCAATCCGCCGCGATGGCTCTGCGCGGCGCCGGGTACATTCTGGGGCTGGATACGAACCCTCCCACGCTTGATCGGGCACGGCGGCTCGCCGCGGACATGAGCCTTGGCAATGTAGACTTCAGGGAGAAGCTCGACGAGAACGACCGGGGCGCGTTCGACATCGTGATCTCTCAGAACAGCATGGAGCACTTCCCCGACCCGGCCGCCGTCCTTCAAGAGATGAAGTCCGCGCTCAGACCTGACGGAAGGCTCCTGATCACGTTCGGTCCGCCCTGGCTATCGCCTTACGGCAGCCACATGAGCTTCTTCACGCGCATCCCGTGGGCCAATATCATCTTCTCGGAATCCACAGTGATGAAGGTCCGCTCCCGCTACATAGGCGACGGCGCGATGCGCTACGAGGAAGTGACCGGCGGGCTGAACAAGATGACGGTGAGCAAGTTCGAGAGGCTCGTCCGGCAGTGCGGCCTGCGCCTGACCTACCGCCGCTATCGGTGTATCAAGGGGTTGGATTTCCTAGCGTCGCTGCCGGCCGCGCGCGAGCTGTTCGTGAACCACGTCAGCTGCGTCCTGCAGTATCCGTAGCGGCCGATCCCGTCTCCGTCTATGCACTCGTAGCAGCCGGAGGTTGAAGGGGACAGCAGCCCTCCACTACACCCACGATTCGATGATCCTCGCGCGCGCCAGTTCCCCCATTTTCATCGACGCGCACGATCCGCCCATCTGCGATTCGCAGCGTATCGCGCCGATCAGTTCCGACTCAAGCGTCTCGACTCCCGCGGCGCGAGCCTCAGCCTCCACAAACGAGTAAACTGCCTGCATCGACACCTTGTCCGGCTGAGTGATGTTCATCGAAACCTGCGCGAGGTTGCGCGACTTCAGGTAGACTCCAATCGCCTTCACTCCAGGCATTGCTTCGCCCGAGTCTCTGACCGCGCGTATCCTCGCCGCAATCGCCCGCGCTACGGCCACATCATCGGTAGCCAGATTCACGTTGAAAGCCACAAGCGGCCCTCTAGCCCCGACCACAACCGCGCCCGCTGTAGCATGCGCCCTCGCCGGCCCCGCGTCAGGGAGCCTATCGCCTTCCAGCGCCCGATGCTTCAGCGCCTCGAATCCCCCGCGCCGGATATCTGCAAGGTTGGTCCTGCTTGCGTCCCTGGCTGAGTTCTCGTAGAAGTATACGGGAAGAAGCAACTGCCGCGCGATGTCGGCCCCGATCTTATGCGACAGCGCAACCGCCTCGTCCATAGTGACGCCCTCGATCGGTACCACTGGAAGCACGTCAATCGCACCTATCCGCGGATGCTCACCGACGTGCCGGTTGAGGTCGATCAATCCTACCGCCGCCCTCGCGCCTGCGACTGCAGACCGCCGCACGTCCTCGGGTTCGCCGATGAACGTCACCACCGACCTGTTGTGGTCAACATCCATCGAGTAATCGACCACCCGCACCCCGGACGCCTTAGTTATCGCGTTCACAATCTCCCGGACGACTTCCGGCCGCCGCCCTTCGCTGAAATTGGGTATGCACTGGATGATCCTGTCCACTAGACTGCCTCGATCAGGTAAGGAACCTGTAGATGGGGATATCGAATATCCACCCGAAAATGGCCCACGCCGCCTGTATCACGACGTCGCCCAGAATGATCCCTACAAATAGTGGGACACTTGTTCTGTAGGCCTTGTTCCCGCCAAACCGCAGCACAGTCGTCTTCACCAGCCACGCAATGAAGAACGGCACGATGAACGCGTTCATAATGAGCGTGTTGCTCAGGACGTAGCCCATCGGGTGAAGCCCCAGGATTCCTGCTCTCTTCGCCCAGGTCAGGAAAATGGTGAACACGACCCCGAACAACGCTCCACCCACTCCCTGTGGGTCCCAGGCACGCGACCCCGACGCGACCCTGTGCACCTCATCGAAGCTGCGCTGCACCTTGACTAGCGCGTAGTTGTTCGCCTTTGCCGTTGCGACACCGATATCGTACATCTTCGCAAGTGTTGTCCACCAGCCGATAACAAGCGCGGTCACAGTGAATAGCATCACCAGCTTGAGCATCGTCCGCCAGCGTATCCCGGACTTCTCCGCGATATCGAGCCCTTCCATCAGATACGGCAGCGACTGCGCTCGTATGTCCCAGTGCACCAGATTGAAGTTGCCGCCCCCGATCAACGCCTGATCGCTCAGGCCGTGCCCCCCGATCACCGACGTCATCGTACGGTGCGGCGTCCAACCTAGGGGAGCGAACGTCCACAGCGCTCCGGCCTCTGCCCTCACGCGTGCCCCGCTGAGCACATACGCTACGTAGACGAAGAAGACTATGGCGGCCGCATAGGGCGGGATGCCCACCGAAGCCATCATCAAGATGCAAAGCAGCGACAACCCGACTGCAACAATGGCCATCCGCTTGACTGTCTGCTGCTCCTGCTTGGATACCGATGCTATCACCGTGCGCCAGTGATGCCGAGCACCCCAGATGATGATGCCTGCCAGCGCCAGCCACGCTCCGCAGGCTTGCTCTTCCTTGAACGGGAACCGCGATGTTGCCGTATCGGCGGCCTCCACCCCGAATATCGCCGCCACCACGTATACGAGCCTCATCGCAACCGCAAACAGCCAGCAGCTCAGGCTCAGATCACCGGGCACGAAGTAGGCGAGTCCGATCGCCATCGGGTACAACCCCACCCCAACCGGCGGTATCGCGTTCCAGGGCGGCGTGCTAAACAACTGGATGTAGGACGCCTTCATCTGCACCGCCGGGACCGCGGGGAACCAATCGTGTAGCACCAGCAGGCTCTGCGCGATCACGGGCAGCGCGAACCCGATCCAGAACAGAGGCTTCCGGAAGGTGTCCTCCTTCGGGTTCATCACCTGCAGGGGCATCATCGCTATCGGAAACGTAAGCCGTTCCTGGTCGATCCATATCCTGCGCAAAATCCCTGCCAGGCAGATCCAGATCCCGCCTATAAGCAGCAGGTACGTGCTCCAGAACCCGATAGGCAGGACCCACGCTTTCCAGGGTATCGGATGTCCCCCGCGATAGAGGTCCCGGATAGCATCGAGATCATGCAGCACCGGCATATGTTCGAGTGCCGGCAGATAGCGCATCCACTGAGGGTTGGTCTCCGAGAAAAACGGCAGGTAGCCCATGCCCGTGGCCACGAAACGGAGGCCGCCGAACCCGACAATGGGAATCGTGGCGGTCAGAACCACATAGGTGATGATAAGCTCGTGATCTTCAAAGGGGAGCCAGCGGCGGAGGATGCGGGCGAAGAGGAGGTAAAGCGCCGTGGGCATCATGATCGAGTAGCAGACCAGGTAGATCCCGCGCGCGATCTCGCTGTCGGCGATCCACCACAGCATGAGCGCCTGCAGCACCAGAATCAGCGCAAGCACACGGAATCGCAGCCCCTTCGGCCGCTTGCCGTATCGCCCTCGATCCTCAGTTGTCAACGCCCATCCCCCTCGGTGCCGGCCTTCTCCTGTCTGCCCGACCAATTCTACCACCTGAGCGGGAGCACTCACAAGCGCAGCGGCTCAGATAGCACGGGAGACTGGGTGTCATAGAGCGGGAGCAGTCTCGGCCGCCCTCTCGCAATACTCCCTCAACAGCCGTATGTAAAGGCGGTAGTCTTCTAACGAGCATCCGGGCGGCGTTTGGTGGTCGCAGGACGGAATGAAGCCACCCTGCTTCATTACGGGCAGCAGGCGCTCGAATTCCTCGCGCATGCGCTCCTCGCCCAAGTGCATGACGGTCTTGTCGAAGGCGCCCAACAGCTTGATGCGAGGATGACGGCGGCGAAGCTCGGACACATCAACTCCGGCCATCCGCTCAAGTGGCAGAAGCCCCTCACAGCCTACTTCAAGAAACCACGCGGCAGGCTCCGTGATGTCCCCGTCCGTATCAACGAGGATGGTACTCCCGCGACTCTTCAGAACAGGTGTGATTCGGCGGTAGAACGGCGCCATGAACTCGTCGAACTGAGCTTTCGATAGCATTGGGCCGTGATTGTAGGACATGTCCTCGGCGAAGGTGACGAAATCCGGCACGCAGATCTCGCAGAACTCGTCGTAGATGCGGAGGTTGAACGCGAGCAAGTCTTCGTTCATCTCCTTCATCAAGTCCGGTTGATCGTAGAACGCGTAGAGGTGTTCCTCGATGCCGAACAGCGTGCGGGGATACCAGAACGGTCCCTCCAGCGTTATCCAGACGATCATCTCACCGGTCGCATGTCGCTCAGCCCAGCCGCGCACCATGTCCTTGTCGAACGCGTTCTCCGGGTAGAGCGTCGGCTTCAGGGCGAGGTACTGCTCCCGATTGGCGACTTTGCTTCGACCTGCAGGGCCGATCCAGTACTGCCGGTGACAATCCTGGCCGAAGTAGTCGCGGATATCTCCCGCATCTGTCAGTTCCGCAGGAAGCCCTTCCGTGTGCCAGCGGGCGATGGTCTTGTCCCACCAGACTGCCCATTCGAGCACCGGCAGCCGATCCACTGGTTGGAAGTTGAACACACGCTGAAGCCGTTGTCTGTTGGTCACGCCGTCTGCCCCTTCCACTCAGCGTACAACCTCTCGAAATCGGCCACCAGACCTTCCACGACCTTGATTCCGCCGCGCCAGAACTCGGGGTCGCGGATGTCGATGCCCACCCGCCCGAGCAACTCCTCGGGCGAACACGCGCCGCCGGTCCTCAGAAGCTCGATGTACTTCGGCACGAACGACTCGCCCTCGCGCAGATACATCGAGTAGAGCGCCATCACGAGCAGTTCGCCGAACGAATAGGCATACACGTAGAACGGCGATTCGACGAAGTGGTTTACATACATCCACCAGTACGCATGCTCCTCGCCCATTTCCACGGAGTCTTTGAACATGGCCTGGATGTTGCGCTGCCACATCTCGCCGATTTGCTCGGTCGTAAGCTCGCCCTGCTCCCGCCTGCCCCGATGCAGTTCCTGCTCGAAACGATACATGGCCGCCTGGCGGAACACTGTTGCAAATATACCGTCTATCTTCTCAGCGTAGAGGGCAAGTTTCTCTTCCAGGTTGGAATTGGCCACCAGGCTCTGGAAGACGAGCATTTCCCCGAAGGTGCTGGCAAGCTCGGCTACTGGCAGCACGCTGCCGAAGTTGAACAGCGTCTGGCGCCGGGCGAGGGAATAGTGGACCCCATGACCGAGTTCATGCGCGAGCGTCATGATGTCCTCCTTGCGGTTCAGGTAGCTCATCAGCACGTAGGGGTGCAGGTCCGGTGTAACCGAGATGCAGAACGCCCCGCCGCGTTTGGCCTTGCGCGGTTCCGCATCGATCCAGTTGTTATCGAAAAACTCCCGCGCGGCGTCGGCCATTTCGGTCGAGAACCGTCCGAACGAATCCAGGACGATCTCTTTGCCCTGCTCGAACGAATATTCCTCGCGTGACTCGAACAGCGGAGCGTAGCGATCGTAGTGATAGAGCTTGTCATAGCCCAGCGCCTCGCGCTTCACCCGATAGTAGCGTGCCACGAGGTCATAGCCTTCCACGCACTTGTCCATTACGTTCTCGACCGTCTGCCTGTCCAACTCGTTCGAGATATTACGTGCTTGCTCCGGATACTCGCAGCGGCGCAGGCGATCATCTATGGATTTGTCATAGACGAGGGTGTTGAAGATGAAAGTCAGCAGCCGGCTGTTGGCAACAAGGCCCTGAGTCAAGGACTCAGCCGCCGCCTTGCGCACCTCCCGGCGTGGATCCCGCAGCAGAGCGAGGACTTCCGGCTCGCTGAGTGTCTGCTCCACTCCGTCGAGCGTGATCTTGAACTCGATCGTTGAGACGGACTCCTCAAACAGGCGCTCAAAAGCTCGCCCTCCGGTGTTAGCTTTCTCCTCCAGGATTCGCTCCTCGCCTTCGGGCAGTTTGTGGTCGCGAAACAGGCGCGAAGCATGGATGAAGTGCTTGTAGTTGACGAGGATAGGGTCTTCAAGCAGCCTATCGATGATCTCCGGCTTGGCGGCCATCAGTTCCAGCTCAAAGAAGATCAACTGAAGAGAGATCTCTGTCTGCCGTTCCTGCACGTGCTGCATCAGGGCGCCGTGCTCGGGCTTGCTCGTATCTGCAGAGAAGACCTGTACCGCGTAGCTGCTTACCTTCGACTGCACGGTGGCCATGTCCTCGAGTTCCTCGATTGCCTCCAGCAGCGTCTCTGCGGTCAGATCGTCGCTATTGATCCTCCCCCGGTAGCGTTCCGCGAACGCTTTGGCACGAGCCAGAGTAGCGTCAAGAGCCTTATCTATCGCGGGGTCGTCCACTCCGCTGAACAACTCGCTGAGGTCCCACGCGACCTTTGTTGTGTCGGGCATATCGATCTCCTTCACTTGAGATAAGGGCAAACACAGTATTCCACATTATACGCTGACGCAAGCGGGCGGGCAAACTGCACCCGGTTCACGTTTTCTGGTAAACTGGGGTGTTGATCTACAGAAGGACGGCGCGCCATCAAAGCTAGAGTATATTCACTAATAGTTCCGTGGTGCTTCGAAAGCGGGCTCGTGCTGCTGCAGACGGCGATGCCGCTGCTCGCGGTGCGCTTGGGCGCAAGCTGGATAATGCTCGGCACCATCGGCTGGGTAGCTCAGGCGATCCGCACGCCAATCTGCTTTACCTCCGGCCACCTGTCGGAACGAGTTGGCCGCGCGGCTATCATCGTGCCCTCGGCGCTCGTGTGCGCATTCATGATCTGGGCTATGGCCGGCGTGGAATCGCTCCCGCTCCTGCTAGTCCTCTACGCAGTGGCGATGGCTTCCATTGGCGCGTTCTATCCGCCGCTACAGGCTACGGTAGGCGATGTCAGCCAAGTGGGCCAACTCCGCATCAATCTTGGAGCGTTCAACATAGGCTGGTGTGTTGGGGGTGCGGTCGCTGCGTGGACAGCGGGTTGGCTCGTTGCCAGCCGCATTCCTGCTCTTCTCGGCGTTGGTGGACTGAGCCTGCTGTTCTACGCGGGGGCCGGATGCTGCATTCTTGCTGCCATCCTCTATCTCACCTGGCGCGCGAAACCGGTCCCGCACGTTTCCTCCACTGCGGAGCAGGACGCCGTTGAGGGACAGCCAGGGGCCATCGGGACGGAGTTCGCCTCGCTGCTGCTCATCTCCAGAATGGGGCATTTCGTCGGGTTTTTCGGCTACTCGATAGTCCGGATTCTTTTCCCCAAGCTCGGAATCAGCGCCTTCGGCTGGAGCGAGGCGACTGTTGCCAAGGTTGTGGCTCTGTTCCTGTGGGGCTTGGGGGCAGGTATCCTCCTGACCAACCTGTCGGCGTGGTGGCGAGGCAAGCTGTGGCCCCAACTGGCGGCGCAGTGCGTTATGCTTGCGTGCGCCGTTGCGATTGCGCTCCTGTGCTTGCCGCTTATGGCCTTTGCGAGGTTCCCCTACCTGATAGGGCTCTTGTTCTTCATCTATGGCGTGGGGCAGAGTATATCATACACCGGCGCCCTCTACTATGGCCTCTCCAGCCGTAAGGGCAAGGGCACGAACACGGGGATCCACGAATCCCTGGTTGCTGCCGCAAGCGTCTCGGGCTGCCTGCTAGGGGGGATCGTGGCCCAGAAGATCGCTCTGGTCGCGCCTTTCGTGCTGACCGCCGCGCTTGCAGGTCTCTCGGTTGCTGCTACTTGCTATGTTTGGGTGACGAGACCGGAGCGGGCGGTTTCGGCTTAGCAGGCTTCTTGGAGGAGGTGAGCGCCCAGACCAACGGCATGCTCGCCACGAGAAACGCAGCAACCACGGCGATCGATATCTTCTCCTGCCTGCTCAGCCTGAACTCACGCCAGTTCGCCGCCACTACCGCGACCGCCAGCGCAACCAGTGCGGGCAGATAAGGCAGCCAGCTCATTCTTACGGCAAGCATCGCGGCAGTCATCACTGCACATATGAACACGTAGTTGCGCGGGCCGTTCATTCCCAGTCTGTGCACCGCGGCGAACACCAGCGCCATAAAGAGGGGGTCGCCTATACCCATCATCGTAGCTGGTACGAACGCGCCCGTACCGGCTTTCGGTATCGGCGCACTCACAGCGCTGACGAGTTCCGGCATCTTCTCCATCATCGTCGAAACCGGCCCCACGGTGACGGTCCAGAAATCGATGCACGCGGCGAACATCACCACCGGCAGAAGCAGATTCCTGTCCTTGATCCGCAGCGAGACTAGGTATCCGATTCCGCACGCGAGCAGCAGTATCGATCCGTACATCAGCATTTTCGCAATGCCGAACCGCGATATGCTTATGATGTACCCTATCTCGCGGAGCGTGGGCAGCCGGTGCAGTCTCTCTACGACATCCATTCGCCACACGATGTAGGCCACGATCAAGGCAACGCTGACAAGGCTCCCGCACAGCCAGAGCAGCGTACGCTTGACGTCCAGGCGTTGTTTGGAGAAGTAGTAGACCACCGCGATCTGCGCCGCCATGAACGCGACAGTGGGAATAGATAGCACAACTATGCCGCATAGGGCTAGGACCGCCGACCAGGGCTGCCCCACGGTGCGCATGCATCTGTCGATTGCGTTGATAAGCGAGACGAGGAAGTGCGCCTTGGGGATACCCAGCCACAGCGCAAAGTACAGGGCCAGGCTTGCAAGCAGATAGGGTAACGGGGATTTCTTCGACAATCGAAAGCTCCTCGATCGCAACGTCTGAACCGGCGGATCAGCGCATGGTGCAGTCTCCGGAGCCTTGGAAGCCTTGTTACGCAGACCGGTCACTCCGCAATCCGAGCAGTTCCGTGATTTTGACAAGCCATTATAACACACGGTAGAATTGAGAAGAGTGTAACGGCTAGAGAGGCAATAATGAGCCAGATAAGAGTAGTAATCGCAGACGACGAATCGATCATTCGGCTTGACCTGAAAACGCTCCTCGAGGAGATGGGGCATGTGGTCATCGGCGAGGCCGCGGACGGTCAGCGGGCGCTGGAGTTGGCCCGCAGCCTGAAGCCGGATGTTGTCATAATGGATATCAAGATGCCGATTATGGACGGGCTCGACGCGGCGAAGGTCATATCAGAGGAGAAGATCGCCCCCGTCGTGCTGCTCACGGCCTACAGCCAAAAGGACCTGATAGAGCGCGCCAAAGAGGCCGGGGTCTACGCCTACCTTGTGAAGCCCTTCCAGGAATCCGCCCTGATGCCTGCCATCGAGCTTGCGCTGTCGCGCTATCTCGAGCAGCAGGATCTCGAAAAGACGCTCGGCAGCCTCGAAGAGAAGCTGGAAACCCGGAAGCTCGTGGATCGCGCCAAAGGCATCCTGATGGACAAGTACCAGATGAATGAGGCCGATGCGTTCAGAAGAATCCAGCAGCAGAGCATGAACCAGCGCCGCACGATGAAGGAAATCGCCGAGGCGATCATCATCGCGCACGAGATATAGGAACAGAGAGTAGTCCAATACCAGACAGAGCACCAACCGCAAAGGATCTTCGGACTCGCATAGCGGAACTCGAGGAGCGGATAGCCGAGAAGACGCGTGAAGCCGATGCACTGCGCGAAATCGGTCAAGCGATCGGCTCCATGCTCCACATCGACGAGATGCTCAAGAAGGTGGCCGACATTGTTGCCCAGGTCACCGGCACAGACCTCTGCTTGATCTACCTCCTCAATGACGCAGCCAACGAACTGGTGCTCAGAGCCGCGAGCGGCGACACCAAGGACGTCGTCGGCAAGGTTCGACTGAAGGTCGGCGAGGGCGTCACCGGCTGGGTCGCGCAGCAGCGCATGCCCGCCATCATAAACAAGGAGGCGCCTCGCGACAAGCGCTTCAAGATGGTCCCCGGCTTCAAGGAGGACAACTATCAGTCCATGCTGTCCGTGCCGCTGAGGGGCCGCCATGATCTTATTGGGGTCATCACCGTCCGCACAAAGCCGGCGCACGAGTATACTGAGACGCAGGTCAGCCTCCTGGACAGCATAGCCCGGCAGGTAGGCGGCGCCGTCGAGAACCACAACCAGTATCGCCGGATGGAGCAGCGCGCGTCGCAGCTCAGCACCCTCTCTGAAGTCAGCCGCACGATCACCTCCGACCTGTATCTCGAAGAGATCCTCCAGCTCATCGTGGCTATGACCGCCGAGAGCATGAACTTCAGGATTTGCTCGATTATGCTCCTCGACGACAAGAAGCAGGAGCTTGTGATCAAGGCCACGCAATCGAAGAGCCGCGCGTATGTCAAGAAGCCTAACCTCAAGCTTTCCGAAAGCGTAGCGGGCCGCGCGGTAACCGAGGGCAAGCCTATCACGATATTAGATGTGCGCAAGACGGCGGGTTACCAGTATCCGGACATCGCCAAGCAGGAGGGCTTGTGCTCGCTGATCGCGCTGCCTCTCGCGGTGAAGAAGGAGATAATCGGCGTCCTCAACTGCTATACGGCGAAACCCAGGCACTTCACCGAGGAAGACATCAACCTCTTGACGGCGCTTGCGAATCAGGCCGCGCTATCGATCCAGAATGCGAAGCTGATGGTGCAGACTGCCGTCCTGCAGGAGATGCACCACAGGGTGAAAAACAGCCTGCAGACCATCGCCAGCCTGCTGAGGCTGCAGCTTAGGGTTGGAAAGTTCGATTCGCCGCGCGAGGCTCTCACCCAGAGTATAAACCGCATTCAAAGCATCGCGGCCGTTCACGAGATGCTGTCCAGCGAGAACCTCGACGATGTCAACCTCCGCAAACTCGCGGAGAACATTCTCTCGGCAACCGCAAGAGGTCTGCTGCCGGACACGAGGGAGGTCAGGACCGCCGTCGAGGGCGACGATTTCCTGCTTCCAAGCGGCCAGGCGACCTACGTGGCGCTGATCCTGAACGAGCTTATCCAGAACGCGGTCGAGCACGGGCTCAAGGGCGATATGGGGACGGAACTGCTTGTGGAAGTCTCGCAGAACGAGGATTCGGTGAGGATCGCGGTCACAAACGACGGCGAACCGCTTCCCGACGACTTCGACCTCAAAGGCAACCGCAATCTGGGCCTCAAGATCGTCGAAAGCCTCGTCCGGGACAACCTGATGGGCGAGTTCCTCATCTCATCGGCTAACGGCCGCACTTGCTCCGTAGTGCGGTTTCCGAGGTAGAGACAGGCAGCGCCTATCCGGCTCCCGAGGCTACCAGATCTTCCACCACTTGCGCGCCACCGCCGGCTTCGGACAACAATTGGGGCACGGCTTTGCACTGCGCTCCGCCATGAATCTGACCTCACACGAAACCGGTGATTGGGCCAGTGGGCAGTCCTCACGCAAGTGGTAGACCGCAGCTTTGTCGATCCACATTTGCCCGAGTGATGGATACTTGGCAAGGCCCGACACATCCAACTGCAGCATTCCCCAACCATCCTTCCCGCGCGCGAACCGCGTTGCTGCGAGGTTGACGGCGGTTACCTGGCCAGCACCCAGGAGCTTCTTTGCGGCCGCTGCATAGATGCGGATGGAAGCGCCCGTATTGCAGATATCGTCGATGAGCAGCACGCTGCCCGATAGCTGCCCAGGTCGAGCGAAGAGGTCCTGCGACACATACCGCAGGCGAGCTTTCAGCATCTCCGGCCCCCCAAGCCTGTCCACTACCCGCATCGGTGGACGCGCGCCGCTCTTGAAAAAAACATCCGTGCCATTGCGAGCGCCAGTCAGCGAACACAGAACGTCCACCAGCAGGCTCTGCGGCCTCGTAGGGTCAGGCTGCGCCTCGGCGGAGCTTAGCACGCGCAGAACCCAGTCGAACTTGCGCCGGTTGGTCGCCCCTACGGCAGCTCGGTCCACGATCAGACTCGCGTAAAACCTGCAGAAATGAGAGATGTGTGGCTCGAAGTCATCCGCGGGCACGCACCCCTTGAACGCCTTTACCAGGCGGCTCTCGAAGCTCCTGCGCGAGCCGATCCAAAACGACCCGAGCGTATAGCTGATGTCGCACGGATCACTCTCGCACAGCTCGGCAAAATCGAACGCGTCCCGCAGCGGGATCGGTGGCTTGCGGCTCGGAGTACTCATCAACTGCCTGTTCGCCGTTCGCAAGTGGGATTACTGCCTGTCAAACAGGCTGTAGGGGCGACGCATCCGCAGGCAGGCGAAGCAAAGTGTAACCGGCCCCAATGCGGATGCTTTGCCCCCTACGGATATCACCTGAGGAAAGGAGGATGTGCCGCTTCACGCCTCGAAACGAGTCTGGGCACGATTGTTCCATAACTAGCGTACGAAAATCCCAGACGCAGGTATATCTCGGCTGTAGAATGAGATCGGTCAGTAGCGCGTTGCGTCGGTTGCGAGACTTGCGCGGCGAGCTCACTTAACCTCTCTTTTCTGCATTGGGGATGGCTGCAATCCGGCCATCCCGTTTTCTTCTGAACAAGAGTGCTAAGTTCTCCTGTAGGAGGTAGTCTATTGTGCTAATCGTTGGCGAGAGAATCAACACCAGCAGGAAGGTAAAGGGCGAACCAGTTATTGAGGCCGCCGTTGTCGGGCGAAATGCCGAGTTCATCGCCGACCTCGCGAAGAAGCAGTTCGAGGCCGGAGCGACCTACATAGATATCAACGCCGGGACCCTTACTTCCGGCGAACCGGAAGCGCTGGAGTGGCTTACGCAAGTCGTGCAGTCTGCGGTGGACGCGCCGATAGCGTTCGACACCCCCAATCCCGCTGCCCTGGAGAAGGCATTGGCAGCATACGATACCGCCAAGGGCCAGCCGATGATCAACTCGATCACCGCTGAGTCCGAGCGCTACGCCAATATCCTCCCGTTCGTGCTGAAATACAAGGCCAAGGTGATCGCGCTTGCGATGGACGATACGGGAATCCAGCAGGACCCCACGAAGAGGCTCGCCGTAGCTCGGAAGTTGATTGCCGACCTCACCGCCGCGGGAGTTGCGCTGGACGATATCTACATCGACCCGCTCACATTCCCGATCGGCACGGGCAGCGATGTTGCAGTCGCTATGCTCGACATAATCGAGAAGCTCGCCGCCGAGTTCCCGGGCGTTCACATCATAGCCGGGCTGAGCAATATCTCGCATGGCATGCCCGCGCGGAAGCTCCTAAACCAGGCGATGACGGTGCTGGCTCTCGGTAAGGGTCTGGATGCGGGGATCATCGACCCGAACGACAGATACCTGATGGCACTCATCTACGCGACCGAGGCGCTGCTCGGCCGCGATGAGTTCTGTATGAACTACATAAGCAAATCCCGCGAGGGAGCATTCGAAGGGATCTAGGAACTACGAATTACGAATGACGAGTCACGAATCGCAGAGGATTTCCCCTTCAGTCGTGACGCGCAATTCGTAACTCGTCATTGGGTGACTCTAATGATTTCCGGTAGCAATCTTGAGCTCTTGTTGGAGCAGGGGGAGTTCGTGGTCTGTGGGGAGATGAGTCCTCCGCAGGGCGCGGACAAGGCATCGATCCTCAAAAAGTGCAGTTACTTCAAGGACGTGGTCGATGCGGTTAACCTGACTGATAACCAGACCGCCATCGTAAGGATGAGTTCGGTCATGTCCAGCGTGTTCGCGCTGGAGGGCGGCGTCGAGCCGATCATCCAGATGACCTGCCGCGACCGCAACCGCCTCGCGCAGCAGTCGGATATTCTCGGAGCGTATGCGGCCGGCGTCAAGAACATCCTCTGTCTCACGGGCGACTATATGAGCTTCGGCAACCACCCTCAGGCAAAGGGTGTTTTCGACCTCGATTCCGTCCAGCTCATTCATACTGTCGCCGATATGAATGCCGGCAAGTTCCTCTCGGGTGATGAGATGAAGTCGCCGCCAAAGATGTTCATCGGCGGCGCGGCAAACCCGTTCGCCGAGCCATTCGACCTGCGGATCGTCCGTCTGGGCAAGAAGATCGCTGCAGGAGCGCATTTCATCCAGACCCAACCCGTTTTCGACTTCCCCCGCTTCGAACGGTGGATCAAAGCGGTGCGCGATGAGGGTTACGATCAGCAGGTGCACATCCTGGCCGGCGTCATGCCGGTGCGGTCTGTGAAGGCGCTGCTCTACATGAAGGAGAGCGTGCCGGGGATGAGCGTGGCGGACGAGTACATCCAGCGGATGTCTGACGTAGCGGATTCCAAGGAAGCAAGCGCGGAGATGGGCGTGCAGATCTGCGTGGAGACGATCAAGCGGCTCCGGGAAATACCTGGTGTCCACGGAGTTCACATAATGCCTGTTATGTGGGAATCCATCACTCCGAGACTCGTAGAAGCCGCCGGCCTTCTCCCTCGCCCGAAGCCTGTCGAGCCCCAGCCGGAAGCGAGTCCTTCCGAGGGAACCGGGGAATCTGCTGTGTCTGCCCCAGGAGCGCAATCATGAGCAAGTTATCTGAGAAAATCGCGGATTTCTGCGAGAAGCATCCAACGCTGTATAAGTGCGTGCTCCTTGGGGAGAACGCGTTCAAGAAGCCCGTGTTCAGGTGCCAGGACTGCGGCCAGTGCGTGCTGAGCTATAACGCCTACACCTGCTGCATGCGCTGCCCCAAGCAAATCCGTAACGGCCCCTGCGGTGGGACGAGACCCGATGGGCACTGCGAAGTCTATCCCGAGCGTAACTGCATCTGGTGGCTGATCTATGAGCGCGCGAAGAAGATCGGCAGGCAGGAAAAGCTCCGCAAGTATCACATACCGGTGGATCGTCGGCTTGAGCACACCAGCGCGTGGATGAATATGTTCGCCGGGAGAATCCTGCCGTTGGATCTCGGCAAGGAACTCAAAGAAGTGAAACTGACGCGCGACGACGCGCCGCCGGTCAAGTAGTAAGATCTGGAGAATCACGATGCTATCAGACGTTGAAATCGCGCAGAAAGCAAAAGCCAGGCATATACGAGATGTTGCCGCCGAGCTCGGGCTCGGCGAGGACGACCTGAGGCTGTACGGGCACGACAAGGCAAAGGTCACCTTCGAGGCGATCGAGAAGCGGCAGTCCAACCCGGACGGAAAGCTGATCCTCGTCACCGCCATCACGCCCACCCCTGCGGGTGAGGGAAAGACCACCACCACGGTCGGCTTGGGCGACGCGATGCGCAAGCTCGGCATGAAGACCTGCATCGCAATCCGCGAGCCCTCTCTCGGCCCCTGCTTCGGCGTCAAGGGCGGCGCCGCCGGCGGCGGCTACGCGCAGGTCATCCCGATGGCGGACATCAACCTGCACTTTACCGGCGACTTCCACGCCATTACGACCGCGCACAACCTGCTCGCCGCGATGCTCGATAACTCCCTGCACCAGGGCAATCCTCTCGATATCGAGCCCCATTCCATTACGTGGAAGCGCGTGATGGATATGAACGAGCGCGCGCTACGCGATATCATCATCGGTCTCGGCGGCAAGACCAACGGAATGCCCCGGCAGTCCGGGTTCGATATCACCACTGCATCAGAGATCATGGCGCTGCTCTGTCTTGCGTCGGACCGGGAGGACCTGGAGGCTCGGCTGTCCCGCGTGCTGGTCGGCCTCACCAAGTCAGGCGCGCCGGTCACCGCGAAGGACCTGCAGGCCAGCGGAGCTATGGCCGTGGTCCTCAAAGATGCAATATTCCCGAACATAGTGCAGACTCTCGAGGGTACTCCGGCGTTCGTACACGGTGGGCCGTTCGGCAACATCGCGCACGGATGCAACTCGATCATCGCCACCAGGGCCGCGCTGAAGCTCGCGGATTATGTGATCACTGAAGCTGGATTCGGCAGCGACCTGGGCGCCGAGAAGTTCTTCAACATCAAGTGCCGCGTCGGCAATCTCAAGCCGGTTACGGCGGTTGTTGTTGCCACCATTCGTGCGCTCAAGATGCACGGCGGCGTGCCCATCAGTGAGCTTACACAGAGCAACCCTGGGGCTGTCGTTAAGGGAATCGCCAACCTCGAGAAGCATTGCGAGAACGTGCGAGCGGTCAACCTCGAGCCGATTGTAGCTATCAACAAGTTCCCCACGGACTCCGAGGAAGAGATCGCGGCATTGTCAGACGAGTGCCGCAGGATGGGCGTCACATGGGCGCTTTCCGATGTTTGGGCTGCGGGCGGCGAGGGTGGGCAGGCCCTCGCCGAGCTGGTAGTCAAAGCCGCCGAGGGCGAATCTACATTCGCGCCTGCCTATCCGCTCGACGTGCCGATAAAGCAGAAGGTCGAGACGATTGCCCAGAAGTTCTATGGCGCGGACGGAGCGGATTTCACCCCGGCTGCATCGAAGCAAATCGCCGAGATCGAGAAGCTCGGTTTTGCCGGACTTCCGGTCTGCATAGCGAAAACGCAGAACTCACTCTCCGACGATGCCAAAGCCATCGGCCGTCCGAGAGGCTACAAGATCAACATCCGTGGAGCAAAGGTCAGCGCGGGCGCCGGCTTCGTAGTGATCTACGCAGGCGATATTATGACCATGCCCGGCCTGCCGAAAGTGCCCGCGGCCACCAAGATCGGCATGAACTCGAACGGCGAGATCCACGGATTGTTCTAAGACAAGTGCGTCATCTGGGTGGAGGGACCATGAAGAGTCTGCTCTAAGGCTGAGTTCCTTTCTCAGAAGCGGACTCCTCGCTCCGCTCAGATTGACAGAAGGAGGCTAAAATGCCCGTAGTGCACGTAGGCGACAAAATGCCAGATTGGTGCGAGCTTGAGAACTTCCAGCTCATCCAGGTACCCAAGAACAACTCGATATCGCTTCCGCGAATGGGCGCAAAGGAAGAGATAGTGGTCTGCCAGGGCAGCGTCCGTGTAGACTCCGCGGCGGGGACTCCGAAACTGGCCACAGGCGAGAAGCTGGACTTGAACACCGCCGATGAGCCGGGCTACCGTTTCACCGCCCTCGACGGTGACGCACTCGTGTTTCACGCGGCGGGCCGGTGGGAATCCATCACCAGCTCCGGCATATTCCCCGTCTTTCACAGCGACACACTCGCTGCGATGCAGACCCCGCACGAATACGAAAAGACAACGTCCTTCGACAATCACTACCACGACTGCGACGAATACTGGATCTTCTTCCAGGGCCGGTGCAAGGCGGTGAGCGAAGGCAAGTTCTATGAAGTCGGGCCGGGCGACTGCGTCATCACAGGCATGGGATGGCACCACGACGTGGCCTCGCTCATCGACTCCGAAGCCGCCCTGGCGGTATGGTTCGAGGGCACCCTTGAGCGCGAAAAACGCGTGGGCCACCTGTGGGAACCCGTGCATGGCAAAGCCGTACCGTGCCTGGACAGAGTGTAGAGGAGCAATAGGATGGCAACTGAACTGAAGAAACGTCGGCTGGGCCGCACGAATCTGATGGTCACCGAGGTCAGTCTCGGCGGCTATATGTTCACCGGCGAGTTCAACATACCGCGATCTGAGGCGGATGCGATCATGGACTGCGCGTTCAACGCTGGTGTTAACTACATCGATACCGCTCAGATGTATGGCTTCGGCGAGGGCGAGGAGCTTGCGGGCCGCGCGCTCCGCAGGCATGCAAATAAGCAGATCCATATCAGCACGAAGGTCGGTTACATGGACCGCACCATCGTTCGTAACCTGGGGGATGCTGCCTACAACGACGAAGCGGCGCTGCGCCGGACGATACTTCACAGCCTCTGGCTGCTGCAGTTGGACTACGTAGACATCATGTATGTGCACGAGCCTAACATGGAAGGCTGGTGGGGCGACGGGCTGCACACAGGCAAAGCCCCGGTCCTCCATGTGCTGCAGGAGCTCAAGAGCGAGGGCGTAATCGGCGCCATCGGCCTCGGCGGATGGGTCTGCGACAATATCGCCGATCTTCTCGATACGGGCCGGTTCGATGTCGCGCTCTGTGCCGGCGGCTACACCCTCGTGAAGCAGCCCGTGCGCGAACGGGTAATCGACATCGCGAAGAAGCATGATGTGGGCCTCGTGATGGGCGGCACGTTCCTGCAGGGGTTCCTGGCCACCATCCAGCGCGAGCATATGCAGAACCTGCTCAAGACAAAGGAGTACGGATTCTGGGATGAGGCCACGGTCCGGCGGATTCTGAAGATCTACGACCTCTGCGAGGAAACCGGCATCAGCCTCACCGATATGACGCTGCGCTATATCCTCGCTGATCCGAATATTCACGCGATCATCCCGGGCGCGCGGGAAGTGTGCCACGTGGAACAGAATATTCAGGCGGCGCTCGCCGGCCCACTGCCGGAGGAACTGGTCAAGCGGATCGACGAGATCTCCCAGTCATAGCCTGTCATACTGAGCGCAGCCGGGAAAGAACCCGGCTTCCCTGGCTTTGCTCGTATTGTGAGCATAGCGAGGAATCTGGTATCCTAATACCGGTTCCATCTGTCTGGGTGGCGATTCTCGGATCGCCACCCAGTTGCACGAGGTAAAGCTGATGAGGGTCAGTCGCCGTGACGTAATCAAAGGCGTGGCGCTCGGCGCGGGAGCACTTGCCTGCGGCGTCACCAGTTCGGAGGCAGGTTCGGAGATGAAGAGCCATCCCAGGCCGAGTAAGGCTATCGCACAAGACGAAGCCAAGTTTTGGCTGGAAACATCGCTGAAGCGCGTGTTTCCGAACTCACCGGAAGGCAGCGCCGAGCCGCTGAAGATGCTGTGCACCCGCAACGAGCGTATCTCCTTCCAGGCGTGTGTGCGGAATCTGCGCATCGGCTCGGTACCGGTCAAGGCGGCTGTGGATGCTGGCGGCTGGGAGACACGGATCAGGCGCGTCGGTTACGTCCCGATGCCGCACCTCAACACCGACTCTCCCAAAGAAGAGACCGACGGACTAGGGCACATCCCCGGCCTGTGCCCGGATCCCCTGTTCCCCGAGGACACGGCGCATGTCGGCCCGGAGGAAAACGCTGCGTTCTGGATCAACGTCACGGTCCCACCAGACGCCAGTAGGGGGCTCCATACAGTCAAGGTCAGCTTGACGCTTGAAAATGAGTTCCGCTTTCCCCTCTGGATCAACCCGAAGCCTGTGACGGTCGAGATGGAAGTTCACCTGGACGTGAGGCCGCTTGTTATCAAGCCGCGCAGGGACTTCCCCGTAACGCAGTGGATCAACATCGAGTCGATCTGGGACTACTACCGCATCGAGCCCTTCTGCGAGCGCTTCTGGGAACTGGCCGATGCCTTCGTGGCCGATATGGTCGCTCACGGCGTAGACTGCATCTACGGCCCGATCTTCAACAACCGCCATGAGCTAATGCCAAGGCCCGGCCAGCTCCTGCGCGTTCGCCGGACGGCGCCAGATAAGTACGAGTTCGACTTCAGCGACGTCCGCCGGTGGATCAAGATCGCCCTCAAGAACGGCGCGAACTACCTCGAGTGGACCCACCTCTTTACGCCCGCCCCGACCAGTGCCAGGTACCCGCAGCGCATCTTCGAGCGGTGGGGCGAGAAGACGGGCGAGATGCTCTGGCCGCCCGAGACGCTTGCAACGTCCGATACCTATCGCAAGTTCCTGGAGCAGTTCCTTCCGAAGTTCAGGGATGTGCTCGCCGAGGAAAAGGTCCTGGACAAATCCTTCTTCCACTGCGCAGACGAGCCCGATGGCCCCGAACAGAGCGCCGATTACCGCAAAGCCCGTGCGATGCTGAAGGAAATCGCCCCGTGGATGAAGGTGCTGGATGCGATGAGCGACCCCATTTTTGCGACGGAGGGGCTGTGCGACATGCCCATCCCGAGCATCGCCACAGCTCACATCTTCGACGAGGCCAAATGCCCGCACTGGGCCTATTTCTGCTGCGGCCCGAGGGGCGAGTGGCTGCAGAGGCTTCTAGACACGCCGCTGCCCAAAATTCGCATGAGCGGCTGGCTGTTCCACAAGCTGCAGGCGAAGGGCTTCCTGCATTGGGGGCACAACTACTGGTATAAGTTCTGCACCGGCGACATCGCCGATCCATATCAGGACACCGCGGTCGGGGCCTGGCCGGGGCTGCCCTACGGCGACCCATTCGTTGTCTATCCCGGCGCGGACGGTCCCGTCGATTCGATCCGTTGGGAGGTTTTCGCCGAAAGCCTTCAGGACTATGCCCTTCTGCAATCGGCAGGGGTCAAGCCCGGCGACAAGCTGCTGGAGAAGCTGGTGAGTTACGCGGTGTTCCCGAAAACGGAGGACTGGCTGAAGCAAGCGAGAGAGGCTGTGCTGGGCAAGACGTAGTCTCTATGAGTGGCTCTTCACCCACCCCGCGATATCGTCGATGACGTACTGCGGAACCGGCGTACGCTTCTGGTACTCCTGCGGCACGCTCTTGCCCTCTCCCTCCCCAAACAGGTGGTTCAATTTCGGGTAGAGCTTGAACGTCACGTCCTTACGTTCCGCAAGCGCCTCTCGCCAGATGTCGAAGCTGGACCTCGTGACCTGGTAGTCCCTGCCGCCTTGCAGGATCAGCATCGGTTGCTTGAGCGATTTCGCCGTCTCGGCGGGTCTGTAGCCTCTCAAGTCCAGCCAATACGAGCCCGGCGCCCCCAGTATCGCCGGCGCCGATGCGGATAGCTTCGGGTCCTTCACCCTTACGACCAGAGCCTTTAGCTCTTTGAGCTCCTTATCTGCTTCCTTGGACGGCCCAGACAGCGAGCTCAGGTATTGCGCCTGCTCGACTATGATGTCCTCCAGCGGACGGGTCGGCCCCGCCATCACTATCAGACCCGCAAGGCCCGGGTCGTTCTTGCCTATGCGCGGAATGAGCATTCCGCCCAGGCTATGGCCCAGCACGAAGATGCGCCCCGGGTTGATCCTCTCTCTGCCGCGAAGCAGCCTGGTCGCGGCGGCAGCGTCATCGAGCACTTCTTCCTTTACCGTAAGCTCCCTAATAGCCGCTATCCTCTTCGGGTGCACCTTGGTCCTCTTGTCGTAGCGGAGGACGGCTACCCCCTGCGAAGCCAGCCCGGCGGCGAGGTCCTTGAAGGGCTTGTTTGCTCCGATCGTCTCATCCCTGTCTTGCTGGCCCGAACCGTGAACGAGCACTACGGCGGCGAAAGGGCCGGCGCCTTCGGGCATCGAGAGAGTGCCGGGCAGCTTCCATTCACCCGTGCCCACGCTCACCTCCGACTCGCTGAACGCGGCCGCGTCCGCGTAGCCGGGGGCCGAGTACTCGGCTTCTGCCGCGGCGATATGCTCGACGAACCAGAGCCCGCTGATCTTGCCGTCTCTGCCAAACACGACTTTGGCATCAAGTGTGACCTTCTCGAACTCCATTGGGACGTACACTACGTCGAAGCCGTCCTCATGCGCCGTCCGGGACTTGCCGAGCTTCCTGAGAGCGCCATTCAACGCTACCAGGCCCTCCCACGTCTGCTTCAGCCTGTCCGCCGGCATCGCTGCGGCCACCGCTGCGTCAAACTGCTGTGTCGCTTCTACGTAACTGCCGCCTGCCATCGCCTGCACGAATCGCACCGCCTTCGCGGTGTTGGCATCCGGTGCGCTTGTGGATTTCGAGCACGACGCCAGCCCCAGTGCAGTCATCAGCAGCATTACGCCGAGCACCATTCCCGATGCATTCCTGCGCATAACTCCCTCCTACTTGCCGAGTATGAGTAGACCCGAGATATCGCCGCCGCGGCTGAACTTCACGTGGACGTCCAGCTGGGCCCTGGCGAACTCGCAGGTAATCGAAACCGTCGTATGCTTCCAGTGCCGCTCGACACGCGTCTCCAGCGTCTTGACGAAAGGCCCGAATATATCCACCGTCTTCACCCACGCGCTCTCCAGCTTCTCGACCGGCAATGCCGCTGCCAGCTCGGCATCGAAGTCTCGTGTAACAGCGGCGAAGTCCTGCCGGACGAGCGATTCCACGATTCCGTGCGCGACCGATTCCATATCATCCGGCGGCGTCCAGGCAAATAGGTAGTCCTCCATCAGCGAGTTGAGCGCATCCTCCAGCACATCGGCGTTCAGATGATACGTGACGTTCCTGCCGCTCTTTGCAGCCCGAACCAGTCCCGCCTCTCGCAGCACGGCGAAGTGCGCCGAGAGCGTCGGCTTCGTCACCTCGAAATGCGCCGCGATCTCGCCTGCCGTCATATCCCGCTCCCGCAGGAGCTGCATAATCCTCCGCCTTGTCCCATCGGCCAGGGCTCTGTATACCTTGTCCATAGTGAGTGTTCGATATTTGGCAAACTGTCGAATGATAACAGCCTCTGGACTCGATGTCAACGGTTGTTCTGACGTACATTGTTCTGACGTACACAACAAAACGGCCGGGGCATCTTCCGCCCCGGCCGCAGCTTTCAACGTTCAACTCTCCAACTTCTAACTGACTTTGACTTCCACCGTCGCGCTCGTCGCATTGCCTGCGGCATCTATCGCCTGGACCTCGACTTTGTGCTCCCCAAGCGATAGGCTCGGCGTCGTGATCGTGAAGTCCTCGCTGGGCGAGTCGAATATGCCGTTGTCAGGCTCCGCGGCAGCCCAGTCGCCGCCGTCCACCCGATACTGCACGCCGGTTATCTCCACGGACTTGCTCGTCGCAGTTCCGGTGATTGTCGCCGCGGCGGCAGCCTTCATCTGGATTGTCCGCCTGCCAAGCTTAAGCTCAGGAGCCTTGTTGCAGATCGTGAACGGCTCGGAGATGACCTCGTCCGTCAGCGAGCCAGTTGCATTGCTCGATTTGTCACTTGCCACAACCTTGATCAGGTAGGTCCCGTCCTCAACCGAGGCCGTGTTCCAGTTGTATGACGTGCTAGTCGAAGGCCCGCCAGCAGGCTTCGGAGGCGTCGGCATTGTCCCGGCCTTGCCTGCGGCGCCTATCGCCGTTGTGATCGGCTTCTTCACGTCCTCCGGCACGTCACCAGCCTTCGCCAACTCGGATGACAGCTTTGCCATTATCTCGCTTGCCGGTTTGCGCTCCGTTGTGGCCGCCCCACTGGTCATTCCGCCGACAAGAGCAGTCCAGTCCTTGCCTCCGTTCTTCGAGTAGAACACGTCGTAGGTTAGGGTGTCCTTGTCCGGATCGGAGCCCGTCCAGCGAATGGTCTGCTTGCCGGACCACGTCTCGCCTCCGCTGGGCGAAGTGAGCTTCACCACCGGCGCCTGGTTTGGCGTGAGGTAGGAAATCGCTACCAGCGATACCCTCGGGGTCACGTTTGGCTTGGACGTGGTCAACACCACCTGATACTGGATATACCTGCCCGGCTTGTTCGGAATCTGCTGGCCGGCGCTATTCGTATAAGGGGCCGACCAATCGGTCCACGTGGAATCCGGATTCTCGACGTTTCCCGTACGTGTGCGGATCTCGACAGCAGTTCCCTCGGGAGTATCGGCGATCCACTTGATCCGACCCCACTTCGACGGCATCTTGGCATCGTGGACGGCGGACTCGAAGCTGCCCCTGATGTCGCAGCACTTGCTCAGATATACCGACCCCACGTTGCCTGTGCTCGCGTAAAGCTCGTCCTCTGTGTCGTTCAAGGCCAGTGAGAGGAATTGCAGCTTCTCCTGCGATGAATCGAGCTGCACCACGGTGTCATCTGGCGCTATCTTCACTAGCGTCGAATCCGATACGGCATACACGTTGTTGCGCGAGTCGCACACCATCGACATCACCCGGTTGGCCTTAGGATAGACCACCTTCGATCTGCCCTCCGCGTCGACCTTGTAGATCGCGCTCTTGGTGCCGACGAAGGCGTTTCCATCGCCATCACTCACAACCGATATGGCGGCATCCTCCGGCGCGTCGAAAATCGGTGTCGCTCTGCCGCTCTTGTCGGCGCGGTAGACGACGCCACCGATCCCGGTTCCAATCAGAAGCGAGCCGTGAGGGTCCCAGCCCAGGCTGAGTACCTGCTGCTCGTTCACTGAGGTGAACACGGTCGCCACGCCCGCCGGGCTGATCTTGTAGACCTTGCCTCCGTCACCAACGCCGGCATAGAGATTCCCCTGCGGATCCACGGTCAGGGCGAGTACATATTTCTCGTCCGCCTTGTATAGCAGCTTGCCCTTGCCGTCCGGCGTGATCTTGAATATCTTGCCGAACGGCGACGTCCCGGCGTACACGTTGCCGGCAGCGTCCCTGACCACGGAGTGCACTTCCAGTTCTCCGGTCTCATAGAACACGCTCGATTCCCCGGAGTTCGTGATCTTGTAGATCTTGCCGGCGTTTCCTGTTCCGGCGTAGACGCCATCCTTAGTTGCGCACACGCTCCACACGTATTGCTCCGGGGTATCCGATAGCTTTTTCAGTGTTGGAGCAAGCTCCAGCTTGTTCTGACTGGAAGCAGACACTCCCATGAACCTGCCCTTGGCAAAGTCAGCCTGCGTCTTTTGGATCCATGTGGTCGCCTGCCGCACCACAGTCTTCACGTTCGACTTCGGCCCCGGCGCAGGCTCCGGTTTCTTATCTTCTGAATCGGGCTCGGCGTCAGAGGAGCTATCAGCCGTTTTCAGATCCTCCGATTCCGCGGAGTCCTTCTCCACGGACATCGGCTCTTCCTGAACGGGCTCGTCCTTGACGGCGGCCGGTGTTGCGGCCAGATCATCCGGCCCGGAGCCTGACCGGGTAGACATGAACTCGATGTCCGAGTAGTCGCTCGTGTCCAGACTCGTCGTGTCGCTCGAACTCGACGATGACGACGAGCTGCTGCTGTCCATGGAGTCCAGCGAAGTGCTCAGCCTGAGCGGGCCCTTCGACTCACGCAGGGATTTCCTCTTCACGTCCAGTGTCAGCCGGGCCGTGCCCGATACGATCGCGTCGCTGGGGAAGACGGCCTTCACTTCCTCCCGCTCCATCCTCAAGCCTGAGTTGCGTGAGGACCGCATTATGTCGGATATGACCGTTGGCATGCCCGCCAGCTTCTCGCCTGCCACGTTTATGGCGGTGTTCCGCATCAGGAGTTGCAGCACGATCTCGTTGTTCCTCTCGCGCTCCAGGAACTTGGAGACCAACTGCTGCACGTTATCTGCGTTAGCCATGCCCGAGTCCCCGCCCAGTACTCCTCCGCCTGGCATTATGTCCGCTTCGGAGGAATCGCTGCTCGCGTCCGAGGAGGGCGCGGCCATTATCTGCAGCCCTGCAGGCGTCGCGCCGCCCCGAACAACAAGGCTGATCTTGCCATCGGCGGCAGTCGCGGGGATCTTGATCTGGAACATCTTCGTGACGCGCGGCTGCTTATATGGCCGCAGAACCACGCCCACGTCCACTATCTCACCCGGCTCGAACTCACTCTTCTTCACGAAGATCCTGTCGATCGTGGCGGTCTCCCGCTTCGCAAGGATCTTCACCTTCACGTTGACTGAGTGAATGTCCAGCGGCTCGAACTTGTTCGAGCTGAGCAGGCTCAAGAGGCGCGCAACGTCCATTGTCGCCGGCATATCGATAGAGGCTGTATCAAAAAACACGTTGCTTCGCGATATCTTGCCGATCCGGTCCGCCACTACATCATAGCTGACCATCGCGGTCGCATCGCCGGGCGTCGTATGGATCGTGGCTATCGCCTCGCTGGTAACCATCGCAATAAGCCTGGCGGCCAGCAGCGGATGGTTGATGACCTTGACGCGGAACACCCGGTCACGCTTGGCGGACTGATCGTCCACCGCGATCGTCACGGGAATCGTCTTCGTGGTAGCTCCCAGAGCGCCCGCGATCGACCACGGCCGGTCCTGGAAAATCCGGCCCACCGTCTCTATTGCCGTACCGACCTTGATCGAGGTCTGGAAATTCGACATGCAGTCAACAATGAAAGCGGTAGTCATCGGCGCGTCAATGGAGCCGATCCCGAGCATCGGATGGCCGAACGCCAGAATTCTGTTTCCGCGCCGATAGGTGACCGTACCGATCCCCGTCATGTCGAGGTCGCCGGAGGCAAGCGACATGCCGACCGCGGAACCCGGCTTCAAGTCCACCTTCAACTTGGATTTCGGGTCCGATCCGCCAGGTCCGGCTATGGGCCTGATGTTATAGGGCTTCAGTATCTCGGCCAGCCGCTCGATCCCGCGCCGCGAGATACCGCTGCACATAAGCGGGGTCATCAAGGGCTGCATGTACATAACGTCGCCCTCGACACTTCGATTGCTGCCGGTTGTGTCGATCTGCACCTTCCGCACGGTCTTACCGTCTATGCTCAGCGGTTCCGGAAGCGATTGGGCGCTGGAATAGCCGCTGGGGTGCTTCGGGAGGTTGCTGTCCCACGCCTCCAGCATATCCGCTATAGGTGTCACCATTCCCACGGGCTCCTTGGCGAACGGCATTCCGTAGGCGATGGCGCCAATGAGCTTGTCCTTTATGTAGACCGGGCTTCCGCTCATGCCGCTCATAATACCGGTCTGCCGCTTGTTGATCGGCCCGCCGCCGACCCGGACCATGATCAGGTCCCTGCCGGTGTTCGTGCGCTTCATCACTCCAAGGATCTCGACGTCGAACTTCTCGATCGTCGTCCCGTGGAACACGGTCAGCCCGTAGCCTCTCATGCCTCTCTTGACCTCGGAAACCGGCATGATCTTCTTCGCGTCCTCAGCCGCGAGAGTCGGCCAATACGCAGCCAGAGCCGCCGGCACCAGAGCGCCAAAGACGAAAGCCAGTGTCACGACGAACAGGGTGAGTCTGCGGTAACTACTCAAGCTAATTCCTCCAGGACATGAAAAGCGGGGCAGCAGTAGCTGTGCCGCCCCGCACAGATAAGATAGTAGCACGGCAACGTATCTGCGTCAACATTTGCGCGGATGCCGTCCGTTTTACCATCTTCAGGTCTGCAATCCGAGACGTTCTGCCACAGCTAGTTCAAACTCTGCAGTATCGCTTTCTCATGGATTATCAGCACAGTCCGCACGCAACTCTAGTTACGTATGCATGGGCCCGATGTGTTTCCACAAGGTTCTACGATAGACGTCCCCCATACTTGACGGCGGTGCATCGGGCACATAGAATAGCAATGTAAACGTTTACATCACGCCAATGAGATCGTAATGGCCAGGTTTGTCACAATACATGACGTAGCGGCTGATGCTCAGGTCAGCACCGCGACCGTTTCCAGGGTTCTGAACGAGCCCTGGCGAGTCAGCCCCGATGCCCGCGAACGTGTCACCGCCAGCATCGCCAAACTCGGCTATACGCCCAACCTGCGAGCCCGCCTGCTCGCGCGCGGCGACTCCGGGACCATCTGCTTTCTGCTCTCTAACCGGCCATTCCTGCACTCCATTCATACTCAGATGCTTCAAGGAGCCGCTGACCGGGCAAATGCGCTCGGCGTGCAGATAGTCTACGCCGCCTGCTCATATCTGCCGGATACGCCCCCCTCCGAGATCGAAATGCCGCGCATCCTCGCCGCGAGGGGTCTCATCGACGGCGTCATAGTCGCCGGCACCAACTACCCGAACATGCTACAGGCTATCGACGAGCTTGCCCTTCCGCGCGTGCTGTTCGGCACGAATCTGATCGCGCCCGGGCTCGATCGCGTTCCCGCCGCGATCTATGTAGACGATGAATCCGGCGGATATCTTGCCGCGAAGCACCTTATCTCGCTCGGGCACAAAGCCATCCGCTTCATCGGCGACGTCACGCTCCCGTGGTATCGCCGCAGGTACGAGGGGTGCGCCCGTGCGATGCGCGAAGCCGGCCTGGAAGTGCATCCGGCCATTGGTAAGCGCGATGCGACCGAGCAGACCATCACCGAATACGCCATGGGCGCAAGCGCGGTGAACGAGCTCTGCGATCGCGGCGAGCCCTTCACCGCCATCTTCGCCGGCGGGGATATGGCCGCCCACGGAGCTATGCGCTCCCTTGCCGCCCGCGGACTGCGCGTGCCCGGCGACGTGAGCGTGGTAGGTTTCAACGACGAAGAGCTCGCGCAGATCGCGGAGCCTCCGCTGACCACTATCCGCATACCCACCGAGCAGATCGGCGCGCAGTGTGTAGATATGCTTCGCAAGATGCTTCAGGAGGATGCTGCCCTTGATGCGGCCACAGTACCGGTTGAGCTGATTGAGAGGGAGTCAACCGCACCAATTCGTCATTCGTAACTAGCGATTTGTCATTCAGGAGATTGCCATGCTTTCCAAAAACGCCGAAGTAATACTGAACCTCGTAATGGACGCAGACGAGCGCACCGAGGGAATGATGCCCGGTTGGGACATCGAACTCGCGCGCCAGAAGCTCCTCTTCTTCACTCTGCCAAAGGATTTCGCCTCAGACTTCCAGGCTATCACTACCGCGCTGGATGCCAAGTTCGCCGGGAGCGGTTCGGCGCTTCGCGAGCGCTGCATATCATTCATGCTCGGCGTTGCTGAGTCACTCAGTTCACCTGTTGAGCTCGATCACAACCTCAAAGCCAGACCCCTCCACGGCGATGCCGCCCTCAAGTGCGTCAAGGACATCAAAGAGGCGGCGGCCGCGCTCGTGACCAAATGGGCGGGAATAGACAAGCAGGCGTTCCTCGCGGTTACAGCGCTCATCAAGCTTGAGGACATTGCCGCAAACAAGGGCGACAACCTCTTCGCCGGCTGGGCCCGCAAGTGGCAGAGCGATACCGGCCGCGACGCCTACGCGTCCCCCGAGGATTACCTCTCCTGCTTCACCGGCCTCTATCAGCGAGGCATGTATTATCCGGACCTCTACTTCGCGCGCGAAGAAGGCAAGACCAAGACCCAGTTCTTCAACGACTACGGTCTTCAGGCCTCTCGCTGCCGCAGGATGGGCAGTCTCGGCGGTACAACGAACCCCGCGATTGCAGTAATGGGCGAGGACGATATGTCCGGCAAGGGCAACATCTGGGGCGAAGAGGCCACCAACTACATCCTCAAGTTCCCGAACAAGTGGCACGAGGTCCGCAGGGTCATCGCCCGGGAGCAGAAGGCGCGAAACGAAGCAGACGACTGGGGCGCTGTGAAGTTCACGGAGTGGGTCGTGGTGGACGCGATGCTCGGCCTGCGCTCGATCTTCCTCCTTCGCGGCTTGGGACGCGTGGCATTCCAGCTCAGGCCGGACTGGCACAACGACGAGAAGAAGCTCACCTGCGCCGGCGCGCAGATATACGAAATACTATGCGAGCGCGTCAGCGAGTTCGACGATATCCTCCTGGACGGCGCGGATGATCTCTATGTCAACGCCTGCGGGGAGCGAATGGGAAAAGCCAACAACCACTTCAAGATCGCCTGCACGGGCCAGGCCTGCCTCAATACGGTCCGCAGCTTCAACGCGGGCTACTCGGAGGCGTATCCGGACGCGGTCAAGGAGCGCATGTTCACGAACGTGACGCTCTCATACGAAGTCCCGCAGATGTACGCCGCCTCAATGGCCACCGAAAACGGCATCCGCGACTACGAAAAACGCACCGGTGAGAAGGTGGACGACGGCGAGGGCGGATCGGTCGTGACCAGCATGATCGGCCGCTTCAACGACGCAATCCGCGACTATCGCGTGAAGGCGATCCTGGCGGCCCTGCCCGAGACGAGCGAGTTCAAGAAGATAGACCCGGCTTCAGTCAAGAAGCTCACCGATCAAGCGATCAACGATCCGGGCCTGATCGCGGAACTTGCCTCGGCGGGCATAGACTTCCGCCCGGAGGAAGAGGAGGACGCAATCGACCGCGCGGGCACGCTGGCGACAAAGCGGGTCGTGATTCTCCTCGAGAAAGCAGGAGCCGGCGCTCCACTGCCTACTCCCCCCCTTGCGAAGGGGGGGCCGGGGGGGGTGCGCACCCGCATCCTGACCGCCTCCAAGCGCAACTTCTTCCAGAACACGGAACTCCTCGACGTGCCGTTCTCAACCGACTTCGGCAACATCCAGCGGATGTATATGGACGTAATGCCGCTGGAGATCGACAACTGGAAGACGCTCTACGCGGACATGGACGAAAACGGCTACCCGGTCCCCGGCAGCATCTGGGCGAAGCGCCACGAAACGCTGCAGCGCATCTGGCCGGACTGGAACAAGTGCTTCGACTCCCCCGACGGGGTCAAACCCGAGGAATACGAAACGGCCTGCTACGTCGCGCCCACGCTCAAGCAGTTCATAGGCATGTGGAACGACAACATCGCCAGGGCGAAATCCTTCGCCGAGAGCGTGTAAGAGACTCAGACGACGTTGCCAAGGGGGCTTCCCCCAGGAGTGTGTAAGAGCCGTCGGAGCCTGTAGGAGCCGCGACAGCGTGTAGGAACCCAAAGCATCTCGTCATCCCGAGCGGAGCGAGGGATCTGCCTGAGCGTGGACTCTGCTTGCTCCCTCCCCTGACGAAGGGGAGGGTGGGGGGGGGGTAACGACACGCTGCGGCGCTACCTGTGACCGAAAGAATGCTATCTGGGTGGCGATTTCCGAATCACCACCCTCCCGTCAGCGTTGACAGACAACGCCAGCCGCGTGATAATGCACATGCACACCGCCGGCGCGCGAGGAGTCCTATGACCACTGACGATGAGTTCGGCACCATCCAGGAACTGGCACAACTCGTGGATGAGGCCTATGACGAGCAGCGTTGGGACGACGTCATCCGCCATTCCGATCAGCTCACCGGGCATCTGGAGGGAAACGCGCTCCGCAGCCTCCTCCAATTACGCGGGCACGCGTTCGAGCACAAGGGCGAGCACGCCAGGGCGCGGCAGTGCTATGAGGCTGTCCTCAAGCTGCCGGCTGACGAGAGCACGGGGGATACGTGGTACGCGCTGGGGAACGCGTATTGCGAGAGCGGCGATCACGACAAGGCCCTGGAGAGCTATAGCAAGGCCCTTGACACTCCAGGTTTCACGCAACCGGGCATGGCGCTGGAGAACATGGGTGTTGCGCTGTTTCGCAAGGGCGGCTACGCGGCCGCAATCGAGCATTTCCAAAGGGCGTTGGACACCCCCGGCTGTGAGGGCGCAGGGAGCCTCTGGTGCGCAATGGGCGATGCGCATGCGGAACTCGGCGAGATTGCTGCTGCCATCGAGTGCTATGAGACAGCCGCGGCGGCGCCGGGATACGCGGATCGCGGAACAGCATGCTTCAACCTGGGCCACACGCTGAACAAGGCCGGCGATTACGACAGAGCCATCGAAAGTTGCCACAAAGCTCTCGAAGCCGGTTACGACAGTCCCGGACGCGCCTGGCAGAACATGGGCATATCCTACGGCAGGAAAGGCGATCTTCACAAAGCCATCGACTGCTATCGGGAGGCGCTTCGCGCCCCCGGTTGTGATAACGCCGGCACCGTCTGGTTCAACATGGGCGCCTGCCACCTGGAGCAGGGAGACTACGACCAGGCGATCGAATGCAACCTCAAAGCGCTCGACACCCCTGGCTTCCAGCACGAAACCGACGCCTGGAACAACCTCGGCACGTGCTACCACCGCAAAGGTAACCTCGCCAAAACCAAAGAATGCTACGCTAAGGCCGACGGCGACACGAACGCCAAAACCAACCCGTCCCCCGCACCCGGCATTCTCTCCCGGATCATCTCCACCCTCCGCAACTGGCTGAGATAGTGGCCTGCTGCGCGCGGGTATCTTGGGCGAGGCGATTCTTCTCTGGGTGGTGATTTCCGAATCACCACCCTACAACCCCACGGGAGGGATTTCCGAATCCCGCGTCTAACCCCCACCCAATGGCAAACCGATACAAGGTCATCCAGGGAGGTCCCTATCCGCACCTGATCACTTGCACGATTGTCAGGTGGCTCCCCGTGTTCATCTCGGGCCCGTACTTCCGCGTGCTCACCGACAGCCTCCGGCACTTGCGGGAAAACCGAGGCCTGATGATCCATGCGTATGTGATAATGCCCACCCACCTGCACGCCATAGTCACCGCGACCGAGGACGACCTGTCAGATATCGTGCGCGACTTCAAGAAGTTCACGTCCAGAGCGATCTACGAGCTTGCCGAGCAGTCAGGCAACGTCCTGCTTACGTGGATGTTCGAGCAGGCGGCAAAGAAGCAGCCTCACAGCCGCTTCAAGGTCTGGCAGGACGAGTTCCACCCCAAGGCTCTGTCCGGTGAGGAGATGATGAGGCAGAAGGCGGAGTATGTGCACGCGAATCCGGTTCGCAAAGAGCTGGTTATGGAGCCGGAGAAGTGGTATTACTCGAGCGCATCATTCTACGCGGGGAAAGCGACCGGGCCCGTGCCAATCGACGTGCCTGAGTGGTAGCTGTGCCGGATTCGGAAATCCGGCTGGAGCAGTGGGGTGGCGATTCGGAAACCGCGGTTCTGACGAGAAGGCAAGATAGGATTGGGTGACGAAGCAGAGGCTAGTCTAGCCGGTCTATTCGCTCGCCAATTAGCTATCCCGCGAATCTTGGGTCCGGCGCCAGATCCTTGACACGAGGGAGCACACCCGCGTATGGGTACTGACCTATGCTGCCGCGCAGAACGAGCGGCATCGTGTTCGGAGAGTCTCGGTAGAAGGCAACCATGGTCGCCATATCACCGTACCCCAGTCCAGCGCTATCATTGATCATCGTGCACAGCTCCGTAAGACGGTCCTTCAAGACTTCATCGAGAACGGCTCCGTGTGGGTGTAGCGGCCTTTCTGCCTTGGAGTGAATTCGCGCGGTATAGATGTCTAGTCCCAGCTTCCTGTAGATTACACCGTATGCCTCCTCTGCGATGCACGGGACTAACAGGAACTCGGAGAATCGTCCTAGAATGCATTCACGCATTCTACTGTAGTGAGCGGTGAATTGCTTACCTGTGGAACAGAAGTCATCAACGTAGACGATGGCACCGTTTTTGACCTTCTGGGTCAACTTTGCGAAGTCGGAGGCGTTGGAGTCCACGAAGTGACACTTCAGCCGCTCAAGCCGCCCAAGCCGCCCAGCTCGCTTTAGCAGATCCAACATTACGGGGCTACTGCTCGCCGCGTCATGAACCTGCACATAGATCACGTTCGCTGGCGCAATACCATCCCGCTGAAGTTCCTCTAGCAGGGCTGTGTTTTGCGTCACAAGCGCGTCTGCGGTCGCTTTCCTGGAATAGTAGATCACATGATCCAGTAGAAGTAACAAAGCGTGCCAATCCTTGACGTCAAACTTGCGCAGCCACTGCATGACCGATGCGTGGGTAACGGGCTGCGGCTCATAGTCAGGGAAACGCCGTGCTACCCGCCACGCTCTGTACATCATCGTTGCCGTGTTCAGCAGCCTAACGTAGCCAACACTCATCATCGTCTTCGGCGGGTTCGTCCCCCGCAGCCAATCTCGCGAGCAGAGTATCAACGTAAGCTCTGACCTGCTCTAGCGCATCCACAAGCTCCTGCCTCTGATCAACAGTGTACTCAAGCTTATAGCGGTCCAGTGCCTGCCTGAAAGAGGTGCACGCGTTCAGGGCTGTCTGCGTCTGCCGACCCTCGGTGACGAACTCGTCGAAGGCCATTCTGGTCTCCAAATCCATGTTCAGTATGTATTCCCTTAGACGTGCTTTTACCGCCTCCAAGCGCGCTGGATCCTCACGGCTAAAGGCGAAAGCCTCCAGGATCCTCCGGAAGTGTATGACGCTCTTGATTTTCCCCGCTCGCTTCTTAGCAACCAACCTATCCGTGATGTTGTCGCGCCCACCGCATTCTGCCACAAACTCCGGCATCTGCTCCTCACACAGCGAGAGGACTGGGTGTGCTTCTATCCAGAAGTTGGATGCCACGCGCTCGTTCTTGTCCGGCAGCAACGATAGAGCCTGGAAGCGTTCGGGGAACTGCAGCAGGATCATGCACCGCTCGAGTTGCTGCTCGCTTGCACCGGTCAACTTTGCCAAGGTCTTGACGTCTGTCTCCTTGAGTTCCTCCATCACAGCTTTTAGGCTTAGGGCAGTTGGCATCAATTCCCACTGCTCCCGCAGACTATGGATAGAGAACATATAGAGAAGATTGGCAGCGGTCGAAGGCGGATCGACAACGTTCGCGGGTATTCTGATGTCGTGCCCTTCCTCGCTGAGTTCGCAGCAGCACTTGTACCTTCGCTCACCGTCGAGTATGGCGTGCTTGCTTTGCCCAGCAGGCATATACACTGTAAGCGGCACTAGCACTCCGTGTTGCGCGATGCTCCTCTTGAGTTCATCCAGCGGCTCACGGTCAAACAGACGCCGCGGGTTGTATGGGCTGGGCCTGATGTCCTGGGGGCGTAGGTCCTTAAGTGTGCCGGTAGGCACAACACGTTCCGGCGTATTCGCTCTTGCTCTGCTAAACAACATGGCTCTGTAACCTCCGCGCGCCAGGCGTGGTGTTGTATATCAGCACCTCACCGGACTCTCCACGCCTCGCAGCGAATCCGGCGATATTTCGTTTCACTGTTACCTTTTCGGCCTCAAAGTCTTTTCGAAGAGCTTCGGCTTCGGCACAATCCGCGTAGCTGACTAGAAACGCAATGTTCCTCTCGGCTAACGACTCCATCCAGAAACGCAGCCGTGCGAGATCACTGGGGCCAAACACGGTAGGGTTGTATTCCGCGAACACCCGTCGGTTGGCTACACTGAAAGGCGGGTCCATATACACAAAATCCCCGGGCTCTGCCAGCTTCAGCACCCCCTCAAAGTCGCCCTGCACAAGCCGCGCTGTCCGCAGCAGCCTGGAGCACTCGGACAATGTACCCGGAGAAGGGAGATTGCCCGCCTTATCTCCACCATAAGGCACGTTGAATTGGCCTGCCGCGTTGGTTCGGTACAGCCCGTTGAAGCAAAACCTGTTCAGATAGATGAACCGTGCGGCCCGTTCCGACGGGGTAAGCCGTTCTGGGTCAAGACTGCGAAGGCGTAAGTACTCCTCACGGCCTTTTTTCAGCCGAAGCAGATGTTCGGCAACGACGGCGGCTTCCTTCTTGATCGCGCGGTACGTCTGGATCAACTCCGCGTTAGCATCGCCCAACAGGGCTTTCCTAGGCCGCAGCCTGAAATAGAGGCATGCAGAACCGGCAAACGGTTCCAGGTAGCGGTCGTACCCGTCACACCAGTAGCGCTCTAGGATCGGCAGAAGCTGCCGCTTACTGCCAGCCCACCGCAGGAAAGGTTGTGCTCGACTCGCACTCACTCGGTCCCCCAAGCTCTTGGGCCCGCCGCTGCTCTTGGTCCAGATGCCAGGCGGCCGCTCACAGAACGATCTATGGCAGTATAGTCGAATCGTGCCACCTTTGCAAGCGGGCACTTGGTGGCGAACTTGGTGGCGAACGCGCATAGGCAAATGCCAATCACTTCGCTGCTTGGGACAGAACAACAGCCTGAGCACAGAGGTGGGGACGCCCATGACCCGGCGGCAGAAGCGGCGGGTTCTTCCTCTTCCCTGGGGTGGCGATTTCGGAATAGCCACCCCACAACCGCGCAATTGACGGCGGTTTCCCCTCAAAACAAACCGTAACACGGGCAAAAAAGTGCATTTGCGTGCATTTGGGCGCAAAAGGGTGCCGTTTCATACAATCGTCAACCGATTTCACCGAATCCCTGGCCGATTGATCTCGCCCGCCCACTCCCTCGTTCACAATTCCAGCCCCACCTGCCCACGCCCCATCCATTGCTCCACGCTCAGACACCCCGTAATGCCGCACACAGACAATCCAAACTCTACAATCTAAAATCATCAATCCCTCTGGTTCGTTCCTTCGCCCCGCCAGTTCGTTCCCCCGCCCCGCCCGGCCCCTCCGCGTCCAATCTGCAATCACAGATCCAAAATCTGCAATCGACTGTCGACAACCGCCAGTTAACATGCTATACTGTCTGCATGAACAACCGAGCACACACAACCACCACTCCTTCCCACCTCGCAGCCTTCGACTTGGAGCTTGCCACTCCCGCAAGGGATAATGTTGCAAAACAAACTCAATCACTGCGGCATCTGAGCGTGAAACAGCCTCGCCTGAGCGTGAGTTTGTTCCATGCATTACGAACTCATAAGGGCTGGTTCACGATGCAATGCCTTGCCCTGATCGTGCTCGTCATCCTCTCCATCCCCGCCTGCGCCGTCGATGGGACTAGACTCACGGTGATGACCTACAACATCGAGTACGGCGCGGGAGTCGATCAGGAAGAGGCTAAGATCGCGGAACGGGCAAGCAAAGGGCAGCGCGCGGGGAATCGGCTGGATCGGGTCATCGCCGTTATCAAGCACGTGAACCCGGACATACTTGGCATCCAGGAGGCCTGCTCGTGGGACAAGAACGACGAGGCGGTGGCGAAGCGGGTCGCGCGGGAACTCGGAATGCACTACTACCTGGCAAAGTCCGGCCAGAGCCGCTTCAACGTCGCGCTCTACAGCAAGCTGCCGATAGTGTCCGCGAAGGGCTTCCCGGATCACTTCACCCGAGCCGCCCTGCAGGCGGAGTTGAAACTCCCCGATGGACGCCCGCTGCACGTCTTTGTGACGCACTTCAACCTCCTCAGAAACGAGGACAGCCAACTGAGCGAGATACGCTACCTCGCCGCCCAGATGAGGCCGCACGCGTTCGATCTCGCCACCATGATGGGTGACGCCAACTTCAAGTATGGCATCCACAAACCGCACACCGGCGCGCTTCGGGCATCGGGGTTTCTGATCGCGCCGCAGGTCGGCGAGCGGATCGACCAGATCTGGACCTCCAGGCCGCTCGAAAAGCACGTAAGCGACGGCCCGGCGATCCCTGCCGAACTGACGAAGAACACCTCCGATCACCGGCCGACCGTGATCGTATTGAGCATACCGCACGCTGCGGCGACCGAGGGTCCCAGGACTGCCAATGGAGGGCGCAAATAGATGACAAAGGAAGTATCACCTGCACTGCCGCAAATGACGGCCATAGCTCCCACGATATGCGAGACCATGGGCGTATCCTCGCGAGATTGTCACGGAGCGGCCCCGCTGCCGGGGATCCTTGATGCCGCGCGGCGGCTGGAAGGCCCTGTCGAGCGGTACCTGATAGTCGCCGGTGACGCTATCGGGGTCGAGCAGCTCACGAGGTATCCGGATGTCGCCGAAACGCTCTCACAGGCAGCTCCCGAAGCCGTCACCCTACGCGCGATGTCGCCCTCGGTCACGCCGGTCTGCTTCGGCTCCATGTTCAGCGGCGCGACCCCCGGTGTGCACGGCATCACGGAGTATCGCAAGCCGGTGCTCACGGTCAGCACCATCTTCGACATCCTTCCCGCGGCGGGCAAGAGGGTCGCAATCGCGGCGGTGCCGGGATGCAGCATGGACACGATATTCCGCAACCGGCCGATCACCTACTTCACCGAGCCCGACGACGACCACGTCCTCGACCGCGCGCTGAAGCTGCTGGAAGAGGATGCCTACGATTGCTTCGTGGCCTACTTCATCGGCTACGACAGCGCGCTGCACCGCACGACCCCGTGGAGCGAGGAAGCGATCTCAGCGATGCGGCAGGTCGCGCGGCGCTTCGAGCAGTTGGGCCGGGCGATCGATGAGCTGCCCTGGCGGCGGTTCAATCGCGCCATCCACTTCGCGCCCGATCACGGCGCGCACATCGGCGAGAACGGCAAAGGCACCCACGGCTCAGACCTGCCGGATGATATGATAGTGCGGCACTACTTCGCCTTCCGCCCGGCAGATGCTGCCGCGCAATGAAAAAGGCCGGCGGGAACTCCACCGGCCTTGGGCTGATCTCCAATGTCGATCTATGATCCGCAGTGGTCAGTCCGCCTTGACCTCCGGCTGATAGCCGCTCTTGGTTTCACGCGATCGGATCTCAACACGGCGGACCTTGCCGCTTATCGTTCTCGGCAGCACGTCCACGAACTCGATGATGCGCGGATACTTGTATGGCGCCGTGACCTTCTTCACGTGGTTCTGCAGCTCGGCTGCAAGCTCATCGGAAGCCGTGTAGCCCGGTGAGAGCACGACCGTCGCCTTGACCACCTGGCCTCTAAGCTCGTCGGGAACGCCCGTGATGGCGCACTCCAGCACTGCCGGGTGCTCGATCAGCGCGCTCTCGACCTCGAACGGGCCGATGCGGTATCCGGAGCTCTTGATCATATCGTCGTTGCGGCCGACATACCAGAAGTAGCCGTCCTCATCGCGCCAGGCGACATCGCCGGTGTAGTAGAGGCCGTCGTGCCACATGCGCTCGGTCAGCTCCTCATCGCGGTAATAACCCTTGAAGAGGCCGGGGACCTTCTCGGAGCCAGTGCGAATGACGATCTGCCCTTCCTCGCCGACGTCGCAGGAGTTGCCCTCATCGTTGACGATGTCAACATCGTAACACGGCGACGGCTTGCCCATCGAACCCGGCTTGGGCGTCATCCAAGGGAAGTTGGCGACCATGACGGCGGACTCGGTCTGCCCGAAGCCCTCCATAATCTTGAGACCGGTCGCGTTCAGAAAGCCCTGGTAGACCTCGGGGTAGAGCGGCTCGCCGGCGGTGACGCAGTATTTGAGCGCGCTGAAGTCGTAGCTGGACAAGTCTTGCTGGGCCATGAAGCGGTAAACGGTCGCCGGGCCGCAGAAGGTGGTGATCTTGTAGTCCTGCATCATCTGCAGTACGTCGGCGGGCTCGAACTTGCCCTCGAAGTCGTAGACGAAGTTGGCGGTGCCGGCGATCCACTGGCCGTAGATCTTGCCCCACGCGGATTTGGCCCAGCCGGTGTCGGATAGGGTCAGATGCAGGCCGTCGTCCTGCACGTTCTGCCAGAAGGCGGCTGTGAGGATGTGCCCGAGCGGGTAGGCAAAGTCGTGGTGCACCATCTTTGGCATTCCGGTAGTGCCGGAAGTGAAGTAGAGGAGCATCATGTCTTCGTTCTGCGTCGCCTCTGGACCGGTCAGTTTGCGCTCGAAGACCGGGGAGGCCTTCGCGACCGCCTCATCGAACGAGTGCCAGCCGGGGCGGCTCATGCGGATCACGGCCTTGTGCTGCAGTGTCGGGGAGTCCTTCTCCGCCTCATCGACCGCGTCCAGCACGCGTTCGTCATCGCAGGCGATGATCATCTTGATATCCGCGCGGCCGGTGCGATAGACGATATCCTTGGGCGTGAGCAGGTGAGTGGCGGGGATGGCGACAGCGCCGAGCTTGTGCAGCGCGACCATCGTCGCCCAGAACTCCCACCGGCGCTTGAGAATGAGCATCACGGGGTCGCCCTTGCTGATGCCGACCGCCCTAAGGAAGTTCACGATGCGGTTGCTGATCTCGGACAACTCGCCGAAGGTAAACGTCCGGCTGTCGCCCTTGTCGTTACACCAGACCAGCGCGCGCTTGTTGGGGCTTTCTTTCGCGTACCCGTCTACGATGTCGAACCCAAAGTTGAAGTTCTTCGGGATAATGATCTTGAGGTTCTTCTTGAAGTCCTCGTATGAGCTGAACTCGGTTCCTGAGACATATTTCTCGAGCATGGCTAACCCCCTAGAGTATGATCGCCAGGAACTGAGCCGGCTGATCGTTCATGGCCCTCATGGAATGCGGATGGTTGGAATCGAAGAAGAGGGCATCTCCTTCGTTCAGGACAAGGTCGTGGTCATCGATTCTGACGGCGAGGGTCCCGCTGATCACGTAGTCGAACTCCTGACCCGGATGAGAGTTGGTCTCTTCGTTTGCTTCCTTGGGTTGGACAGTGACCAGCAGCGGCTCCATGCGCTTGTGCACGAAGTTCGGCGCGAGGCTCTGGTAGTCGTAGTGGTGGCTGCGCTTGATATCGACTCCCTTGCCCTTGCGGACGAGCGAGTAGGTATGCAGCCTCGGGGGCTCGCCGGTCAGCAATTCAGAAAGCTCGACCTTGAACTTGCTCGCTATCTCGTAGAGCAGGCTGACGGGGATATCGACCGCGCCGCTCTCGTATTGCCGATAGATGTCGGCGCTGATACCCAGTTCCTTGGCAAGAGACTCGACCGTAAGGTCGGAGACTTCTCGAAGTTCCTTGATGCGTTCCGCGATTTCCTTTATCTCACCAGTCACGTTAGCCCCTCCCAGCTCAGCAGTATACTGCGTCATTGTAACATGCGCGAGGCGGAGCTTAGGTTAAGCTTTGGTCACGGTAATGCCCAATACTAGTACAGATTGGCACGGCTATGAGCAACCGTTTCACGCTGCCGTGTTGACCGCTGCCGATCCCCCTGCGATCTGCTCGGATGCGAAATCAGCGATCCTTCGACGGCGCTCAGGATGCTGATTTCGCTGCGTCAGAGTGCTGCTGTCGCTGCTCAGGGCTAGCGTCACCGATCCTCTGCAACCTATTGGAATGCGTTCGGATCACTCGAACGGCGTCTCTATGGACTTGCCCTCTTTGGCCGAGCGCTCGGCGTATTCGATGCACATGATTACGCGGCGGGCTTCCTCGGGCTTGACCTCCAGCGGTTTGCCCTTCAATAGGTGCGCGGCCAGGTTCGGATACCACTGCTCCCATGTGCTGGGCTGGTAGTTCACGGTCATCTCGGCCGGATAGCCCTTCATGTCCACGAACGCCTTAAAGCTGCCGGCCCAGCGGTCCTCGATCGCGCCCCTAGTGCCAAGGATCCTCCAGCGGGGTTTGCCCACTTTGGCGATCTGGGAGATGGTGAGATCGGCAACAACGTCGTCATCGAAGCGGATGATTGCCTGGGTCTCGTCCTCATTGGTGATATCGTTCCAGACCCGCTTCTGGAAGAACCCGGTCACGTTCTTGATCTTGCGGCCCTCGAGGAAGTTCAATATCCAGTCCATCTGGTGCGCGCCCCAGTCATACATGCATCCGCCGGAGATCTCCTTGGAGGTGCGCCACCAGTGGCCGGGGTGGCCCCACCCGCCCATGAACGCCTCGATGCGGAAGACGTCGCCGATCATGCCCTTCTTGATGAACTCCTTCACGGCCTTGTAGTCGCCATCGTGCCGGCGGTTGTGAAAAACGGTGAGGAGCACCTTCTTCTTCTTGGCGAGCTCGATCATCTCGGTCGCCTGATCGGTCGTGATGCACATTGGTTTTTCCAGCACTACGCCCTTGCCCGCCTTGAGGCACTCCATCGATACGGGATGATGCAGGTTGTGCGGGAGGATGTTCACGACGTTGTCGATGTCCTTGTTCTTGAGCATCGACGCGAGGTCGTTGTAGGTAGCTATGCCGGGGTAATCAGCCGCCGCCGCTTCAGTCCGGGCAGGGTCGGTGTCGCAAACGGCGATCACTCTCATGCCGGGGCTGGCGTTGATCCATCCGGCGTGGGCCTTGCCCATTCCGAACGCGGCCCCGTAGCCGATGATTCCCCATCTAACTTCTTTCTTCTCAGCCACTTGGCGCTCTCCTTTGGCTCGGGTAGGTTGCTTTTTCGGACAGTATAGGCGTGAAGCATAGGGAGGTCAAGCCCATCGGAGGTGTCCACCGAAGTAGCCTGGGCAGCGATTACAACGGGACCGGCCCTGCCGGTCCCTTCCCTCAACCATAAGGCGTGGACCCTCAACTATTTCCTGTGCTCCAGGAACCACGCTCCCAAATCCTCGTTGCGATAGGCATTGTCCCAGGAATTGTGGCCGACTCCTTCGTAGACCGTCAGCTTACATTGGCCGCCGGCGGCCTCGATCCACTTCTTCATGTTCTCGGAGCATTCGAGCTTAACTGCCTCGTCCTTGTCGCCATGGAAGGTCCAGATAGGCAGCCCAGCGACCTTCTTTGCCACTTCCTCACTCGCCCATCCACAGATCGGAGCGATCGCGGCGAACATGCCGGGATTCCTGGCGGCGATGTTCCACGTTCCGTGGCCGCCCTGGGAGAGGCCGGTCAGGTAGAGGCGGGAGTCATCGACGTTGAACTCGGCCCTGGTTTTCCTGAGGATCTCCATCACCATCGGCTCCTCGTCCTGCCACGCGGACTTCACGTCCTGCTTCTGCGGGAACATCACGATGAACGGCCACTTATCCGCGGCCAGCTTGATTGCGCCGCCGAAGTGATAGACCTGCCTCCAACCGTCAGTTCCGCACTCGCCCGCGCCGTTGAGGAAGATAATCGAGGGCATCGGCTTCTTGGGGTCATACGAGTCCGGAATGTAGACGACGTACTTCATATCCTTGCCGCCGACGGTAACCGTGCGGCTGAGGAACCCCTTTTCCGCCGGCGCCTTGTAGGCCGGAGCCGCGCTTGCGGCGATGCTTGCGATGAGAACTATGGCCAGAATGATGACTGGTAGTGAACCGTGCATGCTGCAACTCCTGATAGCTGAGATTCTGCGGGTATTATAGCATGGGAGCGCTGGCTTGCAGCCGGCGATCGGTCAGCTAGACCAAAGATCGTCCAGTGCCGATCTGGCCGCTGATAGAACGCGTTGCGAGACCCAGAGCGAGGATTCGTGTGCAAGCCGATCCAGCAGCGCCTCAGTGTCTTCCCTACTCACTAAGCCGCTGATGGCTGCCCACAGCACGATGCCTACCGTGCCGTGAGCTTCGATACCGACGGACTCGGCGAAGATACGAGCCGCCGAATCGTCCGTGAGGTACCAGTCCGCAGCAATCTGGCGAGCTAATGCCACTGAGTGCGCTTCGCCCCTGTGCAGGATTCCGGACGTCTCCCATGCGGACGCCGTGTCGGCTGAGGCAGGTGTGAGAGTAACGATCTGAAGCCAGTCGGGTTTGTTGGACGACCAATGTGGGGCGAGGACGTCGAGTTCCTCAACCACTGCTGCTGGTATCACGACCTGGCCGACTGAACTCACAGATCAAGCCGATCTATCTCGGCGAGATGGAGCAACGGCCCCGTGTCGGAGACAGCGGTTTTCATTGTTCCTGACGCTTCTGCTTGCGCGCCCAAGCGATATCCTCCAGCTGGAAACGCTCGGAGAGCAAGGGCTCGTGGTTCTGGATGTATTTCAGCAGCGCGAAGCGAATGGCCTCTTCCTCTGAGTTGAAGAACCCGGCGCGCATCAGCGCGTCAAGCTCGCTAGCAAGTCTGTCGTTCAACTGGACTTGAACTGTCTTCATCGGGGACCTCCGGTCGGATACAACTACGTTCTACCACATCTCGCTACCGGGCTTGTCTGGGAGAGAAATCGGGATGCTCGTCGCTTGCTTCAGTGACCTAAGTGGGCGGTGGGTCTGAGTCTTTGCGAGCTATGAGTATCATTCTGTGGGACTGGCGGGTGAGGACAGAGGAATCGTATCCTCCGTAGGCTTGCTGGATCGTGAGGCCGGCTCGTCGGAGCATTTTCTGGATTTCGGTGTAGGTGTAGAGGCGGAGGGAGTGGGTGGTGTCGGTTCGGCGACCATCGTTGTGGATGGTTACCTCGTGAGCGTTAAGACGCCCGGTGAGGGGGTCGAACTCGCGCTCCGAGAGTAGCAGATCACCGCGCGCATTCTCGCTCCATTCTATCGGACGGAAGTCCGCCATCAGCCCAAACGGGTTGAGGATGTCCAGGAAAAGCGAACCGCCTCCCTTAAGAGCCAGGGAGGCGGCGTTTATGACTTTTCGGTCCTCGTCATCGGTCTCAAGGTAGCCGAACGAGGTGAACATGCTAATCACGGCGTCGAACTCGCTAGTGAAGCCGATCTCGCGCATGTCGGCGTGTACAAGGGTCGGGTTGATCCCCTCGGCGGCGGCAGCGGTCTTGCACTTCTCGAGCATATACTCGGAGAGGTCAAGCCCGACAACATCATAGCCGCGGCGAGCGAGATCGATCAGATGCCTGCCCTGCCCGCAGCAGAGATCAAGCACCTTCGCGCCCGGCTCGAGGGCTAGCTTGTCGATGACGAAATCAACCTGTGCGCGGCTGGTCTCGCTCTCGACGTACCTGTCGAACCTTGCCGGGTCTTCGGCTGCGAATAGATCCTTGTACCACGTCATGGTAGTCTCCTCTCAGGTATTAGCCCTTGGCTGTTAGCGATCAGCGACGGCTAATGGCTCAAAAAACAAAAAGACCGCGGGAGTTCTCTCTCCGCGGCCTTTGGAAGTTTGCTTGTCTGAGTGTTACCAGTTACCAGATAATGCCTGCTCCCTCCAGCCGCGATGCACGGGTAGTGCTAATAATGACGTGCATAAGCGCAACCAGGCCGCACTGCGGCTTGGCATACTTAACGCCGGCGTTATTGAGCTGGAAGGACTGTATACTCATTGTCTTATGCTACGATTATCGGTCGTATGCTGCATTTTACCCAGTAGGTAGCAGACTTGTCAAGCTTTTTTTGTCTGGCGTGCGGAGCATGGAAGCCCGGAAGGTAGAAAGCTGGAAGAACGGGCCCAAATCTCTGTCTCGCACATTTCTGGCTTTCCGGCTTCCACGCTGAAGAAGACCTTCGCTCACCGCGGAGCCTTGCGGATGTAGACGGAGACGCCGGGGTAGGTGTTGGCGAGCGCGCGGCCCTTCTTATCACCAAGGACGCTGATGGCGGTCGAGAGGCCGTCGGAGGTGACGCCGTTTGGCGCAACGACGGTGACCGCGATCCTGTCGGTGAGGCCGAGGCCGGTTCTTGGGTCTACGATGTGCGAATACCTCTTGCCGCCGATCTCAACGAACTGCTCAGTATCGCCTGATGATGACACGGCTGAGTTGGAGAGCGCAAGCATTCTGGGCTTGTCCAAGGATCGCGCCGCGTCTGCGTTGGCAATCTCGATCTCCCAGCCCTTCTTGCCAGGCGGCGGGCCGCTGACGACGATATCGCCGCCCATCTCCACAAGGGCACTCTTGATTCCGTTAGCTTTGAGGGTGCGGATGGCCTCATCGCAGGCGTAGCCCTTGGCGATCCCGCCCAGATCGAGCTGCATTCCCGGCGTATCGAGCCTGACACGGGAGCCGATCGGATCGATGTGGACCTTCCGCCATCCGACAAGCTTGCGCGCCGCGGCGAGTTCATCCTTCGGTGGCAGTGTTCCCGCCTTGCGCGCCTTGCGCCAGAGCTTCACGACCGGGCCGATCGTCACATCGAATGCGCCGTTGGATCGCCGCGAGAGGTCCTGAGACTTGCGCAATATGAACAGCAGATCAGGGCTCACTTTGACCGCAGGCCCACCGGATGCCGCGGATAGACGCATCAGCTCGGAGTCCGGCCGATAATCGCTCATTGCGTCCTCAAGCTGCGCGATTCTGTCATAAGCCGCCTTTGCTGACTTTTCGGCAGTAGATTCGTCAGGGGCGTACAGCACGATCCGCGCCCGCACGCCCATTGCGATCTCGGCGTACTCGAAGCGGTGCTGACCGTGCGCAACGGATGCTGTGGCTATGAGCAGGGCTAGCATGGCCCAGCGAATGAACTCGCGGCTACGAGGGCGCAAAGTCCACCTCCGTGGACCGGGGATTTGGATTCTCGGAGGGGGTCGCAAAGACCCCCTCTGACTGGATACGTAGATGCTGAGTCAAGTTCAGCATGACGGCCTAATCGGTTAGGCTTTCCGCCACTGCTCGCGCAGGAACTTCACCGACTTCGGCATCTCTACTTCTACATCGCCTACGCAGCCGCACTCGAAGCTGCAGAAGTCCTGGTAGTTAAGCATCTTCAGGCCCTTGAAGCCGTTTCTGTAGTCGCGCTCGTCCTGGCCGGGCAGGTTACGCTTGATGGAGGCCAGGTGAACGTGGTGCAGCATGTCGCCGCCGGAGAGGAACGCGCCCATGTCGCTGGTTTCCTCAATATACATGTGGTAGAAATCGCCCATCACGCAAGCGGCCGGGTGGTTCACGTCCCGGCAGATGGCAGCCGCATCGGCGACCAGCCTCACATACCACGTTTCGCGGCGGTTCAGGGGCTCAAGAAGCATGCGCGTCCCGTGCTTGTGCGCGAACTCGCAGAGCTCAGGCAGCAGGTCCAGGAGCACTTTACGGCCCTCGATGTGGTCGAGCTTCGTCTGGCCGTTGAACGCAGGGACGAAGATCAGGCCGGTGGAGCCAATCGCGCCTGCCGCTTCCAGAATGACCTTCATCGACTCCACGCACTTCTTCCGAACTGCCGGGTCATCGCTCATCAGAGCGCCCTCGAACCCGGCGCAGACCGCGCTCATCTGGATCTTCGAGTTCTTCAGCGCCGCGTTGATCTCCTCAACCCGATTCTGGAGCCCACGGCCACCGACCTCGATCCCGTCGATGTCCCACGCTTCCATCTTCGCCAGCTTCTCGGGCAGGTCCTTACCGGGCACCCGGCCTTCCTGGCTCGCTATCTTCAGCACGGCTCGTTTCGGCTTCGCTGTCTTCCGCGGACCAACCAGTCCGGTATCCTCAACTCCAGCTTGAGCACCGCTGGCAAGCCCAGCAACAACTGCCGCGCTGCCTATCGCACCCATAGCCAGCAACTCGCGTCTACTCACTTCCATTTTCCAAGCCTCCAGTTTGGAGCTGTTAGCCGTCAGCAATTAGCTGGAGCGTTTGGTTCCTGCTAACGGCCGACAGCTAATCGCTAATGGCTTATATGAACTGCGTCTTTCCCGGCACCGCGACCGGCGGTACGGGAAGTGGGCCGAGTTCGAGCACATCCGGCATCAGGTTCTCTTTGGAGTTGATAGCCTGCTCCCAGGTGATCTCCTGGCCGGTATACGCCGACATCCTGCCCATAATGGCAGTCATGCAGCTTTCGGCGACCTGCTGAGCCTCGTTAAGAGGAGTGCCCGCGCGGATGCTGGCTATCAGGTCCTTGTGCTCCTGCTGATATGGGCTGGGGTTGGGGCCGGTGTAGTTCCACGCGCGGCCTCTATCCTTATCGCGCAAGATCATGTCAGCGCAGTTGGAAACGCCCTTCTTGCCCTGGACGAACTCGGATACCTTGTTGGCGCAGCCGTCGATCTGGCGGCACATGCTGAGCACTCGCGCGCCGTTGGGGTATTCGAAGTGGACTGTGAAGTGATCGTAGATGTGCCCGTAGGCGGGATCGGTCCTGACCTCTCTGCCGCCGAAGCCGATAGCCTTGACGGGGTGTGAACCGATCACCCAGTTCATCACGTCGATGTTGTGGACGTGCTGCTCGCAGATGTGGTCGCCCGAGAGCCAGGTGAAATACAGCCAGTTGCGAACTTGCCACTCCATATCGCTCCATTCGGGCTTGCGGCCGTGGTTCCAGAGTCCGCCCTGGTTCCAGTAGCACTGGCCGCTGATGATCTCGCCGATCGCGCCGTCGTGGATCTTCCGTATCGTCTCCACGTAGCCGGCCTGATGTCTGCGCTGCGTTCCTGCCACAATCCCAAGGCCCTTCTGCTTCGCCATCTCGCCCGCGGCTATGACCGTCCTGACCCCGGGTGCATCGACCGCGACCGGTTTCTCCATGAACACATGCTTGCCGGCCTGCACCGCAGCTTTCAGATGCGTAGGCCTGAAGCCGGGGGGCGATGCGAGAATGACCATGTCAACGCCGGCTGCTATGACCTTCTTGTAGTTGTCGAACCCGGTGAAGCATCGGTCTCTGGTGATGTCCACTTTGCCCTTGAGGTTTTCATCCTGGGTAAAGCTCTGGAAGGCGCTATCGACCCTGTCCTGGAACAGATCGCCCAGCGCGACGATCTTGACTCCACTGGATGTCAATGCGTCGCGCGCCGCGCCTTTTCCGCGACCACCGCAGCCGATAAGACCGACCCGGATCACGTCCGAACCTGCCGCATGCACTCCCTGGCCAAGGACCATCGGGCCCGCGCCGGCAATCACCGCTACTGCCGCGGAACTCTTGAGGAAATCCCTGCGGGACATGCCATCAGTCTGATTAGAACTCATTCTCTTTCCCCCACTTGGAGATTGGTATCGTTATGCAACCGCAGCGCCCTTCGATCCTTACGCTCAGGATGCTCCTGGCTCGTGGCGCCGACCAATGCTTCAGGCTCATGCTCCGGGCTCGCCGAATAGCGATCCGGATACAGGATGCTGCGGGCTGCGTTCGGCTGCTATTCGGCTGCGGGAGCCGGAGACTCGACGCAAATCACGCGGAAGCCGACGAAGTGACCATCGGACAGCCACCACTTGCTCTTCGGGTCCTGCGGATCGTTGGCGCTCCATTCCTCTGTTTCATACTTCCGGGAGGCAGCATTTACCTTCGTCGGTTTGTCCTCAAAACAGCCTCCGCAGACGACGGGCTTGCCGCTCAGATCTACGGCCCATTCCGCTACGTTGCCGAGCATGTCATACAGGCCCCACGCGTTTGGCGCCTTGCTGCCCACCGGGCTGGTCTTATTCGTTCCGCACACGGCGGCCTTGGCCAGCTGTGCAGGTGACAGATCGGGAAGCCCCGCCCGGCAGGCATACTCCCATTCCGCCTCGGTCGGCAGGCGGTAGCTCTTGCCGGTTTTTTCGGACAGCCACTTGCAGAAGGAAACGGCGCCAAGGTAGGTCTCGTTGATCACTGGATATCCCTTGTGACCGTAACCGCGATCGGCCTCGCCGTAAGGACTGCTGGGGCTGGAGGTCGCATCCTTGCCTATTAGCTTTGCTTCATTGAGCACCCCCAGCCTGTAGGCATCGTATGCGTCCCAGGTAGTCTCGGTCTTTGCCATGTAGAACGGCCCGACGGCCACTTTCTTTCTCGTGCCTTTCTTAGCCGGGTCCGGCATCATTATTTCGCCGGCGGGGATCGGCAACATGTCAATAGTGACCGTGGTGCCCGGAATCTTCTCCGTGTATGGAGCAGGCTTGGTGGTCTCGGGCGACAGGGTATCCTCGGCAGCTGCCCCTGACGCAGTGGCTAAGATGAGCGCGGCTATTGCTAGCCCTAGTATTCTTCTCATTGGAGCATTTCTTCCTTTCGTTCGCCCTGGAAAGTGACTTTCCTCATTCGATTCGGAATAACGGCGCGCATCGCCCACAGATACCTCGTCTCGCTAAAGATCACGAGATCGTCCTGCCGGAAGGACAGGACTAGGGTAGCTCGACCACGCACGCGCCTCGGCTGAATGTTATCACTCTCCGCTGATCCTTGATAGACGCCAGCGCGGCGTCAAGAATGCCAATCCGCTCTACCGCCGAATCGTGCTCGATGCTGCCCGGCTCGTTGAACCGCCGCTCATCCTCCAGCACCTGCCGGTAGTACTCGAAGTACTCAGGCTTGCCGTAATACTCGCGGTCGAGGTATTCGCACATCGCCTTGGACTGGTCCTCTCTAACCAGCAGCGACGCACATCCGCCCTTGCCCGCTCCGGTCAGCTTTCCTCCCAGGTAACCCGGGCCGCGCCGGGCGATGGTCAGCAGCAGGTCGAGCTGCGGGTTCGATACTCTGAAATCGATCGAGAGGATATCCTGCAGTTCGTCTACCATCTTCCCGACTTCGATGCGATACGCGTCATACTCCGCCGAATAAGGCGACAAATCACCCGAATCAACCCTGCGCTGCGCCTCGTTGAATATGCGTTCCAGACGCTTGCCTATGATGTTTTCCTTGTGGAAAAACCTCGCCGTAGTGCGGATATGGTATCCGCCGATGGCGCCTCGTTTCGGCGCGGTGTAGATTCGTTCGATCGTCTCAGCGTCCCTGCCGAATATGGCTCCAGCTTCCTGGGGAGTGATCTTTACGGGCAAGAGGAGCAGCAGTTCCCGTATCACGTCGTCGGACACCCCGAGAATATCCTCGTGCAGGCTGCCGAACTTGAAGTAGTTCTGCTCGATCTTGTCCCAAAGCGCCGGTTGGGATTCCAGAAGCGGCACCCTTCCGCCTACGTTGTAGCCGAACTTGCTGTTGATGAGCCGGCCAAGCCAGCCTTCTTTGGATCCTGAGACGAGTTCAGGATGACGGGACAGCTCTTCGCGCACAGCCTTGATGATGAGCTTCATCAGTTCGTCGCCCATCTGCATCCAGCCTTTGCGCATGTTGAAGCTCTGATTTCCGCCCAGGGTCTTGTTGACCTCCCACAACGAGTTAGCAAGCACAACATGGATCCCCTGCAGGAACGGTAGCGGGGTGGTGTCAAGGTCGGGCCTGGAGTGGCGGTTGTAGACGACGCTGTTCACGGGGTTGCGAAGGATCGTCATCTGGTCGTTCGCGCCGCCGTGCGTTCCCACATACCACTCAGCCTCGCCCATGAGCTTGCATATGTGCTGGATCGACCAACCCGGCAGTCTGTCCTGGTTAGACAGCAGCAGCGTGAGCATCGAGAGCACGACGATGGCGGAAGATGAGCTTGTGCCCGCCCTGAACGGGGCCGTTGCGCGCCCGAATGTGAGATCGGCGCCCTTCATCGGAAATGTTGGATCGTCCCATAGCACTCGCATAAACGGGCTGAGGACATAGTTCAGCCAGTTGCCTTGCGGACGGCCATAGTGCGGGTAGACGAGCGAGCGATTGTCCCAGTTGTCCTCAAGCTCGCTCGCGTGCTCGTCCCACGGGGCTTTCGCAAACCTATCGAATTCGGTGCTTATGCATAACCTATCCGGCGGGAACAACGGGTTGATGTTGGTTACGTCAAGGATGTCGTCGTCGCGGGGGGTGAGGCAGACCGGGATATCGCCATCTATTGTAGTGGACATGTGGTCGCCAGCGCACATATCCAGGTATTCAAGAAAAGCGTTCAGCCGCCCTGGAGCGCGGATCAGGAAGCTCGGCTTATCGCCGACTCTCTCGGCATGAAGTCTCGCCGTTTCGGCAAGTCGCTTTCGCTGTTGGGCAAGGTAGTCGGGCGCTGTGTTGGCGTATATCTGAAGCCCGAGATACTCATCTACCTCAGCGGCGCCGGATTCGAGCATCCGGGCGATCTCCATCGGAGGGAGAGGAGTGGCGGCCAATCTGAACGTATCGCTCATATGGTTGGTGACCCTTCGTCTGTCTGTACTACACATGAGATTAGCACAAAACTCAGCAGGGGTCTACAAAGTCCCGCGGCCGTCGTGGGGCGCGACGGGCTGCATGGTATAATGAATGTACTCCACTGGCCGGATGATTTGGAAGGCTCAGGAACATGCGCAGAGCTAACAACGCCGCATTCACACTGATCGAGCTGCTGGTAGTAATGGCCATCATAGCAATACTCGCCGCCATTCTGTTCCCCGTGTTCGCTAACGCGAAGGAACGTGCCCGAATGGCCACCTGTACCTCAAACGTCAAGACCCTGTCTTCAGCGTTTCGGATGTATGCCGATAGCAACGGCGGCAAGCTCCCGTGCGCTTTCGTGCTTTGGGTGACTCCTTTGGGCGGGCCGGACTGGTGCGGATGCGTGAACACGGGCAGCCCCGTTGTGAACATCGAAAGGTCAGCGATCTGGAACTATTGCGGCAAGAACAAGCGCATCTTCGTCTGTCCTACCGACAGCTTCATCGCGCCGACCAACGTGACGCCGGTTACTAAGGACTACCCCTTGTGCTATTCGATGAACTGGATGCTGGGGACGGAGAAGACTCATCCTCAGTGCGGTGGAAGGGGCCGCGTCGCCATAGACACCGTCCGATATCCCACGAAAGTGCTGATGCTGATACACGAAGGCAGGCAGAATATCGACGACGGGTGCTTCTACTGGGCAATCGGAGACGCCAGCCCCCGCAACCAACCGTCCAAGATCCACTATGGCGGCACGACCGCCTCCTACCTCGACGGTCACGCGAAGTGGTTGGGCTTCGACGCCTTCATCAAAGAGCGCGACAGCGGTTTGTGGGATCCTCTCAGATAGCGCTTCACCCCCTCAGTCCCCCCTTCGCAAGGGGGGAAGCCACGTCTGCGCTCATCCTTAGCAGGCGAAGTCACATCTGCTTCCTAACTTGCCCGGTGGGAGCCGCGTCCTTGTCCGTGTGCCTGTGCTGTTATACAATGGCAAACAGTTGTAGGCTGCCGGAGAGAAGATGCTGAGAATGCGCGTGTTCTGCCCAGCCCAGCCCTTGAGAGGAAGAGAAGATGATAGAGACATTGCTTGCTGATCTGGAATCGCGGATCGACCCGGCGGGTGAGAAGAAGCTGCTGGACGAGTGGATCGATTTCCTTGAAGGGGGCTTTTCGGGCTACGTTTTCAGGCCGATGCGCAACCACATCGCGCCGCCGCGAGTGGATTGGCCGACGGTGACCGTGAACCAGGCGCTGGAGGACCAGGAGGCTATGGCGATCCAGCAGTTCGGCCCTGTTTCGGCTGCGCTGGAAGCGGGCAATGGCGCGATTCTGAACATAAGATCCAACTATGGCACGTCCACGCTGCCGTCGCTGTTCGGCGTTGAGCCATACATCATGGACGAGACGCTCAACACCCTCCCGACCTCTCTCCCTATGCCGGGCGGAATAGATGGCGTGAAGGCGGCGCTCGACAAGGGCATTCCGGATGTGCATTCGGTGCTGGGCGGCAAGACGCTGGAGATGAACCGGCGGTTTATCGAGATGATGCAGCCCTATCCGAAGGTGAGTGAGTTCGTGCATATCTATCACCCCGACGCGCAAGGCCCGATCGACATCTGCGAGGTGCTGTGCGGCAGCGAGATGTTCTACTATCTCTACGACTACCCGGACCTGATGAAGCAGTTCCTGGAGATGATCACCGAGACCTACGTTATTTTCATGCGCGAGTGGGAGAAGATCGTTGCACCGAAGCTGGATGGTTACGCGGCGCACTGGGGGATGCTGCACAAGGGTCGGATTACGCTGCGGGACGATTCGCTGATGAACCTTTCCGAGGAGATGTATATCGAGTTTGTACGGCCGTTTGATCAGCGGCTGTTCGACGAGTTCGGCGGCGGGATGGTGCATTACTGCGGCAGGGGTGACCATTTCGCGCGGGCGATGTCGGAGATGCAGAGGCTTTACAGTGTCAACGTTGCGCAGCCGCACTTGAACGATATGGAGCAGGTGTTCAAGCATACGGTAGACAAAGGCATTAGCGTGCTGGGCTTTACCTCGCAGTGGGTACGCGAGCACCGCAAGTCCCTGCGGGACCTCCGCGGCCTTGTCCAAGTAGTGTAGGGCTACGCATTTCTCTTCGTTTTGCGCACGCTTCGCCTTTACAAGTTCCGCTTGCCCGCTTGCCGATTCGCGGGTAGAATAGGCCAGACGAGTTCAGGGAGGCGTATCGAATGGACATTAAGGAAGCAATCTACACTCGCCGGTCTATCAGGGCGTATCAGGACAAGCCTGTCGAGAAGGCGCTTATCGAGCAGTGCATAGACGCCGCCGTGCAGGCTCCGACAGCCATGAACGGCCAGCCGTGGGCGTTCGCCGTGATTCAGGACAAGACGATGCTCAAGGAGTTGTCTGACGAAACCAAGGCATTCCTGTTGGGCATGATGGACAAGATGCCGGCGATGGAGCGCTACAGGGAAAACCTCGAGAACCCTGACTACAGCGTGTTTTACAATGCGCCCGCGCTCGTGATCATCTGCTCCAAGCCGGACAGCGGTCCCGCGCCGGTGATCGATTCCGCCCTTGCCGCTGAGAACCTGATGCTGATGGCGCGCAGCCTGGGGCTCGGGAGCTGCTGGATAGGCTTCTCCGGGATGTATCTCGGGACCGACGATGCCAGGCGGAAATATGGCATTCCGGAGGGTTACGGCGTTCAGGCGCCGATCGTTCTTGGCTATCCGGATTCCGAGTTTTCGAGGATGGACAGGAACCCGACAGAGATCATCTACTGGAAATAGACGAGAAACCTTCGGAGACGGATGCTTCAGCGGCGTGATGAGAGAGAAGGGCTGAGGATGAGGGGAATGCTTGAGCTTGTTCTGATCTTTGTCTGTGTGGGTTTGTTGATGGGCTCGGCTTCGGCCGCGCCGGATGAGGATTTCTTCCCGATAATGCCGTGGGACAGTCTGCGCGGATGGGGCGTGCAGATCGAGGGCTATGACGATCCGCTCGAAAGCGTCGCCGAGTGCAACTTCACGATCGCCGGGTTCGTTCAGCCGGAGCAGTTGCCTGTGTGCGAGAGATTGGGGCTGAAGGCCATCATTTCGCGTCCGCAGATGCCCGGCGCCGGCAACAAGCTGTGGTTTGGTGACAGCGACGCGGAGATAGATGCGGCGATTAAGGCGCAGGTCGAGAAGGCCGGCAAGAGCGATGCGATAATGGGCTACTACATCGTCGATGAGCCGGGCGCTCCCGCATTTCCGCTGCTTGCCAAGACGGTTGCCGCGGTGCGCAAGTATGCCCCGGGCAAGCTTTCCTACATCAACCTCTTCCCGGGATACGCGACGATTGGCGCGCCGGACAAGTCGCAGCTTGGCACCGCGAGCTTCACCGAGTATCTGGAGCGCTTCGTCGCCGAGGTAAAGCCGGACATCCTGAGCTATGACAACTACAAGGTGATGACCTCGGACAACCTCCAGAGCGCCGACCAGGGCGCTGTGTTCTTCTCGGATCTTGTGGAGGTGCGGCGGGTCTCGCAGGAGAGTGGGATTCCGTTCTGGAACGTGTGCTGCTCGAACCGGATCCGGCCCTATACGACCGTACCCTCGCCGGCCAACCTTTCGCTTCAGGCCTATGCCACGCTCGCTGCCGGAGGACGGGGCCTGGCGTGGTATACCTACTACCAGCGGGGCTACGCTTACGCTCCCATCGACAGTGGCACTGAGGGCACAGGCTACAAGACGCAGACCTGGTATTACCTGAGGGATATCAATCGCCAGGTAAGAACCCTCGGGCCGATCATGAACCGGCTCAAATCAACTGGCGTGTTCTTCACCGAGAGCCCCGCGAAGAACGCGGTGCTGCTGCCGGGCAAGCTCGTGAAGAGCGTGGAATCGGTTTCGTCCATCAAAGGCTTCAGCAAAGACGCGCCGCGGATCATGGTCGGCGAGTTCGAGGGCAAGGATGGCAACTACGTGATGCTGGTCAACATCAGCCTGGAGAAGGCAGCGAACGTGAAGCTTCAGACCGCACAGACCTACGCGAAGAAGGAAGTCGTCTCGCCGGTGGACGCGCACCTTACGCCGCTCGACGAAACCGACGGGCACTGGCTTGTGCCGGGTGGCGGAGTCCTCATTAAGCTGACGAAGTAGCGTCTTACTCGAAGCTGCTGTGGGTGATTACCAGCCGCTGGTCACCTCGCAGTTCCACTTCCACGGGTCCCGCGGCGCGCGAGATCGGCCACGTCAACGTTGCCTCGGCTCCGGCCGCGACCGATTGCGCACCAAGCTGCTCAGCATCGAGCTTCAGGGCGATCCTGGCAGCCGTATCTCCCAGGTTGCGCAACCTGAGGACGAACTTGCTGGCAGGTTTGCTGAGCGTGCCATAGATCACGCCCCAGCCGTCCGCCATTGGATCCGGTACAGGCTCCAGCCACCCGGTGCCCTTGAAACCGTAATTGCCTACCAGGGTGAAGCCGTCGATTCGGTGGTCCGCTCCGAGCAGCCCCTTGCTGCTGCCTTCGTGCTTGTAGACCGGCGAGTGAGGCAGCATTCCCTGCAGATTCGACATGAAAGCGCCCGAACGGAACCCATCTTTCGCCCAGTCCACCGGCTTCGATAGGTCCACCAGTCCAAGGCTCTTGCCTCCGGCATAGGCCACGAGGTTCGAGAGGAGCCGGGCAGCCGCGGGATCGGTAAGAGCGCGCTCGACCGCGCGGAACTGGCTGAGTATAACGCTGCCGGAGCCGTGAACAAGCTCAACGCATGCCTGGCTGCTCAGCAGTTGATCACACGACGCCCAGACCCGTGCAGATCGGAGGTCCTGCAGCGTCCCGGGCCGTAGTGCCGTAAGCACCGGATAGATGTCGGGAGAGCCTGTTGATGTCTTGCCGATCTGGTTCCAGAAGCGCAAGTCTCGATCGGTCAGGCCGTCCATGATCGGATTGGCGTCACCGCCCACAGGCTGGATGTAGGTGAACGGGCGCGGCGACATTGTGAAGCTGGCCGGAAGCCAGTCGGAATTCCACTTCTCTCGATCCTGTCTCAGGCACAAGATGCGGCCGCCTCTCCCCAGAAATGCGAGCACATCGGCCTTGTCGGGGTATCTGCCTTCGGCGAGCGCTCCCTCGCCGATGATGAGCGTGCCGGTCTGCGGCAATTGCTTCAAATCGGCGATCTTCCTGCAGTCTATCTTCAGCGATTTCAGTGCCTTCTCCGTATCACCCGATGGATCATAGAGCACCGCGCCCGTCGGCGTCTGCACCCAGTCCCTCGGCGCGATGAAGATCTGGAAAGCGTTCTTCGATAGCACTTCGCCGTCTTTGCTGAGTCTGCATCGCACCTCGTAGTGACCCCTCGCGCAGTTCTCTGGAATGCGAACAGCGATGTCCCGCCACGAGTTGGAGTAGTACTTGGTTGCGGGGAAATCGGCGGAGGCCGAGGCTATCACATTGCCTCCGGATTCGAGCACGTCCAACGTCGCCTTCGTCGGCCCGAGGTCTCGCGCGAGGTCGTCATCGTTGATCAAGCAAAGGCGCATCTTGAGGTCATCCCCGGCATATACGTTCCTATCCCAGCACTCAGGGCTGATCAGCACCGGCTGGAAGACTTCAGAGAGTGTATGGAAAGCCGGCTTGAGGACCAGGTCTTCCGCCTTCTGAGCTCTGGTCCACCCCAGGAAGTAGGTAAAGGGCATGACTCCGGCGATGCTGTGAACGGGATTGCGGTATCTGCGGCATATCTCGACGACCTGCCGGACCAGCTCAGCCTGATACTCCAGCGCTGCCTCGCGCGGGTCGGTGGCGGTACCGATCCACCTGGTCATGGTGCACATCTGCTTGCTCATGGTCTCGAAGTCGCCCGCGTCATTGGTATAGGCGCCTACGCACTCGGTCATCGTGAATGGCTGATTGGCGTTTCGAGCTTCTTTGATGTAGCTGGACGTGTCCATGTACCAATCGTTAATGTTGCCGTGGTACCAGCCCGCGTAGCGATGGAGATCGTAGATCTCGCCCGGCTTGCCGTGTCCGAAACCAGCGTTGCCGATCACAGCCCGCGTAGGGTCCATCTTGCGGATGTCCTCACGCACCCTGGTGAGGAATTGCAGGTACGTGCTGTTCGGGCTCTTGTAGTCAACCTCGTTGGAGAGGACGTAGATCATGACGGCCGGGTGATTCGCCAGACGCATAATGAGATCGCGGTAGTACTGCTGTTTGGCCTCGAACTCGGGAGCGTGTGGGCCCTTGCCTCCGGCTCCGCCGTAGTGACCGGCAAACAGCATCATCCCCAACTCGTCGCAGGCGTCAAGCCAGTCCTGCGGCTCGGTGCGGATCATATTCACATTCGCGGACTTCAGGAGCTTGATGTAGCCGCGGATGAACTCAGGATTGTGCAGGGCGGCATCGGGCAACTCTCGCCCCGGCGGGTTGATGGGGTTTCCACGCAGAAAGATGGGCTTGCCGTTCAGGTAGAACTTGTCGCCCCTGGCTTCGAACGTTCGAAAACCGAACCTGGCCTTGCCGAGAAGGCGGGAGGAGGACTCAGAGACTCTGATCTCATAGAGCTCTGGCGATGAGGGTGACCAGAGCTTGGGTTTCAGCCCCGTAATCTCGAAACTCGCCAGGCCCCAGGCATCCTGCTTGATCGCGGCGCCGCTGACGGTTCCCGACGTGAGACATGCGCCATCGGGCCAGTGGCGTATCTCGTAGGCCACGCCAGTCCCTGGTCTATAGGCCGCGGCCTGAGTCAGCTTGACCGTGACGGATGTGGTGGACGAAAGTGTGATCACAGGTGGTGGGGCCGCCTGGGCAGCGCCGCCTGCATACAGCAGCGAAACGAGAACGAGTGTCAGCAACCTCATGAGCGCCTCCTTACGTGAACTATATCACAAGGAGGCGCTGGAGGTGAAATCGCGGGTCGGCCGTCCCACTCCTCATGGTCACACGTATCGCCCCGACGGCCTATTGTCCCTGGCGAACGAAGTTGAGCTGGAGGTCGCTGATCAGCCCTCTCAGCGCCTTTCGAGTTTCGTCATTGAGGTGCGAGTGCATTCTCTCCTCTATGAAGATGATGGTATCGATGGCCAGCTTCGCCTTCGCCATATCGCGCGACGGCTCTTTCTGACCGGGTGCGAGACGCAGTCCCATCGCCTGCCAAGCCTTCTCGCCAAGCACGCCCGCAAGAAGCTGCAGCATATCGTGGAGGTCGAGAGCGGTGAACCAGGCCATAGCCAGGGAGCCGAGGTCTACCTGCGGCATTTCCTCCCCCGGTTTCGCTTGCTCGCCCTCTTCCGGGAATGTAGGCTGCTCTGCCTCTTCCGCGGTCTGCTCCGGCTTCTCAGTTGCTTCCTGAGCCGCGGGCTCGGCGTCTTCTCTGAGGCTTCCGTCGGGGTTCACGCGCCTCTTGTCCTTCACTTCGTAAGCTTTGTCCTTGCTATCTTGCTCTGCCAAGTCCTTAGCCCTCCTTTAAGAGATATGATCATCGCGCCTATCGACGCGCCTACAGCATCGGCTGTCCAGTCCCAGAAGTCGCATGATCGGCCAACCACAAAATGCTGGTGGAACTCATCCGTTGCTCCATATACCGCGGATATGCCGGCTGATAACCAAAACCTCCGCCATTTCGGGTATCCGCTGCCCAAAGATCGCCAGACCAGGATTCCCAGCACGGCGTAACCGACGAAGTGCTTGAGCTTATCACCCTCCTCGACGTCATCAATAAGCTCGCCGAAAAGCGGTATCGGCGGTGTATGCGGCCGTGAGGACATGATGAATATGAACAGCATCCATGCTAACGCAGGCCACCAGCGGCGGAGCAGACTTGCCGCCGGCACAGCGTTTGGGCTCCCTGAATCTTCAGCCTTCTGTTGGTTTCTCAGCTTCTTTCACCATCTCCAGAAACTCGTCTTCGGATATGACAGAAACGCCAAGCGCCAGTGCTTTGTCGAGTTTCGAGCCTGCTTTCTCGCCGGCGACTACCAGACTAGTGTTACGCGAAACGGACGAAGCAGGATTCCCTCCAAGCTTGTAGACTAATGCTTGGGCTTCTTCGCGGGTCATCCGCTGCAGCGCCCCGGTGAAGACGATAGTCTTGCCCGCAAATGCTTCCGACTCCCGCCTGTGCTCGACCTTGGGGTTGATTCCAGCGTCCTTGAGCTTGCGCAGGACCTCCTCGTTCTCCTCCTGCGCGAAGAAGGTGGCAATGCTCCTGGCCACAACAGGCCCCACGTCCGGCACCTCGGCAATCTGTTCCTCGGTCGCGTTCTTCAAGGCGTCGATGCTGCCAAAATGCTGGGCAAGCGCGGCGGCCGTGCGCTCGCCGACATGGCGGATGCCAAGCGCGTAGATGACGTGGTCGAGCGGCGCGCGCTTGCTGGACTCGATGGCGTCTATCACATTTTGAGCCGACTTGGAGCCCATTCGCTCCAGCGAGAGCAGTTGGTCGGCAGTCAGTGAATAGAGATCGGCAGGGTCGCGGATCAGCTCCCTGTCGATGAGTTGGTCGATCAATGCAGGGCCGACTCCCTCGATGTCCATCGCATTTCTGGACGCGAAATGAGCGATCGTCTCCTTGATCTGCGCAGGGCAAGCGATACCCGTGCAGCGCGCCACGGCCTCGCCCGCCTCACGCACGACTTCAGCGCCGCATACGGGGCAATGTGACGGCATCACAAAGTCCCTCTCGCTGCCGGTGCGCTTTTCCTTGACGACCTCAACGACCTCAGGAATGACCTCACCCGCGCGCTGAACGACGACGGTATCGCCGATCTTGATGTCTTTGCGGCGGATTTCGTCCTCGTTGTGCAATGTCGCGCGGGACACGGTTACGCCACTTACTGCGACGGGCTCGAGAAACGCAACCGGAGTCAGAGCGCCCGTGCGCCCCACGTGCACGCCGATATCGTTCACCCGCGTCTGCACCTGCTGGGCAGGAAACTTGTAGGCGATCGCCCAGCGAGGGCTGCGCGCCACATAGCCCAGCCTTGTCTGCAGGTCGAGCGAGTTGACCTTAACGACCATTCCATCGACGTCGTATTCCAGGTGCTCCCGCTTCTCTCCCCACTCGCGGATGTAGGCAACCACGCTGTCAATGCTGTTCAGGACCCTAACATCGGGGGTGACCTTGAAGCCCCAGTCGCCAAGGGCACACAAGACCTCGTATTGGGTGGAGAACTCGACTCCCTCGTAGGCGCCGACGGCATAGCAGAACATCGTGAGACGGCGGCTGGCCGTAATGCGCGGGTCTAGCTGGCGCACGGAACCTGCCGCGGCGTTGCGAGGGTTCGCAAACGTAGGCTCGCCGCGCAGCGCGCGTTCTTCGTTGATCCGCCGGAACTCCTCGTGCGTGAGGATGATCTCGCCGCGCACCTCGATCATAGAAGGGATCGGCTTCACGTCCGGCGACTCGCGCTTGAGTTGACGCAGATTGAGCGGGATGCTGCGGACAGTTCGAAGGTTCTCGGTGATGTTCTCGCCGCGGAAGCCGTCGCCCCGCGTAGCTCCGGCAGTAAGAACTCCGTCAATGTAGGTAAGCGAGACCGCCAACCCGTCGAATTTCGGCTCGCAATCATATTCAAGGGGCTCGTCAGGCTCTATGTGAAGCAGTCTCTTGCAGCGATCGTCGAAGGCGCGGAGTTCGCTCTCGTCGAATGCGTTCGACAGGCTGAGCATAGGTATGCGATGGAGGAATGTGGAGAACTCCGTCTGCGGCGTCGCGCCTACGCGTTGTGTGGGAGAGTCAGGTGTAATCGTCTGAGGGTACTGCTGTTCGAGTTCCTGCAGGCGCCGAAACAGCCTATCGTAGTCGGCGTCAGATATTTCCGGCTGATCCTTAACGTAATACAGAAAGTTCGCGTGGTCGATGCGCTTCCTCAGGTCTTCAATCTCAGCCTTTACCTCTGCCGGAACATCAGCATCGTCAAACAGCGTCACTATGCTCACCTGCTATGCGATATGCAACATGTTAGGAATGCAGCGCTGCTAAAGTCAACCAAATCGGGAAGTGTGAGCCAGACCGGGACGGAGATCGGCCTCTACGTGTTCCTGCCCGGAGGAACTCTCAGCACTCCGTTCCTGAGCACTTCCAACCTTCGCCCGCGCCAGGTAACGCTCCGGCCCATGTAACCGGCAACCCAGACGGTGAAAGAGAGCAGGTCCCGGAGGGGCAGCAGCCACAGCCGGCGCGGGAGTTCTCTGTCGCCCATACACGAGAACGCCCCGGCGCACGCTATCGATAGCCGCACCGCGAGAACCCATGCAAGGCATGTCCACCCGGCTGCCGAGAGCCCAGAGGTGATCAGGCTCAGCACCGCGTAAGCTGTGCCGAATGTGAAGACCAGGCCGAAGTGCCCGAGCGGGCGGCTTGCACGTGTTGTGCGGCACCATCGCAGGTCGCGGGCGAGCATTTCGCGCAGTCCCTGCCCGGGAAGCACGTCCTCCATCACATAGTGCGAGAGCTCGACTCTATGGCCCAGTGCCGCAGGCAGGCGGCCGAGCTGGAAATCGTCGGCCAGGTAATCGACGATGCGCTCGAAGCCACCGATCTGCCGCAGTACGCTCGCTCTGATTGCGATGGCCGCGCCCAGGCCGAAGTCGAGACCTCTGAGCCACCTCGCGCAGGCGACGCCCGGGGCGAAGACGCAGGTCATATGCAGCCCCTCCAGCGCATCGGCCACTGTTTTCCCACGGATCCCTTTGTAGAGGCACGTTACGACCCCGACTCTCTCGTCCTCGAACGGCGCGACGATGCAGTTCAGGAAATCGGGACGCGCGCGGGTGTCGGCGTCAGTGACAACGATGATCTCTCCACTGGCGCGTTTGGCAAGCTGATGCAGCACGCGGACCTTGTTGTTGGCCCCCTTGATGGTGGTTCCTATGTGCAGGGAGGCCTTCTTGTTTCCCTGGATGCAGTCCAGAACGACGCCGATTGCAGGGTCGGAGGCTTCCAGGGTGCCGAAGAGCACATTGTAGTTGGGGTAGTCTTGTTCCAGATAGGACGAAAGGTTTGCGGCAGCGTCATTGTCGATGCCGCACACCGGCTTGAGGATGCTCACCGTAGGCGCGAAATCCGTGCTTCTGGCGGAGGGTTTGCCTCTGAAGAAGGCGGCCAGAGCAGTGGTCGAGGCGACATAGTACAGTGTGCCGATGATGGCCATCACGTAGAAGAAGTCGCTAACCCAGCTCACCAGCGTGCACCTTCTCTCTCATGGAAAGGTAGTTCGCCAACTCGTAGCCCTGTTCACGAACGAAACGCCTCAACTCCGGGTCGAGCAGCGCGTCCAAGTCGCCCCGATTCGGCCCGCACTGGTTGCCGCTGTCGGTCAAAGAAGGGTGACAGAAAACCTCCACCGAAGAGCAATGCGTCATCTTGAGCACAGCTATTATGTAAGCCGCGCTCATCCGCCCGCTCATCGTGCTGCCGATGCTTGCCTCGCAGCTCGGGATGCCTGCGCAGGCCAGTTGCTTCCGGCAGCTTGAGCGAAGGTAAGCATGCCCGCAAGCTACTACAGTCCTCCTGAAGACGCCAGATCGGTCTATCTTGAGGCCTCGCCATAGTGATTCACGCGGCACCCGGATCCCGGCGGCGTGGTAGCGAGCGGCCTGCTCGAGCGCGATAGGCAAGACGGCCGGATGCAGGTGCAGGTGCTGGTGGCCATCGACATGGCTCAGTGTCAGGCCCGTCTGAGCGAACGCCCGGAACTGAGCCTCTATCTCGCACCTTAGCTGCCGGAGCGTCCTGGCATCGAAGCAGTAACGCCAAGCCGCCCGCGCGGGGCTGTCGGCGAAACGTCCGGCGCCGTCTACAAGCAGCGGAATCTCCGTGGCAGGCAGCAGGCTTCGGCCATTGCTGAGCGTGAGATGGAGTCCGACGGCGAGCGATCTGTCGGCGCGCGCGATATCTACAGCTTCCGCCACGTGTTCGCCCGTCACCATCAGGCTGGCGCTCGTGAGCAGGCCGTCTCGTCTGGCTCTTGCTACAGCCGCGTTCACGTCTGGCGACGACCCGAAATCATCTGCGTTCAGGATCAATTGAGCGACCATACTGCTTTGAATCTTACCCGGCGGATGTGGAACTGACTCCGGCGAGGCTACGCCGTGCCCAAGCCATCGAAAAGAGTGCCGGCAATCATTGACAAACGGCCGATCAGAAGGTAGAATATTTCCAGAAGGTTTCAGAGTTGTCTCCCACGCCATAGCAGGCGTGTCGTTCCCCCAGCAAGGCCGCTGGTACGTGACGCAGTGATGCGCTCTAGGGATGTGCCAAGGAGCGTCAGCGACCAGCGAGCAACCCCATTTCAAGGTGCTCGAGTGTAGTGTCGTATCGGCACGGCTGCCGATGCAGCCGCCGCGCGCGACACACGGGTGCGCGTTGTTCTCCTCAGCACAGGCCTGTATCACAGTTTTGAGAAACCTGGAGGAGCACAATGGACTACATCGAAAGCGCACTTCAGCAGTTGGAGCAGCGGAATCCCGGCCAGCCGGAGTTCATGCAGGCGGCCGAGGAGGTTCTGCATTCGCTCAGGCCGGTGCTGGACGCTCACCCGGAGTACCAGCAGGGCAGAGTTCTGGAGAGGATCACGGAGCCTGAGCGCCAGCTCATGTTCAGAGTCGCGTGGCAGGACGACAAGGGCGAGATCCACGTCAACCGGGGCTACAGGGTCGCGTTCAACAGCGCGCTCGGCCCGTATAAGGGCGGGCTGCGGTTCCACCCGTCAGTGAACCTGAGCATCATCAAGTTCCTCGGCTTCGAGCAGATTTTCAAGAACTCCCTTACCACACTGCCGATCGGTGGAGGCAAGGGCGGCAGCGATTTCGACCCCAAGGGCAAGTCGGATGCCGAAGTGATGAGATTCTGCCAGTCGTTCATGACCGAGCTCTACAGACACATTGGCGCAGACACCGATGTTCCCGCGGGCGATATAGGCGTCGGCGGCCGCGAGGTCGGTTACTTGTTCGGCCAGTATAAGCGAATCACCAACCGCTTCGAGGGTGTTCTGACAGGCAAGGGGATTCACTGGGGCGGAAGCCTGGTTCGAACGGAAGCTACGGGCTACGGGCTTGTCTATTTTGTGGACGAGATGCTCAAGGGCGCGGGAAAGAGCATTGACGGCATGACCTGCGTCGTGTCGGGTTCCGGCAACGTGGCGATCTATGCGGTCCAGAAGGCCCGGCAGCTCGGCGCGAAGTGCGTTGCGATGTCCGACAGCAGCGGCTATATTCATGATCCGGATGGCATCAAGCTGGAGACCGTGCAGCGGTTGAAGGAAGTGGAGCGCAAGAGGATCAAGGAGTACGTCAACGAGCATCCCGGAGCGAAGTACGTGGAGGGTTGTTCGGGGATATGGACTGTCCCGTGCCAGATCGCTCTTCCGTGCGCGACTCAGAACGAGCTCGATGTTGAAGCAGCCAGGGCGCTGGTCAAGAATGGCGTTATTGCGGTGGGAGAAGGCGCGAACATGCCCAGTACGCCTGAAGCTATCGAGGTATTCCTGCAGGCCGGAGTTCTGTTCGGGCCGGGCAAGGCTGCCAATGCGGGCGGCGTCGCCACCTCCGGGCTCGAGATGCAGCAGAACGATATGAGGATGTCATGGACCTTTGACGAAGTCGACAAGCGCCTCAAAGAGATCATGCGCAGCATCTACATCTCTGCTAGCTCGGCCGCCGACAAGTATGGCTGCCCCGGCAACTTCGTCGTTGGCGCCAACATCGCCGGTTTTGTGAAGGTGGCAGATGCGATGCTCGACCACGGCTTGACGTAGGTCTCGGCCAATACGCCGAATTCTTGAAAGCCCGAGCCGGTATCGACTCGGGCTTTTCGCGCCCTGGGAGACAGCCAAGCGACCAGGTGTAGAAATGAGCGGATCAGTTGTGCTATAATGCGTCGAGGTCAACCGCGGCCTCGATTTATCGTACCTGCTCAATGGCGAGCCGTGCGCGATTAGGGAGGGACACAATGTCTGAAGTCAAAGTACCGTTTTACGGCCACGTCAGGCAGTACCACAATCTCAAAGAAGACATCGATAAGGCCATCGTGAGTGTGCTGGAAAGCGGAAAGTACACTATGGGCCCCGCGATGACGAAGTTCGAAGGGGAACTCGTTCAGTACACCGGTATGAAGCATGCTATCGGCCTCAACTCCGGAACTGATGCGCTGTGGCTGGCACTCCTGGCGCTGGGAGTCGGCGAAGGCGACGAAGTCATCACCACCTCGAACACCTTCTTTGCTACCGCTGAAGCCATCTGGCTTGTCGGCGCCACGCCGGTCTTCGTGGACTGCGAGGCCGATACTCGCAACATCGACGTAACGAAGATCGAGGAGAAGATCACCCCGAAGACCAAGGCGATCATTCCCGTCCACCTCTACGGCCAGCCGGCGAACATGCCGGTGGTCTGGGACATCGCCAAGAAGCACAACCTCTTCGTGATCGAAGACTGCGCTCAGGCGTTCGGCGCCAGGGGTGATACCTTCAAGCTCGGCGAGAAGTCCGATGCGCTCTGCACCAGCTTCATCACCGCGAAGAACCTTGGCACCTTCGGCGACGGCGGCGCGGTATTCGTGAACCGCGACGAGCTTGTTGAGCCGATCCTGCGCGGTCGCAACCACGGCTCCATTGCTCGCTCCAAGCACTCCGTTGGTTGGAACAGCCGCCTGGACGATATCCATGCCGCTATCCTGAGCGTCAAGCTGAAGCACATCGACGAGTTCAACGATGCCCGAATCAAGTGGGCCAAGCTCTACGACAAGGAACTCGCCGGGACCAAAATCAATCTGCCGTACGCGAAGCCGGGTTACAGGCACGTCTATCACCTCTACGTGATCGAGACGCCGGGCCGCGACGATCTGCAGAAGTTCCTTGAGGACAACGGCATCATCGCGCTGACCAACTACCCGATCGCGATTCACGAGCAGGAAGGCTTCCCGTTCTCCAACAGCCAGGGACTGGCTTACAAGGTGCCCGGAATCACGAGCGAGGGCGATCCTAAGCCGTATCTGCCGGAGACCGAGAAGAACTCGGCGAACTGCCTAACCCTGCCGATCTATCCGGAACTGACCGAGGACGAAGTCAAGTACGTCGCTTCCAAGGTTCTGGAGTGGGAGAAGGGCCCCGGCGCGAAGTACTTCGCGTGAGATAGTATGCAGTTCGCAGTATGCAGTTGACAGTAGATCCGTCGAGGTGGTGGCTCTTGCTGCCACCTCGTATCAATGTGAACTGCTAACTGCGTGCTGTTGACTGCTAACTGGAGGTTGTTCCGATGTCTCAGATCTATACAGTAGCAATCGCCGGGCTCGGCAAGCGCGGCAAGGTTCACGCTGATGTTTTCCATAGGAACGGGCGCTTCAAGGTGGTCGGGCTGACCGATGTCGATAAGGACCGCTATGCCGACGCCGCGGCGCTCTGCGACAATCCGCCTTTCTTCCCGGATGCGAAGTCGATGCTGGAGGCAACAAAGCCGGACATCTTCTGCTTCTGCACTCCACCGACGGTGCGATTGCCGCTCATTAAGCTCGGCGTCGAAAACGGCGTCAAGCTGATCGCATACGAAAAGCCGATGGCGACCAACATGACCGAGGCGCTCGAAATCCGGAAGATCCTGAACGACGCCGGCGTGAAGAGCGTGCAGAGCCATCAGCGCAAGTATAATGTTCAGTTCCAGAAGTGCAAGGAAGTCGTTGACAGCGGCGCGCTGGGCCGGATCCACACGATCTACGGCACGGGCACCGGCTGGATGATGCACCTGGCGACCCACATCGCCGACTACATTCGCTGGTTCAACGGCGATGCGGAGGCCGAGTGGGCGATCGCAGCGTCTAGAGGCAAGGAAAAGCTGACCGATAATCATCCCTCCCCGGATTACATCGGCGGTTTCGTGCAGTTCGCAAACGGCGTGCGCGGAATCATCGAGGTCGGCGACCTTGCCCCGGACGTGCCCGAGGTGGAGTATTGGTGGCGGAAGGTCCGCTTCATCATCCAGGGCACCGAAGGCTTCGCGGAGGTCCACGTGGGCGGCGGCTGGCGGGCAGTGACCAAGAGCCGCGGCGCTGAAGGCTCCGACGAGGGCACGTGGGACTCGGATTCCGAGCAGGTCCCCTACATCAACGACATCGCTCTCTGGCTGGATGGCACGAAGCATCATCCGTGCGACGGCGAGGGCGCGTTCAAGGACCAGGAGATCATGTGCGCCCTGATGCGCTCCGCCGCGCAGGGAACCAAGATCGACTTCCCTCTCGGCCCGGGCGAGCCTGAACTCGAGGCGCTTGCAAAGGTGCTGAAGGACTGATCGGTTCAGGGTTTAGGGTTGATAGTTGAGAGAAGGGCCGCTTCGCAAGGAGCGGCCCTCTTTTTGTAGCTGACCGGCGAGACGGCTCTTGCGCAATCTGCGGCTCTGCTATACTATACGACCGGAGGTTCGGGCTATGCGTTTGGAGCGCTTTTCGCTTGTCGTGCTTTCGGTCGTACTGCTGATAGTGCTCGCCGTCCCTTTCTGGCGGCGCCTGGCGCTGAGTCAGCTCCGGCAGACAGTGCCTGGGGCGCGCTATAGCATCTGGGACAACAGCACATTTCCATACGTGCCGAACCCGCGTCCTAAGACGGACGCTCAACTGCTTCGTGAACATCCGGGCGATTTCCGACTGCGGTTAGCCCTTGCCCAAGAGGCCGCGTCTCGCGCTCAATATCAGCCGAACGATCGTAAGTCCAGGTCCGCGTCTGCGGCTGTACGTGCCCTTGTGCGCGATTTCCCAAAGCAGGGGGCTGCGTACGTTCTGCTCCTCAGTCTACCCGAGTACGCCGATTGCGAGATTCCCGCTCGCGCGGAAGACAATGGCATCCTCCCGGAGGACACGCCCAAGGGATGGCGCAATTGCTATCCCCCGACAAGAACCCGGGTAGAGGCGTGCAGCCGGGTGATCGCCGTCCTCGACAGAATGGTCGCGGCTGATCCGGATAACGGTTGGCCTCACCTCGTAAAGGCGTCGTATCTCTATGGCCTGCACAGAGATGCCGAGGCCCTAGCCGAAGTTCACACGGCAGCAGTCGCTCCGCGCTTCACGGACTATACTCAGGTGCGCGGCGATGCATGGAACTACCTGTGCGACCTGCGCGGACACTTCGATCCTGAGAAACGAGCCTACACGGCGGGAATACTCTTCGAGCACTTTGCACACATGCGCGGCACCGCGCGGATAACAGCCAACCTGGCATATCGGAGGATCAGCGACGGCAGCACTGACTCCGGCATCGAAATGGCAATGGACGTTACGGGTGCAGGCAATAACATGTGCCGGCAATCGGCGACATTCATCCACGCTCTGGTGGGCAAGTCGATAATTGCCATAGGAGCCAAGGCGCTGGATCCCCGTTCCGAGCCGGAGACGAAAGACCCTGAGAAGCACAGCGCGCAGAGGATGGCTCGATATGTGGCGGTTCTGAAGGAGCACGGCCACAAGACTGAAGCAAATACTCTTCGCACGCAGTGGCAGCAGAGTGAACGCGTGGTTGAGTCCATCCGAGACCACCTCGTTGCCGACAACGGGATTGACGCAGCTACCATGTTCCCGACAGTGTTCCAGATAGCGACCGGCGCTCTTGCTGTTCTGCTGATCTCTTGCCTGCTGTGGAGCACCACTGCAGTGCTGACAAGAGGTGGCAGCACTGGTGGTAGTTGGGATCGACGCGCTGCTATCTGTTCCGCGTTGTTGTCCTGTCTCGTGCTTGCGCCAGTCGCAGTCATCCTGACTACCACCGATAGGCTGGTTGATGTCTTGATGTCGCTGGCGACCTTCGATATGACCGAGCCAGGCGCGCTCAGCCCGCTATGGCTGTGGCTTCCGGCGGGCGTTGCCCTGGTCTCACTGGGGGTCGGACTGGCACTGATGCTGACGCGTAACCCGAGAGAGGGCAAGAACCGCTGCCTGCCAGTGTGGAGTCTGCTCGTGATCTACGCGTGCGCGCTAGGCAGCCTGGGCTACATAGCATACGGCTTTACAGACTTCGTGCAATCCACGGAGTTTTTTGCGACAGTCGATCCAGCGGCAGCCCTGTTGGCCATGCCGTTCGTGGCGCTGGTGCTGTATGCCCTTCTCCGTGCGGTGCAGAGCCGTTACGGCCGCGTTCGAGGCAACGCCAGGCTAGCTTTCGCCGCGACAATGCGATATGGAACAGCCCTTGCGGCCGGGCTGTCTGCTATCATTTATCTGGGAGTGTTGATAACAACTGCTTGTCTGGGCGTTCGCGCCGATTCGTTCGCCAGGAATTCGTTCAAGAACGAAGCCGCGATTGTCCAGAAGGCTCTTGAGTGAGGAAACGATATGCTGCGCTATGTGATTCCAGGTCTCGCACTGCTGACGCTCGCGTCCGCCGCCGTGTCTGCCTCGAAGACCCCCGGCACTATGGGCGTCTACGTCCGCTTCAGTGAGGCGATCAAGTCTCCCCACAAGCTGCGTGAGGAGATGAAGCTGATCAAGGCTACCGGAATCGACTTCATCATTCCCCAGGGCAAGTTGACTTCGGGTAAGGTCAACTGGGCGAGCGAGGTAGCCTCCAAGGAGATGATCGCCAACCCGGACTACATGGAGATGGTCGTCAAATATGCTCACTCCGTCGGACTGAAGGTCTACCCGTGTTTCTGTGTATGTCCCGAGGGAGGGGAGAGCAGCCTGAACGCGGTGCTGAAGAAGAACCTTTCGTGGGCCTGGTATTATCAGGGGGAAAGGCGCGGCTACATCGATCCCGGCAATGCCGATGCACGGCGCTATGAGACCGCGCTAGTCGCCGAGCTGGTCGGCAAGTATGACATCGACGGCCTGAGCCTCGACTACCTGCGCTGCCCGAACAGGGTCGGCTATACCGACACCGGAAGGGCCGCGATGCTAGAGGCGCATAGCGTTGACCTGGCGAAGATAGTCGAGACCGAGGTTGTCGATCTGGACACGGAGGGCGGCAAGAAGGCCGTGCCGGCGTCTCACTCATCGGTGCTCAAGCACCCGGTCTGGCCGCATTGGAAGAAGTGGCGGATGGAGCAGGTGAACACGCTGCTCAGGGAAATCCGCGAGGCAGTGAACAAAACGAAGCCCGGCCTGCCAGTTTCGAGCTATGTTTGGGGCTACCACACGTATACGGGCACATCCGAAGCCTGCCAGGACTGGATGACCTGGATCAGAAAGGGCTGGATCGACTGGATCAATCCGTCCGGGTATCGCTACGACGATGAATCGTTCCTCAAAGCCGCCAGCGACAATCGAGCCCACGTTCCGAAAGGCTTCCCCTTCTACATCACGATCGGCGTTTACACCAGCCACGGCAGGCTGCAGGACGCGAACGAGATAAGGAAGCATATGAAGATGGCGAAAGACAATGGCGCGGACGGGCTGGTGTTCTTCACCTGGGAGACGCTCAAGCCGTTTGCTGATGAGGTAGCGCCGGACATCAAAGCATACTCGCAGGGCAGGTAGCCGGATTCCTCGCGTTCGGCATTTTCCGGGTGGCAGGACGGGTATCATTGCCCGTATGAAAGAACCACTGCCACCCGGTTTCAGGGAAGCCCTTGAGCTTCCACTCTCGGAAGCGCTGTTCGGCAGGAGATCGCGCCGGTTCTTCCGCGGCGCGGTGATTCCTGATGGGCCGCTTGCCTATAGCTCGAAGAAGAGTCCACTGCCGCTCAGCGAGATCGAGCAGATGCTGGTTCTCATCGCCGCGGCAGGCAACACCGGCTGGAACTACCTCATCATGCACAACCCGCGCCACGCTCCGCACATCGCCAACTACGCAGGCGCCGCGGGTGGCCGCACGTTTCCCTCCGCCGCGGGATTCCACACGAGCGAGCTATTCTTCACGGACGATACCGGGACCTACATGCTCCAATCGCGCGATGCCCCGTCGCTTGCGGAGGTATCGACAGATGGCGAGGTGAATGTGGAGAAGCTGCTGGAGGCGCACCGGTCGCGGATAGTAAAGCTTTCGGGACAGCGTCTCTATCTCCCGCGAGAGGAGCCCTACATCAACGGCCACAATCTCTGGTGCGCGAACCAGCCGGCGACCACGCTGCTGATCCCGGTGTGCGATCTGGCGCAGCATCAGATCCTCTGTCTGTGTTTCTATCTGCAGAACGGGTTCGTGATCTACGACGACATCCACAACGAGCGCATCCCCGGCATGGAGCGCTTCGCGGGCATCGCCGATGTGGAGAACCCGTTCCCGATGACGTTCGTGGAGCAGCTCAGCATGTCGGAGTGCGCGGCGGAAATCGCAATGGCGTGCTTTGGCGGGATGCTGATGCTGCAGGCGATGGGGCTGGGCGGATGGATGTATGACGGGATGGATCAGTATGCGGTGCTCGGCGCGAGCGGCAATCCTGACGTGCCCGGTCTCGGGTTCAGGTATGATCAGCGCGAGGATTGGCCGATGGCGAACCCGACCGGGATAGAGGGCGTCTTCGAGGGCCACTGTCCGCCGCACTACAAGGACATGCGGGCCGCGGTCGAGGCGGCCGTCCGGCGGAAGTTCGGGTTGGGCGGGCCGTATCACCCGGCGACGCCGGGGCTGTGGAAGGATAGTCCCGCAGTCCGCGGCAGCGCGGAGACGCACAGCGAGGAGTTCATCGAATGCGTGACGCTGATGGCGCAGTATGTGTATGACCGGTTCGGCAAGTTCCCCGCAACGGTGCCGAGCATTATGGCGCTCACGTATCTGCAGGCGCACCACCTCGATCTGGAGTTCTACGACCGGCACTTCGAGCCGGGCGCGTATCTGGAGACGCACAGGGACCATATGGAGAGGTGGCACTAGGGCCCCGTTCGCATTGTGTGTTGGCACTTCGGGCAGCCCGCGCGTCTAAGCATTGGAATTCCCATAACGAGGTCGCCAATGCGAAGATGCCTGACGCCGATACTCCTCTTGCTCGCCGCCTGCTCCGTTGCTTCGGCCGCGCCCAGGCTTACTGTCCGTGAACGCTTGCAGGAGACGCTCGCAAAGACGCTCGAACTGCAAGCTAAGGCGGTGGCGGGCGATCCTAAGGTGGTGGAGCACCTGATTCTCATGCCTGTCGAGGATGGAGATGTCGCCCCCCCAAAGGATGGAGAATGGGGCGCTGTCTTTCCCACCCTGGAGCAGCTAAAGGCTTACGGCTTGATCCGCCCGGCGGCTATGCTCTATGCCCCTCTGGAGCACCGTCGCGTCACTCACGTGGAGGGGTATGATAATCTCCCTTTGCCCGCGCCGTTGCAGTTCGACAAGCAGGATGCTCCCGGACTACGGAAGATGCTGAAGGACCCTGATCCGGCGCTGCGGTCGCTGGCGGTCGAGGCGCTTGCGGCATTGGAGCTGGTGGAGGATATCCCGAGGATCGCGGAGCTCATGAGCGACGCTGCGCCCGGCGCGCCAACCCTGGAACCGAACCAACAGGGCAACGCGATGTATGTCCACGGCTCATACGCCAAGTCCGCATCCGATCCCGTATACGATCGCGGATGGAGGACGAAAAGCGTCGGGGTCTACGCTTCTCGCGCCGTATACTACCTGACCGGCTGGCCCCTCAACTACCCCACGAGGAACGAGGGTTTCCGCTCCTGGTGGGCGACTCATAGCGATGCCCGGAACTGCCTCTGGTATTGGCAGCAGCGGATATCGCACGAGCTGCGAAGGGTCGATGCGCAGTACCAGGGCCTGCTCTGGACTACGAATGATGTCACTCGCGCTGAGTGCGCGAAGAAACGGCAGGCGGTGGTAGACAAGCTGTGCGCCGGACTGCGGCGGCAGCCGCCTGAGCTTGAGGCCAAGGTTCTGCTGCTTGCAGGCTGGGACGAGAACCCCAATGGGTCCACGATATCCTCGGCCGTGCTCAGACTGCGGCTCAAGCCGGAGAGGCTGATCGAGCTGCTGGAGGGCAAGAACCGGTGGCCGGACGTGGAATGGGATTTCCTGGGATCGAGACTCATCCAGAGGATCGCGCTGAACACGAAGATTCTGCGCCGGAGCCACGTCCCGCGGCTCAAGGCCATCTACGAGAAGACCAGGAACACGGACCTGCTGATCGGCATCTCCCGCCTGCTGCCGCCGGCAAAGGCGCCAGACCTCGATAGTGTGGACACGCGCGGTGGCGTTCTGAGGCAAGGCATCACGACCAGCACCGACAAGAGTGCGCGCGGGCGGTTGGCGGCGGAACTCGTTGCGGTCGGGCTGCCGGGCAATTGGCCTTTCCTCAAGGAGGCGTTCTTCGCAGAGATTGACCCCGACTGCTGCATAGCGAATCTGCGCGAGGGGGTAATCGAGGCGCTCGGGCAGCATCCGCTGACTAGAGAGAAGAAGCAGGCGCTTAGCGACCTGGTTACGGACGAGCGTTTCCGCGTGCTCTGGACGCAGTACAATGCCAAGATGGGCGACGACCGTTACCGCCAGAGCGCAATACGCTCCATCAACGCCCACGCAGGTAAGACGCTCATCGATCACACAGAAGAGCAGAACCTCACCGACCCAGCGGAGTCCGAAGAGACCCTCGCCGCAGTGCTGGCGAAAGCGAGGTCGCTGCTCTAGTTCTGCCCACTACTTCGTCCGCAGCGCTGCCTTCCAGCCTGCTTTGAGCTTGCTCGAGAGCTCAGTAACCAGGTCTTTGTTCTGCGGCTGGTTGGCTATGTTGGTGTTCTCGTCGGGATCGAACTTGTGGTCGTATAGTTCACGCGCGGCGGGTTCCTTGCCCGGCTCGCCCCACTCGGTATAGCGATAGCGGTCGGTGCGGATCGAGTAACCGGTGATGTTCTTCGGCCGCGGATACTGGCTGAACGCGGCGGTCTTGACGGTCGCCGACGGGTCCAGCATAGCAGGCTTGAGGCTGGTGCCTTCGAGGCCCTGCGGCAATGGGAGTTCGCAGAGGTCGCAGAGAGTCGGGTAGATGTCCACAAACTCCGATAGCGCCGCCGTCTTGACGCCCTTCTTCGTGTTCGGGGCGCTGATGATCAGCGGGGAGTGGGTAGCGATTTCGAAATTGGTGTGCTTGCACCACTCGCCGTGCTCGCCAAGCTGCCAGCCGTGGTCACCCCAGAGGACGATGACGGTATTGTCGCGCAGGCCGAGCCTGTCCAATTCGTCGATGACGCGACCGATCTGGGCGTCGGTATAGCTCGTGGCCGCGTAGTAGCCCCTGCGCAGCTCCCGGGCTTCTTTATCGGGCATTTTGCCCTGCTTCGGCATCTGCTCGTAGGCCCTCAGCTCACCCCAGTTCGCGCAGGCGTAGGGTGGGCAGTCCTGAGGGCGGTAGGGATTGTCCGCGAGGCTGATCTTCTCAAGGGGATACATATCGAAGTACTTCTTGGGCGCAACGAACGGCAGGTGCGGCTTATGGAATCCGACCGCGAGGAAGAAGGGCTTGTCCTTGATCTCGCGGAGCACCTCGATGGCCTTATCCGCGGTCTGGCCGTCCTGCAGAGCGTTGTCCGGCACGTCGGCGATCTCCCAGGCCGGGCCTTTTACCATCTTGCCCCGCTGCGTCTTGAGCGGAAGGCCCGTCTTGGGATCGCTTTCGAGCACCTTGGCTTTGGTGTCCACGCCTCTGTCACGGAACTCCTGCAGCTTCCTCTGAATGCGCTGTCGAATCGCGGGATCATAATACGTGCCGGCCTTGGGATTCCAAGAAGGAACGCTCCAGGACTGAGGATCGTCGAGGCCGGAGTGATAGATCTTGCTCAGGCCCTGGGTGTGGTAGCCCTGCTGCTTGAAGTACTCGGGAAGGGTGACTACGTCCGGGATGTTCCTGCGGAAGTGGGTCTGCAGATCATAGACGCGGGTGGTGTCCGGCCTGCGACCGGTCAACAGCGAGGTGCGTGACGGGCTGCAGACGGCCTGCTGGCAGTAGGCGCGCTCGAATACGACCCCGCTCGCGGCCAGCTTGTCGATGTTCGGTGTCCTGATCTCCTTGACCCCGTAGCAGCCCAACTGCGGGCGAAGGTCGTCCACGGCTATGAAGAGAACGTTCATTCTCTTCTTCTCCGGCGCTGCCATGGAAGGCATGCCGAGAAGCGCGCACGCCGTCGCCGCAAACCCTGCTTTCACGAACTCACGTCTGGTGATCATTGTGCCCTCTCTCCCGAGTATGTAGCGTCAATCCCAACTACGTTTCATGACGAGCGGATTCCTGCGTGGGTAACACTCCGGCGATCTGCTATAATGGCCGCATGGCTGAAGTGATTCCGATAGTGATGGTGCGCGACAATCTGGACTGCATCCCGCAGTATGCTCTGCCTGAGGGCTATTCGATTAGGACGTTCGTGGCTGGTGAGGGGGAGGTCTGGGCAGGGATCGGCCACGCTGCAGGCAACTTCCAGAGCTATGCGGACGCGCGGGAACGGTTCGACAAGGAGTTTTCGGAGCCGGCGGACGATATGGAAAGCCGGTGCTTCTTTGTCGTCGAGAACAAGAGCAATCGCGCGATAGGCACCGCGATGGCGTGGTATGATGCTGACTTCGATGACGGCAGCGGCCAGCCTCCGGCGCGGCCTTACGGGCGCGTGCACTGGGTGGCAATCGTGCCTGAGTTCCAGGGCAAGGGCCTGGCGAAGCCGATGATGACCGCGGTGCTGAACCGGCTCGCGGAGTCGCATGATAGGGCCGTCCTGGGCACGCAGACGTTCAGGAAGACAGCGGTCAGGCTCTACCTCAATTTCGGCTTTCGTCCGTGCTTCAAGAACCCAACCTGCCCGGAGGCGTGGAAAGAGCTTGCGCAGGAGCTGAGACACCCGGCCCTGGCGGAATATGCTTAGCGCTTCAGTGTGAGCGCGAAATCGCGGAACTGCGCCGCAAAATCAACCTGCGAGAGCGCCTGAGGCTGCACCCACGCGTGATCATCATGCTCATCGCTGAGGTGCACTTCGCCGGAGACGGCTCGCCCCTCGAGAATCAGATAGGCCACCCGACTTGTGGGGGATTCGGATTCGGCGCTGCCAAGCACCCGGCCGATCTCAATCTCCAACCCAGTCTCCTCCAGCACCTCTCGCTTTGCGGCGTCATCGAGTGATTCGCCGGCATCGATCTTGCCGCCGGGGAAGTCCCACCTGCCGGGGTTGCCTCTGGAGGTCGGCGATCGCTTCAGCAACAGGCAGCGGTCCCGCTCATCGAAAACGACCACCTTCACGGAGAGCAGCAGCGGCTTAGGGCTCACCGGGCGGCCTCCTCAAGCACATCGAGCAGCTTCCGCATCTGCTGGCCGAGTGCGAAATGCTCTTCCACGCGCGCACGCCCCTTGAGTGCCATCGACCTTGCTATGTCCGGGTTTGCCAGAAGCTCGATGCAGGCATCGGCGATGCCTTTCGGGTCGCCGGGGGTTGTCAGGAACCCGGTTTCTCCTGGCACAACTATCTCCACGAGGCCACCCTGCGCGGCGGCAACGACCGGCCTTTCGAGCGCCATCGCCTCGACCGCGACGAGACCGAATCCCTCTCCGCGCGTTGACGGCACGATCACGGCATCGCACGCGCTCATCAGGCCCCGGACATCTTGAGCGAAGCCGGTGAAGTGGACGTTGCCCCGTATTCCGAGCGCTTCCGCGCTTGTTTCGAGGTCCTGCCGGTCTTTGCCATCGCCGACTATGATGAGCCGTGCCTCGGGGTGCTGCTGGTTCACGAGGAACATCGCTTCAACGGCCACTCGCTGTCCCTTCTCGTCCGAAAGCCGCCCAAACACACCGAAAAGGGGCTCGTTCGGGTCGTAACCGTGCGCGGTCTTCGCATCCCGCACATCCCTGGGCTGGAACTTCACCAGATCAACGCCGTTATGAACCACCCGAATCCTGTCTTCCCTCAACCCCTGTGCGACCAGGTGCGCCTTCACTTTTTCCGATACGGCGACAACGATATCAGAGTATCTGAAGCAAGTTGCTGTGTTCAGCCCGTGGACATGCGCGACTGACCTCTTCCCGGCGAGCTTCGCCGCAATTGCGCCCAAGAGGCTTGCTGTAGAGAGATGAGTGTGGATGACATCGATACGGCGGCGCTTCATCAGGCTGGCAAGGCGGATGACCGTGATTGGGTCGAGTTTGCCGAGGGTCTTCCAGGTGATTGGAGAGATGCCGCGCTGCTGGGCGTACTCAACAAACGGCCTGCCGGAGGGGCAGAAGACCTCAACTTGTGCGCCCAACTCGGAGAAGCTGGCGAAAAGCTCAGTGACGAACACTTCCGCGCCGCCGATCCTCGATGGCGTGATTGCTTCCAGTACGCGCAGCGGGCTCATTTCGAGAGGCCCGAGGCCCTCATGGCCCGACGAATCTTGCGCCTGAGCTGCCATCCGAACCCATTCCAGCGGATGTTGACTCTGGGGATTTCATAGAGGCTCGTGCCTGGAACGATCGCGCCGAGCCTGGTGCTCATGGCGTTCTTGTATCCTGCGGCTATTGCCGCATTCAGGACGCGGCCATCGTAGTCTCCGTAGGGATAAGAGAACGAGGTGACTTCGCTGCCGATGATATCCTCCAGCTTGTGCTTGGAGTCGATGATCTCCCGGCTGAGCTGCTCGTCGGTCAGGTTGGGCAAGTGCGGGTGAGTGAGGGTGTGCGAGCCGATCTCGAAGCCGCTCTCGGCAAGCTCGCGCGCCTGAGCGGCGGACATCATTCTCTCTTCCTGATCGCCGGCGCGCCAGTCCCATTCGTTTATTCCGCCGAGCGAGTCGACCACGATGTAGATGGTTGCCGTTATGCCGCGGTCTTTGAGCAACGGGCAGGCGGCGTCATAGACGCTCAGATAGCCGTCATCGAACGTGATGGCAAGGGTATCGCGTCCATCCTCGGACTTGCGCCCGTTTTGGATGCATTCGTCCACCGATCCATAGTTCCAACCCCTCGCCCTGAGGCCATCTATGCCCCAGGCGAACACACGAGGACTAACATACTGCCCGGCAACATGAGAACTCAGCTTCATCGGCCCTATGCGATGGTATAACATCACGACCGATGTGGTCGGCCCCAACTCATCCTTGATCAACTATGCACCCTTCCAGCTACCTAATCCGAAGCTCCTCCCAGGAGGCTCATCGGCATCTCCTTCAGGATGGCTCTGAAGCCTCTGCGCTGCCCATCCCGAATGGCGGTTACCTGCATGGCATCGCCGACGTTCTTCTTCTGGAGAATCCGCTGCAGATCGCCGCCGTCGCTGATAGCCTTGCCGTCTACCTCAACGATTATATCGCCTTTTGCGATTCCGGCAAGTGCCGCGGGGCCGTTTTTTTCCACACCAGCCACGATGATCCCCTGCTTGACGGGCAGGTTGAATGCTTTGGAGATCTGCTCGTTGATATCGCCGTAGGAAATCCCAAGCCACGGTACCTTGACCCGGCCGTAGCGCCTGACATCATCGACTACGCGTCGGGCGGTGTTTATGGGTATCGCGAACCCCAGCACGCCTACCTGACCTCCAACCACCGCCGTGTTAACGCCGATAACCCGGCCGTTGCTATCCAGAAGCGGCCCTCCGCTGTTGCCCGGATAGATGCGCGCGTCGGTCTGAATTAGGTTTGTGAGCGACGCCCCGCCTCCGGGGATGTTGCGGCCCAGGGCGCTGACGACACCGACCGTTACCGTGCGCTCGAAGCCGTAAGGGTTCCCGATGGCTATCGCGGTCTGGCCAACCTGCAGGTCATCGGAGTCTCCCAATTGCGCCGGCTGCAGATTGGTGGCCGGGATTTTGATGATGGCTACGTCTATGAGAGGGTCTCCACCCAGGTTCCTCGCCGTTAGCTCTCGCCCATCAGCCAGAGTCACCTCGATCCGCCTTACATTGGTAACGACGTGATTGTTGGTCAGGATTTGACCGTCAGGACTAACGATGAACCCAGAAGCGAGCGCTCGGTCCCCGTCAGTCTTGAAACTGCGTACGGCTACGACGGAGGGCGATATCCGCTTCACCGTGTTTATTATCCGCACTTCCTCGTTCAGAAGCACGCCTGTGGGCCCGGCGCCAACGCTTCCCGGTGTCTGAGCTCCCGAGGGTGCGAAGATCATCAGCGTCACTGCCGCTATGGCGATCAGCATAGCTAGCGCGAGTGTATAGACAGAGGCTCTCCTGTTCATGGCTGCCCTCCTGAGATCATTACCTGACACTCTAGGTATCGTCACTTTGGAGGGAAGCGCAAACATGCCGGGCGCCGTCTTCAGTCTGCCTGCCGCGCCAACGGATCAATCAGCCGTCGTTTCTTCTCCTGGTAAGGCCCTGCCACCACCAGCGTTGCCGACTCGGGCTTCAGGTACTTCTTCGCCGCGGCATTGACCTGTGCCAGGGTGACGGAGCGGTAGAGGCCGGCGTACTTCTGCAGGTAATCGATTCCGAGACCGTAGAACTCGGCGCTCAGGAGCATCTGCGCCACGCCTTCGTTAGTCTCTAGAGCTATCGGGAACACTCCTATCAGGAACTCTCTGGCTTGCTTGAACTGCTTCTCGGTAGCTCCGTCACGCCTGAATCTCTCAATGTCCTGTTTGAGCAGGCTGACGGCCTTCTCCACATCCTTGGGGTTGGTTCCCATAGTTGCATACCACGCGCCTGCTCCAAGGCTGGCATCGAAGCTGGACCGGACGTCATACACCAGCCCGTGTTTCTCGCGGATGTCCTCGCCGAGAATGCTAACGAGCGCCCCGGAGCCGCCGAGTATCTGGTTGGCGATCCTCATCGCGTAGTAGTCAGGGTCGCTCCGCTTCATGCCCATCGGGTAGCCGAAGATGACGCTCACTTCCGTCTTGTCCATCATCGGGTGCACGATCTGCTTGTCCTTGGCAGGCGATGTGATGGTAGGTATATCGACCTTAGGCACCGGTCCTTTGGCCTTCCAGTCGCCGAAGTACTGCTTGACCAACTCCACCGCCTGTGCGTGGTCCACGTCACCGGCGATGACGATGATGGTGGTATCCGGCCGGTAGTACCTGGCGTGGAATGCGACAGCATCATCGCGCGTCACCGATTCAAGCGCCTTCTGCGCGTCCTCGACGGTCAGCCTGTGATACGGGTGTCCGTCCGGAAAGACAGCGTTGTAGAAGAGCCTCGCTGCCTGAGATTGCGGCGATTCCTTGCTCTGTTCGAGCTGCGAAAGCATCTGGTCTTTTTGCTTGTCGAATTGATCCTGCGGGAACGACGGATTGCGGAGCTCGTCCGAGAGCAGATCCATCAGCAGCGGAAGGTCCTTCTTCAGCGACTTTGCGGAGAAGTTCACGGACTCAACACCCGAGGAGAAATCCAATTCCGCGCCGACGAACTCCGTCTGACGCGCGAGCTCCAGGGCCGTCCGTCTGGTGGTGCCCCTGCTGAGCATTTCGGCAGTCAGAGAGGCGAGTCCCTGTTTGCCCGGTGGGTCGAAATACCTGCCTGCCTTGAGGTTACCCGATATGGCTACCGTAGGATTGGAGTGGTTCTCCTGCACGATCACGATCATACCGTTGTCCAGTTGAACCCGGTAGGGCTTCGTGACGTGATTGCCGCTGGTGGTCGCCGCGATCGGCGCGTCTTTGGCCGTTGCCTTGGCCGTCTGAGCGTTATCGGGCTCCCTGATGGCCGGCGCAGGCGATGTCCCCGGATTGCGATAGTGGGCTACCCCTGGATAGCTGTTGTTAGCAGGCGCTCCCGCGGATGCGCCTGCCCCAGCGTTTCCGCCGGGACCGGTGGGAATGAAATGGCCCATCGTCATGGCATCGGGTGTAAAGTACTTGAAAGCCACGTCGCGCACTTGCTCGGGGGTCACTGCCTTGATCTTGGGCAGCAACTGCTCCAGGTAGCGCCAGTCAGCGACTGTGTTGTAATAGCCCAGTTGCTCGCCCTGGTCCGAGACGCTGTCGTTCTGGAAGACGAAGTAGGCCTCAAGCTGATTCTTCGCCGCCTGCATCTCGTCATCGGTCGGCAGCGTCGTCCTTGCCCGCTCGACCTCCTTCAGAATGGCCTTCTCAAGCGCTTCGGCCGTGACTCCCTGTCGGGCGGTAGCGCCGAAGAAGAACAGAGATGGATCCTTGCGGTTCCCCGCGCTCGTATACGCCGAGGTGGCCAGACCCTTCTCCACGATCTCCTGATAGACCCTGCTCGATCGCCCGCCGCTCAGAATCTGGTCGAGGACAATCAGCGGATAGGTGTCCGGGTCGGTGAGTCCGGGGACCTTATAGCCTATCAGTACTCGTTCCGCGCTGCCTTCTCTGCGAATGGTGAGCCTGCGTGGGCCGTGCTGCGGCGGGTCCACCGTATATGGCTCGCGCGGAAGCTTCCCTGCAGGCAATGAGCCCATGTATTTGTTCACCAACTCCATCGCCTTCTCGGAGTTGAAATCACCCACCAGCACCAGAGTAGCGTTGTTGGGATGATAGTAGGCGTGATAGTAGTCCAGAAGCTGCTTGCGGTCGACGTTGCGCACGTCGGATATGAAGCCGATTGTCGGCCAGTGATACCCGCTGGCGATGTAGGCCTGCGCCATGACTCCCTGATACAGGAGCCTGTCAGGGTCGTTTTCCTTGCCCTGCAGTTCCGAAAGCACAACGGTGCGCTCCGTTTCCAGCTCGCTCGGAAGAAGGAGCGCGTTGCCTAGCTTCTCCGCGAGCGTCTTTATCGCAAACTCCAGGTTTTCGCTCGACAGCAGAGTCCAGTAGTAGGTGAAATCAGTCCAAGTGGCGGCATTGTCGATTCCGCCGCGTTCGTGCACCATCCTGCTGATCTCGCCCTTCTTGTAGTTCTTGCTGCTGTTGAACTGCAGGTGTTCGAGGAAGTGCGATATGCCGGTGATGCCGGTATGCTCATTGCGGGAACCTACCCTGAACCATATTTGCGCCGTGAAGACTGGAGCCGCGTGCGACTCCTTGAGCAGCACCGTCAGCCCATTCTTGAGCTTCACTTCCTTCACGCCTGCCGTCTGCGCAAACGCCAGACTTGCAGCAAGTATCAGAATCAGAACGACCAATGCGGCTGATCGTCCGGTCTTCGTAAGCGTTGTTAGCGTCTTAGCCATTGCCGCCTCCGTGAACTCTCGCGCTGTACCGCCATAACCGCGTTCACTCAAGCGCTTAGCTGGCGAGCGTGGTATTTCCTTCGGACGCGTCGCGTGTCCGACGTGGTACAGTCCCAGATATATACGCAGAAACGGGCGCGAAAGAGCCGGGGAAATGCGGTCAGTGAAGCGGGGCAGGTGCAAGTCGGTGGTATCGGGTCCGCAGCGAGCAGGACGGCTGGGCCTAAGTTGCAGCCTGCTCTTCTTCCTCGTCTCTTGCCGGCGCGATCTCCATCTGCCGGTTCACGGAGGCGAGCACAGCGGCGGCGGCGGCTCGGAACTGGTCGCCTCGCCTGATGACGGCGCTGCCTGCGCTGCGTGTGGTGTAGCGCGGGGTGATGAAGGCGGTGACGGCGGTGACGACCGGCTCGCCCCTGACATCGGTCTGCAGGATCACGTCCTCGACCGCGATGCCGTGCTCGGGCGCCAGCGCCTTGCTTGCTGCTCCGGCAGCGGCTTCCGCGACTATGCGGAGCGCGTTGGTGGTCTCAGCAATGTAACCCGATGATTCCCGGAAATACTGCTTGTTATCCCGCGTAAGCGTTACGCTGACTGACGCCTCCGCGCCGCTTGTCGAAAACGTTACGGTCTGTATCTTCAGCCTTGCGGGCGTCTTCGGTGGCTCGGCCGCTGGCGCTGTCTGCTGAGGAGTCAGGGCAGCAGACGCTTGCGCGGGAGCCGGCGCCGCGGCGGTCGGCCCTGTCTCTTCCTCGCGTCCAGGCTTCGACGCGATGCAGTTCTTACTCGCGCGGGTTACGAGGTCATCTATGGTCGCCGCAAAGTGGATCTCCCGGCGCTCGATTGTCCGCCTGCCTCCCGCGATGCCGTAGCTGCCGGAAACGCCGTTGTCGACCTCGGTGATCTTGATCTCTGAGATGCCTTGCCTGATCTGCTCTGCCAGCGTGATTGCGTCATCGCGGTTGCGGATGCTGACTACCACGAACTCGTCGCCGCCGTAGCGGCACGCGAAGTCCCGGTCGGAGTCGATGCTGCGCTTGAAGACTTCGGCAACCTCTATCAGCACCCTGTCTCCGACCACGTGGCCATGTTTCTTGTTGAACTGGCCGTATTTGTCGAGGTCGAAGAAAATGACGCTGATCTCCTGGCCGCGCTTGAGGGCAGCAATGGCCCATTCGCGGAACTGGTCCGACCATGCGAGGCCGGTGAGAGGATCGAAGGTCTTTCCGAGTTCCGGCAGCAGATTGGCGTGGGAGATGATCCCCTGGAGCCGATCGCTCTCCATCACAAGCAGATGCTCGGAACGGGTCTCCGTCATTACCTCGGCTGCTTCGAGTACGGTTGTGGCGGGGCTGACGGCGGTAAACTCGCGGGTCATCACGTCAGTCAGAGGCATGTCGTTCGGCTGTCCGAGCACGTTCTGATACGTGACGATGCCCAGCACCTGCTCGTTGTTCTGAACAACGGGCAGGGCGCCGATGTTGTGCCCTTTCATTAGTATGACGGCGGTCTTGACTCGCGCGGATGGGCTTACCCACACGACATCCGTCGCCATTACCTCGCCAACGGTTTTCATTCCTGTCTAATCATCCCGAGCCTGCTCGAAACAATTCACGCTCTATGGCTCGCGCACACGTCATTCTTCGCTCTCAGCTATCTCCAAAGGAGCCTCTCGAAGGATGTTACGGCATTATCCGTGCCCGGCGTCCCGGTGCAATTACCGGTTTTGCGCCGAAGCATCCTGAGCGTATCGAGGCAATCTGAGCTCGTCGAAGCTCCTGAGCACATCTGAGCTTCCTGAGCTTGTCGGAGGATCGCTCCGACGCGCGCAGGCGCAGATGCCTGTCTAGCAAGTGCGGGGGCAGCTCTTGATGAGGGCCGGAACCCGCGGATCAGCTTCATGCTATCCAAAGTGAAGCCGTTCCGTCGGCTTGGAAACGTAATTCTAGCTACCAGAGGGGCTTTTGTCAATCGGCCGATAGGCGTTCCAGGCTACCGCGAACAGCACCGCCGATACCACCGCCGCGGTCACGAATAGCGCGAATACCGGCGTCCAGCCGCTCGTGTCAGCCATCTTGCCGATGCCCCAGCCCGTGAGCACACTGCTCGCGTAGCCGAATGCGCCAGTCAGCCCGATAGCAGTTGCCGCGGCACGACGGGTAGCCAGGTTGGCTGCCATTACGCCAATCAACGCCTGTGGGCCATACACAAACAGGCCAACGCCACACAGCAGCACCGCGTTCACGAGCAGCGAGGGCGAGTTCAGTTTCCAGAACAGCAGCACGCAGATGGAGCAGAGGCACATGCTTATAAAACACGTGCGTCCGCCGCGGCCTTTGAACAGCTTATCCGTCGCCCAGCCCGATAGCAGCATCCCCGCCACGCCGGCAATCTCATAGGCCGACATAACACGGCTGGAGTTCAGAATATCCAGTCCGCGGGTCTCCTTGAGGAACGTCGGTCCCCAATCTACGACCGAGTAGCGCACGGTATAGACGAAGAAGTTGGCGAAGCTCACGACCCAGATCATCGGGTTGCTGAAGACGTATTCCAGGACGACCCTGCCGAAGTCGCGTTCGGCCTCCTCCTGCGTTTCCTCCGGCTCCTCGCCCTTCACATACTCCTCCACCGGCGGCAGACCCAGCGAGGCAGGCGTGTCGCGGAGGCGATCGAGCAGGAACAGAGCGCACAGCACCGCGAGGATTCCCGGCACGTAGAACGCCAGCCGCCAGTTGTAGGTCACAAGCCAGCCGCACAGGATGAAGACAAGCGCGGCGCCTATCGAGTGCGATGTGTTCCAGATGGAGAACTTCACTCCGCGCTCTTTCGGCGCAAACCAGTGCGTCAGCGCGCGGGCACAGGGCGGGAAACCCATTCCCTGGAACCACCCGTTTGCCAGCCAGAACAAGCCGAACGCCCAGGCAACACTGCTCATGCCGAACCCGAAGTTCATCGCCGCCGATAGAAGCAGCCCCGCTGGCATGAAGTAGCGCACGTTCGCCCGGTCGCCGAGAAAGCCGTTGGCGAACTTGGACGCCCCGTAGAGAATGCCATGTGCCGTGAGGAAGATCCCGAGCTGTGCCTTCGTGATGCCAAGCTCCGCCTCCATACCCGGCATCGCGAGCGACAGGTTCTTGCGGACAAAGTAGAACAGCGCGTAGCCGATCAGGGTAGAGTAGAGAATCCGCATCCGCCAGTAGCGGTAGGCTCTGTCTACCTGCTGCGGCTCCTCTATCCGCTTCGCCGGCGGCGCCGGTTTGAACACGTCAAGTATCAACCGATTCTCCTCACTTCGCCTTCCTGGCATGTTCGCGCATCACTTCGAGCGTGACGAGCGGATCGTCTGTGGCGAACGACTCCACGCCGAGGTCCATCAGCTTACGGTAGGCCCGGGCGTCGTCAGAGCCGATCACCAGCACCTGGTAGAGCATCCCCTTTGCCTTGACCTCGCGCCCTACTTCGCGCAGGAATGCCGAAGATGGGCTAAAGGGTTCCGCAGATGATAGATCGCCTACCCGGACGTGTATCTGAAGCTGGGTTATGTGGGCGAAGCCCACCTTACGGAGGTCTGCTAGTCGCTGCTTGAGCTGTTCCTCGGTGCCGCCCATCCAGTGTAGGGTGTGGGATTTCGGCAGGAGCTGTTTCCACCTGCGAATCTCATCGTACTTGGTGGACGCCATAATCACCTGCCCGTCCAACCCGCGCTCGCGGACCAGGTCGGCGAGCTTCTCCAGCGGCAGCTTCTTTATGTCCAAATACAGCCACCGCTCCGGATGCCCCTTCATTTCATCAAGCACATCGGATATGCGAGGAATGTGGATCCCTGCATATTTCGGGGCCATGTATGAGCCCACGTCGAGCTTCGAGACAACATCCCAGCGGAGGTCATTCACGCTCTTGTCGATTATCGCGGGGTCGGCGTCCGGAGCGAGTCTTCTCAGGTTGTTGTCGTGGAACGCTACGAGAACTCCGTCCCGAGTGCTGCGCGGATCGGCCTCTGGAATAGTGCCTATATGCCACGCGAGCTTGAACCCGAGCAGGCTGTTGTCCGGCGCCAGGTTGCCCGCGCCGCGATGAGATTGGATGATGAAGTCTGCGCCCTCGGGCTTAGGTGTCGCCAGCACGGAGGCAGCGCAGAGACCAGCAAGAATGTAGAATAGAGCAGTAAGTGCAGTTGCGTTAGACATAGTTGGCTTCTCCCCGCCACATTATAGCAGAGATAGGGGCCAACTATCAGCCACGGTCCTGGGAGCCTGTTCCCGAAACCCTTGGGGAAGCCGAATGCTATAATAGAAACGATATGCAGACCTATGACATCATAGTCGTCGGAGCGGGACATGCCGGCTGCGAGGCCGCGCTTGCTTCCGCTAGGATGGGCTTTGAAACCCTGCTCCTGACGATCAACATAGAAACCATCGGCCACATGCCCTGCAACTGCAGCATCGGCGGGCCGGCCAAGGGGCACCTCGTACGTGAAATCGATGCGCTGGGCGGCGAGCAGGCGCTTGCGACCGATGCGACCCTTACGCACATCCGGATGCTCAACACGGGAAAGGGCCCGGCCGTCCGCGCGCTTCGAGCGCAAGTGGACAAGCGGCTTTACGAAGCCTACATGCGCCGCACGCTGATGAATCAGCCGGGTCTGGATATTAAGCAGGCCATGGTGGAGAGCATCCAGCCCTGGGACTCTGGCTCTTCGCTCTTGGTCACGACCCAGACGGGAATGACCTACGGCGCCAAGTGCGTGATCGTCACCACCGGAACGTTCTTGAAGGGCCTTATCCACATCGGCGAAACGCAGTTCCCGGCAGGCAGAGCCGGCGAGTTCGCGTCCGAGAAGCTCTCCGACAGCCTCCGCGCGCTTGGGTTCGAGATGGGCAGGCTCAAGACCGGCACGACCCCGCGTATAGACAAGAAGACCATCGACTATTCCAGGTGCGAGCGCCAGGATTCTGAGCCTGAGGTCGGGCCTTTCTCGTTCATGGGCGAACTGCGTCAAAGCTCAATCGGGCCGGTTCCCCAGCCCTCGAAACATTCTCTGCTTCCGTGCTATCTAACGTACACAAACGAGCGCACCACGGAGGTCATCCGCCGCAATCTGGAGCGGTCCGCTATGTATGGCGGCAGGATAGACGGCATCGGGCCGAGATACTGCCCCTCGATCGAGGACAAGATCGTCAAGTTCCCCGACAAACGCCGCCACCAGGTGTTCCTGGAGCAGGAGGGCTGGGATACGGATGAGATCTACGTGCAGGGCATGTCCACCAGCCTGCCGGAAGAGGTGCAGATCGGGTTCCTGCACACGATCCCTGGGCTTGAGGAGTGCGCGATGATCCGGCCGGGCTACGCGATCGAATACGATTTCGCGCCTCCTACGCAGCTCAAGCGCTCGCTGGAGACCAGACTCGTGCCGGGGCTGTTTTTCGCGGGGCAGATCAACGGCACTTCGGGATACGAGGAAGCAGCCGCGCAAGGGCTCATAGCGGCGATCAATGCCGCTCAGCTCATACGCGGCGAGGAGCCCATCGTAATCCGCCGGAATCAGGGTTACGTGGGCGTGATGATCGATGATCTGGTGACCAAGGGAGTAAGCGATCCCTACAGGCTGCTGACGAGCCGGGCGGAGTATCGATTGCTGCTCAGGCACGATAATGCCGATCAAAGGCTGACCGAAACGGGCCGAAAAGTCGGATTAGTGGATGATAACCGCTGGAACCGGTTCAAAACCAAGCAGGAACTGATCAAAAGGGAGCGGGACAGGCTGGCATGCACGTTTGTTCGCCCATCAGATGAGGATGCCGTCGCAGCGCTAGGAATGGACATCTCCGGCCGGAGCTATTCGCTGGAGGAAATCCTCAGAAGGCCGGAGATCACCTATGCGGACATCGCCCGCGCTGTCCCCAACGGCGATGTTCCGCCGGATGTCGCGGAGCAGGTGGAGCTTGCCATCAAGTACAGCGGGTACATCGACCGTCAGGAGATACAGGTAGAGCAGGCGCGGCGGATGGAGGACAAACTGATTCCCGATGAGGTAGATTATGCCGAAATACGCGCGCTATCGAGGGAGGCGGCGGAGAAGCTGGCGCGGATAAGGCCGGCTACGCTGGGTCAGGCCTCGCGCGTGCCGGGCGTAACCCCGGCGGACGTGGCGATACTGGCAGTGCATATCGAGCAGCGTAAAGCGGCACTAGCGAGTGATTGAGTGTCCCAAACAATGGATACACTAAACAACGGACAAGTGAATAGTGGGACAAGAGAAGATGGCTTGACGGAACAAAACAATACCGGCTCGAATCTATGCAAACCGTCGTCGGAGGGATCCGAGGGCGGTTTGCTGAGCGTACAGGGTAGAGCCGAAAGCCCGAAGGCCAGTCTTCTGCCCGTTGAGCAGTTGCGGCATGGGGCGAGGGAACTAGGGGTTGAGTTGACGGATGCGCAGGTCAGGCAGCTAGATCAGTTTGCCGAACTGCTTGTCGAGGCGAACAAAACGCTGAATCTGACGCGCATCACCGACCCCACGGAGATCGTGATCAACCACTATTTGGACTCGCTGACCTGTCTTGCGGCGGTGGAGATCGAGCAGAACGCGCGAGTGATCGATATCGGCACCGGCGCAGGATTTCCGGGGGTGCCGGTCAAGATAGCCCGGCCCGACCTCGATATGACGCTGATGGATGCGTCGCGCAAGAAGCTGGCGTTCATCGAGAGGGCGCTCACCGAGATTGGGGAGCGGATACCGGAAGGCCCATGCTGTAAGCTTGTTCACGCCAGAGCTGAAGAGGCCGGGCGGGACACTGAGCATCGCGAGGCCTATGATGTGGCGTTTGCCCGGGCAGTGGCCGAGATGAAGGTGCTTACGGAACTGGCGCTGCCGCTGGTGAAGGTCGGAGGAGTGCTGATCGCGCAGAAGAGCGAAGGCTCAGATACGGAGATAGAAGCCGCCAAGCCTCTTGTCGGGCGGCTCGGAGGAAAGATCGAGAAGATCGCCCGCATGAAGATCCCCGGCACCGATATTACCCGCCTGCTTGTGGTGGTCGCAAAGAAGAAGTCAACTCCGCCGGAGTTTCCCAGGCCGTATTCGAGGATTTCGAAGTTGAAAGGTCAAAAACCGGGCCGCCTCTGATATTCCGATCTCCCGGGAACGCGGCTACAGCAGTTTCCTGGCGAGCCAGACCAGGTTCTCCGCGAAGCGATCTACTGTAGCAAGGCCCTCGGCGTCGTTTGCCACCTCGCCAGTGTCGCGCCCGAAGGCTATGTTCCAGTAAGATGACCCCGGCACGACCATGTCGTTGATCATAAACCAGTGCAGGAGCTGTGCGAGGGTGAAGTTGTGCCCCGCTCTGCGCGCGACGACTATCGGCCCGCCGATCTTGCGCGAGAAGTACTTGTTGCCGTTAGGCCGGGAAACATAGCCCGCGCGATCGAGCACCGCCATCAGTTCGGGCACGGCTGAGCCGAAGTAGACCGGCGAGCCGACGACGATGATGTCGGCGGTCTTGATCGACTCGAAGATCGGGCCGAAGTCATCGTCGATGGCGCAGGTATCGTCGCCTCGTTCCCTGCACGCCATACAGGCGTGACAGCCGCTGATGTTCTTGCCCCGCAGCGGTATGAACTCAGTCTCTATGCCGTTCTCCTCAAGTTTTCCGAGGCACCGCCTGAGCAGCATCTCCGTGTTTCCGTTAGCCCTCGGGCTTCCGCAGATCGCAATTGCTTTCATTCGTGTTCTCTCCCTTTCTCGGTGTAATCATCTTACACCACTCGAATCCTGAGTCCTGCAGGTTCTACTGACGCGAAAAGCGGAAGTCAGGAATCCCGAAATGCCGCCGCGTGTGCTACAATGTCCGCACTACAGGAGGTAATCTCATAATGTCTGACACACCCGAGACCGGTCGAACGGTCGTTATCGAGACTAACAAAGGCACGATCAAGCTTGCGCTCTACGAGCAGGACGCGCCGGTTACGACCGCCAACTTCGTGAGCCTTGTGGAGCGGGAGTTCTACGACGGGCTGAAGTTCCACCGGGTCGTGCCGGGGTTCGTGATCCAGGGCGGCGACCCAAGAGGCGACGGTACCGGAGGCTCGGACCAGAAGATCAAGCTGGAGGTATCGCGGAAGCTCAAGCACGATGACGCTGGAGTGGTTGCCATGGCCAGAAGCCAGCATCCGGACAGCGCCTCGAGCCAGTTCTATATCACTCTCGATGCGGTGCCCAGTCTCGACATGAACTACGCCGTTTTCGGGCGCGTCACCGACGGGTTGGACGTCGTAAAGAGCATTCGACAGGGCGACGTGATGAACACGGTACGGATGGCCCAGCCGGAGGGAGCGTAGTAATGACCTCGCGCGAGAGAATGCTGACGGCGCTCAACAACGGACGGCCGGATCGATTGCCGTGCCAGGTGCACGGTTGGATGCAGTATTACCTGGACCGGTATCTGCCGGGGATGGACTGGTATCAAGCGAACGAAGAGTTCGGCATGGACCACGCGATCTACGTGTCGCCTGGCTACACATACGACGAGAAGGACCTGGCGAACTGGCAGGTTGATTACCGCGATCTGGGCACGGACGCCGATGGGGTGCGCCACTGGGAGGAGACAATAACGACCCCAGGCGGGGTGCTGCATCATGCCGGTTCCGTCAACCAGTTCACGACCTGGGACACGGAGATGCTCATAAAGACGCCGGAGGACTTCGAGACATGGGCAAAATATCGCCCGATCCCGATCTCGGCGGACCTGACGGGCCTGCATCAGACGAGGGAGAAGCTCGGCGATAGGGGCATCATCCGCAGCCATCCGTTCAGCGCAGGGCAGGGCAGCCCATGGCAGAGCCTGTGCATTTTGATGGGCACGGAGGAAGCCATCATGATGGCGATGGACCGGCCGGACTTCATCCATCACGCGCTGGGCGTCATTCTCGATCAGACGATCCGAGTTGCCGAGCTTTGGAAGGGCACGCCTGCGGACATGGTGGAAACAGGCGGTGGGGCGGGGTCCAACACAGTGATCAGTCCGGCGATGTTCCGCGAATTCTGCCTTCCCTACGACCAGAAGCAAAACGCCGCACTGCACGACGTTGGGCTGAAGATCGTCTACCACCTGTGCGGCGGGCTGATGCAAATGCTGGATCTGGTGGTGGAGACGGGCGCCGATGGGCTGGAGACCATGACGCCGCCCTCGATGGGCGGGGACTGCGATCTGCGCGAGGCCTCGCGGCGAGTTGGAGACAAGCTCTTTTTCATCGGCGGGTTCGACCAGAACGCCGGGTTCGAAAAGGGCACGCCCGAAACCGCAAGGCAACTCGTGTTCGATTGCTTCGAGGCGACCAAGGACCACGCGGGGTATATAATCGCGCCCTCCGACCACTTCTTCTTCGGCGATCCGGCGAACCTCAAAGCCTTCGCCGACGCGTGCAAGGAGTGCAGGTACTAAGGCTAGACGTCGTGGCAGGCCCTCATGCATCCGCCTGCCTGCCTTGCCGCCGGGCTGCGTGATAGGCTATCATAGTGCGGCTTTGTCGTCACTCTCCCGATGGGCTGTGCAGCGCCACGTCCGGCTGGCCGTAGACCCCCTCGAGGATTCGTGCCAGGTCCTCTATGGCGCGCTCACCGTCGCCGACGAACGTTGAACCGTGCATGGTTGCCAGCACGCGCGGTCGAAGGCTCGCCAATTCCATCATCAGGCGGCGCGTGTATGGCGTGTAGGGCAGGTAGTTCGCCAGAACGGTGTGCTGGTAGCGTTTCAGCACCTCCCGTGCTCTGGCAAGTACGGCGTCCTGCTCCGCTATCGGCTCCACGTCACCGCTCTGGTGGAACAGGTCCGAGCAGAGCAGCACGCGGTTGGTCTCCTCGAACAGCAGCCCGGCGTCCCATGCGTGCGGCAGATGCGGAGTCTGAAGAAACCTGAAGCGCTGCCTGCCTGTGCTGATGACCTCATTGTGTGCCGCGCTTCTGGCAGGCCGCTTCGCAACGTCATCGACGCTCACGATCTTGGCCACCAGGCTGCACAGCGGCTCCGCGTTGGGCGCGATATCAAGCCAATCATCCAGCGAGGCGCACTCGTCCGCTTCGTAGTGGCTGAACGCGATCCACCGGAGCCGCGACGGGTCGATAACATTGGCGACAGCCTCTCGTACGGCGGGAAACAGCACGTTGAGCCCCGTGTGGAACAGCAGCGGGTGCTCATCATCGACGACGAACTGATTGAACTGCAGTCTCGCCTCGGGGATATAGGTCGATATCCGGTAGAGATCCGGCGAAATCTCGGTGACGCTGGTCAATGCTAGTCCTCCGAAGGGTTCTACCTTGCAGATATACCCGGGTGACTCGGACCCAATGCTTGACTAGCATCAATCCAGAAGCTCGCGAATGTCGCGGTAGGCGCTCAGAATGCGGACCACTTCGAGCGGCTCAGTCTCGGGCCTGTAGACGATCAGGTAGGAATGCACAAGCCAGAAGCGAAGCGGCTGCGCAGCGAGGTCCTCTCGCAGATGCCCCATTCGCGGATTGTCGGCAAGCGTCTCGAGTGCTTGCTCTATGTCACCGCTGACACGGTCGGCGGCGTCAATGCTATCCGCGGCGATGAACTCCCAGATCTCAAGCAAATCGTGCAGAGCGAGGCGCGAGAGGATATAGCGGCTCACTGCTGCCTTGCCCGCCTCTCCATGCTTCGCCGCCTGAGTACATCGAAGGCTTCGGTGCCCGACAAGGTTTCACCGCTCTCCAACTGATCCAGACCAGCCTGGATGTTGCTCCTGAGAGTCTGCAGCCGCCGTTCCCGCAGCTCATCGCGCTCAATGAGCAGCCGCAGGGCATCTCTCACTACTTCGCTCGCGGAATGATACATCCCGCTGGCCACCTTGCTGTCTATCACCTTCTCAAGCTCAGGGGTCAGTGATACGTTCATTGCATGGCTCCTCTGCCGCACTATCCTACACCTGCATTATACCACGTAATAGCGATTATTGTTATTGTAGGCGCACATTTCGATAAGCTCGGGGTAGTCAGACTTCGGGCAGGCGAGACGCAACTATCATTTCCTCTCGACGAAGGGCCTATCTCCGTCCCAGCCGATCCGGACCCAGGATATGAACCACGTGCGGCCCACGTCGTTGTTCGCCTGGAAGAACATGTAGGTTTGCCCGTCATCGTCCACGAATATCCCGGGATGGCCGGATTCGGATGAGTTCCACTCGCCGGGCTTGCCATTCGCCAGCAGGGGTTTGTCCACGAACATCCGCTCAAAACGAATGCCGTCCTTGCTGACCGCGCACCCTATCTGCTGCGGGTCGTTGTTATAGCCCCCACCATAGAACATATAGATGTTCTCCCGCGCTTGAGTAGCGAGGGCGCTTCTATGCAATTCTTCTCCCACGGCAGTTCCGGCTTCATAACCGGTGCATCCAGGAGTTGGGTCCAGGCGGCGCGCCCGAAGTCGCTGTCCCTGTCCGCACCCGCGACAACTATCATCTGGACCTTCATCGACGGGTCGCGTGTGGCGAAGTACATGAGAAGCTTGCCGTCGTGCTCGAGCACATCCAGATCAATGGCCCTGCCGCAGTTCCAGTCTCCCGAAGCCCTGAGAATGGGGTTGCTTTTGTCGCGAACCCAGCTCAGGCCGTCTTTGGATGTCGCGTGACATATCGCGTCGTTCTTCCCGTTGCCGTAGGTGTTGTAGAACAGGTGCAGCGTGCCATCCAGCTCAATCACCCGGCCGTTGACTATCCCGTTGCGCTCGCACTCCTGCTCGCCGACGATCTCTCCTATCTTCTTCCAGTTGATCAGATCGGTGCTCTCCGCTATCCCGATACCCCAACCTTCAGCAGCCCCCCTCCGGCTTCAGCTTCGGATCATAGGGGCAGATCGAGTAATACATCAGGTAGCGCCCCTGCCACTTGATCACAGAGGGGTCCTTCGAGAACGGTCGCCCGAGCCTGGTTGTATCCCCGAACATCATCATCTTCTGCTCCTTGTGGATCGGAGCCCCGACGGACGCCGCGATTACCATCAGCGGCACCACAAAGCAGATTGCTGGAAACATGTTTCTCATTGCTTACGACTGGCTCCCGACCAAGCAGATAATCCTCTGCATCTGATTGTAGCACAGACGCGAGCCGACCGGATCACGGATTGACGATAACCTTGTTTCTCTCCGTCCCGCCCATAGCGTCCACCGCCTCGTGGATCTGCGAGAGCGGGAAGCGGTGGGAGATGATGCGTTCGGTGTCGATGAGGCCGGTCTCCATGAGGCGGATCGATTTCATCATCGAGACCGTCGTTGTGCCGAAGCTGGCGTCCTGGCGGCCCTCGAGGAAGTGGGTTAGGCCGCCGTCGAGTTCGAACTTCTCGTGCGTCGTGATCCCGAACACGTTCCATCGGGTGCCGCGGCGGCGAAGACCGACCATCAGCCTTACGGCTTCGATCGGGCCGGCGGCTTCGACTACGAGATCAGGCCCATCGGGGATGATGTCGTAGACCCGCTGTCTTGCGTCCTCTTTCGATGGATTGACGGCGTGCGTGGCGCCAAGTTCGAGCGCGTTACGGAGGGCGTAGTCGCTGGTGTCGATCGCAATCAGCCTGGCGGCGCCGGCGGCCTTTGCGACCATCATGCAGAGCAGGCCTATGCTGCCTACGCCGATCACGACGACATCGTCGCCGACTTTCATCTCGCTGTGGGCGATGACGCCCTTCCAGGCGCCGGCGAGGGGTTCCGTGACTGCGGCGGCATCGAAGGAGATTGAGGCAGGCTTGTGATAGAGAGTGCTTTCCTTGGTGAGCATATACTCCGCGAACGCGCCATTCCGTACATCGTCCGGACCGTCTCCGCCGAGCACGAACGCGTTGTCGCAGTAGTGTGTCTGCCCAAGCCGGCACCACTTGCAGAATCCACAGTGACCGAGCGGCTGGACGATCACCTCGTCGCCCACTTTGAACTGCTTGACGCCCGGCCCTACCTCGTGGACGATTCCGCTGGGCTCGTGGCCCTGTATGGAGGGAAAAGTCACGTTGCGGCGGATGCCCTTGATCGCCTTGTAATCGGTCGCGCAGAGCCCGCAGGACTTGATTCTGACGACCACATCGCCGAAGTTCTCCGCACGCGGGGTGGGCACGTCCTCGAGGACGAGGTTATCGAAATCATGCAATACTGCTGCGAGCATGGGGGCCTCCGTGGTCTGACGGTCTGATGGTTGATGGTTTGATGGTTGGGAGGAGGATTCCTTCGGAGAGCAGGGAGGCGTGTTCGATTGGCACGGATTATGCTATACTTGAGCTTGATGCGTCGGAGTCTGGGCGTGTCTTGCCGGCCGTGCAGTTCCTCGTCCGATATGGGGAGTTCACTCACGATGTAGGAGGGCGGTTCCAGATGACGACGCTCGTGCGCCTCGTTCTAGTCACCTTATCTTTGTTGCGCGATTTGCTGGGCTTTGCCTCGGCAAGCCTCGGCGGAAGTTCGTTACACCGTTACCGACCTGAGCGCCTTTCTGACTCGGGCGTACGGCCTCAACGATGATGGGGCCGTGGTTGGTTACCGCACCAACGGGTCTACTCAGTCGGCAGCGTTCTACCACGGCACTTCACACGCTGGGTGCGCTCTCCGGCTGGGGCCCTGGCAGTATAGGCTACGGCGTGAACGACAGCGGCATGGTTGTCGGTAACTCGGGCCAGACCTCCACTTATGGACAGGCGTCAGGCGCCACGCACGCTTTCCTCTACGACGGAACGATGCACGACCTCGGTACCCTCGGCGGATCGTATAGCGGCGCAGCGGGCATCAACTCAAGCGGGCAAGTCGTAGGTTGGGCAAGTAACGGCACGAACACGCGTGCATTCCTCTACGATGGGACGATGCACGACCTCGGTACCCTCGGCGGAGCGCTGAGCTACGCCAGGACGATCAGCGACAGCGGCGAAGTGGTTGGGGCGTCATCAACCGCCGACGGAATGATGCACGGTTTTGTCTACGACGGGATAATGCATGACCTCGGCACACTTGTAGGATACGCACACAGCTGGGCTTACGATATCAACTCGTCCGGAGTGATTGTGGGTTTTGTTGGACAGCTGGCAGGCGAGGCACGACAGGCTTTTGTTTACGATGGTATGATGCATGGCCTGGGCACGCTCAGTGACTACATGTTCAGCGGCGCCCTGGGCATCAACGACGATGGATTGATTGTCGGATACGCAAGCACGATTACCGGCGCCACCTGCGCCTTTCTCTATGATGGTCAGTCGATGCTCGACCTGAACGCACTGATATCCCCTGGGTCTGGGTGGCGATTGGCCACTGCGGATGCCATCAATAACAATGGGCAGATACTGTGCCACGGCTATGACAGCGTTGGAGGTCTCCATCCACTGCTGCTGACGCCGACCGTGCCCGAGCCGTCGGGTCTGATTGCGCTTGTTTGCGGGTTAGGCAGTGTTGCGATGTTCGCGCGGCGGCGCGGAAGGTAACCAAGCAAGAGACAAAGCAAGCCGCCGGTCGAAAGATCGGCGGCTCTGCTATTGATGCTGAACGGGATTCAGCATGACAGTGTGTTCTAGCTGCTAGAGTATCGCCTTCACTCCCGCAACAATGTCCGCTACGGTCGGGACGCAGGCGTCCTCGAGCGGCTCGCTCATCGGGATCGGGCAGTCCTTGCCGGAGAGCATCACCGGCTGCGCGTCCAGATAGTCGAAGCCGAGCATGCCATTTTCGAACCTGTACTCCATGAACTGCCGCACGATCTCCATCGCCACACCGCAGCGCGGGTAGCCCTCGCTGACGGTGACGAGCCTTCCGGTCTTGCGGACCGACTTGGCGATCGTCTCGATATCCAACGGATTCAGCGTTCGCGGGTCGATGACCTCGACGTTGATCCCCTCGTTTGCAAGCTCCTCAGCCGCGGCCATTGCGAAGTGCAGCATCCGACAGTAGGCGACGATGGTGGCGTCAGTGCCGGGGCGCTTGATGTCGGCAACGCCGAGCGGGATGATGTAGTCCTCATCCGGCACCGGGCCGGTGATACCCGAGTAGAGAACCTTGTGCTCGATGAACAGCACCGGATTGTCGTCCCGGATGGAAGCTTTGAGAAGACCTTTGGCGTCGTAGGGCGTGCTCGGCATCACGATGTAGATCCCGGGGATGTTCATGAACATCGCCTCGAGGCTCTCGGAGTGATGCGCGGCGATCGATCTGCCGACGCCGCCCTCGGTCCGCACGACAGCCGGGACCTTGGTCTTTCCGCCGAACATGTAACGGTTGTAGCCGAGGTTGTGGATAAGCTGATCGGAGGATATCGTCAGGAAGTCGATATACATGATCTCCGCGACCGGCCTGATCCCTCGCATAGCCGCTCCGCCGGCTGCTCCGACTATTGCTGCCTCGCTAATGGCGGTGTCGATCACCCGAGCGGGGCCGAACTCGTCGTAGAGGCCCTTGGTGGCCGCATACGCGCCTCCGTAGAGCCCGACGTCCTCACCCATAATGATGACGCTCTCGTCGCGCTTCATTTCCTCGCGCTGAGCGTCAACAATCGCCTGCCCGTAGGTCTTGATCGGCACGCCGAACTTCTCCTCGACCGACTTCATATCCGATGCCTTGAGCTTTGGCAGGACAACCGGAGTACCCTGAGCTTGTCGAAGTGTCGCGCGAATCTCTTGCTCGATGGCAGCAATCTTCGGCCTGATCTGCTCCTCGGCCTTCTTGTCGGCGGCGAGCTTGGCCTGATCTACCGGGACGTAGACGTCGTTGTAGAGTTCGCTTACGTCCGGATAGGGACTGTCCATAGCGTATTGAGTGGCGGCCTCGATAGTCTTCCTGGCCTTCTCCGCGACCTCGTCAAGCTCGGCTTGCGTGGCGACCTTGTCCGAGAGGAGCCTGTTGCTCAGGACTGTGATAGGGTCGCGCTCCTTCCACTCCGCCTCTTCCTCGCGGGTGCGGTAGACGCGCTGATCCGAGGACGAGTGGCCATACCACCGGTAGGTCTTGCACTCAACGAGCGTCGGCCCCTCGCCCCTGCGAGCACGATCGACGGCGGCCTGAACCGCCTTCTTAACCTCAAGAACGTCCATCCCGTCGCAGATCACCCCGGGCATTCCATAGGACGATGCGCGCTCAGCGATATCACGGATGTTGGAGGCCTGTCCGGCGCAGAGGTTCGAGCGATCGTGGAACGGCACGCTCATACCGTAGAGGTTGTTCTCGCAGATGTAAACGATGGGGAGCCCGCAGAGCAGCGTCGAGCCCATGTTAAGTGCTTCGTGGAAGCTGCCCGTATTGGTGGCGCCATCGCCAAAGTAGCAGAGCACAACAGCGCCGGTGCCCTTGAGCTTTTCGGCAAGAGCTGCGCCGGTGCCGATCGGTATGTTTCCGCCGACGATGCCGGTCGAGCCCAGGTTGCCCTTCTCGACGTCGGCGATGTGCATAGAACCACCGCGGCCCTTGCAGTAGCCGGTGGCCTTGCCCATAAGCTCGGCCATCATCCGGTTCCAGTGCTCCTGGCGGGCTTCCTCGGTGCTGGCGTTCTTGTCGCCCATAGCTCCGCAGTGGCCATGTCCACGATGCGTGCTGGCTATGACATCCCGGTCTTCCAGCACCGATATCGAACCAACCGCCACGGCCTCCTGACCGGCATAAAGGTGGGATGCGCCCTTAATGGTGCCCGATCTGAGCAGGCTGTAGACGGTGTCCTCGAAATTCCGGATCTCGTGCATCTGGCGCAGGTAATCGAGTAGTTCGGCCTTTGACTCGGCCGGTTTGGTGGCGGTTTTCCTCGGCATTGCAGTACCCCTCAAAGATATAGCGCGGCCATAAGCCGCGCCACTATGCGATGTGGATGGCCAACTCATGTGTTGGCCCAATGCCTATTCTAGTCCTTGACGTGCAGGAAGTCAAATGCCTCGTCGGCGAAGTCGTCGGCAAAGTGTCAATGCACGTCCGGTCCGGGTCGTCAGTGGAGACGGATGTCCGCGCTGCTCCTGGCCCTGATGAGCCGCGTGTAGACATCTCCCTCTTTGGCGCACGCGGCCACGCCCGTAACGGTCGCGTAACGGGTTCCAGTCACGGAGGGCGCGCCACTAGGCACGGTGCAGGTAATGACACCGCTGCCATCCTCGATAGTAAACTTAGCCGAGTTGATCCTGGTGTACTTGCCGCTCACTTTGACCAGAAGACCGATGTTGTTGACCCCGTAGCCGCCGGTCACACCGAGTTGGCCCTTGTGCCCAGCATCGGGGTCGTAACGCCAGTTCGTTCCGCCCACGGCGCTGCAGGTCATTGCGATCGGGGCAACCATGCCGGTGGAGGCTGCTGTGACATTTGTCGGCTCGATGTAGCGCTCCCCACTTGCCGCTATTCGCATCTTCCCAAACACGTTTACGCGCTTGCCGACAGCGACTGCCGGCCACGCAGAACTCACGGCGTCAACACGAATCCCCATCGACCGATCATCCGATTGGATGTAGAAGTTGGTGAGGAACTCAGCAGTTACCACTGCGCCACATATCAGCACGTCATCGTTATTGGGGGTGAGCTTAGCCCGCTGCACGGAACCCAGATCATATGTCAGCGGCAGCAACTCGATGCCCTCATTGAGCCCGCGATTCCGGCTGTATTTCTTCTCATTCGGGTTGTTCCAGTGCTCGTGAACGCCGAGGCTCTCCATTCTCACCCCATCGTGTTCGGGATCATAGAAAGTGGTCGATGGCGACGCGTAGGCAAGCGCGGCCTCATGCAGATAGTCCTCGGCACCTCCCTGCAGGCTGCCAGGAGCGCCGACTCCGCCAGTGACAACGCTGGGCCATTCCGCGAGCAGAAAATCATACGCCACGGAGTCTATCGCAACCTGATCCTGAGACGCGAAAATGCTCGATGGCCAGCCGTTATCGCCCGCGAACGGACTGGAAAGCCACCTTCTCGGCACGGATTCCCAATAATAGCCGGCAAACAAGCCATCGATGAGGCAGAGCAGCGTCTTGTCGCCCAAGACCTTGCTGCCCATCAGATCCACCACCGCCCGATACTTACCTGTGCCGGGGCTCCATTCAGGATTAGGCAGGCTGAGGTGCATGTCATAGAAGTTGCGCACACCCACGCCAGGCTGATTGGGCAGAGAACCGTCAGGGTTCCTGTTGTAAAGCGCACCGTAGAGGTTCTTGCCGCAGACCGTGATGCCTGATGAGTGTCCCTTAAGTATGGCCAAATTGATGAAGTAGTCCATCTCCGCGTACGGCGCGGGCACGCAGTCGGGCAGTTTGCCATTGGCGGCGGGCGTGCTCCAACGGAATTGCGTAGTCGACGCCAGCGCCTTGGTGCGGCCGGATCCTCCCTGGAAGTCCAGGTAGCGCACGTTCGGGAACTCGGAGTGCGGGAGGTCGTAGATATGATTCGAGTAAGCGCGTCCCGGGTCCCCTATGGTGATGTCACTCTGGTTGACCCCGACCACATTCACCAGCTGCCGAAGCAGCGCCACAACCAGTTGGGGGGAAGTGTCGATCTGGTTGAGCACGCTGGGGTCCTTGTCATAGGTGTACATATCGGTCTGGTAGCAGGTGCCGTTGTTCAGCTTGATTACGATCTTCTCGCCAGGCTGATATCCGCGGTCGCCACGCCCGTGCTTACCGTTGAAATACCTGAAGATGGCATCCCACGCTTCGGCGTCGTCGTTGACTCCGGCCACCCCGCGAATAGCCTGAGACAGCATTCTTTTAACGATCGCCTGGTTCGTGTGGGTGCTCTCGAACCAGCGCTCAGACGAATCATAGCCGGCCCAATCCACGGCGCCGGGGTTATACACCCATACTACGCGTCCCGGATGTATGCCCTTGCCTTCGCCAATCGGATCGTGAATCGCTGGATATGCCGCCGACGCGGAGCGCGGAATGTTGGCCATATTGGCGACGCATGCCACCAGCAATACGGCCGCGATGGCCCCGGCCATCCAGAGCCGGGATCGACGCGAAAACCTCTTTGCTACACGGTATGTTGAAGCGGAGGCGAGCAAGCCGGTTAGCCACAGCACGAACCCTGCCGCAACCGGCGCAGCCGCGCGCTGGCAGGGATATGCGGCCCGGCTCGGCTTGGGGATGACGCGGCACAGGAACCAGACGAGCGAAATCAGCCCCGCTCCTATGAAGAACCACCTAGAGACCTTGCGGCTCCTGTGGCACCTATGCGTGTGATCGTGTATCGCTCCGTCGACATTGGACGGCTCGTGTTCTGTGTGCATCTTCCAACTCCCTTCATCGCGTCACGCAGCTTGGGCGCTTACATGCCGGAGTCTAGCCCAGGTATGGGGGCCATTGTCAAGGCCTCACAAACCCTCGGGCGGCCCGGCATATACAGACAGCGGGCTACGGAGCGACCTCTACTATACTCGTAGCAAGTATCTTGCTTCGGATGACTCCGCCAGAGATCTTCTCGCAGGAATGCGCTCCTGTGACGACGACGCAGGGCGTGCCGGATGGCACGGTGCCCGCCACTCTCACGGCGACTCCTGAACCGTCATCGAGCATGAACCAGTTAGAACCTTTGCCGGCAACTCTACCCGCGACACGGACATAGAGCCCGGTCGTATCCATTCCCCCACCGCGCAGGGACTTGCAGGTCATAGCGAGAGGCGCCAGCGGCTTACGATATGTGCCGCTGACCGTGCCCAATGCGGCATTGACGTATTTCTCACCGGTCAGGGGATCGGTCGTAACAACGCCGATGACCTGCGCGCCGTAACCCGGTGACATGCCGTGCCCGGGCTTGCTCACCCTGATTCCCATCGACCTGTCGGATGCCTCAACGTAGAAAGCGTCGCCAAACACTGCGGTGACTATGCCCGGACAGCTAACGACCTCTCCATTACTGCATGCCTTGACCCCGCCCACGCTTCCGCCTTTCACGAGACAGTGTCTGCCGATGGCGTTGTAGTTCATGAACTTGCCGGTCATCATGTTCTCGGTCCTCATCCCTGTGTATCCGACGGAGTTCGCCGTGTTGATACGGGTAACGCCGTCGTTTGCGAGCACCAGAGGATCAAAACCGATAACGTCGCCCGGGGACAGATACGAAATCACGCTGAGGGTTGGGTTAGTCAGGTTGAGGGTCTGATACGGCACTATCGCTGCCTCATAGTAAAGCCATTCGCCTACTACCCTGCCGGCGACCTGGATTCCAGTTCCCTCGGCCGATCCGGTTGGTCCGAGGGATGACCAGACCGACGCGCCATCAGGTCGTATTCCGACCACATACTCCTGCGCAGCCGCAAAGCCGTAGTTGTTGTAGTCGGTCGGGCCGGTGCCAGTTGTGTGAATGCAATACTCGACCAGGTCGCACGAGTCCCACGCGAGGTAGTCGTTGATCAGATGATGGGCCGTGTCCCTGACCTTCACGGCCACGTAGATCCTGTCGGTTGCCCAGCGTACTGCGTAGCTCGCTTCCTCGATATCCGGGGTCCCCGGATTCAGAGGAGCGCCTCCCGGGTAGCGGGGAACGTCGTAGAGTTCCGTCAGCGGCGTCCACTCGGAATCCACCCATTCCGACAGGTCTCCATCCACTGTTGCCGTTCCATGAGCGATGTAGTAAGGCTTGTTGACAGCCAGTGCGGCATAGGTAGCAATCTTCACTTCGCTCTCAGTATCGCCCGCAGCCCAGGCTCTGGCCTTCAGGGTGGTCCCGGGGAGTACGGCGACGACCGCGCCTGACGCTATGATGGCGCCGTTGCTTGTGGTGGGAGTAGTGCCGTTGGTGGTGTAGCGAATCGTTGCGCCCGGAGTCGCGCAGCTTATTGTTACGGCTGTCAAGCCTCCGATCGGACGGGCATCCGGGCTGAAGACGGGTGTTGCGACCGCGGCTTCAGCGGACACACTAGCGATCAGCAGGATGCCGAACAGCATCGAAGTCAATGCTAGGGCAAGCCTTACGCGTGCAACGATGGCGCGGTTTGCTCTGCACTCTGGAACCATGGCGGGTCCTTTCGCATTCCTGACAGTCTCAAGCTCAAGCTACCATGCCCTTGGCCGTCTGTCAAGGACAGTGCGAAATCGCGCCCAAAAAGTCGCGGATGACCTACCGGCGAATATACCAGTCGTGGAACAGCCAATAACCGTGCGGATTGTCCCCGGGGCGGTAGAGCTGGTCCTTGGTGGTCATCCTCACGTGGCCGTCTGCGTAGAGCATGTTCCAGCCCATGACCGGGTACTTCATCATATGCCACTGCGCGTTCCAGTCCGATGCTGCCGGAGGAGACGTCTCCGAGTACTGAAACGGATCGAAGAAGAGCATAACCCGGGTGGCCTTGCGAAAATCGCTGTACGTGCAGGGCTTTACCCTGACCGTCGCGCGGACCGAGGCGTTCGTGGAATGGATGTTGCTCCAGTTCTCGCAAGTCACGGCCGTGCGATAGCTGTAGCTGGAGCCCCATGTGTCGTAGCAGTTCTTGACTGTGGTGGGCCAGGTCACGCCCCCTCGATTCGTCCAACGGAAAGTCAGCCCCTTATCAGAAGGGCACCGCCAGACTCTTGGACTTCTGCAGTATCTGCCCAGGATCCTGTGTTCCCAGGGGTAGGGAAACGGGAAACCGATGGATGGCAGCGGCGCGATATCGTGCCTGTCCTCGGCGTCCACGGCCACGGGTACCTTGCCGTTGTGCTCGTCGCAATACATCTGAAACGCGCTCCCTATCTGCCGCAGATTACTCGTGCATCCCGAGGTGCGGGCCCGCTCCTTCGCCGCGACAAACACCGGAAACAGAACTGCCGCCAGAATAGCGATGATGGCGATAACCACCAGTAGTTCGATAAGAGTAAAGCCTCCACGACTCATCCGCTTTTCCATGCAGTCCCCCTGCCGACCGGCCATATAGTGCATTATATCACTATCGCCTGCTTGCCGGAGTTTCGTATAGATGCGGGTCAGTCCCTGATCGAAAGCCGGTCGCGTTCTACCGACTCGAACCAGTCATCGATGCTGCGCTGGAGCTTGCGCACAATGTCACTATGCTCTCCCGACAGGTCCTGTCGCTCATACGGGTCCTCATCGATGTTGAACAGAAGTGGAGGCGGCGGCGGCGGGACGTTGCGGTCGGGCTCGGGTCCGCGGTAGATGTCGGTGATCTGCTCGGGCTCGTACTTGAGCTTGTTGTCGAGTTCACCATCCTCTTTGGACATATGCATGGCCTCTTCTATGGCGGGCCTGACAAGCTTCCACGGGCCGCTCCTGACAGCCGCGTTGCAGGTGGGAACGGGCGTATAGCGGTTCCACTGCCAGAAAAGCTTGCGATCTTCGGACGCCTGCTCTCCTCGCAGCACCGGAAGCACGTTCCTGCCGTCGAGCGGGCCGCGCGGGGCCGGGCTCGCTCCACCGAGGGAAGCCAGTGTAGGGTGCCAGTCCGTGAAATGCAGGACTTCGTGCAGGCGGCCGCCACCCTGGAGGCCAGCCGACCATCGGACGATAGCGGGCACTCGGATGCCGCCCTCGTAGGTCAGGCACTTCTCCCCGTTGAAATCGCCGTTCGACCGCCGCTTGCACATGTCGCCGCTGCCGGTGAAGTCAGGGCCGTTATCGGAGGCGAAGAAGACGAGAGTGTTCTCAGCGAGGCCGAGGCGGTCCAATTCATCCAGGATCCGCCCGATCCCTGCGTCCATCCGCCTGTTCATGCCGTACACGCGGCAGACGCCCTCGGTGAACTTGCCCGTCTCGCGGAACGGGTCTGCGTCCTCATCGGGTACTTGCATCGGGAAGTGCGGGGCGTTGTAGGTAAGATGGAGGAAGAATGGCTCGCTGCGGTGCCGGTTGATGAAGCCGACGGCCTCCTCGCTGAACACGTCGGTAAGGTAGCGGCCATCAGCCTTACGGAAGTCGCCGTTGTAGTCAAGCCGCCACTGCCAGTAGTCGCTCCAGCCGCCTCGGAAGCAAACGGCCTCATCGAACCCGCGGCGGTTTGGGTGGTAGCGGGGGTCGATTGCGCCGAGGTGCCACTTGCCGACAAGGCCGGTGGCGTATCCGGCGGACTTGAGCGTGTCGGCGACGGTCGCTTCATCCAGACAAAGCCTATCAAGGCCGCGGCCTTCGAGGGTATCTATCGTTCCGGTGCGGTGAGGATATCTGCCGGTCATCAGGCCTGCTCTTGCAGGCGCGCACACCGGTGATGCCGAGTAGTGCTGCGTCAGGCAGATGCCACCCGCGGCCAACCGGTCGAGATTCGGCGTCTGAACATCCGGGTTACCAAAGCATCCTATATCGCCGTAGGCCATGTCATCGGCGAGGATCATTATGATGTTAGGCTTTGTCACTTGCGCATACCCTCCAAAGCGGCGATTATGTCTTCAAGGTCGAATACGAACCCGAACATTACAGCGACGCGCCAAAGAGCGATCTGCTTTGCGATCTGCTTTCGGGCGGTTTCCTTGTTTTCGATGGCGGTGACGGCCTGCCGGATGGTGGAGCACATTATGCCACGGCGGTGCATGTCGATCATGCCGCCCGGAGACATCAGCAGGCAGCCGTCAATGGCGAAGCCGGTGTAGATGAGGTGGTTGACGCCGGACTCCTTGCACAGCGCGAACAGCTGCTCCGAGTTCTCCGCTATGCCTTCGTCGCCCACAGGTTTCGCTTCTGGGGCGAAATCCAGGTTGGCAAAACCCTGCGCGACGTCATCCGCATTGTGCTTTCCGACGAACACGTGATCCGAACGAAATCTGCGAAGCTGATCGAGAACCGGATCGGATGCGGCCTGTTCTGGCGGTGCGGTTGGACTTGCGAGTTCAAGGGCACGCTTGTAGCCGGGATAATCCCTGAAGTAATCGCTCGGACCTACTACGTGGAAGAGCTTCAGCCCGGACGCGCGCACGGCGCCAAGCAGAGGCCGGAACACCTCCTGGCATATCTGCCGCGCCCTCGGGATGTACTCCACGCATCTGTGCCAGCCCGGATACTTCCCGGGCGTGCCCGTTTCCCACGCGTGCATGACCACTACGGCAGTATGTTCGGGAGCCAGCTCGATCCGAGCCTGCTTCCAGCCGCCGTAACCCTCCGCGGGTACGTCAAGAGAGGCGTCGGTATCGAACTGCTGGTAGTATGAGGCTGTGAGCTTCATCGCATGGACTCCAGGTCGTCAGCTTTCCAATCGTATTGCGCCCAGCATCAGAAGTCAACAGGGAAACCTGATCCGTTGTCGTAGTAGGGTGTGGGTAGATATTCAGTCGGGATACCATAGTAGTGGTAATGATGTATGACTGAGGGCGAGATGGCGGCGGATCGGGATCGTCGTAGTGAGTTACTGGCCGAGATAGAGGAACTGCGCGCACGGCTGGCGGCAGCCGAGGATTGCCTGCGCGTCATCTCCGAAACGGCGAGTGAGGTGGCGGCGGAGCCTGCCGAGGCGGAAGAGGCGATCAGACGCACCGAAAAGCATTCGAGCGAATTCCTGGAAAAGGTGCTCGAATCCCTGACGCACCCGTTCTACGTGATCGACGCCAAAGACTACACGATCAAGATGGCGAACTCCGCCTCCCGCTTCGGCGAACTAACCGGCAACTGCACCTGCTACGCTCTCACACACCGGCGTGACGCCCCGTGTGCCGGGGAACATCCCTGTCCGCTGGAGATCGTCAGGAGTACTCGTCAGCCGGTGGTGCTGGAGCACGTCCACTATGACAAGGACGGCACGCCGAGGAACATGGAGGTGCACGGCTACCCTATCCTGGATGATGAGGGCAATGTCGTCCAGATGATCGAATACTGCCTGGACATCACCGAACGCAGACGAGCGGAAGAGGCAATGATGGCGACTCAGGAGATGCTTCAGCTCGTCATAGACAACATCCCGCAGCACATATTCTGGAAGGACCGCAATTCGGTCTACCTGGGTTGCAACCGGAACTTCGCCAAAGATGCAGGCTACGATGATCCCGCGTGCATCGTGGGCAAAACGGACTACGATTTGCCGTGGAAGAAAGAAGAAGCGGACTTCTTCGTTGAGTATGACCGCCGGGTTATGGAGGCGGATAAGCCGATACTGCACATAATCGAGCCGCAGCTTCAAGCGGATGGCAAGGAAGCGTGGCTGGATACCAACAAGATCCCGCTGCACGATGTTCACGGCAACGTAGTCGGCATTCTGGGGACTTTCGAGGACATCACCGAGCGCAAGCTCATCGAAGTCGAAAAAGAGAACGCCCGGCAGGCGCTGGAGAAGGTCTACGAGCACGAGAGGCGAATCGCGGAGACGCTGCAGCGGAGTTTCCTGCCGGACACGATGCCGGAGGTCGAGGGTTACCAGATAGCTCAGGCCTATCAGCCGGCGCTGTCGGAGGCGGCTATCGGCGGGGACGTATACGATGTATTCCGGCTGCCCTGCGGCAAGATCGGGATAAGCGTGGCGGATGTGTCCGGAAAAGGTCTGAGGGCGGCAAGATACGGCGCTATGGTCAAGTATATGCTGCGGGCGCACTCCTACAGGACTCAGGACCCGGCGGAGATCCTGACGTTTCTCAATGCGTCCGTCGCCGTGGACCTGGATATCGACAGCTTCATCACCTGCTTCTTCGGAATACTCGACCCGGAGACAGGTGAGTTCGTCTACGCGAACGCCGGACACGAGGAACCGCTGCACATCGAGCAGGACATAGGGACACCTCACCGGTTGAACGTGACCGGGACCGTCCTTGGATTTCAGGAGAAGTCCACATACGGCACTGGCCAAATCACACTTCGTGAGGGCGATATCCTGCTGCTGTATACGGACGGTGTCACTGACGCGCGCGGGGCGATGGAGCCGATGTTCATCGACGGGCTCGAAGACCACCTCCTGGCCCACTGCGGATTGACGGCAGAGGAGCTCGTGCAGTGCCTGCTGGACGAAGTCATGCGCAGGTCGGGAGACAATCTGGCCGATGACGTGGCGATAGTTGCGCTGCAGGTGACCAAGCAGCCCACCGGCGCTATTTGACCTCGACTATCGTCCAGGGCTCGATCCTCACATCCCTGGTCTGTCCGTTCAAAACGATCCTGCGGATAACGGGTGCGTCCGTCTTGTTCAGCGCGAAGGCCTGCTTCCCCCGTCTGGTGACCCATACTCCATCGAAGCTGCCGTTGGGGTCTATCACGCCCTTCAGAGCTTCACGAACCGCAGCTAATGATTGGTTGTCCTTCGGGAGGTAATCCAGTTGGACAACCCTGGAGGGAATCCACTGCTCGCCCTCAACGTTGCGAATGCTCTCTTTGCCGAACATCACAAGCCTGCCGCCGGACTTGACCCAGCTTTCTACCCTGTCGATTACGGCCCGCTCGATGAACTCCGGCTCAAAGAGGATGAGAGTTCGATAGCGCTTTGTGAGGGCTCCGTCGAGCACGAGCAGTTCATCAAGCACATCGTAGTCCGTCAGTTCACGGAGGCGATTGGCCTCGCCTATCATCGGCCATAGGTCGCCGCCAAGGCGGTAGAGGGTGGTCGGGCAGAGGATGGCGACATCCGTATCTCCGGGCTTGCCTGTGTAGAGGTGGGCATAGCGCTGTATGTCCGCGGCGTGCGCGTCAAACTCGTAGGTGAATATCTGGGAAGCACCGCAGGATGCGTCCGAGAACATGCGGCAGACGACGGTCTTGTGGTCCGTTCCTCCGGCGGGTTCGGTGGACAGCGGGACGCCGTAGAACTGATACGCAGTGCCGATCCATTTGTCGCCGAAGTAGGCGCCGTGGCAATCGGCGGGCTGGAGGACGATGCCGTATTTGGCCGCCATCTTCGCGTAGCCTGGGCAGTAGGTGCCCCAGGAGACCGGATTGACGCCGCCTGCGTTGCCGCCCGGCTTGGTACGGACCTTGTGCTTGGGGTAGTACTTCAGCGTCACCTGGATCGCGCGCTCGGCGAAATCGATGATGGCCTGGTGGTACCAAGTGATGAAGTCGAGCCAGCGCCGCCGGTCATGCGCGGTTTTCCAAGCAGCGGGAGAAGGCTTGAAGCCCTCGACGATCTCCGCGGGGATTGCCACTTCCTCAAAGCTCCGGAGTGACGTCGCCCAGGCGGAGTTGAGGACGGCGATGTCTTTGTACTTGCCTCGCATCGCATCCTGGAAGGCGTTGACGGCGTAGGGGTCGGCGCACCAGTAGCCTTCATCGTGGCAATGCCCCAAATTGATGACCCAGGCAGAGGCGTTCAGTGGGTAGTTGCCCTCGCCGTACGGGCCGAGTATGCACGCATAGATGGCGTCGATCTTCTCGCCGAAGTGGCTGTGCAGTTCGCGGTAGAACGTGTCGTAGTGCTCAAGTGTGCGCGGGTCGAATATCGAGAAGTAGTTGCTGTCTCGCTTGTGCTCCACGCAGCGCATCGGAGTGAAGTCCTTGCTCCCGAGCATCCACGCGGGCGGCAGGTGCGCCCAGACGTAGACCACATACTCCAGGCCCGCTTTCTTGATCGCGTCGCAGACAGCATCGTGCTGCCGCCAGTCCCACTTGCCAGGCTCACGCTCGACCGCGCCCCACGCCACGTAGTCCTCGAACGCGACGAGGCCCTTCTTTTTCATGTCATTAGCGATTTCACCGCTGGCGGCGGCTCCATAGCGTAACCCGCCACCGGGTGCGCGCCGATGGGCGAGTTCGATATGAACCCGACGCTCAAATTGCCGGTGGACACATGCCATTTCCGGCCGTCAAAAGCGTAGGCGGCGCAGCTCCAGCAGACAAACAACACCGCGATAAGCAATATCCTCATCTCTGACTAGCCATCCGGATCCTGCGTCAGCCTTCCTCCTCAACCAGCGCCGCAAGCAGCCTACCACGTGCCTTTCTGAACTCGGCCGGGGCGAGGGTGTAGTCGGTGAGGGATCGTACGGTCGAATCGCATATCTCCCGGGCAAGTCTCGGGTTCTTCTTTTCGAGCAGCCGCAGCAGCTCGTAGTCCTCGATTCCGTCGCGCATTGCCTCGAGGCGAATCGAGCTCATAGGGCCTTTCTTGCCCGGATAGACGATGTGCGAGTCGCCCGGTGGAAGGTAGTTGTCGCCGCCCCAGTTGGGTTCCAGGTCCGCGAACGCATTCGCGCCCTGCCAGTAGTTGAAGCCCCAGTGCAGGTAGCCCGGAAGGTCATACTTGAAGTTGACCCAGTGCATCAGGCGCGCGTCCAGGAGCGGATAGTCGATGAAACGGTTCATATACTTGCCTTTGGGTGAGAGGCAGGTGTAGAACCAGACCGTATCGCCGGCCTTCTCGCGGTCGCGGAAGAACTGCATCTTCTTCTCGAACTCCGGCGGTTGGGGAACCCAGATGTCTATTGCGCCCGCGATCTGGTCGCACATGCTGGCATCGATGATCCTAAGCTTCGGCGCGAATTCGCGTATGTAGGCTGCGGCTTTCTTATAGCTCTCGGCGTTCTCAGGGATGGGCTCATCCGTCAAATGCTGGACGTAGTGGTCCAGCCAGCACCTGTCTTCCAGGTGCTTCTGCAGCGCCGGCAGGAACTGCGAGAGGAAAAGCTTGTACTCCTCTGAGGTAACGTTCACCTCCGGGTTCTTTCTCATCGACCCGTCGGGCATCGCAATCCTTGGATAATATCCCCGGAAATCCGGCACATCCCAGGGCCCGTTGCGCCCGGCGATGTGGCCGCCCTCGATAATGCCGATGACTCCGGCCCTCTTGAAGATTTCCACGTACCGGTCAAACCGGCTGAAGTCGAAGGTCAGGTTGCCGTTGCCGTCGTCGTTGCCCTTGATGAGGTCGATTATATGCGTGATGATGGTGTCCTGGCGGTAATCGGCCATGAATCGGGCCCACACTTCGAGCCACTTCCAGTAGGCCTCCGAATACACCTCGACACCGTGAGCCTTGGCAAGGTTGTGCGGCGAATACCAGTTCGTGATGTGGAGCGTTCTTGCGTCAGGAAGGGTGAACGGGTGAACCGTGATCTCTAATGGAACCACCCGGCTGGCGCCGTCGGCCGTGACCTCTATGCTGCCCTTGTAGCTGCCGGCTACGGCACCCTTGGGGACGTAGACCGTTATCCATATCGATTGGGTCTTGCCCGGCTCGACTGATACCGAGCTGCTTTCGAGCAGTGGGTCAGGATAGCTGCCGGCGCCTTTCGCTACGAGATGCTCCGGAGGGGTGCCCGTCGTGCCGCGCATCACGGGGACGTAGCCCACGAACTGCACCTTCACCCGCGGCTTCGGGCCATCAGGACCTGTTACCGGCCCGGCTTTGGCCGTGAGCTTCTCGATCTTGCCGTTCGCCGTGACGATGATCTGCCCGCTCTCGTATTCGTTGCGGACCGCATCTATCCGTATAGAGTTGGGTGACTTACCCGCGGGTGCAGGCGCGTCCTGCAGCAGCTTCACGAGCGGATCCACAACCCGCACCTCGAAACGAGAATCACTTGCCATCGAGCACACCCCCATACTCAGCAGTAGCCCTGCCATCAATGCCGAAACGGAGTATTTCACTTGGCCCTCCTTTGGGGCTGGACCCATGCGACAGCGCCATCGTCCGCTATCACCTTGGCGCGGATGTAGGCGTTGCGGCCGTCAGGTATTGCGCAGGATGCCTTGACGCCCGTCTTCTCGTCCAGGACCTTTCCGCCGGGGCCGATGAACTGGATACGGTAGGTCCTGCCAGGGGCGGGCCTGACCGAGACGCTTAGCCTATCGTCACGGAAGCGGATATCCTCAAGCTCAACGCCCGTGGATGAGTAGAAGTCTCCCTTGGAAATCGCCGTAAGGACATCCTGCCGGGTCAGCTTGTTCACTCTCACAACAATCCAGCCGCGCCCGGGGTTGGAGAACTCCGGGCCAAACTTGTTGTAGTCGTGCGTGTCGTCATCGGCGACGCCGTACATCTCGATGCCCTGGGTCAGCACATCATCCCACACTACCTCCAGAGATGGATGCTCTGCGTCGCCTTCGTTGTTGCAGCCCGTGCTGAAGTTGGCGATCTCGAAGAGATTGCACTGGCCCGCGCGGGAGAGATGGGCGGCGCTGAGCGCGTAGTGCCAGTTCGGGTGGTTGACCATCGCCAGGCCGCCAGCGTCCACTATCATCTGCACGTTCTTTCGCATGACGTCCAGCCTGCTGGTCCCGCCGGTAGGCGGAAGCGGCTTGTCGATACCGAGCGCGTTCACGTGGATCGGCGTGCCCGAGTAGCCGTCCGACACTTCCTCCCCGGGAATCAGCAGGAACCCCTCCCTGCACTTGATTTTCGCCGGATCGGTCAGCTTATTGTGGTCGGTGATCATCAGGAAGTCGTAGCCGCGCGTGCTGTACCAGTCCGCGACTGCCTGCGGTGACGCATCGCCATCGCTTTCAGTCGTGTGGGTGTGGATGTTCCCCTTGACCCACATTGTCCTAGCCAAAGCCGGGCCGATGGACAGAAGAGAGACGACAAGAAAGGCGCATACACAGTTTCTCATAGTACTTTACTGTTTGCGTCCGATTCTCATATCCCTTCTTGCAGGCATACAATAAAGCCCCCGACCTGTGAAACCGGGGGCTGAGGCTTCAGTCGCCACATCCGCGAGCCGTCCTTCGTCACGCAGAATCAGGCGACCCTTCGACAAGCTCAGGATGCTGATTCTGCTGCTCAGGACCAGCCGGGTTGGTCGATGAGGTCGCTCCTCACCACTCCGTTCTGATCGTGTAGGTGACGATCTTCTCGCCATCCGCCGGGACGTCCACGGCGAATTCGATGGTGTGGGCGTCCTTTTTGGTGTACTTGTGCGAGGATGCTGTGACGCTCCAGGTTGCCCAGACGTGGTCGATCACTTTGACGGTCTGCGCGGTCTTCTTGTGGTTGCGGATCTTGACCTCGAAAGTCTCCTCGATCACGCGGTCCGCGATCTTCTTGAATTCCGTGCGCTTGTAGTCCCCGACGACATCGAACGCATCGCCGATGTAGAGACGGATCTTCTCGTCCTTGGGAGTGTGATCTATCGAGTCCTCGCCGATGAATTGCTGCGCGCCGTTGTTATCGAGCTTGTAGACCCGGATGCGGCCCTTCGGCAGCGGCATGCCCATGTTGTTCTCTTTCGAGTTCTTGACCTCGAGGACCACGTTCACCTTGTGGTAGTCGCTCGTATCATAGCCACTGCCGGGGTCGAAATCGACTCTGCCGGGGTACCACCAACTTGCCCACCACTGCTTGCGGCCATCGTAGATCATCTCCTTGGTGACTGATGCGCCGGACGCGCCCAGGAGCGAGAGCTGCTTGGTCTCGTTGTCGCTGATAGTGGTCGGGCGCTCCATAGAATACATGTGATACTCGAAGAAGCTCTGTTCCTGGAACTGGGATGCTCTGGATTCCGCCTTCAAATTCATCTGATAGCCGACGGTGGCGGGACGCACTTGCTGCTGCCGCCGCACGTCGCCTGCCATGAGCGTGAGCTTCGCGTTCTTGTAGGTCGCGCCGCTGTTGTTGTTGAGCGTAACCCAGCCTGTGAGGTCGAGCGCGGTGTCGTCTTTGTTCACGAGCGCCACGTAGTCCGCCTTCCAACCGATCCCTTCAGTGATGTAGCTGATCTGAGCGTCCTGAGTGCCCGCTTTGCTGCTCGATAACAGCCAGTTCAGAGTAGGCTTCGGGTGCAGGCCGTCAGGCATCTTCGTAAGCGACACCTGTCCCTGCGGCCTCAATATCATGCTGCCGTCATCTGCCTTGATCACAACCCCGCCATTCGAGGGCGGCGCGAGCAGAGTGCCGCTTTGGGTATAGGGCTGGCCGTCCTTGTCGAAGCTTGTGAACGTGATCCTCTGGCCGACTGACTTGTTCAGGATGTTGTCCGGGCTGATCAGGTCGTATTGGTAGTTCTGCTCAAGGATCGCAAACGAGTTCGGGGCCGTTAGCGATGTGAAGAGCACGCTTGTCGGGTCGATCTTCGCCGCTACGTCTGCCACTTCGATAGAGTTCAGTCCGTTCGCCAGCGTGATCGTTCTGGTATCCCGCACCAGCGCGAAGTTGCCGTTGTAGACCGTGAGCTGCTGGGAGTTCGGCCCGGACACGCTTTGAGCGCAGGCACTTGCCATGCAGCCGAACGCAAATGCGAGTGCGAATGCCACAAGACGTCTCATAGTTCTCCTCCTACCACCTGGTCCTGATCGTGTAGGTAACGACTACCTCGCCGTCAGCGGGCACCTTTACCGGGAATTCGATAGTGTGCGCGTCCTTCTTGTTGTATTCGTGAGAGGCATTCAGGACGCTCCAGTCCGCGAAGACGTGGTCGATGACGTTCACGGCCTGGCCCGTCTTCTTGTGGTTGCGGATCCTGACCTCGAAGGTTTCCTCGTAGATTCGATCCGCGATCTTCCTGTAGTCGGTGCGCTTGTAGTCGCCCACAACATCGAACGCATCGCCGACGTAGAGGCGGATCTTCTCGTCCCTGGGCGTGTGGTCGATAGTGTCCTCGCCGACGAACTGCTGCGCGCCATTAGGGTCGAGCTTGTAGACCCAGACCCGGCCCTTCGGCAGCGGCATGCCCATCTTGTTCGCCTCAGAGTTCCTGACCTCCAAGACAACGTTCACCTTGTGGTAGCTGGACGTGTCGTAGCCGCTTCCGGGGCTGAAGTCCGTGCGGCCCGGATACCACCAGCTCGACCACCACTGCTTGCGCCCGTCGTAGATCATCTCCTTTGTCACGGACGCGCCGGATGCGCCAAGCAGCGAAAGCTGTTTGGTCTCATTGTCGCGGATGGTGGCAGGGCGCTGCATCGTATACATGTGATACTCGAAGAAGCTCTGCTCCTGGAACTGGGGCGGGGCGCTGGTCGGAAGCGCCGCATAATCAGCGTAGGACACGCCCATGGCCTCGCGGGGCTGCTGGCGGCGGACATCACCGGCCATCAGGGTAAGCTGCGCGTCCGTATAGGTCGCCCCGCTGTTGTTGTTCAGAGTGACCCAACCGGTAAGGTCGAGCGCGGAATCGTCCTGGTTCACGAGCGCCACGTAGTCCGCTTTCCAGCCGATTCCGTCGGTGATATAGCTGATCTGCGCGTCCTGCCCGCCCGACTTGCTGCTGCTAACGAGCCAGTTCAGCGTGGGCTTCGGATGCAGTCCGTCCGGCATCTTCTCGAGCGACACCTGCCCCTGCGGGTGGAGGACGAGGGTACCTTCGTTCGTCAGGATCACTACCCCGCCGTTCGACGGAGGCGCCATCAAGACACCCGACTGCGTGTAAGGCTTGCCATTCGAGTCGAAGCTCGTGAACGTCACCCGCTGCCCGACGGATTTATCAAGGATGTTCTGCGGGCTGATCAGATCATACTGATAGTTCTGCTCCAGTATCGTTACGGAGTTCGGCGTCGTCAGCGGCTTGAAGAGCACGCTCGTAGGGTCGATCTTCGCGGCAACGTCGGAGACTTCGATTGAGTTGAGGCCGCTCGTGAACGTCACCGATCTGGTGTCCCGCACGAGCGCGAAGTTCGCGTTATACACGGTTAGCTGCAGGGATTTCGGGCCGGACACTGACTGGGCCGAGCACGAGACGGCTGATATCAGCAGGATTCCGACAACGAGCGCTGATAACCACTTCATATAGTTCCTCCTGATGACTTTGAAGTCACATTACGTTAGAGCACAACTCGGCGGGACATGTTAACGAAAGACTTCGCGGCAGCCGATGGATTACCTTCGTCTCGGCCAAACAACAAGCCCACCCCGGCAGTTCCGAAGTGGGCCTCTGCAACCAGCGACTACAATCCGAACCCTACAGCTTGTAGCCTTCTGGATGGATGATATACACCGTTCCGTAGGAGCCTGATTCGCCCAGCCACGCGTCTTCGAGGCCCTGGCGACTGAACACTTTCCTGAGCTTTTCGGGCTGCTTAGGGTCGCCCCAGGGGTCGTTGAAAATCGGCTTGCCGTCTTCGGTGAACCCGCGGATCACCATCAAGTGCCCCATTCTCTTACCCTCGCGGCGTCTGAGCTTGTTATAGTCCACACTTACCACAACAGGAACGTCCTTGGCGATGTACTGCTCTATCTGATGGATGCCGGACAGGCGGATAGCATAGGCACGAATGCCCGGATGCTCGCCGGCCCAGGCCGCGTTGAACGCCCAGTTGCCGGTCCCGCCCCAGCTTGCGTCGAAGATTCCGCGGGCGGCCTCAGTGATGCCTATAGTGGATAGATCGCGGCGCTGCAGTTTCCCTCCCCAATAGCGCAGCACCATTGCGACAGACGTCGGGCTGCACCAGACGTTGCCGCGCGGCACCGAGAGCTGGCTGAGGATCGGCACGTCGAGGTCCTTCCCCCACGCGCTGCGCACCGGCTCCGCATCCTCGCGGCAGAGCTGCGAATCGCTAAGCTGGACACCGAGGAAGCGCAGGGCAGGGTACGTGCGGCCATCAGCCGTCTCCATGTGAACTCGCAGCCGGATGGCGTCTGCCTTTTTGGACAGCCCCATCTGGGAGGTTTGGGCGAAAGCGATCGAGTCCTTTTCACCCTTGAACGTTGTGCGTGGCCAGACGGTGGATTCTCTTGTCCACAGGGCTGTCTTGATCCACCTGCTCCACACGCCGCCGGCCCGCGCCTGCATGTAGCAGACGAGGTAGCTGCCCCGGGGAGTCGAGGCGTTCCAGGAGAGAATGGCAGTATCGAACGGAAACGAGCACTCAATCATCGGGGATTCAACGACTCCGCGCATCACCGCGCCGCAGGACCTGCTGTCAACATGAGGATCGACCACTACCGCGCCCGCATTCGCGTCATATCGGGCGTGAGAGAGTGTGTACCCGGCGAAATCGGGAGGAGACGACACAAAAGATACCGCGGCCCCATAGCTCGCTCCACAGGCCGCCATCAACAGAGCAGCCAGAAGGGCGACTCGCACACGCAGAATCGGCGTTCTAGATGTCATAGCTCTCCGGATAGATGATATACACGGTCCCATACGAGCCCTTCGGGCCCAGCCATGCATATTCCAGATCAGCCCGCTTGAACTCCTTGCGGAGCTTCTCTCCCTTTTCCAGCCTGGCCCAGGGATCGTTGAATACCGGATCGCCATCCTTGGTGAACCCGCGGATTACCATCAAGTGTCCGGACGATCGGTTGGTGGCTTTGCGCTTCAGGCGGTCGTAGTCCAGGCTTACGATCACAGGGACACCCTTCGCTATCCATTCCTCTATCTCCGCTACACTGGAGAACCTTCCGACGAAGCTTCGCATACCCGCAAACTCCGCCGCGTGAGCTGTGTTGAACACCCAGTTGCCTGTGCCTTTCCAGCGATGATCGCGGCAGGCTGCGGCTGTTTCCGTGATGCCCCATGTCATCTCCGGCCGGTTCAGCTTCTTAGCCCAGTAGCTGCAGACCATAGCCGTCGATGTCGGGCTGCACCAGACCGATCCACCGGGTACGGATAGCTGGCACAGATACGGCACGTCGAGTTCAGTTCCCCAAACGCTTTTCACGGGCTGCTTTAGGCTGATCCACGCCAATGGGTCGTTCGTGTGCAGGGTCATATACCTGAGAGCAGGGTAGTTCTTGCCGTCAACCGATCTCAGCTCCAACCGCATTTTGATCGCGTCCGCCTTCTTGCCGCCCTTGATCCTGAGCGTGTCGACAGCAACGCCCGCGACCGAATCGGCATCGGTGAAGCTCTTCTTGGGTTCAGGCTTGTTTCCCCTTGTATACAGGACGACCCTGTACCAACCCGTCCACTTGCCGCCTACCCGGGCTTTCATGCTTACCATCAGATAGGCGCCGTCGGGAGTATAGGAATTCCAGGAGGGTACGGCTTCGTTGAACGGCTTCGGCGGCACGATCTCCTGCGTCTCGATCACACCTACGTCGGCGTCTTCTCCCGGCCGTATCGGAGCCTCAGCATCGAAGACAACGGCCCCGGTGCCCCTATCATAGCTCGCGCGGGAAAGCTTGCAGTTGCGGAATGCCCTGCCGCCCGTCCAGGTATACATGGTGCCTTCGGCGACACACGCCGTGCACACAAACGCCGCCAGCAGCGCGGCCAGTATTGCGGTTCTGAAGCGCATGAACTCTCCTCCATTGTCATCCCCATCCGAAGAACGGATCGAATAGATACTCCTCGCGCCAGGGTCCGCTTTCCGACAGCAGGCCTCCGCTCAGCTCGAAATGGCAGGTCGTCTAAATGGCTATCTCCAGCGTCTTGTGCTCCACCCTTGCTCTATCGGCGGCAAAGCCTATCAGGTGGCCGTAGATGGAGTCCTCCAGGCTCGTGCACGATATCGAGCGCGGCTTGCCCTGCAGAGTGTGGACAAAATCCGCGACCAGCCTCAAGTCGCCGCCGCCGTGGCCTCCGCCGCCGGTGTTCATTTCCACCCTCTCCTCCGACCATTCCGAGCCGGAGCCCTTGCTCGTATCGGGATGACGGATCACAAAGTAGCCATCCTCATGGACGCCCTCGATCTCGCCTTTGGTTCCGATGAGGTGAATGGTTCTGGAAGGTTTCGAGGTCCCGCCGACCATATTGTGCGTTGCCGTGGAGCCGTCGGCGAACTCGACGATCACGCTCTGATGGTCCACTACGTCGTTATCGCACCTCCATACACACCGGCCGTAGGGGTTATCTTCTTTCAAGGACCTGATCTTGTTCTCCATGCTCTGGTCCTGCTCGATCGACTGCCAGGCGTAGAACCCCCAAATGCCCTGCTCGATGTAGTTGCGCTTGCAGGAGTATTCGCATTCGCGCTCGCGCTTGCAATCGACCAGGCAGCGCGTGCCGGAACCCTCGGGCGCGTTCTCGGGCTTGAACTGCATCAGGCTGCCGAAACTGGCTACCTGGAGCGGTGCGATGCCGCTTTTCATCCAGGTGATGAGGTCGAGGTCGTGGCAGCACTTGGCCATGAGCATCGAAATGCCTTTGTCGCCCCGGTTCCACTTTCCCCGGACGAAACCTACCGCCATATGATGGTAGCTGACGTTTTCCTCTGTGAGCAGGCTCACGATATCGCCGATCTCGCCGTCGATCACCTTCTGCCGGATGGTCGCGTAGAACGGAGCGTAGCGCAGGACGTGGCAGATCATGACGATCCGGTCGTGTTTTCGCGCTACTTCCAGGAGCTGCCGGACTTCGTGCTCGTAGGTGGCAATCGGCTTTTCGAGCAGCATGTGGTAGCCCTGTTCAAGGAGCGGAATAGCGGTGGGCACGTGCTCCGTGTCCATAGTCGCGTTGATGATCGCATCCGCGAGTTGGCCCTTGGAAGCGAGTTCCTCAGCGGACTCGAAGCACATCTCAGGCCCGAACCCGAACTTCTCAGCGGTCTGCTGCCGACGGAACTCGTTCGGGTCCGATACGCCGACGATCTTGAACTCGTCCGGGTGCTGCAGAGCATAGCTGCCGTAGAGCACCCCTCTATGGCCCGCGCCGACTATGATTGCGGTTTTCATCTGTGACATAGCAGTGCTCTCCTTTGACCAGCAGCCCTACTCCACCTTCAGCACCCGTATCAAACTCGTGCTGCCTGCGATCCCCACGGGGACGCCGGCTATTATCAGCACCGTATCTCCGCGCTTCACCAGTTTGTAATCACACGCCGCCTCGACAGCATTTCGGATCAGGCCGTCCGTGTCTTTGGCCATCTCGACCAGGATCGGCTGCACTCCCCAGGATAGCGTCAGTCGGCGCGCTGTCTCATCATTAGACGCTGCGCCTACGATCCTGGCTTCAGGCCGGAACTTGCTCACCAGCCTGGCAGTCGTCCCGCTGAATGTGCAGGTTATGATCGCGGGCACTCCCAGATCGGAGGCAAGGTTGACCGCGGACTCGCCTATAGCTTCGGTGACTGCGACCCCTCTCGGTCCGCCGTTCGCACGCGGGGAAGTGTGGCACTGGCGCTCGAACATGTCCCTGTAGTTCAGGGACTTCTCTGTCCGTCGCGCGATGCGGTCCATCATCTGCACGCTTTGCAGAGGGAACTCGCCCGCTGCTGTCTCGCCCGAAAGCATCGTCGCGTCGGTCCCGTCGATGATCGCATTGGCGACATCTGTCACCTCGGCGCGAGTCGGGCGAGGGTTGGACATCATGGAGTCCAGCATCTGCGTAGCGGTAATCACCGGCTTGCCCGCGCAATTGCAAAGGTGGATTATGTTCTTCTGAATCACCGGAACTTCGTCTATCGGCAGCTCGATGCCGAGATCGCCGCGTGCGACCATAATGCCGTCGTAGGCGTCGATGATCGACTGGATGTTCTTCACCGCCTCCGGCAGCTCTATCTTTGCGATCACCGGCACGCGCCGGCCTGCCTCCCGCATCACCTTTCGTAGTGGCAGGATATCTTCGGCGCTGCGCACGAACGAACTGGCCACCCAGTCCACGCCGTGCTCCAGCCCAAACCGCAGGTCTTTCCTATCCTTCTCGGTAACGCCTTGCACGCCGTAATCCGCGCCCGGCACGGTGAAACCCTTGTTGGACGAAAGCTCGCCGCCCATGATGACCCGGGTGATGATATCGGTGTCCGTCGTGGAGACGACCTTGAACTCCAGTTTGGCGTCGTCCACGTAGATCATCTGGCCGCGCTTGAGCTGGCGCGGCAGCTTAGGAAACGGGAGGTTGACCTGGTTTGCGTCGCCGGCGATATCGCGTGACGTGAACACGAACTCCTGGCCGGGTTCGAGCTTCACCGGGGAGTTCTCGATGCGCCCGATCCTGATCTTCGGGCCGGAGAGGTCCTGCAGGATACCGACGCAGGTGCCAAGCTGGCGTGAGATGTCTCTAATCAGCCCTATCTTCTCAAGATGCTCCTCGTGAGACCCATGCGAGAAGTTCAGCCGGGCTACATTCATGCCTGCTTTGATAAGCTTCTCGATCATCTGGGGCGAGCTTGTTGCAGGGCCGATCGTGCAGACTATCTTTGTCTTTCTCATTGACGCTGTCCTATTGCGGGCAGTCAACCTTCAGAGTGCCGTAGTGGCTGGCCTCTGTCCCAGCCTTGCCCGAGCCTTCCCTACGGATAGAGCTGCTGTCCGTCCTCGTCATAGACGGTTATCGCCTCAAGTGGGCACGCCTCCGCCGCGAGGAGTATTGTGTCCCTGTCAGAGCCCTCGGCGTCTATGACTACCGCTTTGCTCTCGTTATCCAACTCAAAAACATCCGGCGCCGCCCCTACGCACGCGCCGATTCCCTGGCACTTTTCTCTGTCGACAACTATCTTCAATGCCATACGCCACCTCCGGTTCTAGTTCTCTTGTGTTCGCCAGCCCGCCTCGGATATCCTACACCCTTTTGCTGGGTAAGAAAGGTATATACCAGGTAGCCGTATTATGGAGTAAGCCATGCCAAAGTACATTGAGGAACTCGTGAGCCGGCAGGTGCGGAAGTCGGAAGTCGCTCGGCGCAGGGAGATCGAGAACGGGAAGCCGTGCCCGAACTCGGTGGTCACCATTTCCCGGCGGATGGGCAGCGGCGCGCGGGTCGTGGCCGATAAGCTGTCCCGCGCGCTTGGCTGGAGCCTGTGGGACAAAGAGCTGTTGGACGCCATGGCCAAACACGCGCATGTGTCCCAGAAGGTTGTGGAGGCATTCGACGAGCACACGATTTCCGAAATCGAGCTATTCGCGCGCGGGATGTTCGGCGAGCAGGAGATGGCGGGCTTCATCTACCCGCGGCATCTGGCGCGGGCGGTCAAGTCTATAGCCAAGCTCGGCAACGCCATCATCCTGGGCAGGGGCGCCAACTACATCCTGCCCGATGCCCTCAACATCCGCATCGACGCCTCGGACGAAGTGCGAATCCGCAACATGATGAACTACGAGAACATGACCTACGAGCAGGCGCAGGCGCATATCCACGCATCCGATCGGGAGCGTCAGCATTTCCTTGAGAAAGTCTTCGGCAAGGAGCAAGCGGCCAATCCCGTCTTCGACCTGGTCATCTGGATGGACCACTTCACGAACGATGACGCGGTCCAGATCATCCTCGCCGCCGTCAAGGCACATTGCGGGAGGAAGTAGACCGGCGAGGTAGGCTGAGTTCCGAACTGGCCCGTCTGGGGTCACTGTACTGAGGGCGTGTCTGCGAGCGACAACCGACACGACGCCACTACCTATAGGGTGTAGAAGTGTCGTCGCACGCGACACGCTTCTACTACGCCCGGCCGATATGGTTGACGGCTGTGTCGCAAAGAACCAGCGACAACCGACACAACATCGTTACCCCAGGGTTCAGAACTGACGGCGGCGACGGCGACACCTCTCAACCCGGGGGGTGCAACGGCTGTGTCGCAGTGACGGTGGCCCCTGCGGGTCAGACTGCAAATCTGACCCGAACGAAGTATGCACTAACGGATAACCACCGACGGCTTCCCTTATCACTGAAACCCGCGCTCGAACCTCTGGAACACCTCCAGCGCGTTTGCAGCCTTGATCCGAACAGTGCGATCGGCGATTCGCTCTCCGCCGCTCGTATCCTGCACCCGGTCGGCCATGTCCGCGTTGCGATAGGTTACGTCCAGCACGCACGGGGTCTCCGCCTTCAGCGGCTTGAACTCCTTCAATCGTTTCGCCGCTCGCAGCGCCGCATCGGTGATGTTCTTGCGCGACACCGTCGGGTGAAAGACCTCCGCGCAGTTGCGCGTAAGCCCTATCTTGGTAACCGCGGTCTCCACGTCACCTATTAGATCAGCGGCTTCCTTGCAGACAGCCCGGTCGCCGGAGACCATAATGATCGGCACGCCGAAGTGGCCCGCAAGATACGCGTATCCGCCAACTTCGCCGATCAGCCTGCCGTTAAGTCGAAGCTCGTAGATATCTCCGTTCATCGTGTGGCACATCACGCCGTCCTTGACGCCTGCCATGCAATGCGCCCCAATGAAGCACATCGCATCGAAGTCGCCGGAAAGGCCGTAGGGATAGGGCGTGGACTTGCCTCTGATGAGTGTCGCATCGGGGTCGATATCCGCCGGCCTGATCGTCCTACCGCCGGCGTGGTAATCCCGGGCGACGAACTCAGAGAACCCGCCCTGTCTCAGTCCTTCTATCGTAGCGTTGATATCGCCGGCCATCGCCTCCGGGCCCAGGGCCTTCTCCTCGTCGTCCCATGCCACCGTTCCCGTAGTGCCTTCGTAGTCGCACAATATGTAAGCCTTCATTGCATCCTCCAGTCCAATCAAGGAATTCGCGCGCCGGTTCTGGAATCCTTCATCATAGAGCTCGTCAACAGGAGGAACCCGTTGTGAGGCATCGCGCCCCCATCTTCATCATTCTCGCTCTGATTCTGAGCTTCTCACTGCCCTGCCTGGCCGCCGACCAGCCAGTTCGCCACGACTTCCCGCCCGTCGGGCCTTACGAGGTCATCACCGGTGACTTCCACATCCACACTGTCAACTCCGACGGCCGCTTGACTACCCGCAACCGCGTTCAGGAAGCCTACCAGTGGGGCTACGACGCCATCGCCATCACCGACCACGGCAGATCAGTCGCCTATACCGTGGCGAAGGCCGAAGGCGATAAGCTCGGAATGATCGTACTCCGCGGCTTCGAAACTGGACTGGCCAGGAAGGAGCACCTGGTGGTGCTCAACGCGCCGCTCGATCTCAAGATCCGCGACGCGCACAACTGGGCTGAGAACCCCGGCGAGGCCAAGGCTTTCTATCAGGAGCAATTGACGGCCATCGCCGAAGCCGGCGGGATCGTGATTTTTGCGCACCCGCACGTTGGCTACCGCGAACCAATGCTCTGGGCAGCCAAGAAGGGGCTCATTCAGGGCATAGAACTGAAAAACGGCGTTGTCGGTACCGGATGGAACACGGTCGAAAGCCACGGCACTCATTGGTACCCGGACGCCGTGAACTTCGGACTGGAGCACGATCTCGCCTTCATAGCAAACTCTGATATGCACGGAGTTCGCCAGCCCAGCAACTCCCCGGTGACGCTTCTGCTCGTCACCGAGCGCACACCTGATGCAGTTGTTGATGCGATCAGACAGCGGCGGACCGTCGCGTGGTTCAACGGTATGCTGTGGGGCCGCGAGAAGCTGCTCGCCGACCTGCTCGCCGCAGCCGTCACCTTCACCAGGTCGGGTGACTCGATCCAGATCGAGAACCACTGCCCGGTGGCCCTGAACCTCACGGTTTCGGACCAGAAGATCGAGCTGCCGGCCTATGGTAAGGCATCGGCGAACGGCTCGGCTCGCGCCAGAAGCATCACGGTCCGCTGGGACAACGTATGGACCGGGCTCAAGACCAACCTGCAGACGGAAGCTGTTCTAAAGCCGCAATACAGGCCGTAGACCAATTGCCGTAGACAATGAGGACAAACCAGGATGAGAATCGGGATCTGCACGACTGTTCTGCTGCTTCTCGTATCATCATTCGCGGGTGCCGCTGAGTTCTTTGTCTCGCCCAAGGGCAGCGACAAGAACCCCGGCACCTCGGCGAAGCCGTTCGCAACCCTGCGGCGCGCCCGGGACGCGATCCGCGAGATGAAGAAGCAGGGGCCGCTGCCTCAAGGCGGTGTCACCGTCTGGGTCGGCCGGGGTACGTATCCCATTCTGTCAACGCTGAAGCTGACTGAAGAGGACAGCGGCACGAAGGACGCGCCGATCATCTACCGGGCCACGGACGAGGCCGGGACGTCTCCCGCGTCCTACCGTGGCAGGATCGGCATCGAGGCATCCTCGTCGCGCTACGGAAGCTATGCCGGGGCCGCCGTGGACTACGAGACCAAGAGCGGGACCGTGTCACTCGGCGTCCAACTCCCGATCGGCAGGCGGAGCGGAGGCGGCGCAATGATCAGCATCGGCGGCGCTCCCCGCAGAAGCCGCAGCGATCGCTCGCAGGAGCAGGACGATACGGTTAGGCTGATCGGCGGCAGAGAGATCACGGGCTTCCAACCGATGCACGATCTGGAGCTGATCAAGCGTCTTGATCCCGGGGCGCAGGGCAAAGTCCTGCGGGCAGACCTCAAGGCTCTCGGCATCACCGACTTCGGCGCGCTTACTGTTCGCGGTTTCGGTAGAGGGAACTCTCCCTCCGCTCTTGAGCTGTTCTTCGACGGCAGGCCGATGACCCTCGCCGGGTGGCCGAACGACGGCTGGATCGAGACAACATCCGTCCCTGCAGGGCCAAACGGCGGCAAGTTCGGCTATGACGGCGACCGGCCCTCCCGCTGGCGCAAGTCCGACGACATCTGGGTCCACGGCTATTGGACATGGCCGTGGGCCGACTCCTACGAGCACGTCAAGTCCATCGACACGCAGGCGCGCGTGATCGAAACCCACCCTCCGCACGGCGTCTACGGATATCAGGAGCACAAGCGGTTCCGCTTCCTGAATGTGCTGGAGGAACTCGATTCCCCTGGCGAGTACTACCTGGACCGCGACTCAGGCATGCTTTACTTCTGGCCGCCTGATCGAAAGGAAAGCGGCCGGGCGATTGTGTCGCTTATCCGGGAGCCGATGATCGAGTTGGCGGGCGCGTCCTACGTCACCTTCCGAGGGTTCACAATCGAGGCCTGCCGCGGAACCGCCATCGAGATCAACGGCGGAACGCACAACCTGATCGCGGGCTGCACGCTGCGCAACATTGGCAACCTGGCCGTGAGCATCGGCGGGGGAACCGCCAACGGCGTCATAGGCTGCGACATCTATGAGACCGGCGACGGCGGTGTCAACCTTTCCGGCGGTGACCGTGCAACGCTCACCCCGGCGGGCAACTTCGTGGAGAACTGCGATATTCACGACTTCAGCCGCTGGGTTCGCACCTACCGTCCCGCCGTGCTCATCAGCGGAGTCGGCAATCGCGTCGCCCACTGCCACCTCTACAACGCTCCTCATACGGCGATACTGCTCAGGGGCAACGATAACACGATCGAGTTCAACGATATCCACGATATGTGCCGCGAGACCGGCGACGCGGGCGCGTTCTACATGGGCCGCGATTGGACGATGCGCGGCAATATCGTTCGCTACAACTACTTCCACCACCTCGGCGGATTCAACGACAAATTCAGCAAGCACAACTTCAGTGACACAATGGCCGTCTACCTCGACGACTGGGCCAGCGGCACCCGTGTCTATGGCAATCTCTTCTACAAAGCCAACCGCGCGGTCATGATCGGCGGCGGGCGAGACAACACCGTCCAGAACAACATATTCGTTGACTGCCGCATTTCGGTTCATGTCGACGCTCGCGGCATAGCGAAATGGACGGCAAGCTACTGGGACGGCACCAACAACACAATGTTCGATCGCCTGAAGGCGGTCAACGGGACTAAGCCACCCTACAGCACCAGGTATCCGCAGCTTGCGAACATCCTCGAGGATGAACCGCGCCTGCCGAAGGGCAACTCCATAACTCGCAACATATCGGTCGGTAGCGACACGTGGATCAAGTGGGTGGAAACCTTCGATCACTCCATAGTGGATATCCGGGACAATATTGTTGACTCGGAGCCGGGCTTCTCGGACCCTCTGTTCATCGACCGTGCGAAGATGGACTTCCGACTGAAGCCGGAATCGCCCGCGCTCAAGCTCGGTTTCCGGCAGTTGCCGCTGGACAGGATCGGGCTCTACTCGGATGAGTATCGAAAGGCCGCCGCGCGGACACCAGACATCGGGGGGCAATGACGAACACAACGGATGAACGCGACGAGAGCGAGGCCCAACTCTCCAGAAGGCAGTTTTTGAAAGCCGTCGGAGCAGGGGCAGCCCGCAAGCCCATCGTCATCCTGATCTGGCAAGATTGCCGCGCATATACAGGGCGCAGTACATCCGGACACTGCGCCCTGTCTGAGTCCTGCCCGCCTAAGGCATTCACGCCGGAGCCGCTACTTCTCTTCGATTTTCTCCCCGGAAGCTTCCCTCAGGCCGACCTCGGTCAACGCGTGCCTCATCAACTGCTGGTGCTCCTCGTCCTCCCGGGCAGCCTCCTCCAGTGCTTCCGCGCTCTCGCTATCACCGATCTGCCTGAAGATCTTGGCCCACGCCAGGTCGTAGTTCAGGGCGTTGCTTTTCATCATCAGATCGTCGCCAACGGTCTGGAACGGGTCTGTCGTCGTGACCTCCTCCACCAGCGATTTCAGACCACCCAGTATGCCACCGCCGGCCTCCATCGTTCCTTTGGCCTCGAAGCCGTACTTTTCGGCGATCTGCTTTAGGTCTTCCAGATGCTTCTCGTCCTCCGCGATCACGCGGTCATAGACGCTGGAGATCTCCGGGTCCTCTATGCGTTCCCGGTGGTCCTTCTCCGCTTTCAGCACTCCCTGCTCCGCCGATATCGCCTTTCCCATCTGCTGTTTGATCCAGTCCCTGTCCACGTTCGGCATACGACTACCTCCCCGTCATCACAACTAGATGCTACGGTAAGATACCCCGCTCGCCGCACGGGTATGATAGGCTGGCTGCAGCAGGTTGCCGAACGCCATCTTGACACGCGCCATCAGCAGAGTTAGAGTTAGGCTAACTTCAGAAAGGCAGGCTTACGGCAGCATGATCAAACTTGGTGTCATAGGGTACGGCGGCCGGGCGCAAGGCATGCTCGGCGATATCGAGCGACTGAACGCGCGTGCCGAGGTAGTGGCAATAACCGATGTCCGCAACGACGAGATAAAAAAGCAGATGGAATCCGCCGGAAAGGACGTTTCCAAAGTTGCGTTCTACACCGACGCTGACGAGATGATGGACAAGACGCAGCTCGATGGTGTCCTGATCGGGACCCGCTGCTCGCTTCACGCTCAAATGGCGATCAAGGTCCTCCAGCGCAACTTGCCGCTTTTCCTTGAGAAGCCCATAGCGACCAACATGGCTGACCTTCTCGCTCTGAAAGCTGCCGCGGAGAAGACCTCCAGCGACGTGGTTGTATCCTTCCCGCTGCGGGTGACGCCGCTCGTGCAGTTGGCGAAAGAGATCATCGACTCCGGCAAGATCGGCACCGTCGAGCACGTTCAGGCCTGGAACAACGTTTCCTACGGCGCGTGTTACTATCAGACCTGGTATCGAGACGAAAATGAGACCCAGGGCCTCTTCCTCCAGAAGGCAACCCACGACTTCGACTACATCAACTACCTCCTCGGTACTAGGCCGAAGTGGGTCAGCGCGATGACGGCGAAGCGCGTCTACACGGGCGACCATCCGGCAGGGCTGAAGTGCGATGAATGCGACGAACAGGACACCTGCCTCGAAAGTCCGTTCCACATCTTCTTCACCAAACTGGAATCGCCGCGTGTTCAGCCGTCGGGCCTCATGTGCGGCTTCGCGGTCGATACCGGTAACGAAGACTCCGGCAGCGCGCTTATCCAATACGAGAGCGGCATGCACGTCTGCTACAGCCAGAACTTCTTCGCTCGCAAGACCGCCGGCGCGCGCGGCGCCAGGCTGTTCGGCTACAAGGGGACGCTGGAATTCGACTGGTACACCGACGAGCTCAAAGTCCACATGCACCACCAGCCGCGCACGGAAACGACCAAAATGAACACAGCCGGCTCCTCTCATGGGGGCGGAGATACCGTGCTTGCCGACAGCTTCATAAGAATCATCCGCGGTGAGAGCAAATCCGTCGCTCCGCTGGAAGCCGGCCTCCTGAGCGCGCTGATGTGCCTCAAAGCCAAGGAGTCCGCCGAAACGAAGACGTTCCAGGAAATCGCGTACGACAAAGTCATCCGATAGGGAGCAAACAAATGGCAGAGCCAACGATCGAACACAGGAGCGCTTTCCTGGTGGCGGGGTGCCGCTGGGAGGGCAAAGACGGCCCGAACGAGATCCCGAAACTGTGGGAGGAGTTCATGCCGAGGTCGGGCGAACTCATGCCGGCTGAGGGGAAGCAGGGGATCTTCTACGGCGTGAGCCGGTGCACCGGCAAGACCGATGGCACGTTCGAGTATCTCGCTGCCACGGAAGTCGATTCGCCAGACAACCTGCCTGAAGGCATGGCCGGCTGGGAGATTCCAGAGCAAACCTACGCCGTTTTTGCCGTAAACGGCCTCGCCGACCTTATGGCTGCCCATAATCGCGCCTACAGCGAATGGCTACCGCAATCGCGGGAATGGCAGTGTGCCGATGGGCCTATGTTTGAGCTTTACCCGGCGACATTCGATTCGGAGCAGTCCACGCTCTATCTCTATGTTGCAGTAAAGCCCAAGGCCTGAGAGTTTGCATTCCCATCCCTGATGTGAGAACATAACTCTACCATGAGAAAGCTGATTCTGCCCCTGCTGGTCCTGCTGCTCTGCTCATCTGTTGCGGCGGGGCGCAGAGATTCCCGCGTTGTGATGGTGATCGCGGGCAGCTCAAGCATCAGAGACTTCGCCGACCCCACTCTACCGGGCTTTCCATCGCTCTTTGAGAACGGCTCGGCGGCCCTTCTGAACGTCCGGGCTGGCAGGCCGAGCCGGGACTCGGAGCCCGGCACCAAGTCCGGTTTCGAGTCCGGCTGCGTGAGCATCGGCGCTGGGACTATGGCCACCGCTGGAGCGGAGGCGTCCCGTGCCGCGAACGAGTTCAGCTCGCTCGATCGCGTCAGCGCCGGCAGTATCTTCAAAGCTCGCACCGGACTCGACCCTGAGCCGGGACAGGTCCTGCATTTAGAGATAGCGAAGCTGACCCGCATAAATGCCGCGGCATCATATCGCGCCAGGCCGGGTGCTCTCGGCTCGGCTCTGCGCGCGGCTGGAGTCCGCACCGCGGTATTCGGCAATTCCGACCAGCCCGGCGAAATCCACCGTGAAGCCGTCACCGTAGCCATGGACTCCAGCGGCATCGTGGACAGCGGGCTTGTAGACAATCTTACCCGGACGGACCCGGCCCTGCCGTACGGCCTTGGCGCAGATGCCGTTCATCTCCTGCGCTCGGTTGACCTGGCGCTGGCCGAACAGGCTCGCTTCGTCGTCATCGACTTCGGCGACACGTTCCGCGCTGATCAATATGCCGAGTACTGCACCGATGAGCAGGCCATTGCCATCAGGCGCTCGGCGGATGCGCGGCTTGGCCGGTTCCTGGGGGGGCTTACCGGGCTGATTGATCCTCGAAAGGACCTCCTGATCGTCCTCTCGCCGAACGCGCGCAGCTTCAGCGATATCGAGGACGAGAAGATGGGCGGCATCCTCGTTTCGGGTCCCGGCTTTAGGCAGGGTATGCTTACCTCGCCTTCCACGCGCAGGCCGGGTGTCGTTACGCTGGCCGATGTTGCGCCCACAGTTCTGCATTTCCTCGGCATAGGCGCGCCGCCGGAGATGGTCGGGCGTCCGATGACCGCAACCGGCAGAGGCAGCTCGGCGGCAGCGCTCCTTGCCATGAACGAGCAAACTAGCCTTCAGGCGCAGCGCCAGCCCGCTATGCGCGGGGCAAGCGTGGCCCAATCCGTGATCGTCTGCCTGGTGATGGCAGCGATCCTGTTCGTCAGTTCCGCTCCTGTCCGCACATTGGCCTCGTGGCTTGTGACCGCGGTTGCCGGCCTGCCGCTTACGATGCTCTACCTGCCGCTCGTCTACTCCGGCGGGCTTGTAGGCACGGCGGTGGTGCTCGTAGTGCTGACGCTTGCCCTTATCGGCGTGTGCCGGCTCGTGTTTGGGTCTCCCGCGAGGGCATTCGTCTGGCTCTGCGGCGCGATCGTGCTCTCACTGATGATAGATCTCCTCCGCGGGACTCCGCTAATGGCCGCGTCTGTGGCGGGCTACAGCATTGTCGAGGGCGCGCGTTATTATGGCATCGGCAACGAGCTGATGGGCACGATGATGGGCGCTGTCATCGTCGGGATGGGAATGGTCCTTGCGACGCGGCGGCTTGGTCCGGGCGTTGCGGGTCTGCTCCTGGCGGCGGTTTTCGCTGCGGTGTTCGCCTTCATTGCGGCCCCCGGTCTCGGCGCCAAAGTTGGAGGGGCGCTGGCCATGGCGCCCGCTATGGCTGCCGTTGTGCTTGCCCGCCGCGGATGGAGGCCGAGTCTCCGCAGCATCTTCATTGTAGTGATTGTGACAGCGCTGCTGGTTGGGGGCATGTTCGCGCTCGACGCCCTCAGAAGCGGAGCGCACCAGTCCCACGCCGGACGAGTTGTCGGCCTGGTCGCCGGCGGCGGCGTCTCCGGCCTGTTCGACATCTTCGCTCGAAAGCTGGGCGTCAATTTCATGCTTGTCGCGACCAGCGTCTGGAGCAGGCTCCTGGGGATTTCCCTTGTGGCGTCCGCCATCCTGCTGTGGTGGGGCAGGCGCACCTGCGGCGAGGACTTCCTTGACCGGGAGGATGCGGCCGCCGCTGTTGGGTCCTGCGTCGGAACAGTCGCCGCCTTCCTGTTCAACGATTCAGGCGTCCTCGCGGGAGCTACTTGCTCGGTGTTCCTCTGGGCCTTGCTTGCGCTGAGACTTTCGGACCCCAAAAGAATGTCCGGGGGCCTAACCCCCGGACATAAGGAGTCTAATTAGACTCACCCGCCCAAACCTCTCTCAAGTATGCAGCTAAGGAGTCGCAGGCGTTACAACCGCCGGCGTGGTGGTTGATGGCGTCGTCGTTCCCGGAACAGTAGTCGCAGGCGCGGGAGTCGTGCCAGGCGGGCACGGCACCGGGCATACCGTTACCGGAGTGCCGGGCGGAGGGCACACGCAGGCCTTCGGCGGACAATGGTTATAGACGCCCGCCCTCTGCCATCTCGCGATCGTCTGCTGGTTCGCCGCATCGACCGAAGCCGAGTAGATGCTGCGGCGAGGGAACGGATAATCCGCCACGTTGAATGCCACGTCGGCCGGAACGCCGTAGTAAATGAGCACGTTGTTCCACGTGCCCAGACCCTTCATATCGATCAGCACCTGTCTGATCGGATATCCCGTGTATCTTCGAATGTTGGTGGCAACCGCCACGTCCAGCCAGTCGTATCCGCTCGCGTAAAGCTGGTTCGCCTCGTCGAGCGTCAGGATGATGTTTCCTGCCTGATCACAGATCACGCACGGGCCGCCCAGCAGGCCGGCCTGATACACCGGGACCATCGGGCCGGTCGCAACGGTGGCGGGCACGGGGCAGGGCTCCAGCGGTGTCGTGACCGCAGGGGGACAGACTACGGCAGGACCTGCTCCAACCGGCGGACAAGGAGACGGGCAGACGTCCAGCGTTCGCACAATGGCTGGAGTCGTAACCGCCGAGGCCGGCACGTTGTACTTCTGAGCTATCTCCTGCCAGGTGCTGCCTGCTCTGCGCAGCTCCACTATCTTTTCGATCGGCTGCCCGCATTGCACCGCGGCATTCGCCATCATGTTCGTGTCATCCCAGGAGTAACCCTGGTGTCGGACCCGCAGAATGGTAGACGACGGAATGGCGTAGAACTGAGAGCAGAATGCCAGGTTGAACGCCTCGATTTCCGCACTCGCCATCGTAGTCGCCGACGCGAGGTCGCTCACGGACAGGTTGTAGACTCCCGCCGTGGTTTTCCAGTCCCTGCACTTCTGGAACTGCTCGGCTACCTCGCTCACCGGCTTGCCGCACTTCGCGGCAACCGCGCTTGCCATTGCGATGTCTCCATCGCCAATGCCCTTGGCACGTAGAGCCTGGATCTGGGCCGGAGTGACGTTCAGGCATTTGCTCACACAGGAATCGAGCATAGCCTGAGCAGGGGAAGCAGTGGCCGGCTGGCCGGCGCCGGTCGTTGTGGGTCTCGCTGGGTTCTCAGCGGCGTACGCGACGGCCGCGAACGCTAATGTCAGCGTGAGAACGACATACAGGACTCGCATCTCACATCCTCCTCCACCGGGATAATCAAACCTCTAACTGCGCTAGAAATACCCAAGGGAGGTTACACGCAAACGCGGTGACGTGCTGGCGAAAAGTGGTTCGAGGGTGTAGGCTTATAGTCTACCTTGTGTCCGCCTGCTTGCCCAGCCCGGCAGCATCCCACATCCTGGCGAGATCGATTGCCCCGATCACTCTCGTGTCCTTCGACCTCTGAGCATCTTCCCAGACCTCAAACAGGCGGCTTCTGAATCTTCGAATCGGCTCCGCTCTCACCGAGCCGCCGGTGGCTTTCTCCGCGTCCGAGGCCGCATCACGAAGGACATCTATCGCGGACTCCATTGCTTGAAAGCAGTAGTTGGACACATCGCCGCCGCGCTGTTCGGTCTTGCGTGCCATCTCCTGCGAGATCGCGGCCCTGGACACTCCGATCGCCAGTCTGATCCGGCTCCTGAGGGGGCAGAAAGCGTCATCGAAACGACTGACGCTGGCAGGCGCTCGCCGTCCGGCCTGCGCCACGGCCTTCTTATACAGGCTCTTGCACTCGTCGATGAGCCTCAACTTGCGCATCGCCGTGTCCAGCAGGTCACAGGCGAAGCCCTCCCGAGCAATCACCTCTCGCAGGTACGCCTCGTCAAAGGACTTGCTCCCGCCGTCTGGGTTCCTTTTCGCGGCGATACTCAACATGGCTGGACATGCAGGAACTGCCGCGGCCTCATTCCACTTCATCTCGGCCTGCCTGAGAGGCGCCCGGACCGCATCACCCATCCGCGCACCCCAGGCGAAATCAGGCGCATCTCCCGCCTGAGCCGGAATGCCAGACACAACTGCGAACAGAATCAAGAACAGGATGAGGATAGCGCGGACCATACGCATAGAGTATCAGAGCAGCAGCCAACAGGCAACAGACCTGCCAGAAGGCAACAGACTCGCCCCAGGCGGCAGGCCCGCGAAGCCATCGACCGCACGAAGTCCTCTCCCCTCCTTACGAACGAGGGGCCGGGGGAGGTTGCGCCGCAGGCGCGCTGGATATATCCACTCGGGACGGTACTTTCCTTGCCGCCGCCCCCTGCCATCGGTTATAATATTCACAGCTATTGGGAGGACTGATAGTGAAGGCAGAGATAATATCGGTCGGAACTGAGCTGCTTTTGGGGCAGATCGTTGACACAAATGCGGCCTATCTGTCCAAGCTGCTGCCTCAGTTCGGGATCGACCTTCACTATCGTGTGACTGTCGGCGACAATGAGTCAAGGTTGACCGACGCGCTGAAACTGGCGCTCGGCCGATCGGACATTGTCTTTACGATAGGCGGGCTGGGGCCGACCAAGGACGATCTCACCAAGGAGACCGTCGCTAAGGTGGTCGGCGACGAGATGACTCTTCACGAGGAGTCTGCCGCGAAGATGCGTGCGTTTTTCGCGTCCCGCGGCATCGAGATGCCCGAGTCCAACCTTAAGCAGGCGCTGATGCCGGTGCGCGGCAGGGTGCTCGTGAACCCGCTTGGGACTGCTCCGGGCGCGGCCTTCGAGACCGATGGCAAGGTCGTCATCGTCCTGCCGGGGCCGCCGCGGGAGTTCATCGAGATGGTGAACGCGCAGGTGATTCCCTATCTGCGGGAGCGAATCGGCGAGGGCGCGGCGGTTATCAGGTCCAGGGTACTCAAGATCGCAAAGCTGGGCGAATCCAGCGTCGCCGAGATGGTAGGGGACCTGCTGGACGGGGCGAACCCGACGGTTGCGCCGCTTGCGAGCCCGGGCGAGGTCCATCTGAGGATCACCGCCAAGGCCGAAAGTGCCGCGCAGGCCGAAGCGATGATCGATGAGATGGATCGCAAGCTCGTGGCGGTCCTCGGAAACAGCGTGTTTGGGCGCGATGACGAAACACTGGAGAGTGTGGTCGTTCGTGCGCTTATCGAAAAAGGACTGACGCTCGCGCTGGCGGAGAGCTGCACGGGCGGGCTTATAGGCAGTCGTATTACTGACATTTCAGGAAGCTCGGCGGCATTCATAGCGGGGTTCGTTACATATAGCAACCAGGCAAAGAAGGAACTCCTGGGTGTTGACGAGCAGTTATTAGGTGAGTATGGCGCGGTCAGCGAGCAGGTAGCTCGCGCGATGGCCGAGGGCGCCAGAAGAGTTACGGGAGCTGATATAGCGATCTCTGTGACGGGGATCGCCGGCCCTACCGGAGGAACGGCCGCGAAGCCGGTGGGTCTTGTCTATATGGCACTGAGCGCGGCGGGTAAGACCATTGCCTTCGAACACCGGTTCTCGGGCAGCCGGATAGATATTAAGCAAAGGGCTTCTCAGGCGGCGTTGAATATGCTCAGGGAGTACCTATTGCAGTTGTAGGAACCGTCTCTGACGGCGATCCGCCCCTCGATACAGCCCTCAAGACGGGAGTCTCAGGGCTAGTGGGATAGGGTTCCGGAGAGCCCTCCCTACAACGTTTGTTCGGATGTCCTGAACCTTCTGGGATATAATGGAAAACCTGAAGGTTGTCCGCACATTTGTGGCTGTTCTGCTGGACGAGGAGATACGTCGAAGGATCTCCGAGGTTCAGGAGCGCGCCATGAAGCTCGCCTCCGGTGTCAAATGGGTACCTCCCGAAAACTTCCACGTCACACTCAAGTTCCTCGGCGACGTACGCCGGGACAAGCTTTCCCTGGTGCAGTCGGCAATAGACGATGTTGTCGGCGAAACGGCAGCGTTTGATCTGGCGATAAGCGGCATGGGGGTGTTCCCGACTCCGAGACGGCCCAGAGTGATATGGGTCGGCATCGAAGAAGGCCGCGAGCAGCTTGTTGCTCTTGCGAAGGCCGTGGAAGAGCGGCTGGTCGAGGCGGGTTACGAGAAAGAAGAGAAGCCTTTCAGGAGCCACATCACAATTGGGCGAGTGAAAGAAGGCAACAAGCCTGTGCCGGGGCTGGTCGAAGGGCTTGCGGAGATCGATTCGAGCGCGCTGGGCGTCCAAAGAGTGGCGAGTGTCGCAGTGATGCAGAGCGTCCTTCGCCCCGGCGGCCCGATCTACACGGCGCTTAGCGAGCACAAGTTGGTTTGATAGTTTGATAGTCTGATGGTTTGATGACTGGGCAGGAGGCAGACGGCTGATGGACAAAGAAAAAGCGCTGGATATGGCGCTGGCGCAGATCGAAAAGCAGTTCGGTCGCGGTTCGATAATGAAGCTCGGCGAGAGGCCGAAGTTCGATGAGTCGGTCATCCCGACCGGCGCGATTGCTCTCGATCTCGCGCTCGGAGTCGGCGGCATTCCGCGGGGCAGGATAACAGAGATCTACGGCCAGGAGTCATCGGGCAAGACCACTCTGGCCTATCACGTCGTTGCGGAGGCGCAGAAGCAGGGCGGAGTTGCCGCTTTCGTGGACGCTGAGCACTCGGTGGACGCGACCTACGCGGCTTCGCTGGGCGTGGATATCGACTCCCTGCTGGTTTCGCAGCCGGACACGGGCGAAGAAGCGCTGGAGATAGTCGATGCGCTGGTCAGGAGCGGCGCTGTTGACGTTGTAGTGCTGGATTCCGTCGCCGCGCTGGTTCCGAAGGCCGAGATCGAGGGCGACATGGGCGACTCGCACGTCGGTCTGCAGGCAAGGCTGATGAGCCAGGCGATGCGCAAGATCGGCGGATCGCTCAACAAGTCCAACACGGCGGCGATTTTCATCAACCAGATTCGAGAAAAAATAGGAGTAATGTTCGGCAATCCGGAGACTACCCCGGGCGGGCGCGCGCTGAAGTTCTGGGCGAGCGTCCGGCTGGAGGTGCGTCGTATCGAGACGCTCAAGGTCAGTGGCGAGGCCGTCGGGACCCGCGTCAAGGTCAAGGTTGCCAAGAACAAGGTCGGCCCGCCATTCAAGAACGCCGAGTTCGACATTATGTTCAGCAAGGGCATATCGAAGAGCGGCGGTATTCTGGACGTGGCAACCGAATTGGGCTTCGTGTCGAAGACCGGCACGTGGTTCACGTATGGAGAGACAAGGCTAGGCCAGGGCAGAGAGAATGCCAAGGTCTACCTGGAGACAAACCCCGAGCTGATGCAGGAGCTCGAGGCCAAGATTCGGGAGGCTTCGACGGCAGAAGCCCAGCCGAACGGATCCAAAGCCTCCAGCGCTGCAGAGGACTCGGAGGAGTAGCTCTTAGCTAGGAGCTAACGGCTAACAGCTAATGGCCGGCTATGGGCATTATCACGGCAATTGAGGCTCAGAAGAAGCGCGGGGACAGGAGGTCCATCTTCGTGGACGGTGACTTCGTCTGCGGAGCGCACGAGGAAGTGATAGCGGCGCTGAATCTGAGAGTGGGACAGGCGTTCGATAACGATCGGCTGACCCAGGTGATCAAGCAAGAAACACAGAGGAAAGCGCTTGAAAAAGCGCTGCGGTTACTGAGTTACAGAGATAGAACGAGATCAGAAATCCGCAAACGACTGCTCGGGGACGATTTCCCCGAGGAAATTGTTGACGATGTAGTTGGCCAACTGCTCGGCATGGGCTATCTGGACGACCAGAAGTTCAGCCGGGACTGGGTCAAGGCGCGAACGATTGCAAAGCCGATGGGCAGGACCAGGCTTGCGTGGGAGCTTCGAGCCAAGGGCGTGGATGTGCCGGCGGTCGAGGAAGCCCTGGAAAGCCTGGACGAGAACGCGGAATACGAACTGGCGCTTTCGCTTGCTCGGAAGAAGGCAGAGAAATCGGATACCGGCGATCGGGCGTTTCGCACCCGCACAGCGGCCTTTCTGAGGCGCAGAGGGTTCGGGTGGAACGCAATCGCAAGGGCGCTCGACGAGCTGTGTCCCGAGGATCGGGACTGATATGAGAGGAGGCACGAGATCATTATTGACACTGGCTTGGAGATTGATTGTCAGTTGAGATCGATTCGCTCTACCTCACATCCTAAATCAACAGGGAGGTGAGGGCAGAATGATGATACTGGACGTAGTCGTCGGATTGGGAGTCGCGTTGGCGGCATCCGGCGCACTTTATTTCTGGTTTATTTCACCTGCTCTGCTCAAGGTCAAGTCCGCAAGGAAGGCCATAGCGGAGCGTGAAGAAGAACTCCAAAAGGAGATTGAGGCCAAACGGAAAGAGGTTCTCCTTGAAGCAAAGGAAGAGGCTTTCAAGTATCGAACCGAAGTCGAACGGGAGAACAAAGAAGCAAGGGCTGAGATCCAGAGGCTAGAGCGAAAGCTGACGCAGAAAGAGGAAACACTGGACCGCAGGCTTGATAACCTCGACAGAAAAGAGCGGGAGGTGGCGCAGAAGGAAGCGGAAGCGCAGGCCCGCATCGAGGAAGTCGGCGAACTGATCAAGAAGCAGCGGAGCGAGTTGGAGCGCGTCTCCAGAATGAGCTCCGAGGAGGCGAAAGACCTCCTCATGCGACAAGTAGACCGGGAAATGGAGCGGGAAGTCGCCCGCGTTATCAGGCAGGCCGAGGAAACGGCCAAAGAACAGGCAGACAGAAAGGCCAGGGATATCATCACCCTGGCGATTCAGAGATGCGCGGTGGATCAGGCCACCGAGACGACAGTATCCGTAGTACCGCTGCCCGGCGATGACATGAAGGGCAGGATCATCGGCCGCGAAGGCCGCAACATTCGAGCGTTCGAGACCCTGACGGGCGTCGATCTGATCATCGACGATACTCCCGAAGCGGTCGTTATCTCCGGGTTCGACCCGGTGCGCAGAGAAGTGGCGCGACTTGCGCTATCTAACCTTATCCTCGACGGCAGGATTCACCCTGGCCGCATCGAGGAGATGGTCAACAAGGCCCAGGTTGAGGCCGAGAGCAAGATGAAGGAAGCCGCCGAGCGGGCGGTGTTCGAGACTGGCGTAACCGGGCTCGACCCCGAGCTGATCAAGCTCCTGGGTCGGTTGAGGTACCGGACCAGCTATGGGCAGAACGTGCTGCAGCACAGCGTCGAAGTGGCGCATCTGGCCGGAGCGATAGCGGCGGAGTTGGACGTCAACGTCCCGCTGGCCAAGCGCGCCGGATTGCTGCACGATATCGGCAAGGCCGTGGACTTCGAGGTCGAAGGCCCGCACGCGATCATCGGCATGGACCTGCTCAAGCGTTACCGTGAACCGCTTGAGGTCTGTCACGCGGCAGGCGCTCATCACAACGACATCGAGCCGCACTCGGTGGAGGCGGTGCTGGTGCTTGCCTCCGATGCGATCTCGGCCGCGAGGCCGGGCGCGAGGCGCGAAACGCTGGAAACCTACGTAAAGCGCCTGCAGAAACTCGAGACGATAGCGGACTCGTTCGCCGGAGTCGAGAAGACCTACGCGGTGCAGGCCGGACGCGAGATTCGCGTGATGGTCAAGCCGACGGAGATCGACGACGACGGCGCGGTGAAGCTGGCGCACGACACGGCTAAGCGTATCGAGGAAGAGATGGAGTATCCGGGCCAGATCAAGGTTACGGTGATCCGCGAAACCAGAGCTATCGAATACGCCAAGTAAGGAAACCGAACACGGAAACACGGAACGACGGAAGCACGGACGGGCGCAAAACCACCTCCCTTCGGTGGTTCCCGAGATCCGTGCTTCCGTGTTTGCATTTTTTGTCTCATGAGTCTGATCAGATTACTATTCGCAGGCGACGTGGTCGGGAGACCGGGGCGCAGGGCCGTCAGCAAGATGCTGCAGGACCTGCGTTCGCGCTACGATTGCCACCTGGTGATCGTCAACGGCGAGAATGCCGCCGGAGGGCTCGGGATTACGAAGCCTACGGCGGCTGCTCTGTTTGGCGCAGGCGCCGACGTGATTACGCTCGGCAATCACACCTTCGCCAAGCGTGACGTGGCCTCGTACCTGGCCGAAGAGCCCCGGATCCTGCGTCCCGCGAACTACCCGCCCAGCGTGCCCGGTTTCGGCTGGGGAATCTACGAGGCCGCAACCGGCGACAAGGTGGCCGTGATCAGCCTCATGGGCAGAACCTTTATGGAGCCGCTCGATTGCCCATTCCGAAAAGCTGACGAAGTGCTTGCCCAGATCGGCGACAGCGCTAGAACGATTGTTGTGGACATCCACGCGGAGGCAAGCTCGGAGAAAGTCGCAATGGGCTGCTATCTCGACGGCCGGGTTTCGGCCGTGCTCGGAACACATACCCATATCCAGACGTCAGACCAAAGGGTGCTGCCGGGCGGGACCGCCTACATCACCGACGTCGGGATGACGGGTGTTGTGGACTCGGTGCTGGGAATGTCCACCCAGGCGGTGCTTTCGCGGTTCCTGACCCAGGTTCCAACGAAATTCGAACTGGCTGAAGGCGCGACGGCCCTGCACGGCGTCGTGCTGGAGATTAGCGCACGGAGCGGCCGCGCGGTTTCGATCGAGAGAGTCGCGGAACCGGAGAACTAGACTCGCCTACAAAAATGCGCCAGCTCGGTGCGTTGAAAACGGCTATTCGCAAGCGATAGCCCGTCACTCGTCGATATGCTTCTCTTGACGGGCTCCGCGGTGGCGGATAGAATGAAGCTGGAGGATTAACCAATGCGGTGCTTGCTGTTTCTGCTGATGCTTACGATTTCGGTCTGCGCGTTCGGCCCCGGGGCCTTGTGCGATGCTCCTGCCGCTTCCGTGACTCCTCCGGCTCCGGTGATGGACGAGCCGGCTGATGAACCTCTGCCCGATGTGTCCGTGTTCAACGGCGAAGACCCGCATACCCAGGGGATGGCTCTGGGCGCTTGGGGCAGCGGCGGAGCCGTGAAGACCCAGGAACAGAGGCTCGAAGGCGCCTGGGGGATCAAGATCAGCAGCCAGGGCCTGTATTCCGGCGGCAGGGTAGACTTCTCCCAACCGGTGACGCTGTTTGCCAATGGGCGTCATGCGAACCGCTACCTCCAGTTTGCGTTCCTGTTTGTGGGCGCCAACGATAAGGTCCTCGTGAATCCAGCGGCCAGCACCGAGTATACGTGGACCGACGTGGAGCCGTACTGGAAGCCGAAAGCCAACAAGATGCGCTTCGTCTTCGTCTCCGATACGGGTGCCACGATAGAGATCACGGAACCCACCGGACCGATCGATCCGGACGATAACTGGATGCGCCTCGCGGTGCCGATGACCAAGCTCAAGGGCACCGATGATGCTAACGAGTTCAACCTGAAGCGGCTTATCATCTGCGCCGACACGCCCGTGACGTTCTACCTCGGCTCGATGAGGCTGGTCACCGATGCGGAGCCCATAAGCGTCGATCCGATAGATCCGCGCACAGTGGCGATTATGGACACGCAATACTTCGTGGCGCAAGCCAGGGGCGGAGTCAGCTCGCTCAAGTATTCGTGGGACTTCGACAGCAGCAACGGCATTCAGTCGGAGTCTACCGACCGTATTGCCAAGTGCACCTACACGAAGGGCGGAGAATTCACCGTGACTTTGACCGTCAGCGACGCGGATGGCATCAAGGCTCCGGTTACGGTCTCGTCGGTGATCACCGTTACGGACTAGCCAGTCTCGCGGGAAAACGCCCCGCGCCTACGCAGGAGGCGGTTTGCTACCAGCACTGATATCAGCACTCCGACCGAAGCAGTGGACGAAGAACGCGCTGTTATTCGCGGGTTACCTGTTCACTATCGAACGTGGGCATACTAGTGCTGAGCTTGTTGCTGTAGTTGCCGCGTTCGGCGTCTTCTGCGCAGTCTCCGGCGCGACCTACATCGTCAACGATGTCCTTGATCTCGCGCGCGATCGGAGGCATCCGACCAAGCGAAAACGCCCCATTGCCAGCGGCGCGCTGCCGGTGCCGGTCGCCGTTATCGCCGCTGCGGTGTTGCTCGGCGGCGGCCTCTACGGCGCGTTCAGGCTTGGCACGTATTTCTTCTACGCAACTGCTGCCTACCTGCTGCTGAGCTCCCTTTACTCCCTGGCGCTGAAGCATGTTGTGATTATGGACGTGCTCTGCATTGCGGCAGGTTTCGTAGTCAGGGCCGCGGCGGGCGCATTTGTTATCGACGTGAAGATCTCTCCCTGGCTGCTGCTCTGCACCACGCTGCTAGCCCTATTCCTCGGGCTGGCGAAACGAAGGAGCGAACTGATCAGCCTGGAGGACGGTCACAAGCACCGGGCGACGCTGGGGCAATATACAGCGCCGATGCTGGACCAGATGCTCAACATAAGCGCCTCCACCACCCTTATGGCCTACTGCCTCTACACCTTCACCGGCACTACCGGGACGGAGCACCCGGCGATGATGATGACCATCCCGTTCGTGGTATATGGTCTGTTCAGGTATCTGCTTCTGATTCAGTCGCGCAATGCCGGCGGCAGTCCGGAACTGGTGCTGCTCGAGGACAAACCGATGCTGGCGAACATGCTGCTCTACATCGTCGCCGCTGCGGTAGCGCTCAAGCTCTAACCAGGCCAGCTATCTGTTTCGCCCATTCCTCAGCCTTGGACTCCGCCTCGGTAACGTCGCCGTCGATCTTCAAGCCCGGCGCTATGATCTGCGCCCCGCAGGCGCGAAGCTTCTTCTCCAGGAGGTCCACGGCCTCGCAGAAGTGGCCATAGGCGCTGTCGCCGCAGCCGAAGGCAGCCGCGCGTTTGCCCTTCAAAGACAGCCCTTCCATATCGTCGTAGAACGAGATGAAGTCGTCCTGCAGTTCGCCCTCGCCCCACGTTGACGATCCAAGCAGGATGGTTTCATAGTTGAGGAGGTCCTCTACGTCCATGTCGGTCACATTTGCTATCCGGACGTCGATTCCCTCGGCCTTCATGGTGTCTGCTATATGACTGGCCAGCATCTCGGTGCTGCCCGTGGTGCTTCCGTAGACTATCAATGCTTTGGACATGACCGCACCCCTGTCTCCGCGAATCGGGCGAATGTCGCCCTCTATGGATAGGTTACCCAGGAGGATGAATGCGAAAGGCCGGTCGTCCACCGACAACCGGCCTCAATTGGGGCGAGAAATGGGACTCGAACCCACGGCCTCCAGGGCCACAACCTGGCGCTCTAACCAACTGAGCTACTCCCGCCACGACTTCTTGATCTGTTTCGGGATCTCCGCTGCGCTCGAATCTCGAAACACCAATGTTCTATGCTTATATACCTATGGATGCCGAACCTTGTTCAGCATAGCGGTCTGTGGCGCCCCCTGCCTGATTCGAACAGGCGGCCCACTGCTTAGAAGGCAGTTGCTCTATCCCCTGAGCTAAGGGGGCACGCAAGCGGACGCTTATCGTCCAACCAAGATTATACCATTCCGCGGGTTTCAGGGTCAAACGATGGTGCTGCACGGCAAACGCATCCGGAACCAACACGGAACCACGGAAGGACAGGAACCACTGAAGGAAGTCCCTGCAGCTCTGCGAGGCCACCGTGCCGTTCCGCCCTTGCAGCGGGAGGATCTCCGCCGCGGTCTTCTGTGTTTGCTCTTGATGCGTTTGTCCTGGGTCCACCCCCCTCAGTCCCCTTAGTAGGGGGGTAGGTCAGTTGGTGCTTCATTCGGGGGAGGCCTGGTTGCCCGGGTTACCCCCTCCTTGCGAAGGAGGGGGCAGGGGAACCCTGGCTCAAATGATGCGTCTGAAGGTGCTTCTAGTTGCCTCGCGGCTATGGTATAATCCAGGCGTTTGACCAACCGGGCACAGGAAGGGTTCGCAGGAATGGAAGTTCGAACAGGTATTCTCGGGTTCGCCCACGGGCACGTGGGGATGTATTGCAACAGGTGGCGGGAGCAGCCGGAGCTTGGCGTGAAGGTGGTCGCGGGGTGGGATCACGACGCGGCCCGGGCCGAGAGCAGTTGCAGCGGCTTCGGCATAGATAACGAGCCGTCCGCGGAGGCGCTCGTTTCGCGGTCTGATATCAGCGCAGTGGTTATCGCCGCCGAGACCTCGATGCACGCTGATCTCGTCGAGCTTGCAGCGGCCGCAGGTAAGGCGATCGTTCTTCAGAAGCCGATGGCGCTGGAGATGGATGAAGCCGACCGGATCGTCGCCGCGGTGAACAAGGCGGGAGTGCCTTTCACGATGGCGTGGCAGATGCGCGTGGACCCACACAACGTGAAAGCCAAATCGCTGCTGGAATCCGGTGAGTTCGGCAGGGTGTTTATGGTCCGAAGGCGGCACTGCTTAGGCACGCAGTTCATGCCGAATTTCGAGCAGATGTGGCACGTCAAGCCCGAGCTAAACCGGGATATCTTCGCCGATGACGCCGCGCACCCGATCGATTTCCTCTACTGGCTCCTCGGCAAGCCCGTCAGCGTTTACGCCGAGATGGGGACGCTGTTGAACCCAAAGGTGCCGAACGATAACGCGATCGTGCTGTTTCGCTATAAAGATGGCTCGTTCGGCGAGGTCTCGTGCACATTCGTGGCGGTTGCCGGCGAGAACACGCTTGAGATCGTCTGCGAGCACGGCGTGATCATCGGCAACTACGGCGACGGCCCGAGCAACTTCGTGATGCCGCCCGGCGGGGTCCAGCTCAAGTGGTATCTGCACAAGGAAGGCAAGTGGACGCACAGCGATCTGCCGGACATTCCGGGCCAGGGCCATCGGATTGCGGGGCTTTCGGAACCTCTTGCCGATTTCCTGCACGGCAAGCGCCCGCCCATAGCGACAGCCGAAGAGGGCCGCGACGTGCTCAGGCTGGTCCTTGCGTGCTATGAGTCCGTTGACAAGGGCTGCAAAGTCGCCCCGGGCTAGATGACACCGACGGAAAGGCAGCTCGCGGCCATTCTGCGCGAGCCAACCGACAGGATCTCGCTCGATGCGATATGTGTCGAGAACGTGGCGCAGGTGGCGGAACTGCTTGGCTGCGCCGAGACAGAGGTGCACGACAGGCTGGGCATCGACGGGCGCGTGGTCGCGGCAGGTTACGCGGGCGAGGGCGTTTTCGCGTCCGACGGCCGGCCTCTCGATGAGTGGCGGAGCGATGCCTGGCTCGACTATCACATCAAGTCGGACGTGTCAGCCGAGAACACAGTGGAGCTATTTCATACCGCTATTGCTTATACGGCGAGAAACGATGGGCTGTGTAGCGCCTAAGCCATCGTACGCAGCATGTCTTTCGTGACCACATACCTTGGCCTCTTGCCGGACCAGAACAGCTTCAAGTCCCCTACCACGTAGTCGAACATATCCCGGCGGCCGTCGATGGTCGGTCCCGCGATGTGCGGCGTAACGATGACGTTGGGCATGTGCCGGAGCGGATGGTCCTCGGGAAGCGGTTCCCTGGGGTCGGTGACGTCCAGACCGGCCTTGAAACGTCCGGTGGCCAGTTCGGCGGTCAGATCGTCCAGGTTGACGAGGATTCCGCGCGCGGTGTTGATGAAGACAGCGCCGTCCTGAATGAGCCTCAGGTTGCCCGCGTGCAGCATTCCCTTAGTCTCCTCCGTGATAGGCGCGTGCAGCGAAATGACCTTGGAGGTGGACAGCAGTTCCTCGAGAGATACGAGCTTGACCCCGAGTTCCGCGGCGCGCTCCTGAGAGCAGTAGGGGTCATAGGCGATCACGTTGCAGTTGAACGGCGCGAGCAGCTTGAGGAATTCACGGCCGGTGTGGCTGAGGGCGATGATGCCGACCGTCTTTCGGTGCAGGGTCTCATTGCCGTGCATAGGTGGACCCTGCCACGCGTCCTTCGGAGCTCCGAAACCATATCTGGGAAGAGTGCGCAGAAGGGCGAGGGCCAGGCACAGCGCGAATTCACCGACGTAGACGGCCATAACGGGTGCGGCGGTGGTGACGGTAATCCCCGCGTCCCAAATCTCCTCCGCTATGAGGTGCTTTATGCTGCCTGCCGCATGGGAGATGATCTTGACCCTGGGAGCGGCGTCAATGATCCTCTGGTCGATTCTGGGCGCTCCCCACGACGTGATGATCGCGTCGCAGTCCTTGGCGCGCTCGGCCAGTTCCTCGGTGGTGAAGCCTCTATCGAGATCGTTATCAATTATGTCGGCGATTTCCCTGAGCTCGGCCAGAGTGTCGGGCTGGAAAATGGAATCGTATCGTTCCCCTCCGACGGGTGTTGTGATCACGACGCGCTTTCTGTCTGCCATCTTCATGTTTCCTCCCTGGTTATGGGACAATTGTAGCACAAGGGCAGGAAGCTTCGGAACCTCAACCGAAGGAATTCCAAAGCGAGGATCGTGCAATGTTGCTGATGAGGACTGTTCTGATGATAGCCATAGCGATGCTGACGTCGGGTGCGGTGGCTGCCGTGGAAGCCACCAAGGCGCCCACGAAGACCAAGAGCATATTCGTCTCCGCCGAGATGGTGGAGAAGGCCAAAGCGAACGCTGCCAGGTATCCCTGGGCTGCCGAAAAGCAGCAGCGGATAGTGGAGCGCGCGCAACCCTGGATGAAGCTCTCGGACAATGATCTGTGGAACCTGATGTTCGGGGCTACGATCCCGCGTTCGTGGATGGTCTGGTCGAATGGCTTCTGCCCGGCGTGCAAGAAGAGCGTGCCGATGTATAACTGGAAGATGGACGCGTTCGGGCATCCGTGGAAGACGCAGTGCCCGCACTGCAAGGAGTTCTTCCCGAAAAACGACTTCAAGGCTTTCTACGATTCCGGACTCGACGAACACGGCGTATTCGACTCAAAGCTTGCGGACCGCTCACTGCTCTTCAACACGGAGCATCCCGATCCCAAGGACCCGCTGCACAAGTTCGGCGTGGATGACGGAACCGGCTACGTCGATGGCGAGAACAAATGGCGGTTCATAGGAGCATACCTCATCTACGGGCAGTGGAAGCAGGCTATCGTCAACGGAATCGGAGCGCTCGGAGAAGCCTACTGTGTCACAGGTGACCCCGCTTACGCGCACAAGGCCGCGATTCTGCTCGACAGAGTGGCCGACCTTTACCCCACCTTCGACTTTGCCACGCAAGCAGAGGTCTACGAGGTCCCGGGCGCGGCCGGTTATGTATCGACCTGGCATGATGCCTGCGGCGAGACCCGCACGATGGCTATGAGCTACGACCGGATCTTCGATGCGATCAAGAACGACAAGGAGCTTGTTCGTTTCCTGGCAGTTAAGGCGAAGCGGTACAAGCTGGACAATCCGAAAGCGACATTTGCCGACATACAACGGAACATCGAGGACAGGATTCTGCGCGATTCGCTCGCAAACCGCAAGAAAGTCGAGTCGAACTACCCGCAAACGGACCTGAATGCGGCGATGTTCAAGGCCATTCTGGAGTGGCCGGCCAGCAGAGATGAGGTTGACCGGCTGCTCGGCGACATCGTCAAGACGGGCACTCAAGCCGACGGCCTCAGCGGAGAGAAAGGCATGTGCTGCTATTCCGCACACGTGCCGCGGACGCTTGCCGATATGCTGGAGCAGTTCTCGCGCATCGAGCCGGGTTTCCTGACAAACGCCTTCAAGCAGCACCCGAGTCTCTATGACACCTGGCAGTTCTATATCGACACCTGGGCCCTGCAGGCTTACAACCCCAATGTCGGGGATTCCACCACGTTCGTGAACCCGACCACCTACCAGGGCATTGGCTTCGGCAAGAACACGGGCCTGAACCCATCCGGTTTCACTTTCCTTAGCCATCTGCACGAAATCACGGGCGATCCTGCGTACCTGCAGCTTATGTATATCGGGAACGGCAATTCGGTTGCGGATCTTCCGCACGACCTGTTCGCGGACGATCCCGAGGCGCTGCAGAGGAAGGTGCAGGAGGTCGTCGATCGCCACGGCACGCGGCTCAAGATGCGAAGCTCCAATAAGGAGAAGTGGCACCTCGCGCTGCTGCGCTCCGGCGAGAAGGACGACGCGAGGGTAGTGTGGCTGGACTACGACTCCACCGAGCGGCACCGGCATATGGACTGCATGAACCTCGGAATGTACGCCAAAGGTATCGACCTGATGGCGGACTTCGGCTACCCGCCGGTCCAGTACGGCGGATGGGGCGCGCCCAAAGCGCGCTGGTTCACCAAGCCGTCGGCGCACAATACGGTGGTGATAGATGGCGCGGACCAGCCCGGAGTCAACGGCAAGACGACGATGTGGGCGGACGGGAAGCAGTTCCAGGTGATACGGGCTTCGGCGCCGGAAATCGCGGGCAAGCAGTACGAGCGCACGGCGGCGGTGGTGGGAGTATCGCCAAGCGATTTCTACGTTCTCGATCTTTTCCGAGTCGTCGGCGGCAAAGACCACGCCAAGTTCATGCACACGCAGATCAGTACTATAGCCACGAGCGGGCTCAGATTAGCGCCTGCGGAAGACTATGGCCTCAACGGCTCGTTCTATCGAAACACGAAGACGGATGCAGCGCCGGAAGCTGGATGGAGCGTCGATTGGGCGATCGATGACCAGTTCAAGCGCGCCGTCCCTGGCCCCGAGGTGCACGTGAGGTATACGGACCTGACGACAGACGTGCAAGTATCCACGTGCGAGGCATGGGTCTCGCTGGGGATCAGCACGAACAACGAGGCCTGGATTCCGACGGTAATGGTCCGGCGCGAGTCCGAGAAGGCGCCTCTGTCTTCCACGTTCGTGGGTGTGATCGAGCCCTACTACAAGCAGAGCAACATTGCGTCGATCCGCCGGCTGCGGCTCGAATCCCCGAACGGCACGGCGTATGGAGATTCGAGTGTCGCGGTGGAGGTAACACTTGCCGACGGGCGGCGAGATGTGATAATCGCTGCGGATGCCGAAAACCCGCTGGGACTGGCGCCATCGCTGGCCTCCGATAAGGCGCTGGTGCAGAAGGAAAATGGGATCACGCTCGCGGGCGAGATGTGTATGGTGCGGTTTTCCAAGGACGGCAAGGTCGAGCAGATCGCGCTGTGCAAGGGCGAGTCGGTGACGGTTGCCGGGTGCAGATACGAGATGCCCAAGGGTGCCGATTTCATGGGGTTGACAGCAGACGGGAAGTAGCGCGCAGCAACCTCGCAGCGCCCTTCGACAGGCTCAGGATGCTGCTTTCCGATGGAGCGACTTTAATGCGCCCGAGATGCTGCAGGCGCTACTTACCGATGCAGAACTCGCTGAAGATGCGGTCGAGAAGGTCCTCGGTCGCGGTCTCGCCCGTTACAAGGCCCAGGGAATTGCGGGCGGCCAGCAGGTCGCCGCTGAGCAGGTCTATCGGTTCCTGACGTGCCAGGGTATCCAGCGCGTGCCGGAGGCTTTCAGAGGCCGATCTCAGGGCTTCCTCGTGCCGGGTGTTGCTCACGATGACTGACTCGGAGGCTGCAGCGCTCGCGCCCGCGGTCCCGGCGATGGCTCGTTCGAGTTCCTCTATGCCTTCACCGGTGGATGCGGAGGTGCGCACAGACGCCACGCCCTCCAACCACGGAGAGGCAGCCCCTCCCTCTGGGGAGTCCGCCCGCTCCCCGACTACCTCCGCCTCGGAGGGAGAGATGAGGTCGATCTTGTTGGCAACGACTATCACCCGCCTCCCGGCCAGTTCCGCCAACAATGCGGAGTCCTCTTCGTGAAGCCCCTCGCGCGCGTCGATGACGAGCAGGACCAGGTCGGCGGACTCGATCGACTGCCGTGACAACTCCACCCCCACCTGTTCCACCGGGTCGGTGGTCTCGCGCAGTCCGGCGGTGTCGATTGCGACGACGGGGATGCCTTCAATCTCAAGGCTTTCCTCGATCAGGTCGCGCGTGGTGCCGGGGATGGGCGTGACTATCGCCCGTGCGTGCCGCAGGAGCGCGTTAAGCAGGCTGGACTTGCCGACATTCACCCGTCCGGCGATTACCACCCTTAGTCCTTCGCGGTAGATTCTGCCCCTGCCGAACGAGGCCAGAAGCTCATCGAGCGCATCGCCTGCCGTGGTGATTTCGCCCCTAATCCATTCCGGATCGGGCTCTTCTACGTCGTCAGGGAAGTCTATCGCCGCCTCGATTGCTGCTATCACACCGAGGAGGCTGCCGTTGATGTCCGAAACGCGGGAGCTCAGCGAACCTCCGAGCTGCCTGAACGCAACCCTGCGGGCTTGATCGGTCCTAGCGCGGATCAGGTCGTTTACCGCCTCAGCCTGCGCGAGATCGATTTTGCCGTTCAGGAACGCCCGTTGGGTGAACTCGCCCGGCGCCGCCAACCTCGCACCTGCGTTCAGCACGGCCCTCAGAACGGCTCTGATCGTGGCAATCCCGCCGTGGCAGGATATCTCTACTACGTCCTCGCCGGTGTAGCTGCGGGGCGTGCGGAAGACGGTGAGAACGGCGTCGTCGATCTGCTCGTCACCCCCCTGTATCCCCCCTTCGTAAGGGGGGAAGGTTTCGTTGCTTGCCTGGTAGAGGGGGAATGAGGGGGGCGTGACGACGGCGCCGTGGTGAGCGGTGTGGGAATCGAACGCGAGCGGGTTCGGCCTGAACACCTTCGCAGCAACTTCGAGCGCGAGCGGCCCGCTCATCCGGACGACGCCGATGCCGCCTGAGCCTATGGGAGTAGCTATCGCGGCGATGGTGTCTGAGGTGTTCATAACGTTTTTCGAGCAGTGTGCAGTCGATGGCCCGAAGACTGCCGACTGCACACTGTCACTGTCTACTTCTTCGGCGAGATGACGACGTGCCTGTTGTCGCCTTCGCCTTCGCTGTAGGTGTATACATCGGGATCGTCGGCGAGAGCCATGTGGATGATCCTGCGGTCGCGGGCTGACTGCGGCTCAAGCTCGCACTCCTGCCCTTCGGCCTTCACCGTGGTAGCGTATTCCCGAGCCTTGCGGATCAGCACATCCTCATAGCGTCGGCGATAGCCTTCCGCATCAAGCACCACCCGGTAATGCGTCCCGTGCGCTCTGTTGGCCGCAATGCTGATCAGATACTGCAGCGCGTCAAGGGTCTGACCGTGTCTGCCGATCAGGATGGCGACGTCCTTGCCCTCGATTTCCGCAATGATCTCTTCTTTCTCGCCGGTACGAACGCTGACCGTGCCGACTATGTTCATTGCGCGAAGGACGTCCTCGATCATTTTGACAAGGGTCCGCTTGAACTCCTCCGCGTCAGCGCCGGCTGCTTTCGCGGGCTTAGGCTGGCCCGGAACCTCGGGCTGTTCTTCCTCGATTTCCTCTTCCGCAGCAGGAACTGGCTCGGGTTTCGGCTGGGCGGCCTCGTAGCCTTCCGCAATCCACGCCTTGATCAGTGTCGGGGACTGACCCAGTCCCAGGAAGCCTTTGGCCCCCTCCTCAACTATCTCGTATTCGACGGCATCCGTGCCGACGCCCAGTTCCCTTGCGGCTATCTGTATCGCTTCCTCGGTCGTTCTTCCGCTTACTTCAATCTTGTTCATGTGGCTTATGCCTCCGCTATCAAAGGCAGCCCGCTCTGCCGAGCCGGGCTGCGAAAAATCCTTGCAGCGCACACGTCGTTCCGAGTGGTGACACGGCCAACAGCAGATTCCTCACTGCGTTCGGAATGACGATATGCACTCTATCTCCGCCGTCGTCTGCGCGGGCGCGGTGTGTCGTCCTTCGGTGTCTCCGGAGCGGGCGGCCCGGGCGCGACTGCGGGCACGGGCTCATTACCCTTATGCAGGATCAGATACTGCTGCACCGTCTGAATCACGTTGAACACGAGCCAGTAGAGCAGGAAGGCAGATGAATATCCCGCGAATATGAACGCGAACATGATCGGCATCATAATCGACATCATCTTCTGCTGCTCGGCCTGCGTCGGGTCAACGCTGGAAAGCTTGGTCGAGACGTACATGCTGATCACATACAGCACCACCAGCAGCAGGTCGGGTTCCGCAAGGTTGCCCGCCGTCAGCCAGACCACGCCACCCTGGCCGAATGGAACCGGGATGCTGTAGAGATGCTTGAGCGCGCTGCCGATCCACAGGAAATGCCCCTCGGTGAATCGGAACTGATAGATGCTAACCATGTGGAAGAGAAGCAGCAGCACCGGCATCTGAATCAGTATCGGCAGGCAGCTAGCGAAGGGGTTTATCCCGTGCTCCTTGTAGAGCTCCATCGTCTTGGTGCCTATGGTCTGCTGGTCGCCCTTATACTTCTCCTGAATCTGCTTCACCAGAGGAGCGATCTTCTGCATCTCCTTCATCGACTTGAACTGCGCCTTTGTGAGAGGCGTTATGAGCAGCTTGACGACGAGGGTGATGATTATAATCGCGAACCAGTAGCTGAACGCGGGGATGGAGCCCGTCATCCTGACCAGGAAGTCCATGATCGAGTAGACATTGATGATCCCCAGCAGTTTGTGCTTGGAATTCACCGTGTCCTGCGCCTCGGCCATCTTTGCCTGTCCAACCTTGGCTTGCTTAACCAACTCCTGGACGTGGTCGATCTCGGACGGAAGGTATCCCCAACCGCTCAGTACCTCACGCGGCCGGTCGAATTTGTTGATCAGCAGAGTGTATTGGTTGTGCGCTTCGCGGTAGTTCCTGTGGCCGACGACGGTCTCATAGAACTTGCCGAGTTCGAAGAGGGCCTGCGCGCCCTGGGGCTTGTTTCCGTATTGGCTCGCTACCGCTCTGTAGAGGTTGGTCGCCTCCTGGAACTTCTTGTCCCGGGCGACGCTGCTCTTCTTCTCGGACTTGCCGTCTGCGATGAGCGCCCGGGCCTCCTTGAGCGCCTTGTCCGGGTCCTCGACTCGGGGCCCTCCGCTGCAGCCGGCGACGAATGCGAGCACGAGGAGAACAGCAATGAATGCAATTGATAGCCTGGTTAGTCTCATAGTTGGGAAATGGTTGGCTCAGGCAGACGGTCTATGGAACGGGGTCATCTCCGCCTTTGGCCCAGGGGTGACATCGCGCTATCCGGCACAATCCCATCCACATTCCTCGCACGCAGCCGTATTTATCGATCGCCTGCGCGGCATACTCGGAACAGGTGGGCATGTAGCGGCATGTCCTCCCCCAGAAGCGCCGTGAAGCCTGCTGATAGACACTCCTTATAAGGAATACGATAACGCGGGAAGGTATTTTGCTAATTGCCCGCATCTATGACGCCTAGTTTTGCGAAAAGCGTCCCAATCGCTGCCGTTAGCTGCGCGAGGGTTGCCGTGCCGGCCTTCGCTCTGGCAAGAACGATCACGGAATAACCCGGCTTTAGCCGTGGTAGATAGGGCCTCGCGGCCTCTCTCAGGAGCCTTCGCACCCGGTTCCGGGCGACAGAGCCGCCCAGTTTCTTGCTCACCGAGAAGCCGATTTTGGTCCCTTCGTCTCTCGATGGTAGTGCGTACACTACAATGAGGTCCGTTGCATTGGACCTCCCCTTGGAATATATCCGTCCGAACTCGGACCTTCGTTTCAGTCTGAACGCTGAGGGCAGCATAGTCTCGCTCGGATCCGCTCCGTCCCAAGACGGTCGTCCGGGAGCACGCTCCCGGACCTACGAGCACGCTAAGCTGAAAGCTCCCAGCGGCCTTTCGAGCGTCTTGATTTCAGAACCCTGCGTCCGCCACGGGACGACATTCTGGACATAAAGCCATGCTCACGCTTGCGAACACGACACTTGGGTTGATATGTACGTTTCATCTCTTCTAGCTATACCCCCTAGCTTCAGCCATTATATCATGCCCATAAGTTATCATACAAGCTCGACCGCATCGGCGGGTGCATCCCTCATTGAAGGTAAGGACCTGCGTATGGTGCAAGGTCAATATTAGGATTGGTCAGCAGCGATGCGCGCAGGCTAAGCATAGCCTCTGCGCCTTCTTGAGACCAGCGCATCCCCGA
>JBPOHN010000046.1:0-24454 GCA_052035525.1 Armatimonadota bacterium
GCTCTCGGGCTTCTTGGACATCGTTCACCTCATCAGCATTCGCTAATAAGGAATTCGACATCGGCCACCCGAAATCATGCCTGCTCACCCAAAAAATCGCTCTACCATTACTTTGGGATGCACCCTCCCACAGCTTGAGCTGCAGGAGATGGCCGTAGTGGCTGGCCTCTGTCCCGTGCTTATCCGAGACAAGGATCGGACGCTACATACACCGCTAATCTCGCAGATGCGGAGCGGTTGCAAAGGAAGGGCCGGGCTTCGAAACGAGCCCGGCCCTTCGGCCATTCGCCTATCGGCTAGGGATTTCCAAGCACGCGCTCGCGCAGGTATGGCAGGTTGCTTCCCGTCTGTACGGGCTGTGTGGTGAACCTGATGGCGGAGCCATTGCTTACGGACCTGGTGTTGTAGGAGAACAAGCACCCTTCAGTACCTGTCTCGTTTTCAATACCGATCGTCGCCTGTGCTCCCGCGCCGTAGGCGTAGCTCGTCGGTGAGACGTTCTGATACTGGAAGATGATGTCGTTGGAACGCTCACAAAGAATGGCCTGGAAGGTGAGCATGGTGGCAAGTGAGTAGCGTGATGCCACTCCCACCCAACTGACAACTACCTTCCGGTTCGGGGCCGAACCAACGATGCCGATCCTCACTGTGCCGGTGGTGCCGGGATACAGGTTGTCCCAGTAGGGATAGATCGCGTTGTTGGGCCAGGTAGTCGTTGGAATCTTGAGGTTCGTCCCCAGATACAGGCCGTTCTGCGTGAACCCCAGCAAGCCATTAGAACCTACATAGACCCGGTTGTAGGGCTTGGAGTAGTAGGTGAACGTGAATGGAATCATGTACCCGGAGCTGACTGATTCATCGGTGAGGTAGATCTGCCGATGATAGCTCGGGTCGATCCACGAGTACGTCGTAGGAATGACACGATAGGTGCCCGACGGCGGCGGTGGTGGCGGCGGTGGCGCAGTAGCGGTCACAGTGAGGGATGCTGGCACCGAAACGTTGCCGACGCCGTTTGTCGCGTTGTAGAAGTTGACTGCACCCGTATATGTGCCCTTAGCCAGGCCACTTGCGTTGGCGTTGACCGACGCGACCACATTCGCGCTCGCTCCTGCCGCAAGCGTACCGCTTGCCGCTGACAGGCTGAGCCAGTTGCCGGCAACGCCCGCGCTCCATGAAATCGCGCTCTTGCCGGTGTTGGAGAGCGTGTACGTCCTGCTGGACGGGGTGAATGGCCCTCCGACTGGTCCGCTCACGGTGAACGCCGTTGTAGGTGAGACTGAGAGCGCTCCCGGAGTTGGCTCGGGCGCTGCGTTGACAGTCAATGTGATTTGTCTGGTTGTGCTGCCGGACCCGTTGGTCGTGTTGGTGAATGTGATTGAGCCGTTGTAAGTGCCCGCGGCGAGGGAATTGGCCGCCGAGTTGATGGACGCAGAGACGTTGATCGTCGCGCCCGCTGCCAGTGTACCGCTGGCTGAGCTCAGACTGATCCAGGACTGTGAGGGCGCCGCTGTCCAGTTGATAGCCGTTTGCCCGATGTTGGAGAGCGTGTAGGTCTGGCTTGGCGGGCTGAAGGGTCCTCCGACCTTTCCGGAGGAGCCAACGGTGCCATCCGGGCTGACCGACAAGACGCCAGGATCAGGCGTGGGAGTGGTGGAGCCCAGCGTGAACGCCTTGAGGCAGACGTTTGTGTTGGGGTAATAGGCCGCCACGTCAGTCCAGCTTGTTCCATTGCTGCTGATGTAGCTCTGTCCCGTGCTGGCGGTAGCCTTGGAAGAGTAGCCCGAGTAAGGCCTCTCCAGGCAGACGGGGTAGTTGTAGCCAGGCGTAGTCAGCCTTACCACGACGGAGAACTTGCGGCCTGCTGAAACCGGGACGGGCGACGGCAGTTGCACGGTGTGGTATCCGGCTGTGGCGAGCGTGCCGCTGAATGTGGCCGCTGCTCCGGTCGAACTGACCGGTCCCGATGTGAGATCCCGGTATACGCTCACGATATAGCTGGCGCCCGGCGCCGGAGCGTAGAAACCGGCGGCCGCCACAGAGGAATTGGAGGTTGCCGTGAAAACATTGGCAAACCAGGCGGTGTTGGAGCCGTATCCGGTGTTGGATATCCAGCCGAGTGGGTCGTATTGATAGATCTGATCGTAGTTGGTGTTGGACTCTGCCGTGAATACGGCGTTTTCAGTCTTGCCCAGCGTGCTATCGTAGTATGACATCCAGAAGTAGCCGCTCTTGCCCCAGTAGCTTCCCCAGCTATTGCGGATCAGAAACGCGCCATTGCCGGGCGGGCGGTATGTGAAGTTGCTTGCGGCGAAGTTGTCGTCCCACCCGACGACGCAGACGGCGTGATTCGCGCGCGAAGAGCCGTAGTAGTAGTATGCTCCGGTCGTGCTCTTGTAGTAGGCATCGGAGTGGTAGTAAGTCGTATAGACGGCGCCGTAGGTCATCACCGCCTGTTTGATGGCGTCGTTGTCCAGGGCGCTGGTGCGGTTGGGCAGGAAGATCACGTCCTGAACGTGCTTCTGCGGGGTGAGGCTCGCAGGAGAATAGCAGCTTCCAGTGTTGTAGCGATCAGCAGTCTCCGCGACAGGCCCGGCCCAACGCGCGAAATATGCGGTAGACATGGCGCGGTTGCCCCCGGAGCAGCACCCGATGTCGAATCCCGCCAGGTTCTTGAGGTTGTTTTCCGAGAAATCGCTGGGCTCGCCTGGCATGAGCGAGGATTCCAGTGACCCAATCGCGGCGAAGTCCCAACAACTGCCGCACGAGCCCTGGTTGCGGACTGGCGTGAGCTTGTTCAGCGTCCGGAGGTCGTAGCTGGTGGGCAGAGCGACGATGTTGAGCGACTGCACCGAGTGGACCCGAATGCTCGGGAGTTCGAATGGTTCCGGCACGAGTCCCGCGGGCTGTCCACCGGCGAACTCGGGCCGTGAGCTTGCGAGTTGCGTCGCGTAGGACGAGAACGCGGGATTCTGTGGGGCCAGTATGGGTTCGTCAGTGCTTTGCGCCGTACCGGACAGTGCCGGCAGAAGTAGGATAGCGACCGCTGTTGCGGTCACAAGAGACCGTTTGATTGCCGAAACAAAGCAATCCATGAGGAGTACCGTCCTTTCCCTGTCAGGTTGTTTCACCTATTTGCAAACCATCCCTGATCTATGAGGCGGGATACAGAGGTATGCCAGTCTGCTGAGCTTGTTTCCGAATAGGAGTTTATAACCTCACCTGCTATGGTGTCAATAGGGTCATATATAATTCCTGGCCATGACATAATGCTTGCCTGCTAGCCCCATTCTAGTGTCTGATATGAGTCCCGACGCTGTCGCAGCTTTCTTTGGCGGCGTACCGCTGCCGGGGCGCGGATGAAGTTTGCAGCTTGATCCCTCGAAACATACTCGACTTTTGTGGTATCATGTAGCTCCTATGGGGCATCAGGCATAGGATCTGGACAACGTCCACAACGAAGGCGGGTTGACTAGGTTTAGATGGCAATCTTATCCAAACTTTTCAGCAGGTTCTCCCGGGCGATCGGAATCGACCTGGGTACGGCGAACACTCTGGTTCACGTGCGGGGACGCGGGATTCTTCTTCGGGAGCCGAGCGTAATTGCGCTCGACAGTGAATCCAAGAAGGTCCTTGCGGTTGGTGAGGAAGCAAAGAGGATGCTCGGGCGCACACCGGGCAGCATCATTGCCATTCGGCCGCTGAAGGACGGAGTCATTGCGGATTTCGACCAGACCGAGGGCATGCTTCGCGGGTTCATCCGCAAGGTGCATCGTCATAACGGTCTCATCCAGCCGACGGTTGTGGTCGGCATTCCCTCAGGCGTGACGGAAGTGGAATGGCGCGCGGTTAAGGAAGCCGCCATCAAAGCCGGAGCAGCCGAGGCATACACCCTGGAGGAGCCTTTCGCCGCGGCTATAGGCGCGGGTCTACCTGTAAGCGAGCCGACCGGGAGCATGATTGTCGATATCGGAGGCGGCACGAGCGAGGTCGCGGTTATATCGTTGGGAGGCATCGTTACCAGCCGCTCGATACGCATCGCAGGCGATGAAATCGACGAGGCCATCATCAACTTCATTCGCAAGACCTTCAACCTGCTGATTGGCCCGCGAACGGCCGAGGAAGTGAAACTGGAGGTCGGATCGGCCTATCCTTTGGAAGAAGAGATGAGCATGGAGGTGCGCGGCCGGGATCTGATTTCCGGGCTGCCCCGGAGCGCGGTAGTAACGAGCCAGGATATCCGCGAAGCCATTCGTGAGCCCGTATCCGAGATCGTTGAGGCCGTGAAGCTCACTCTGGAGCAGACTCCGCCTGAACTCGCGGCGGACATCATGGAACGCGGCATAGTACTGGCCGGCGGTGGGGCGCTTCTGAGAGGCCTGGATGCTTTGTTAACAGCGGAGACGGCTATGCCGGTGCACATTGCGCCGGACCCGCTGAGCTGCGTTGTTATGGGCACGGCGAAGGCGCTCGACGAATCCGAGAGCAATCCCGCTCTCAAGAAGGCCCTGCTTGGTCAATCGATGCGCCAGTATCACCAGAACTAGAGATGCTCAGTATTCTTCGTGAGAAGACTGTTCTGACGCTTGTTGTGCTTGTGGCACTGAGCATAGGCATTGGCCGCGCGCACGACAGCGCCGTGAAGAACGATGCGGCATTCGCGCTGCAGGATGCCATCAGCGTCGTTGTCAGCCCCGCTGCACTGGGATTCCACACAACATTTGCGTCCATTGGCGAAGGCGTGCGCGCTGTCAGGCCCAGGCGCCTGATTGTCAAAGAGAACGCGCAGTTGCGCAAGGAGGTCATTCGACTTCGTGCTGAGAACGCGCGGCTGGTGGAGGCGGCACACGAGAACGTGCAACTTCGCAAGGCGCTTGGGTTCAGAACGGCGTCGCGCCTCACGATGATCCCCGCCGAAATCATATCCCGCAAGGAAAGCAACTGGTTCGATACGGCGACCGCCAACCGGGGCCGGCGTGACGGGGTCGAAAAGGGTTGGGCCGTTGTGACTTCGGGCATGCAGCTTGTCGGGCAGGTTATTGAGACGGATATCGTTTCCTCTCGCTTTGTCGCCCTTACGGAAGCCAACAGCGCCGTCGCTGCTATGGTGCAGAGATCCCGCAGCAACGGCGTACTCCAGGGACAGGGCAACGATTATCTGACGCTCTCATATCTTCCGAAAGACGCGGATGTGAAGGTAGGCGACATCGTCGTTTCCTCGGGGATGGGACAGGTGATCGCCAAGGGTTATATCATCGGCCGGGTTGTGAAAGTGGTTCGCAGCAAGGTTATGGGGAGCACCACAGCTCTCGTCCGCCCGAGTGTCCACTTCGATCAGCTTGAGCACGTTTTCATAGTCAAGCCCGGCCAGAGCCTGCCGCAATGAAGCGCATCTGGCCCGTTGTTATCCTTGTCATCGCCGCCGGCCTGCAGGGCAATCTGCCCGATGCACTCTCCATTATGGGCGCGAAACCGGACCTCATTCTGGTCGTGCTTATCTCCTATTCCCTGGCTGCCGATCCGATAGTCGGAGCGACTCTGGGCTTCGTGGCGGGGCTGATCCACGGATCGTTCGTGGGGCTCAGCCTCGGCAGCTTCATGGTGACGCGTACGATCACGGGATTTCTGGCCGGTCTTGCAAATACCCGGCTGTTCAGCGAGAACCCGTTCGTGCCTGTCTTGTCGGCGATCTGGCTGACGTTCGTGTGCGAGGGGCTTTTCCTGCTGGGCAATCCACCCCTCAGCCTCAGCCTTGCCATCCGGAAGGTGATCGGTGAGTGTATTGCGAACGGGATTGCTACGCTGCTTGTATATTACCTGATGAGGCACATGGAGGTCAGCCGGAAGATACGGCTTGCCAACGCCAGACTATAAAGCCCCGGACTCTGTGAGCCCGGGGCCGTCAAATCCGGTTGCCTGCGGGTCTACATTTGCGTGAAGTTGATCGAGCTTGAATGCCCTCCGTACTTGACCTTTGTCCACGACGTAGCAGTTCTTACGCCTCCAGTGAAGTCCCTTATCTGCACCTTGCCGGGCGCGAAGTACCAGCGGAAGATCTGGGTCTGGCCGGGCCTCAGCAACTGAGAGAAGCGCACGTATCGCGTGCAGCATAGATCAAAGCCCGACAGGACAATACCTCTGGGTCTGGAGGAGTTGTTGGTGATCCTCAGGTCATAGAGCCCGGTCGGTGTCTCGCCGATGGTCTTGCGTATGCCGGTGTTGGTAAGCGACATGTTGATCGTTCCACGCGGTTCCTCCGTTCCGATCGTAGGCGCCACCGGTCCGCGTCCAGCAGCGCTGGGAATGGTCTGCGTCATGGGCAGCGGGCTTGTGTTGCCGCTCAAGGTGATCGAGGGGTTCGGCCAGTAGATGTAGAAGTAGCCGTTGGGAAAGCCCTTCACGAACCTCTGGCCGTTGAGCGGGCCGGGTATGATCAGAGAGATTTCGCTGCGGCTCGGGTCAGGCGTATCCATCAGCGCCTGATTGCCGTCATGTATTGCCTGGTGCACCATAATGATGGCCGGTTGGTTGTCGGCTATCACTGTACCGTCCTTCGTCATTGCGGCCCTGCCATACACAGCTACTTGAGCCTCGGTTTCCGGCAGATCAAGTGTGCCAAGATCGGCAGTCCCCAGGACTGGCCTCATGAACTGAACCGCTCCGTGTCCGGGGAAGTCCTGGCCCGATATAGGAAAAGAGCACGTGACACTCAGTCTGTAGGTGGAGCCTTCCCATCTGAACTGCGAGTTGACCGTAGCGCGGTCCTGGTTCATGGTGGTTCCCCTGGTGGCGGATAGGCGGATGCTGCCCGTCACGCTCACAGGCGTAGTCTCCCTGAAGCTGCCCGTGTAGATGTAGGCTGTGTCGGTCGTGTTGAAAGCCACTGCCGAGCCTTCGCCGGGCCCCGCAGCCGCCCTTGCTGTAGTTTGATTCGTGGCGGCCATGGCTCCAGCACTCAGGCACAGTGTGAGGATTACCACGAGGGCAATGCAAGCTCTGCTGCTTCTTGACATATCTAGTCACCCCTTCGAGTAGTGTGCATGGCAGCCTTACCTGCCGGTATTTTACTACCCTCTGCAAGAAGCAGGTAAACAATGTGACAAGCAGGCGTAGAGATTAAACATAATGTCACGCAAGAAGCGCGACAGCGCCATGAATGAGGCCGGAGGGGATTGGCTGCAGCAGAAGAGCGTTTGCCAGGCTGTTGGTAACCCTGAGTTCAAGCGTGTTGGGACCGGGTTTGGCGAGGGCGGTGATATCGGCTTCGTAAGGCGCCCAACACCGCACGCTCGCAATTGCGCCGTTGAGCAGGAACTCAACTGCACCTGCGACACCGTCGGCGCGAACGATGATCCGCTGCCCACGCGCGAACTCGGGCACATATAGCACTTGCTCGTAGCAGGCGGTTCCGGAGTAGAACGGGTAGCCCTGGTCGGTCCACGACCCGTTCCGGATAGTGTCCTGCTGTTCGCGCAGCACCGGGCGCGCAGCGTCAATGGCGAAATCACCCATAAGCCTGGCGCGGGCGGGAGAGGGAACGGGATCTCCTGTCCATCCCTGGCGCGCAACGGTCATACGGACGGTATTCACGCCCGAGCGAGCAAGTGAGGCAATGTCGAACGCCCTGAGCCCGATGTCATAGACCCATGCATCCTGCACAGCCAGCTCAGTACCGTTGATCTCTATAGATCGTCCGGCGTCGGGGCCGAAGCCGGGCTGATCCTCCAGCACGAGCATCAGGTTTTCAGGGACTATCCCTGCCTCAAATGAAGTGGTGTATTCGTACAGCTCGTGGTTGGCCTGTATAAGTGTGTTAAAGCTCCACTCGGGCAATCCTAGACAATTTGGCTGCTCCGGCGTGAATACCCACTCGTCCGACAGCCCGATCTCCTGGCCTTCATCGATGCTTTGCGGAATCACAGACCAAACCGGCTCGTCGCCGAACGCCATTACCAGCGAGCCGGACTTCTCCATTCGGTGGAGCAGCACCGTGCGGTTGCCCTGCTGGGTGCAGTTGGGCAGCGCAGTGATGTCGCCGCTGTCAAGGCTTACCAGCAGAGGCGCGCGATCGCATCGGACGGATATCCGCACCTCCCGTGCTTCCTCGGCGTGGTTTGCGAGGAAGAACAAGTCCAGTTCGTCAACGCGGCGGTGCGTGCAGGTTATGTCGGCGCATTCTTCGCCGCCTCTCTTGATGGATATGTCGGGCTTTATGGCCGCGCGAAGAGCCTGTCCAAGCGCCACGGGCAGATCGCCCGGCCGCGAGATATCCAAGAACAGCTCTCCTACCACTTCTCTGATAACCGCGAACGCCTCCCTCACGCCGGCATGCCTGTCACCTCGGGAATCCTCTCCCGGGAACGGGGCAATGGCGATTACTTTGCCTTCCTCTTCCGCGAATGCGCAGAGCTTGGACGCGGTGCCATAGGCGATGGAAGCCGCCGGCGGCACTATCACGAGTTCGTAGCTCTCGTCGTTCAGCACCAGACGGTTCTCCGTGCACGTCGCGCGAGACAGCGCATCTTCGTCCAGAATGTCGAAGTCTACGTGCTGAGCGAGGAGACAATCGCAGATGGCCTGCAGCCACTGCTCCAAGTCAGGTGCGAGGCCGTCACGGCATCCTCCGGGTCGGATCACCACTGCTTGCGCTGCGTGGTGCCCGAGCGACATCAGGTAGCTCAGTCTGGCTGCGTAGTCGGATATGGCTTTGTAGTAGCGCCAGTAAGTGGCCTGGTAGAACTGCGACGCCGCCGCGCGGACGGGCGATGCTCCTACGATGGTGTGCTCGAAAGGGTAGGGAACAAAGAGGCTTGCGCCAAGGCTTGCCTGGTGGTCGATCTGCCTCTTGATGTCCTCGATAGCTGTCTCCCAACTCGCGCAGCGGACTATACCGGGAACACGTACCTTGTTTTCCGCGTGGCACTGAGAACTCCGCATTTTAGCCGCGAGGGTGGAGTCCGGTTCGGCGAACGAGGTCTGTTGATCGGCCTCATATACTTGCATGCCCAGCCTCTCCGCCACTTCTCGCGCTTGCCGAACACGAAGCGACACGTCGTCATCCGTATGTTGAGACCGGGGCACTTTGTCTTCGACGAAGAATCCGCCTGCGCCCTTGTGGTGCATCTCGCGGATCTGAGTGTCGATGTCATCTGGCTCGGGCAGTCGGCTCCAGGTCCAGACGGGCGCAATGCGGTATTGGATCGGCGGGTTCTTTAGTTGGTCTAGCATTAGTAATCTCTCAGCGTTCTTTCATACATATTCCACACGAAACCGGATACTCCTGATCGGATTCCGGCTTTATTCCGGCCGTCCTGCGCTAGCAGAGCGCTGCTATTTCCGTATGAGTTGAATCATGTTAAGCTAGAGGCAGGTGTTGGAGGCGGTCTATCTTGCGTTCTATCGGTATCGCATTGGCAGTTCTGGTAGTCTTTCTTAGCGGATGTACTGTTGAGCCGAAGCACGGTACGCGTGTCGTGCTTGCTCTAGGCGCAGGCCGAAGCCTGAGCCGCGAGCAGATCGTTGATGTGTCGAAGTACCTGAAGACCAAAGGAGAGCTGGTTCTCGGAGTCAAGTATCCCCGCGTGGACAGTGTAGATGGGCGCACGCTCACGCTGCTGCTGCCGGGCAAGAGAATTCCGCGGAGCGAAGTGCGCAGACTGGTCGAGCCGGTAAGCATAGAGCTTTACCATCTGTCGAGGGTCGCTACGGCCAGGAACCCGGACCGTCCGTGGAAGATGAAAACTCCGTCCTCGCCGAAGGCTCCCTACCTGTTCCTGGGACCGCGGGCCCAGAGAATCGACAGCAAGAAGGACCCGGAACTGCTGATCGAGGAGGTTGTCGGGAGCGACACCGAGCCCGTCCTGACCGGTAGGAACATACTGCCGACTGCCTTTGTGCAGGAGTTGGATCAAGGCTGGGCTGTGCAGGTGAAATTCGACCGCGCCGGAGCCCGGATCCTGCGCGAGTTCACCAGGACCCACAAAGGCGAGTATCTCGCGGTGTTTCATAATCGACGCCTGATATCGGCCCCACTGGTCGAGGAGGTCATCCCGGACGGTACCGCGCGGATGACAGGCTTTGCCTCTCCTGGCCTTGCCCGACGCGCCGTATCCGACTTGAACGCGGGAACACTTCCGGTTCCTGTCAGAATTGCCCGAGTGGAGTACTACTGACGCCGATTACGACAGCAGGCGCAGCACGTCCTCCGGGCCGGCATTCGGCAAACCCGCCTTGCTGATCTTCTCAGGTGCTGTCGCCGGTTCCAGAAGTTTGCCAACCTCGGTGTAGAAAGCGTTCCGCGCGGCGAGGTCACTGCCGAAGTGGTTCTGCGCCCAATCGCTTGCCCAGCCCGTGCCTGCGTATCGAGCAAGCACCGTGTGGCCCCAGAGGAAGAAAGCTCCATCAAGGAAATCCTGAATGTAGGGCTCCAGTTCCGGCGCGGAGAAGTTGTCTACAAAGGGCAGCCCCAGTTTGTTGAGTTCGGTCCCGACACACAGCGGCATCTGCAAGTCACGGGCAGCGTCAACCGCCTTCTTCAGATTCTCCAGCTTGATGGCCTTTTCTGCCGGGTCGCGCAGATTCCAGTTCCGATCAGGGATGATGTTGAGTACGCAGGTCCCCTTCTCCGCGAGCATCCCGAGCAAAGCCGGCATGTCGGATTCGCCTGGATTGGTCCCGTCCAGCCAGGTCATAGTTGGCAGTGCGTCCATGCCCTGTGTCATCCGGATGACTGCATCCACATCAGGGAATGTGTCAGGGCTGGGCGGCACGTAGCCGACGCTGCCGAATTTCATCAGCTTCGCGCGCATCTTCTCGTGCAGAGCAGGGGTGTCTTGCAATAGCTTGCTTACCTCGGCGCTTTCCATCTGGAGGGCGTTTGCCCAGAATGCCACAAGCCCGTTCTTGTCGGCTCCAAAGACTTCCCTTGCCTTGGCGTCATACGCGGCAAGCATGTGTCGCTCTGTCGCGTTGCCTGATGGGGTCAGCGGAAGGATATCCGTCTGGTAGTCCAGCCTTACCTTGTCGAGGAAGTCGTTCACCCGCTCCATCACCTGCAGGTTGCGCCTGCGCGCCATGTCGCGCATAGCCTGCAAAGTCTTCCCGGCTTCGCTGGCGGGGTCCGGCATCTTCCAGCACCCGCCGGACATGAAGTAACCGATCCCTGGCTCGTTCGGCGAACTGAGAACCTGATCGGAGTACTCCGGGATGAAGACGCGGGTTTCCAGCGCAGCAGTCGCACGAATTCCGATGATGTCCCCTGCGTGCAGGAACTCCTCCATGCCGTCGAGCACATCGAAATCCACTATGCCCGCCGACAGAAGCCCGTACTTGCGCGCCTCCCAGGCGATCCTGCTGGGTGACCACCCATAGGCGTTGAAGGAAAAGAACGTATGATAATGGAGATTGACCTCTTTCTTCGGCGGAGGAACCTGCACCTGCCCCGATTCGACGCGACGGGCAAGCTCCCTCAGGGCCGACTGACGGGTAGCAGCATCGAAGTCGTTGAGGGCTTCCTCCAGTTCTGAAATGGTCATCTTCGCGGTATCACTGATCATAGCGCACATCCTCCACCATCTAGGATACTCGTCCGCCCGCCCCTTGTGCAACCCCAACAACTTGGCAAACCCTGGCGGCTGATGTGAGATAGACTGGAGGCACGCGTGTTAGAAATGAATAACTTGGTAGACGGTTTACATCGGCCCCGCGTTCATGCCATCAGGGCACGGATCAAGATAAGTCTCTATAAAAAGAAGGACAAATCATCATAGATATCTAATCAGTCTGAGGGGTTAGGGAAGGAGGTGCTTTTGGCTAAGGTCGGATTGGACTCCTTCAGCTATCATCTTCATCTCGAAGATGCGGATCATCCCAAGGACACGCTTTGGTTCCTCGAGAGAACGCGTGGCCTGGGCCTCTCAGGGTGTTCGTTCAGTCCCCAGCACCTGAGCGGTTGGGAGGAAGAAACGATCCGTGGCATCGGCGCGTTCTGCACTCAGCATGACCTCTACCTCGAACTCACGAGCGGCGCCTCGGACTACGCTAGGCTGTGCAGACGGCTCATTCTGGCTTCCCAGGTTGGATGCCGCATGCTGCGCACGTTCATCTCGGATATCAACGCCGACGCTCCCAAAGAGCATCGCAGTGTGCAGCTAAGCTTCACGGTGGAGAACCTTAGGCGGCTTGGTGAGGTCGCCGAGTGCGTGGGTGTCATACTCGGTATCGGCAATCGCGGCGGCTTGAGTACTGCCGAATTGGTTGATGTGCTGAAGCGGGTGGATAGCCCGTTTGTCAGGGCATCGTTTTGCAATGCCGAAGTGATGGCTATGCTGGAGGATCCCGTACAGGCTCTGACTGAACTTGCGCCTCACGTCTCAGGAATCACGCTCAAAGATTGGTGCATATGGCAGGAGGGCGAGACTAGTGCTCACGACGGATGTGCGTTGGGCCAGGGGCAGGCGAAGGTCTCCGAGGTGTACGAAACCGCCCGCCGGTTGTGTGCGAAGTCGCCAATCACCCTGGAGATAGCAACGCTGAGCCCCGTGCAAACATTCGCCAGCCTCGAAGAAGAGGAGTCGCGCGTGCGCCAGAGCGTCGAGTTCGTCAGGAGCCTCGACCCGGACCGGGTACCGGCTTAGCAAAAGCGCGTATTATTTCGGCCGTGGAAATGGCGTGTGCGATTTGTCGGCGTCTTTGGTCTTCGCCTTAGGGCGCGAGCCGCCTACCTCGTCTGCGATCTTCTCCAGCGTTTCCGCGTCCAGCTTGCCGTCGTGTACTAACGTAGTGTAGACGAAAGTCCTGGACGTCGTGTAGCCGAGGACCATTGGCGACTCGTTCTTGGCGTCTCCCGAGAATGCCTTGCCGCCGAACGGGTTTGCCGCCAGCAGGCCATAGTCACGTGCATGCCAGTAGGTGGGGTAGCCGTAGTTGGCGGTGGAATCGAACATAGTGACGCCAACCGCCTTCCCGTTTATCTCGCCGGTATAGTCCACCCAACGCGCGCGCTTGCCCCACGCGTCAGCGTCGGTATGGCCTTCTGAGTTCAGGATGTGTCCCTTCCCGTCCTTCAGCGTCAGGCTGGGGGCCAGCCGGATTCCGAAAAAACCTTCCTTGGAGTCATTGAAGCGCAACTGGCAAGTGGGCGCGATGAGTCTGATCATCGTTGTGATGAGTGTGCCGTGCTTGCACGAGTAGAACGCAATCTTTCGCTCGTCGGCGGCGAGTGTCCTTCCATCAGCGGTAACCCAATCGTTTTTCGTGTGTATGCTCCAGTAGGGGCCCGGACTGATGGGATCAAAGTCAATTGACTTCTGCACGATTTTGCCGGTCTTCTCGCCCTCGGTCCAGAAGTCTACGCCATTGATATCCCCGAACGCGACCCACATCGACCGATGATGCGGATGGTCCGTTGGTTCGCCGGCCACGTTCTTCATCGGGTAGTTGCGCGTGACCTCGATGCCGGCGGGCGAGGCTATGGGGTAGAGATACGGCTTGGGCGTATCCTTGTAGACGTAGCGAGCGACCACTTTGCCATCTTTCATTATGTCTACGGCACCGTCGGACTCCTTGTAGGTAAAGTCAGTTGCGAAGCCTTCAGGCATGGCGACCGCCCCAACCGCACTAACGATCAGAAGTATCAACGATGCTGCCAGCAAACGAAGTGTAGTCTTCAAAACGACCTCCATCAGTCGATTCCCCTGCCTCTCTGAAGCGAACTCGACTCGAAGGGAATCTTCTTTTTCAGCCTCTTGCATTTTACTAGACGACACTAACGTGCCGCCGCGTTCCATCTTGCACTCAAGCGGGTGGATTTCCTTCTCGTGATATAATCGATCTATGCCCGCACCGCGCGAAATCCAGGCCAAGTCTCTTCTCACCAAGTCCGGTATCACCGACTACTGCGTCAACTGCTACGTCGGCTGCGCGCACGGGTGCATCTACTGCTACGCGAGGTTCATGAAACGCTTCTCCGGCCACGAGGAGCCGTGGGGCAAGTTCGTGGACGCCAGGATCAACGCGCCGGGACTCCTGGCCCGCGAGGTGAAGAGAAAGCCGCCCGGCAGGGTCTTTGTGAGTTCAGTCTGCGATGCATATCAGCCAGCCGAGAAGCGTTACGGCCTCACGCGGGAGTGCGTGAAGATACTTGTTGAAGCCGGCTTCCACCCGAGCATCCTGACCAAGAGCAAGCTCGTCGCGCGCGATTTCGATATTCTGCAAGGCTACTCGAACTGCAGCGTCTCATGCACCCTCACCACGATGGACGAGCAGCTCAGGTTCAGGATCGAGCCCGGAGCATCTCCTACTCGTGAGCGAATCGCCGTGCTGGAGGAAGCTTGCAATCGTGGCATCTCCGCAGGAGCATTCCTCGGGCCTTTCATGCCCGGCCTATCGGACACTGATGAGGCTCTGGATGCGCTCATCTCCGCAGTCGCGCCTCTGCCGCTGTCGAACATCCATGCCGATAAGCTGAACCCTCGCCCGGGCGTATGGAACGAGATCGTTCCTTTCCTCCGCCGTCAGCGCCCCGACCTCAGAGACCTCTACCGCCGCCTGTTCTTCGATCAGGATGAGTATGGAGCGTATTGCGAGGAACTGGGGCGGCGGCTGCGAGCTGCCGCATTGGTGCACCGAGTTTCCGATAGGCTCAACTCGGTCTTCTGATCCTCCCCCAAGCAGGTATTTGCGTTACACTGCCGAAGACAAAGGTAGGCAGCCATCTCATGTGGGCATGCCTGATGCTGAGTTGCGTCTAGTCGGAACTGGGAGGGTCTCTGCTATGCATAGGTTTGCGGTACTTATTCTTCTGTTCATCGTTGTCTTCTGCGGTGCGGCGAATGCTGCCGTGACGACCACTTGGCCCCAGTCATTCAGCCTGTATGCGGGGCGGGAGGTCAGGTTCACATTCGAGGTGCCGAAGGCTGGCGAAATCACGGTAGATGCTACCTGGCAAGGATGTGGCCTGTACATAAGCCTTGCTGACGCTTCGGGCAAGGTCGTTAACGCGCCGGTGACTTCCAAGACTTCTCCGGTGAAGGTTGTGTATAATGCGACGGCCGCGGATGTGCAGAAGGGGAAGATTTGGACGTTGACCATCTCCACGCCGCCTGCAGCCGCGCCGAGCCAGAAGCCTGTCGCCCAGGGCAACGTTAGGGTTAAGGTGCCGGTTTCAATCATCACCCAGGCGCCGATCGTGTCGAAACCGCCTGCGGTGCCCAATATTGCGAAGCTTCCGGCGATTCAGAGTGTCACGCCAGCTACGGGCAGCCCGAATGATACCGTCGTTATCAAGGGCACCGACATCCCCGAGGACAAGACCAAGGCCGAAGTGTGGTTCATGCTCAAGGCGAACACCCCGGCTCAGGGCACCATCCTGACCGCCAGCAAGTCCGGCAGCGTCATTACCTACAACGTCCGCGTGCCGGGCAACGACTACGTCTACAGCCCTTACTCGGGGCCGCTCTACGTGAACGTCAAGGGCGTGGGGAAGACTAACAACCTCACGTTTGCCTTTGTGCCGTGCAAGTCGCCCACGATCACCAGTCACTTGCCGCAGTACGGCATGCCTGGCGTGAGAACCACGTTCAAAGGTGCCAACTTCCGGCCGACTGATCGTGTGCGTTTTGTCACGTCGCAAGGCGACGTACCGTCACCCGATACGGACTATGTAAGCTCAACCCAGATATCAGCTATCGTCCCGCCGAACCTGCCGTTGGACCTGAAAACGATCAAGGTGTATGTGAGCTACGACTGCAAGGGGCATTGGCTGATTGGTCCGCATTACACATATCCGCTTGATCCGTCCGCAGTCGGTCCGAAGCCGAAGTAGCATCCATGGCAAGTGCTGGGTTGGCGCCTTGCGATAGCAAAGATCGCGGTGCAAACACTTGTGCGTTTTTCGTCTAATACATGGCGCCCGGCAGGGTATAGACTGCCTGGCGGGCGCACCGTAGTAGTGTTCTCTCGAGGTGCCATTTGGAAACGCTGAGAGTTCTGGGTATAGTCGCTCTCGTAAACGCCGTGATATGGGGATTGTTTTTCTGGCAGCGGAGCAGGCTCAAGGCAAAGACGCGCGAGGCAATAGAGCGATCGGGTCAGGTGTGGGTCATTCCTCCGGAGAATGCTTTCTACCAGGGCATGCTGCGCGGGTTCGTTTCCACCAAGACCATGGGTGCGATGGGGCTGACGGAGGCTGAACTGATATTCATCCCGCCACTCGGCCCCAACAAGGTCTATCAGCTTAGGGACATCGTGGGTCTTGATGTCAACCGATGGTTCGCCGGCAACTACCGCAACGGCAAGGAGTTCATGATCATCAAGCTGGTTGACGGCAACGAGGTCGGCTTTCAGGTCAGCAACCACCAGCGATGGATGGAGGAGATCAGGAGCAGAATCCTACCGGTTAGTTCCTGATCTGACGTTTCTCTGTTCTCCCTTCCGAGTTCGCGTTCTTTCTGGCTCTCGCACTGTCGAGTTGAGCCCATCCCTTCCCCGCAGGAATCCCGGCTCTGGGTATCCAACACCTAATGGTGAGATTCGTCGCGGACTGCATGCTCGGAAAGCTTGCGAAGTGGCTCAGAATGCTCGGCTACGACACGAGCTATATTGCCGATGCCGACGATGATGAGCTTGTTCGGATCGCGGTGCGGGAGGACAGGATGCTGCTCACGCGCGACAGGCGGCTCTGCGACCGGCGTATGGTGAGAAGCCGGTGCGTGTTCGTGGATTGGGGTAGCACGAAGGAGCAAGTGCGGCAGGTCATACGGGAGCTCGACCTCAAGATAGACCGCGATGCTCTGTTCACCCGGTGCGCCGTCTGCAACGGCGAAATAGAGCCGGTGAGCAAGCTTGATGTAGCCGAGCGTGTGCCGCCGTATGTCTACCAGACGCAGAACGAGTTCGGCTACTGCGCCGGGTGCGACCGAATCTACTGGCGTGGCACGCACGTTCAGCATGTCCTGGAGGCGCTGGATGCTGGAAGCGATACGCAATAGACGAAGCGTCAGGTTCTACAGGGATACTCCTGTCAGTGATGCGGACATAGAAGAAGTGCTGAAGGCGGGCTTCTGCGCGCCGTCGGGCCATAACGAGCGGGCCTGGCACGTGATCGTTGTCAAGGATCAGGCCGTCAAGGACAAGATATCCGGCCTGCATCAGTGGTCGAAGATTCTCGCGCGGGCACCGGTTGTCATAGTGGTCTGCGTCGATCGCACGAAACAGGATTTGTGGATCGAGGACGGGTCGGCGTTCATGGAGAATGTGATGATCCAGGCGACCGAGATCGGGCTCGGCACTTGCTGGGTGATGATGCGCGAAGAAGAGAGCGGCATCCTCCACGAGGCGCTGAACCTGCCTCCACACATTGCCGTGCTCGCGGGGACTCCGCTCGGCATCCCCGCGCGTCATCCCGGCCCGCACGAACCCAAGATACCAGAGGACAGGGTGCATTTCGACCGGTTCTCGGAGCTGGAGGAAGCCAGATGAGGCTGCTTGCCATACTCGGCAGCCCTCGCATGGGCGGCAACACTGACATCCTGACGCAGCGCCTGGTTGACGGCGCGAGAGAAGCGGGACTGGAGACGGAGGCTATCTGCCTGCGCTCGCTCAAGATCAATCCCTGCATCGGCTGCGAGAAGTGCTGGCAGATCGAGGGGCGACCGTGCGCGTTCAAGGACGATATGCCGTACGACTCAATCGCGGCCGCCGATGTGCTCGTGTTCGCCAGTCCGGTCTACTGGTACGCGCCGACTGCGATTATGAAGGCGTTCATCGACCGGCTTGTCCCGCTCAATCGCCCGCAAGGCAGGGCCATGATCGACGGCAAGCGCGCGATACTGATCACTGCCTACGAGGAAGAGGGGCCGACCGCGGCGGAGCCGCTCGTCAGGATGTTTGAGCTTAGCTTCGACTACCTGGGTCTCAGTTGGGCAGGGCGCCTGATCGTTGACGGCGTGGGGCCGAAGGGCGCAGTTATGGACAAACCTGAGGCGCTACAACGAGCTTACGACATTGGAATGTCGCTGCCGGAAACGAGAACCGAGCCTTGAAAATCCTTCTGGTCAACACGAATCGAATGAAGCCCGCCATTGCCCCGATAGGCCTGGATTACCTCTCGGATCGGCTGGTAATGGCAGGTCACGAGCTTCGCCTGCTGGATCTGTGTTGGTCAGACAATGTAGCGGCCGATATCGAGCAGACTGTCCGCGATTTCGACCCCCGGCTGATCGGCCTCAGCGTTCGCAACACGGACGAATGCTATATGAGCGGCGCGTTCTTTCTGCCGTTCGTCAAGGATGTTGTCGATGCGGTCCGCAATTGCACGGACGCCCCCATCGTGATGGGTGGTGTTGGTTTTTCCGTGATGCCCGAGGCGGTGATGCGCTACTGCCGGCCTGATTTCGGTGTGGCAGGCGAGGGTGAGATGTCGTTCGCGCGTCTTGCGGACGCGGTTGCGGTGCTGTCAGGCACCGAATCGATTCCGAACCTGCTCTACTGGGATGGCCCTAGTCTGGAGCGCACTGAGACTGCGTATGACGCCGCGGATGGCCTGCCGCGTGCGCGCTCCCTGGTGGACAACGCGCGATACTTCCGTGAGGGCGGCCAGGCAGGCTTCGAGACCAAGCGGGGCTGCAACATGGGCTGCGTCTATTGTGCCGACCCCCTCTCCAAGGGAAGACACGTTCGCGTGCGGTCGCCCAGGCTTGTTGTGGATGAACTCAAGGCGCTTCTGAAGCAGGGCATCGACCACTTCCACACCTGCGACTGCGAGTTCAACATCCCCGGCGACCACGCGAAGTCTGTCTGCAGAGAGATCATCGAATCGGGGATCGCGAACAAGATACGCTGGTATACCTATTGCTCGATTGTGCCGTTCGACGACGAGATGGCGGGCCTCTTCAAGCAAGCTGGATGCGCCGGAGTCGATTTCGGCGCCGACAGCGGCAGTGATGACATGCTGCGCCGATTGGGGCGAGAGTTCAGGCGAGACGATCTTGTGCGGACTGCCGATCTCTGCCACAAGCACGGAATCCCGTTTATGTATGATCTTCTGATCGGCAGCCCCGGCGAGACGCGCGAGACCGTACGGGAGACCATCGAGCTGATGCGGAGCATCGACGCCGACTGCGTGGGCCTGTCAATGGGTGTGCGAATCTACCAGGGCACAGCGACGGCCAAATGGCTGATCGAGCAGGGCGACATCGCTTCGAATAAGGACGTCTACGGGGCAAAGCACGACAATCCGGAGTTCACGCGCCCCGTTTTCTACGTTTCGCCGGCGCTAGGCGAAGATATGGTTGACATAGTTCGGGAGCTTGTTGCCGGCGATAGGCGCTTCTTCCTGCCTTCGCAAGAGGAGGTAGACTCCAACTACAACTATAACGATAACACTGTGCTCGTCCGCGCTATAGCCGACGGCGCGCGCGGAGCTTACTGGGACATCCTGCGCAGGATGCGCTGAGGATACCGTCTTGCTCAGATTGGGTCTGCTATGGAGTTCAAGGCCAGATGGATATGGGTTGATTCCCACCTCGATAGTCGCAACTGCTACGTCTATACCCGCAAGGAGTTCACTATCCCAGCAGCGCCGAGCGCGGAAGCATACGTATCCTGCAGCGGCGAGTACAAGCTCTACGTAAACGGCAGGTATGTTGGTCGAGGCGCCAACTACGCTCAGGACTACGACACCCACGACCTCAGCCACGTGATCCGTTCTGGCAAGAACGTCATCGCCGCTCTGTGCCACAACCCCGGAGGCGATGCCGGTTTGCCCGCCGGGTTCATACTCCAACTTGAGATCACGCGCAATGGTGAGCCCGAGCAATTGATCTGCACCGACGAAAGCTGGTCGGTGAAGCTGGCGGAGGAGTGGGAACCCAACTCTGTTCCTATCGATTCGGGACGTTTCCAGGAGATCTACGATTCCCGCAAGAAGCCCGTAGGCTGGAATGTTGTCGGCTTTGATGACAGCGACTGGGCTGCGCCGGCCATTTGTGACGGCTTGCCGCAGCGCCTGAAGGCACGCCAGATTCCGCCTCTGCGGGAGCGTTACGTCCATCCCAAGCAGGTGATCGATGTGGGCAGGGTCATCTCGACGAGTGGACCTTCGCCTGATGTCGCCAGCCAGATATGCGCTGAGTCCGTTGAAAGCAGCCCGGCTGCGATCAAGTACCCAAAGGAGATGCTCACGGTATCCGGGGAAGCTGCCGTTGTCAGTCCGAACGGTGATTCGTACGTTGTGCTGGATTTCGGAGCCGAGACGGTGGGCTATCCCTGCCTGAGGACAAGAGGCGGCGGACAGGGAATCGTCGATATTGGCTACAGCGAGATTCTGGACGCCAATGGCCGTGTTTGGCCGACCCGCGGTGGGATGCTGCAGGCGGACCGGTTGGTCCTCCACGGCGGAAGGCAGGAGTGGCAGGCATTTGGCCGGCGGGTGTTTCGATACGTGCAGCTTACGTTCAGAAGCGTCGAGTCGCCCATCTACGTGGAGTCGGTATCGGCAGTGGCGTCAGGCTATCCCGTGGAGCAGGTTTCGACATTCGAGTGTTCGGACGACCTGCTGAACAGGATATGGCAGACCGGTGTCTATACGCTCAACCTTTGCATGCAGGACAAGTATGAGTGCCGGCCGGGATCGCCCGAGGAAGACGCCGAGGCGACCAGACTGCAGGCGTTGTTCAACAACCACTGCTTCTTCGATGCCGCGCTGGCAGCGGACGCACTGGAGAGCGACCAATCCGGCTGCCTGAGCTGGCTGCAGATGCTGCACGACTATCACCTGTATACGGGTGACCTTGCGTTGGTGCAGCAGCTCTACCCCCGGGTCGAAGAAGTGCTTGATCGGCAGGCAGCAGATCTGGTGGATGACCGGTTGGACTGCATCTACAGGCACGCGAAGCTGGTGGTTGCGTCCAGACTCGCCAGGATCGTGTCCAGCACCGAAGACGCGGCACGGTGGCACCATGAGGCCGAGGAGCTGAAGCAGAAATGGAACGACCACTTCTGGTGTCGCGCCGCTAGTATAGCACATCAGGAAGGCGCTGAGTGGTTCGAACGTGTGCAGTCTGCGCTGCTGGAGACCGGCCTGGACATCGTAGACGGCGGGAAGCTAGACGAGGCGTGGGGGCTGCTGAACCCAAGTGAGCTTGCGTCGGTTCCGCCGCGCAGGCTGTTCTACGTACTGCAGCTTCTACTCAGGCGGAATGAGACGGAACAGCAGGCTATCGATCTCATCCGCGGGGTGTGGGGCGCGATGCTCCAACGCGGCGCAACGACTTGTTGGGACTGCAATCCGCTGCAGGACACTGCCTGCGATGAAGCCGCCATGTGTTCGGGCAGTGCGGCCTCCCCCGTGTTCTTCCTGCCCGCTCAAGTCCTGGGTGTCACGCCTGCGAGTCCGGGGCAGGTGACGATCGCGCCGAAGACCGTGGACCTGCAGTGGGCGAAGGGTCACGTGAAGACCGCGGCCGGCTATGTGGACGTCGAATGGCGCCGGGTGGATGGGGTCTTTCGGATAGACATAGAGGCGCAGCCCGGCTTCATTGTGGGGCTGCCGCTGGACGGTTTTGTCGATCCCGTGGTGGACGAGTTCGACCTCACGCCGGAGACCCCTGAGCGCCGCGCGAGGAAGACATACGGCTGGGGGAACACGATCTGGCGCGGGGGCGCCGAACGCGATCCGTATCTGGACTGGCTCGCCTCTCAGGAAACGGAGCCACCCGCGTCCTATGCCCATAGGGACCGCTGCACGTCTTTGGGCAGCCGTCTGTGGGTGCGAGAAAGTGTCTCGACCCACGTCCGCTACGAAATCCACGAGGCCAATTCGGGTATATAGTCTACGATGGCCCTTCGTCAGCCGAACCGGCCGCCGTTCGCGGATGGATGCCGATTGTGCTGCGAGGGACGAGTGACTGGGATATATTCGGAGGCCTGCTTAGATGACTGCTAAAGGTTTTCTTATCGGCATGCTCGTTGGTGGCGCTGTCGGAGCGGCGATTGCTCTGGTGTTTGCGCCTGCGGAGGGCGCGCAGACGCGGCAGAAGATAGCCGATACCTCCAAATCGGCGAAAGAGAAAGTAAGCCAGGCGGCTGCGTCCGTCAAGCAGCGGGTCAAGCGCGAACCCGAGGCCGCCGTCAAACAGTCGATGTAGCTATTTGACAACCAGAGCACGAAAGGGTGAGCACAGGACGGAGGCTTCCCTTTCGTGCTCTCGCGCGTCTCTCGTGAGCCCCTTGCTTACACACGCTTGCCCGGCGTATTGACAACACCCCGTGCCACGGCTTATCCTATTGCGTGACGATGTAAGCGTTTTCACGGCGATTGGAGAGCACAATGAAAGAATCGATCTACAAGTATGCTGATGTTGGCCTCATTCACTTCATGGCCTATCCGCAGTGCATGAAAGGCGAGGGGCCGATCCTCGAAACGCTGCAGAAGATATGCCAAGACGATTATTTCACCTTTGTTGAAGTCACCTGGATGAAGGACCCTGAGGTTCGCAAGCAGGCAGCCAAGATGATCGAGCTTTCCGGCATGAAGTGTGCATTCGGCGCTCAGCCGGCACTTCTGAGCCAGAAACTGAACCTCAACGATCCGGACGAAACGGGACGGAAGAAGGCAGTAGATCAGGTCAAGGCGTGCATTGACGAAGCCTACGAACTGAATGCTGTTGGCCTTGCTTTCCTCAGCGGCCGGGATCCGGGGCCGGAAGGCAAGGAAGAGGGGCTGCAACTGCTGTTCGAGTCCACTCTGGAGATTTGCGACTACGCCGCCGAGAATGGCGAAATGCCCATAGCACTGGAGACGTTCGACCAGGTGGAGTACGGCAAGAACACGATTCTGGGTCCGACCGAGGACGCCGTGGACTTCGCCGAGGCCGTCCGCGCTTACTATCCCGGTTTCGGGCTGATGCTGGACCTCAGTCATCTCCCGCTGCTGGGCGAGACGCCCTGGAAGATGCTCCACGCTGCTCAGGACGTGATCAATCACGTGCACATCGGCAACTGCGTTATGAAGGACCCCAACCATCCGGCGTACGGCGACGAGCATCCTCGCTTTGACATAGAGGGCGGTGAGAACGGAGTTGTGGAGCTTGCTGAGTTCCTGGAGGGGCTGTTCCGGTTCGGTTACTTCGACGGTGAGACCGCCAAGCCGATGAGCTTCGAAGTGAAGCCAATCGCGGCCTTTGGCGAGAGCTCAGAACTCGTTATTGCGAACGCGAAGCGGACGCTCAATAAGGCGTGGGCGCTGCTCTAGAAGTCGCATCTTGAACGCTCGTTAGACGCCCTCAGGTAAGGCGCCTGGGGGCGTTCTTGCACCTACACTCGTGGCGCCGTATCCTACGGAAGGAGTGTCGGCGGCGGTGTGGGAGTCTCGGTTGGACTCCAGAGCCCTTGATTACGGGCATTCTTGAGCTGGTCATAGCTCTGCCACAAGCAATGGCCGTCGACGTAGGCCAGCGTAGTGCCGCTGTAGTGCACGCCGGACGGCAGATCCCATATATTGTCCCACCAGTTAAGGTCGCCATCGTTGATGCGAGTATGGTTCTCGTGTATCAGCAGGAACACCTGTTTCGTGCGGCGGACACTGCTGATCAGCATGGGAGTGTCAGCAGGCCAATCCAGCCGGCAGTTGGCGCTATAGCTGAGGGCGAAGCTCTTGTTCGTCAGGCCGGCAGGAATCTCACTAGCGATAATCGCCGTTGCGGGCAGCGTGGAATCCGTTGGACACAGAAAAACACCACTGTTCTTGACGTATCTGAATATCTGCCCCTTCTCCGGGTAGCACCACCTTCCGACGCCGACACTGCCGCACCAGTTGCGGCAATCGACACGCGTGGCGCCAATTCGGATGAACGGCAGGCGGCCGGAGTAGTCATCGCAATAGAGGATAAACCCACCGGCCAGGTGCTTCTGGTTGTTGAGGCATCTGACCTGGCGCCCGCGTTCCTTCATCATGGCGAAGGTCGGGAACAGGATGGCGGCAAGGATTGCGATGATGGCGATCACCACCAGCAGTTCGATAAGGGTAAATCCCAACCGGCGTTCTCTCATCGGCGTGCCGATCTCCCCAATCCTGCCAGCTGGTGCGTATCTCGTTTCAATCGCCGGCCTAGAATCGCATGGCGCCGGGATAGATGACGGGGTATTCGCGGCAGGTGGTCTTGTTGGTGGCGCCCGGGTAGTTGACTGCCTTGAACTTGATTTTGTCTATCTTCTGAACGTGTAGGTCGCAGAACAGGACTCCGGGGCCGGTGTGCCGTACCCAGGGCTTCGACTCGTCACCATTCTTGAACCCGTTAGCGTACTTGATGCGGTTCATGCCGCTGGGACACCCTGGACTGTACCCCATCCAGCGGACACTCAGTTAATAGTATAATCTGAGTGAGGTATACGATGGGACGACGGAAGTACAGCGACGAGTTCAAGGAAGAGGCGGTGAAACTGGCGCAGCGGAGCGGAG
>JBPOHN010000001.1:0-302033 GCA_052035525.1 Armatimonadota bacterium
AGCGCCTTGCCGGCCCACGGCTGCAGACCGGTGGTCTTGAACCGCTCCCACAGTGTATTCTTGGCGTCAATATCGGCTTCCGCCGCATCCGGCAGGCCTTCGGCAAGAGCAGCGCCCTTATCTGTGATGGTCTCCAGCACGAACTTGTCGCCGAGATCGTACATCACCGCATCGACGTTGGATTTCCACGTCTCAACATCATCAACCGATCCGCAGAACCAACTCCACCGCATCTCTGCCGGTATGACCGCGACCAGCGTCAGGTTCTCGCGCCTGCGGGAGTAGTACGGGTCCACAAACTTCTTGTCGAGGAACACTCGATCAAGGACCTGTATCGCCTGAGCATCCGGCAGCCAGGCTCCGAGCATCACTCTGGGCTTATCCTCGGGCAGCGGAGTCTCAACCTTCGCCGAGTCACCGGCCGTGTCTACCTTTATCAGTACTTCGTAGCGCGGCAGGAGGTAGTCCTTCGGCGTCATCATCGGCTTGCTGCCGTCGAGGATCGGTGTATCGGCTGCCTCAAGGTCCTTGAACTCCGCCGGGGCGTTGTCCCGTTCGACAGGGGCGACAACTGTGTGCTTGGCCTGAAGCGCCGCAAGGAACTCCTGTATCTTATCTTTAGCTAGCAGTTTATCAGCCATATTGTCCTACTCACTGTGATGTGCCGGGTCATAGTCGTCATCCTGATACGAGCCCAACAGCGGCTTCTCTTCCTCGGGATTGCCGGAATCCCAGCCATAGCGCTCTCTTGCGACAGCGTTCAACTCTCGGGCAAGCTCCACAGCTGGAATGCCGACGGGGCAGACACGCTCGCACTCGCCGCATCCGATGCAGCGGCCCGCGAGGTGCATTGCTCGCGTCGCGTGGAACATCCAGGCCTCGTCGGTAGTGGCCTTCTTGGCCGTCCACTTCGGCTCGATTCTATCGCAGAAGCACGTATCGCAGTAGCAGCCCGGGCAGACCTGGCGGCAAGCATAGCACCTGATGCAGCGCGAAAACTGCTCCGCCCAGTAGGCCTGGCGATCCTCTGAAAGCCCCTCGATCTCTATGGACAAGCCCTCGGCCTTTGGTGTAGGCTCGCCTACAGTGACGTCGCTGATCGCCGGCGTCCGGCTGTCGCAGACCTTGCACTGCTCCCGAAGAAGCTCGGCGGGCGGGACATCCGGCAGCTCAGTTGTCTCAGAGGGATTGGCCAGCTTCGCGGCATCGATCACGGCGCCACAGTTGATCCCGATGATGAACACGTTCTCCCGCTTGAGCTGCTTCTCTCGGATGAGGGTAACGATGCTGCGAATGTCGCACGGCTTGGCTACCACAGCAACCTTTCGATCGCGCGCCAGCTTGGGCAGGTAGACCGCGAGGTTGTTCACGCAGGCCGTGTTCCAGACGAGCTTGTCAACGTCCTCAGGCTTCTCGACGAACACAGGCGTTGTCTTGAACGGCACACTGCCCGCGCCGTAGCCGATGACGAGCCCGACCTCGCCACTCTCAAGAGCCTTCTTAGCCTCTTCCTGAATCTTGTTCTGAATGTCTGACATGTTAGCTGTTAGCCATTAGCTATTAGCTCTTAGCTTCCGGCTCCCTTCAATTGGTAACTCGTAATCGGTAACTCGTGACTATCTGCGCCTTGCGACGCCGTCAAACGGCCCAAGCGCCTTCACCTGCGCGGTGAACTCCTTGATGAGCGCGGCAAACCTGTTGCCCTCCGAGGCCGAGACCCACTCGAAGTGGAACCGCTCCGGCGGGATTCCCAGCGCCTTCAGCAGGTCGGCGGTGAGCGCAATTCTGCGGCGGGCGTAGTAGTTGCCTTTCGCGTAGTGGCAGTCGCCGGGATGGCACCCGAGCACCATCACGCCGTCAAAGCCCTTTTGGAACCCCTTCAAAACGAACATGGGGTCAGCCCGGCCCGAGCACGGCACACGGACGATCCGCACCGTCTCAGGATACTGCATTCGCGCGCTGCCAGCCAGGTCAGCTCCGGCGTAGCTGCACCAGTTGCACAGTATCGCCAGTATCGACGGCTGCCACTCTCTCGCCCCGGACTCCTGCTCCGGCGTCTCATCTGCTTTGATCGTTGTTTCAGTCATCTTTTCTCTCTGTCTTCAGTCAAACGATCACGGTCAACGGTCATGGTGCGAAACGAAGACCTGTGGCCGACGACCGACAACTACTTCTTGACTACGTAACCCGGCCGCAGCTCACTCACGCTGCAGGAGGATGATTCTATTGTCAGCGGCGTCCCGTCAGGTCCGGGCGCCTCGGCGGTCGAGGTTGCGACCTCCAGCTCCTTTACCACGCCGATGCCTTCGGCCACCCAGTAGACCCCGCGCGTCCTGCCGCCGGTGATCTTGAACTCCTTCTGCCAGACCTCAGCGCTGCCGCTGATCGAGTCGCAGGAATAGACAACCCGCAGGCAGTCCTTGAACGTTCCAGCGGGCACTGTGATCGTCTCTCTCCCGACCACCTTCGCCGTCATCGGAATCAGCGTCTTCTCCTCGCGCATGTTGCCGACCGACCATTCCTTGCCCACGGAAGCGTCCTTAGGGAAGTACAGCAAAGCAGGATCGTAATCCTGCCTGTCGGCGCTCTCTGTGTTCGAAGAGGTCTGGTAACTCGATAGCACGCGCAGCCCGGCGTCATCATTCATGATCTTCAGGTCGACCTGATCGTTTGCATCGTTCGCGCCCGAAGATGAACTCGTCTTGATGGTCTCTCGGTACTCATATACCGGCGGCGTCGACTTGTCCACAGCGAGCACTTCATAGGTTGCCGAACCAAAGCTCGCGTCGGTCATCTTGTTCATGCTCTTGCCCTGGTAGCGAATATCGCCCGCGAACATCTTGTAGCAGTCGTAGGTCCACTTGTTGCCCACGGTGCAGGGGATCATCTCCACCGCCGCCACCGCCGGCACAACCAGTGCAAGCGACACGATAATCAGAACCAGTATTTGCGTTCTCTTAAGCAAAGTCATCTCCATTCGGCGCTGCGTCCGCCGCAGCAATCTGAGAAACATGTTTGTATCCAGCAGGTAACGCGCCGGTTTGACCTCATTCTGTGAGGCATAAGCATTTCTCTCGGGAAGACTACTTCCTCGCCTTCACCATATCCGCAAGGGCATCGATCTCTGCGAGGATCCCCGCGCCTTCGAAGCCGCGCAGTCTTGCTGAAAGCGACCGGCACGCCGCTGAGCATGTTCCGCAGCCCTTGCAGATGCCCTCGTTCACCCTTGCAACGGTCTTCATCACCTGGTTCTCGCGGGTCGAGTGCTCCTTGTCCACAACCTCAACGAGCTCTATCGCGGTGAACGGGCAGACCTCCGTGCACAGGCCGCAGCCCACGCAGGTGTCCTCGTTGATGTAGGCGATCATCGGCTCGCTCTTGATCGCGTCCTTGCTGAAGAGGCCGATTGCCTTCGAGGCAGCGCCACTCGCCTGCGCGACCGTGTCAGGAATATCCTTGGGATACTGGCAAGCGCCCGCCAGGTAGACGCCATCGGTCAGCACCTCGACCGGCTTCAGCTTCGGGTGCGCCTCACTGAACCAGTTGTACTGATCGGTCGAGATGCCCAGCTTCCGCGCGAGGTCCTTCGCATCGTGCTGTGGCTGCATCGCGGTCGCAAGGACCACAAGATCAGCCCGCACCTCGACCGGCCGCCCAAGAAGAGTATCCGCGCCCTTGACGACCATCTGATCGCCGTCCGGATATATCTTACTCACGCGCCCGCGGATATAGTTGGCGCCGTATTCCTCGATGGTCCGCTTCACGAACTCCTCATAGCCCTTGCCGTTCGCGCGGATGTCCATGTAGAAAACGTAGGTATCGACGTCGTGCAGCTTGTCCTTGACGAGCAGCGCCTGCTTGGCGTTATACATACAGCAGACCTTGGAGCAGTAGGCGTGTCCGTGCTCCTCGTCCCGGCTGCCGACGCAGGAGATGAACGCGATCGATTTCGGCGTCTTTCCGTCAGAGGGGCGCACGATATGGCCCTCGGTCGGGCCGGAAGCGTTCATAATGCGCTCGAACTGGATCGCGCTGATCACATCCGGATACTTTCCGTAGCCGAACTCGCCCATCGCGGAGCGGTCCCAAAGCTCAAAACCGGTCGCGACGACTATCGCGCCGAACTTCTCGTCGAGTATCTCGTCCTGAGTCTCATAATTGATCGCGCCGGTCGGGCACACTTTCTGGCAGACGCCGCACTTCTGGCCGCAGAAGATGCGGCAGTGCTGGCGGTCGATTACCGGCTTGTTGGGAACAGCCTGCGGGAACGGGCGATAGATCGCTCTGCGGAGGCCCATTCCCTCGTCGAACTCGCTGCGGACGTCCTTAACGACGCACTTCTCAAGGCAGAGGCCGCAGCCGGTGCAGAGTTTGGGATCGACGCAAGTTGCTTTCTTTCTGATCTTGACCTCGAAGTTGCCGACGAAGCCGTTCACTTCCTCGACTTCGGAGTAAGCCCAGATGTCGATCAGCGGATGGCTCGCGCAGTCCACCATCTTCGGGGTCAGAATACACGCGGCGCAGTCGAGCGTGGGGAAGGTCTTGTCATACTGGGCCATGCGGCCGCCGATGGAGGGCGTTCGCTCCACCAGGACCACAGGATAGCCGGCGTCGGCGATATCGAGCGCAGCCTGAATGCCCGCGACCCCGCCGCCGATAACCAGCGCCCGCTTCGTGATGCCGATGTCATTGCGGAACAGCGGCACGTTCTTAGCGACCTTGGCGACCGCCATCCGGGTCAGCTCGATCGCCTTCTCGGTCGTCTCCGGCGTGCGCTCGTGCACCCAGGAGCACTGTTCGCGGATGTTCGCCATCTCGACCATATATGGGTTCAGCCCCGCCGCGCCGATGCAGCGCTGGAACGTGGGTTCGTGCAGCCTCGGAGAGCAGGATGCGATCACGACCCTGTCGAGGTTGTGCTCCTTGATAGCCTCCGCGACCATGCTCTGCCCCGGCTCCGAGCACATGTACTTGTAGTCGGTGGCATAGACGACGCCAGGGAAGCTCTTAGCCGCCTCAGCGACCGCCGCCACATCCACCGTCTTCGCGATATTCGATCCACACCAGCAAACAAAAACGCCAATTCGCATATTAGTTCTCAGTTCTCAGTCTAGAGTAAGGTGTCAGCTTTCACCACGTCTTCGACAACCTACTCCACTTCTTTCGGGAGAAGCGACCCCATGATGTCCAGCCCCACTGCAAGAAACAGATAGCGAACAGGTAGGATCGCGCGTACAACAATAGGCAGCCACAGACTCGGGTGTTTCGGGAATCTTGTTCCCGAAACAGACTACGCCGCAATATTCACGTGCGCGATTAAGAAGCCGTCATCGCCCGTCACTTCGACGCCGTCTTCTCGCAGAGACTCCGCAAAGAGCTCTATTGCCTCTCGCGTGTACTCGATGGCTTCCTCAACCGACTCGCCCTGGGAATAGCAGCCGGGCAAAGCGGGCACCTCCGTCCAGTATCCGCCTTCCTCTGCGGGATGTACCAATATCGTATAGTTCATGGCTTACCTCCCGAGAAAGCTCAGGAATTCATCAATGGTCAGGCCGGCTTTTCTGATCGCCGCCTGAAGCAGTCCTGCCTTGACATCTCCATGATCCGGAATCGAGAGCCGTTGTCCGTTGGGCATCTTGATGATGACGTGACTCCCTCCGTGCCGCTTCTGCTTAACGCCGCCTGCTCTCTCGAATGCACGGATTGCATCATCAGGTTTGATCCCGATATGCATACGTCAGCTCTCCGACACCGCCGGCGCCTTCCCGATAAGATCCAGCACCGGATTCACGTCCACAAGATGCGACGCGAAGCACTTCTTGACGCCCGGCACTTCCATCGCCAGGCCGAGTAGCTCCGTGAAGAAGAACACCGGCATCGTCAGGTCCTCGCCGCGCTGCTTGCCCGCCGCCGCCTGCCTCATTTCGAGGTTGGTCATACACAGCGGACACGCGGTCACGATGCAGTTCGCGCCGTGCTTCTTCGCGTTGGATATGATATCGCCCACGAGCTTCTCGACAACTCCCGCCTTCGAAAGGCCAAAGCTCGCACCGCAGCACTCGTTCTTGAAATACCAATCGACCGGCTCCGCGCCTATGGCCTCCATCGCGCAGTCCATCGACCTCGGCGCCTCGGGATCATCGAACCCCAGCACCTTCGGAGGCCGCACCAGCAGGCAGCCATAGTAGCACGCCGGCTTCAGGCCCGTGAGCGGTTTGCGGAGGTTCTCCGTCACCTTCTCCAGCACGTCCGGCATCGTGAACACCTCAAGGGCCGACCGCACCGTCACCGCGCCGGTATACTTCTTGGAGAGGCTCTTGTTGATCTCGTCGCGCAGATACTCGTTGTTCTTGAGCTCGACCTCAGCCGACCGCATCCGGTTGTAACATGCGGCGCACGGGGCGACGACATCCATCCCCATCCTCTCCGCAATACCGAGGTTCCGCGCTGGAAGCGAGATGCTGAGATCGTGGTCCAGGTTATGCGCCGAAGTCGCGCCGCAGCAGTTCCAATCGTGGATCTCCTTCAGCTCGATCCCGAGCGCATCCGCCACGAGGTGCGTGCTCTCGTTGAACTCCTTAGCCGTCGATTCCAGGCTGCAGCCCGGGAAGTATGCGTATTTCATGAGTGATCCTCAGTTTTGAGTTCTAAGTTCTGAGTTGTGAAAAGGGAAGCTGCCAGCCGTCAATCCTTTGGCCTCCCGATCTTCATCTTGCCCACGCGCCAGCGATTCACGAGAACGTCCAGCACCGCAATGCCCCCAGCCAGTAGACCGACGCTGTAGAGCACGTCAGACCAAGACGGCCATTCGTGAGCCACGGCGCCAGCAAGGCACATCGCAGTCTCATATAGCCCTGCAAAAACCGCCCGGATTCCTGCTAGCAACGCCACGAAAGCTACGGGCACCAGCAGAGCGTCTTTCAAGGACATAGTGTTGGCCATCCAGCTTCCGGGCTCATCTGCCCTCTGCTTCTCCGCTCCTCAGCTCTTCTTGAACAGCCCCTTCACTTCCTTGCGGCCTTTGATGATGCTCGGGATCAGGCCCAGCTTGCCCTTCAAGAACATTCCAACACCGGCGAGGACATCGTCGAAGAACCTGCCGGTACGCATCTTGAACGCGCCGATCATGCTAATCTCGTGCACGCGGCCGAAGATCTGTATCTGACGAAGCAGTTCCTCGTGCATCTTGAGCACGTTGCGCTGCTCCTTTGTGACCTTGCCTTCCTTGACGGATATCTGCCTGCAGGCGTCCATCACCTTACTAAGGGCGACGCCACGCGGGCAGCGGGTGGCGCAGGTCTCGCATCCGGCGCAGAGCCATATAGCCGAGCTGCCGAGCACCTCGTCCTTGAACCCGATCTGCGCCATTCGCATTACCTGGTTCGGGGCGATATCCATCGCAAACGCCGCCGGGCAGCCCGCGGTGCACTCGCCGCACTGATAGCACGACAGCACGTTCTCGCCGCACAGCGCGCGGATTTCGTCCTTGAAATTGGGGTCGGTAGGCGTATTCATCGAGCCCAGCGGGGAAACAGCTTCTTTTGCCTCAGAACTCAACGCGGATCTCCTGATGTCCGGCGCGTAGAGCCGGACACATTATGTCACGGTCCGACCGGCACACAGGCCGGACACCACCGTCATCTAACGATCTGTCCGGGACATAGGCCGGACAGTACGGTTGTCATACTCGCAGGGTCGGGTCTTTGTCCGCGCCCGATTGCCAGCGAATTGTATCACAATCATGCTATCACCGCAAAAGAACAGCGTCAAGGCAAGTTAGCGCCAAACGGCACAAAGTATTGCAGATTGAAAACCGCAGATTAGATCGGGGCGTTTGGCAAGAGCAATCTACAATCTGCAATCCAAAATCTACAATCCGTCCACCCTGAGCCAGCTCTGGCCCACGCCTATCTGATCGCCTACCTTCAGCGTGTGCTCCGTAACCCGCACTCCGTTGATCCACGTGCCGTTGCGGCTGTTCAGATCGCGGATGATCCAGTTGCTGCCATCGTATCTGAGTTCCGCGTGGTTCCGGCTGACGACCCCATCCTGGGCAAGCAGAATGCCTGACCCGACCTCACGCCCGATGCGCACCGTCCCCGGCCCGAACTGGAACCGCTGGTTCAGATGCGGCCCCGCGGTAGCGACAAGGCTGAGTTGACCTGTCGCGGCGACAGCGGCAGGCTGCGAGATCGTTCTATTCGCGGACGAGTACTGCGGGCTGTATTGCGGCGCGGTCAGGTCGGGCAGTGGCATAACCATCGCCATCTGCGCGGCTGATACTTTCTGGTGGAATCTCAGCGAAATACCGCCGACCCCGATCACATCCCACGGTTTGAGCTGTGCATACTGGGTCTGCGCGCCGTTCACCGTCACCGACGTACTTGCCGCGCTCTGCACGAACACCCCGTCATCCTGCAGCAGAAGCCGCGCGTGGTCCTTTGCTATGCTCAAGTCGCCGAAGAGCGGAATATCGGCCATTTCGTTGCGGCCGATTGTGGTAATAGACTTGGTCAGGATGAAGCTCCTGCCTTCCTTGGGGCCGCGCAGGACGGTGATCCAGCTCTGCTTCACCATGTCCTCGACAATTGATACTGCGGCCCCGGTCACCAGACCGATCAGGATGAACCCGACGAACCTGCTGAGGCTGCCATCCACCGCTCCGTGATTGCCGATGCTCATCGCAACCGAAATCGCGTCAAACAGCAAACCGCCGGCAAGGCCTCCGATGAGTCCTCCCAGCGTGCTCATCTTCGCGCGCCTGATGCCGCCCAGGACGTATCCGACGCACACCGCCGCCCCAGCCCCCATCGCCGCCCAGCCGATGCCCCTCGCCGCTATCAGCCCCAGGCCGAGCGTAACGATGTTAATAGCTATGAAAAGGAACTGCGCGATGACGCCGGCGAGTGCTCCCGCCAGCGAGCCCAGGCCCGCCGCCATTCCCATACGGATCATCACCCGCCGCGGGGCCGAGTTGTACTCATCGGCGAGCACGAGCATCCCGCCCAGCATTATTGAGAAGCAGGCGCTGAGGGCCAGCGTCCGCAGGAACGCGCTCACGATTGCGCTCTTGATGTCCTCGACTACATCCCCGCCGAATATGAACTGATGGCCTATGGCCTCCTCTCGCGCGTAGGAGGGGTTGAAGAGGCAGAATATGAAGAAGCCGGCAAGCGCGCCCGCTACCATCAGGCGCGTTAGCCTCAGGAAGTCGATTCGCAAACGTCTTCTCCTATCAGCGAGGGCATATACTGCCCTGCGGTGTCGTGGCGCTGAGCATTATCAGGTAGACCTGCCCCGAGTCGGTTCTGGCTATATTGCCAACCACCGTCACCCGTGTCCCAACGTCCTTCACCGGATCCAGCCTCACCGTGCCCGTGACGTACATGCAGCCGGTAGTGTCGCATATCACCCAATCGTCGCGAGTAACGGGAGGCCCGGGCCTGGTGTTGGCATCGGTCGAATCCGGCGCCTGCCCGCGATAGGTCGCTGTGATACTGACCCTCCGGCCCAGGTTCCCCGGCGCATAGGCGACTGCCTCACATACCGTGAGAGGCACCAACGCGGCTCGCGCACTGACCGTTCCGATCCGGACCGGGCACGAGGCGACCGGAGCCGAGCGCTCGCCTGATGACGTCAACTGAGCATTTACAGTATACACCCCCGGCCCAACTTGCCTGCCCGCGATCATGTCTCGTTGATCCCAAACGGTGGTGAATGCGTGGGTTTCGCCTGGTTTGAGGACGATGCTGGTCGGCGTCTGCGCATACACCTTGCCCTTGCTCGCCCTGAAGACCTCTCCGCTGCCCTGCATCACCCAGATATCGAACTGCTTTGCCGTGGGGAAGCTGAGTGCGGTGGTGGTGTTGCTGCCGTTGCGGACGGCGTACTCAATGGCGATCTGCTCACCGAGGCGATATCGTGGCTGGGTAGTTCTGACCCCCTGGATGAGGCCATTGATGGCGCCCGATTGTGCGAAACATGCTCCGGCCAATACGGCCGCGATGACGGAGACTATGAAGACCAAACGCATAGCATTTGCCCTCCCGACCCGCGCTAGTCCTTGCGTTTCGCCTCGTTCCAGATTGCGTCCATCTCTTCGAGGGTCATGTCCGATATGTCCCGACCCCTCTCGGCGGCTTCCGACTCGATCCGGTTGAAGCGCATAGTAAACCTACCCAACATCTCCGTAAGCGCCTCCTCCGGATCGATCCCCTCAAACCGCGCGATGTTGACGATGGTGAACAGCAGGTCACCTATCTCCGAGCGTACCTGGCTCTTGTCACCCTTTGCGACGGCTTCTTCCAACTCGGCAGTTTCCTCGTGGAGCTTCTCGATGATCGCGCCTACCTCGGGCCAATCAAAGCCTGTCCTGGCCGCCTTCTTGCTGATCTTAGCCGCGCGCATCAGGGCAGGGAGGCTCTTCGGCACTCCGTCCAGCACGCTCTTGCGTTCTTCGTGCTCGGGCTCCGCGCGCTTGATCTGCTCCCAGTTGTGCAGCACATCATCCACACCGGAGACCTCCACATCGGCGAACACATGGGGGTGTCTTCTCTGAAGCTTTTCGCGTATCCTCGCGCAGACATCGGCGATGTCGAAGCCGTTTGTTTCACTGGAGATCTGCGCGTGCAGGAGTACTTGCAGGAGGAGATCGCCCAGTTCGTCCTCGAGTTTCGCCGGCTCGCCGCTGTCGATTGCGTCTATGACTTCGTAGGTCTCTTCGATTGCATAACGCTTGAGGGACGCGTGCGTCTGCTCGCGGTCCCAGGGGCAGCCGCCCGGGGCCCTTAGCCTCGCAACCGTATCCACGAGAGCGGCGAATTCCTCACTTATGCGGCGTCTATGGTCTTCCAATTCTGTTTGCTCCAGCTCGTCAGGTTAGTCGGCGGTCCGGAGATAGAGGGTCTCGCACGGAAGCTCTTCAAGCAGCGTGACCGCTATCGAGTTCGCCACTTCATAGGCGGTAGTAGCTACGGCAGATCGCCGGACGCCCACCACGGCCAAATCGTAGCGACCCGTTTCCACCAGCTTCACGAAACCCAGGACCGGGTCTCGCACTCTCTCCGCAGTTGCGTTCACTTTGACGCCGTGCCTCTTCCCGATCCTGATGGCTTCCCTGGCGCAATCCGCCGCCGCGGCATCGGCATCGGGTTTGGGAGCATCCAGCGGCTCCGTCCTGTGGATAGTGATGATGCAGGCAACCGTGACCTCAGCAGGTTCGCCCGCCACCAGCTTGGCTGCGTGTTCCAGGGCCTGCTCCCACGCTCCTACCGCCGGGATGATCACATTCCTGGGCGGACGGCTGTAGTCTTCAGGTGTTCCCTTAACCAGGGAAACCTCTATCTGGGCGGACTCCTGGAAAGCGAGCGCGTCCGCCTGATCTACACAGGGTGAATCCTTATCCTTGTCGCGGTCCAGGCTGACCACAGCGAAATCGGCGTGCAGCCGCTCCGCAAAGTCCGCGAGCGCCGTTTCATTTCTCAGGCGCTCGACGTGACGGAAGCTCTTCAGGCCGGTCTTTCGCACAAGTGCCTGAGCCTCCGTCAGACGGGCCTGGCCGGCCGCCTCGCGCTCAGGAAGGGGCGATCCGATGGGCAGAGTCCGCGGCACCTTGATGGGATCGACCAGATGCATCTCGCAGCTTTCGCCAATGGCAAGCTTATCCGCAAGGAATACCGCCCTTCGCCAGTTGCCGACTATCGGGACTACCCCGGCGACGCGCGCTCTTCCCCGGGCAAGCGTCGGCTCGCTGAGCTTGAGCGACGCGCGTGCCTCCTCCACCGTCGCCGCGATAGGCAACTGCGAACGGAAGCCCGGCACGCTCTGACCTACCTCCACCATCTCCGGCGTAAGCCCGACGACCATGATGCGCGCATTCTGGGACGCGATGAAGGCGAACGCGTCCTGGAACGTCACGGCCCCCTTGGTCGTGATCTTCGTAAGACCGGAGCAGTCGAGGATGATGCCGGTGGGGTGGTTTTCGAGCAGCAGAGCGGCCGCTGCCTGTATCGCCGGCCAGATGTTGCTCTTGACCTCTCCGCGCAGTGTTATCGTGTCTTCACGAGCCTCGATTATCATATCTACCTGTCCACGTGATACCTGACGTTCGTAAAGACGATATCCCTACGCGTCATCAGCGCGATCTTCAGGAACAAGCCTGATTGGTTGTGCAGTAGCTTGTGCCACCACTTCTTGGGAACAAACTCCGGCAACACGACGGTCACCACGTAATTCGGCCGTTCCTTCTTGACCTCTTCGAGATACTTCAGCACCGGCCCGACCATCGACCGATACGGCGATTCGAGTATAACGAGGGGCACTCCCAATCCGAATTTTTCCCATCGCTCGCGTATTAGCTGAGTCTCCACAGGATCGACTTCCACAAACAGGGCCCTGCAGTCGTGCGACAGCGTCCGCGCATACTGTAGAGCAGGCAGGACTCCCTTGTGGATGCTCGAGGTTAGCAGGATGGAGGTCGACCGAACAGGCTTTGGCTCCTCGAATGTCTCCTCGGTCAGCCTCAACTGGTCGCCCAACTGAATGTAGTGCTGGTGGATCTTGTACAGCGTGTAGACCGAGAGCGGGATGATGAACAACACCACTATGTAGGCGCCTGTCGGTATCGCGAGCGGGCCGATGTGAAACGTTGGGCCGGCAGCGAACTTCATGCTCGCTATGACCAGGGCCACAAGCCCCGTCACAAGCGCACCGAACGCACTTATGGTAGTAAACAGCCTCCAGTTAGGCCCCTTGAGCTTCCTGAGCCGGACGCTCATGCCATATTGCGACAGGGTAAAGGCGATGAAAACGCCGACCGCGTAGAGCGGGATCAGGGCGTGCGTGCTGCCCTTGAATATCCAGATGAGCAGTCCCGCCAGCACGCTCAAAACGATGATGCCGTTGGAGAACACCAGCCTATCGCCGATGCTTGCAAACTGCCGTGGCGCAAACCTTGACCGCGCCAGGATCGAGCTAAGCCGCGGGAAGTCCTGATATGCGGTATTGGCGGCGAGTATCAAGCTGGCTGCCGTAGCCGCCTGCACGGCAAAATACATCCATCCTCGCCCGAATACCGCCGCCGCTATCTGCGAGACCACGGTCGGGCCGCCTTCCACGGGCACTATCTGATAGCGACTGGCCAGGAACGATATACCGGTGAACATGAAAGTGAGGATACCGGCCATAGTGATAAGCGTTGCCGCCGCGTTGCGTGACTCCGGGGCCTTAAACGCCTGGACGCCGTCCGCAACCGCTTCGACTCCTGTCATAGCCGCACAACCACTGGAAAACGCCCTGAGTATGAGAAGCAGCAGCGCTGCTCCGCCAACGGATACCTGGTCCGCCATCGCCGCTTCCTTATGCCGGAGCGCCTCCTCAGGAACATGGACCGGCGTCACGTCACCTGTGAACACGTGGTACAGGCCGACGACTATCATAGTCACGATACACGCAATAAACGTGTAAGTCGGCACTGCAAACACGGCCCCGGATTCTCTCAGGCCCCTCAGGTTAAGGAGCGCCACGACCGCAATCGCGCCGATGGCGAGCAGGACCCTGTCCCCCGCCAGTCCCGGAAACGCCGACGTAACTGCGGCCACACCCGCGGCAATGCTGACCGCGACGGTGAGCACGTAGCCTCCCAGCAGCGCCGCGGCAGCAGTCAAGCCGGGCATCACGCCCAGGTTTTCCTTGCTCACGATGAAGCTGCCGCCGCCGTGAGGATACGAAAAGATCGTCAGCCTGTAGGAGATGACAACGATCCACAGCAAGGCGACAATCGCCAGCGTGATCGGCACCACCTCGGTCCACGAGAGAGCTACGGCGCCCGCGAGCGCAAAGGCCAGCAGGATTTCCTCGGTAGCGTATGCGGTCGATGACAACGCATCCGAGGCAAATACGGGCAGCGCAAAGAACTTCGACAGGCGCTCCTGGTGCTGGCTCGACGTGGGCAGCGGCCGGCCAAACAGTATCCGTCGGATGATCCAGATCAAGCACTATCCTCCGGGGCAGTAGGTATCTGCCCGCCCCAGTCTACACAAGCTCGCATCCTTCCGCAAGTAGGTTACGTGCTAAGAAAAAAGAAACACCAGGATGCAGACTCCTGGCGGCAATCATAGTGTAGCACTACCCCGGTTAGTTGTCACGCGTTTGACCTCAGCCGTTGCGGGGTATGAAAACCAGGGGTGACTGAGATGGAGATCAGTACCAGGAAGAAGATATGGGGCACAGCGGCGAGCCTGGTCATGGTAGGTCTCGTAGCCCCGGCCGCATTCTGGCTGGCGTGCACGGCCCTCGATCGTGCTCTAGGTGCGGATCGCATCCTGTTCAGCCCGTGGTCGTCAGTGTTGACGGCGACGTCGGCCCTCATTGGCGTGTTCTGGATCCTCTGGGCGTGGTCGTATCTGCTCTACGTGGGCCAAGGGCTTCCGCTTGAAGTGTTCGGGCGGCCGCTCCACCCTACCAAGATCCTCGTGACCACGGGCCCATACGGATACACGAGAAACCCGATGGTGCTCGGGCTGCTGTTCATTCTTCTCGCGGTGGCGTTCTTCAGAGGGACCTTAACGGGGCTGATCGGCGTTCCGCTGGTAGGCATCGGCGCATGGATCTACCTCCGCATGTTCGAGGAGCCGGAGCTCGCCCGGCGCTTCGGGGAAAGCTACCTGACGTATCGCAACTGCGCGCCTCTGCTGTTCCCTAAGCTGCGGACCTACGTGCACCCGGCCGAAGAGCTCTAGACCGGTCACGCGGCATTGCCAAGGCACTGCTTGACGGCATCGGCCACGCTGTTCACCAGGGTCTCGATCTCGGCCTGATCCGGCCCTTCCGCCATAACGCGTATGAGTTTCTCCGTACCGGACGCGCGCACCAGCAGCCGTCCCCGGCCGCGCAGGGCGTCCTCGGCATCGGCGATCGCGTTCTTGATCGCTGCCTCGCACTCCCAGCCGTCGCGTCTTTCGACCCTCACGTTCACCAGTAGCTGCGGGTACTCCGGCATCTCAGAGGCCAACTCGGACAGCCGCTTGCCCCTTTCCAGCATTATCGAAATCACACGGAGCGAGGTGATCATCCCATCTCCCGTCGTCGTGTGCGGAAGCAGAATGACGTGTCCGGACTGCTCGCCGCCTATGACGGCTCCCGATCTGCGCATCTCGTCCACAACATATCTGTCGCCGACTGCCGTGCGAACAAGGCTGATCCCCGCTTTCCGCAGCGCCACTTCCAGCCCCATGTTGCTCATGACCGTGCCGATCACTCTGTTTGCCGGCAGGCCGCCGGACCGTGCCGCATGCAGGGCGCAAATGGCCATCACACGGTCGCCATCGACCACCCGGCCGTGCTCATCGGCCATAATGACCCGATCCGCGTCTCCATCGAAGGCAAGTCCGACATCCGCACCCATCCCCCGCACCTCAGCCAGCATCCGCTCCGGGTGGAGAGACCCGCAGTTGTGGTTGATGTTGACGCCATTTGGAGAGCACGAGATGCCATGAACGCGCGCGCCGAGATCGCTGAAGATCAGGGGCGCAAGCTCACTCGCCGCTCCGTTGGCGCAATCCATCACCACGCGCAGGCCGCTCAGAGGCTGATTGGCGCAGCGCTTCACGTGCTCCGCGTATTCCCAGGCGAGTTCGTGCGTGCGGTATATGTTGCCGACATCGCCTCCCAGTGGTCGTGGGAAGCTGTCGAAATCATCGATCTGCTCCTCAATCGCGGCTTCAACGGCATCATCGAGCTTATAGCCGTCCGGGCCGAAAAACTTGATGCCGTTATCCTGCACCTGGTTGTGCGAGGCGGATATGACAATGCCTGCAGCAGCATCCGTTGTCCTGGTGAGGTGAGCAACTCCCGGAGTGGGGATAACCCCTGCCAGGACTGCATCCACACCCTGCGAGCAGATCCCCGCGATCATGGCGCTTTCGAGGATGTCGCCGGATATCCGCGGGTCGCGCCCGATCAACACACGTGTGTTCTGCTTGCGCTCGATGATCACGTGCGCGGCGGTTGTCCCCAATCTAAGCGCGAGATAGGGAGACAACTCTGAATTTGCGAGTCCTCGGACGCCGTCGGTGCCGAAAAGCTTAGCCACGGGGTGTGCCCTTCCTCATATCTGTGTGGTACGTACTGCTACAACCCTATTGTTCCCTGACAAGGGGAAGGTTGGGAGATGAAGAGTAGGGGTGCTCATTCGGAGGAGATATTGACGGTCACCTTCACGGTCCTGGGACCTGAAGCTCTTACACCGGAGGGTATGCGCAAGGCTGCGTCGTAGGTAGTCGTTGCCTCCACGCCGCTGATATCGATCGTGTCCGTGGAAACCACGCTGATCCCCTCCAGCCTGCTGGACTTGCCGCGCAGCGTCACATAGGAAGGGGTGACGGTGTACTTGGTCACCCTGGCAGGAAACTTAGGCAATCCGGTAAGCACGGGACTGACAATCACTGTCTTGGCGGCAGGCACCTCAACCATTTCGAGCCTGGCCTTGACCTTGTCCGGCCTCACGGTAACGCCCGCGACGGGATCGCCCGTGGCGTTTAGAGGGAACACCTGGTAGTAGTCTTCGGTCGCGGACCCCGCCGTGTCACCCTCCAGCGTCAGAAGCACGTGCTTGACCTTGGAGAGCGCGGTTGCGGTGCCGCGAACGGCGACATAACCGGGCGTCAGGACTGGAGTCCCGTAGGAGTACCCTGCCGGCGGGTCGGAAGTGAAAGCCACCTCCACGGGCAGCCGCTTCTCCCTCACAGCCTCTACCCGGACATTCACCTTCGCAGGGCTTACACTGACATCCAGGTTCCCTGCCACCGCGCGAGGAAGGCGCTTCTCGACTTTGAGCTCTGCCTCTGTCACGTCGGATGTGAGGCGGAGTTTCCGAACATCCACCCAGGCCTCTATGTCCTCTTTGGCGATAGCGTCCACACTTGTCTTCAGCCCCGCGACCGTTATCGACACCCTGGGCGTATCCAGCTCCGCTATGTGGCTGGCACTAACGCCAACCGGCTTCACCGGCACGGCAAAGGTGCGTGTGGATTGCGGATTTCGCTCCGAGTTGACGTGAACCCACAGGATCAGCGACACCATAATCGCCAGCAGCTTATATTTCCAGTTGTGCTGCAACAGCCTGATCATTTGCGTCTCAGCCTGGCCTTTCTGAGGGTTCCATCAACCGTGCGAGCAAGCTTCACCCGCGAGTTCGGGTCCTCCAGGCCTCCGGATATCCGGCCCAGCCAATGTGTCAGGGACTCCTCATCGAGCCCTCTGTGGAGCTTGCCCTCCAGGGCGAGGGAAATCGTCCCGGTCTCCTCCGAAACCACAACTACCGCCGCGTCGCTTTCCTCTGCCACACCCAGAGCCGCTTTGTGGCGGGTGTGGATCATTGTCCCCACGTGCGCGCTTTCGCTCAGCGGCAGCGTGCATCCGGCTGCCACAATCCTTGTGCCGCGTACTATGATAGCGCCATCGTGCAGCGGATTGCCGGGGTAGAAAATGGAGCCAATCAGCTCTTCGCTGATAGCGGCGTTGAGCCTGGTGCCGGTCGATGCGATATCATCAAGGGAACTCTCTCGCTCGATCACGATCAGCGCTCCAATCTTGCGTTCCGACATCCGTGCCGCCGAGTGAGCGATGACGTGAATGAGCGATGTGATGTCTTCCTTGGGCATCATTGCCAGACCACGTCCCCATCCGGCCACATTGCCCATGTTCTCCAGCATCTGCCTGAGTTCGGGCTGGAAGAGAATGACTACCGCGATCGGCAAAACGCCGAGGAAAGCTTTCAGAAGGAAGTTCAGAGTGTGGAGTTGCAGCTTGTCCGTCAGCGACATCAGGCCGAAGAACACGAAGAGCCCCCACATGATCTGCCAGGCGGGCCTGCGGCGGGAAAGCATGATGACCCAGTAGACACCGAGTGCAACGAGGGTTACGTCCGCGATGGCCGAGATTGTTGTCGTCCATCCCCAGCTTTGAAAGTCTTTCTGCAGGGCTGACAGGAAGCTCAATTTGGATGTGCCTTGTAGCCAATTTTTTGGAGCCAGCTACGGCTAAAGTATAGCATTCATGCCCCTCACGGTCAAGCTCGGCTGTTCGCTTGGTAGCGCGATCTCACGAGCATTGTCTGGAGGTAACCTCCCCCGGCCCCTCCTTCGTAAGGAGGGGAGCAAAATGAGCCCTCCCCCACAGCAAAGGGGTAGATCACAAACAGCCTCCCCCCTTGCGAAGGGGGGACTGAGGGGGGTCATGCGTGACAGACACCTCTCCCGCCTCTTGAACGCCCCGATTCGCAGCGCCACTTAGCAAAACCCCGTGGGTGATGGGCCCACGGGGTTAGTGCAGGAGGCAGTCCAGCTTACGCTCTCGCTTGGCTTGACTCAAGAAAGGCTTCGGTTTGCATGTGCCACTATCAATTACGATTTGTGCGCCGGGAAGGTTCCGAAGCTTAGGTGGCATAATACTATGGTGTATTGGAGTACGTTGTTCCGTCTAAAAGAATGGAGAGGTTCGGGCGGTTGAGGCCGTATAGAATCTCGGCACCAAATGCTTATGGAGGCAACGCAATGAAAGCGGAAGTCAAGCTAGGTCTAGTGGCACTCGCCCTCGTGGTCGTCCTGCTCGCATCGACGGCCCTGATGAGCCAGGCGGGGCTACTGGGGGACGTGGTGAAAGTCGGCGCGGTCGGTCTGGTTGTGGACAAGTTTGGCCCCCAGATCAACACGGCGCTCAATAAGGTTACGATGAACAAGAACTTGGGCACCGACGAGGCAACGAACGTGGTTCCCATCATCAGCCTCGGCAGCGGTGGGTACATCGGCGCGGTTCAGGTGATCGGCGCGAAGGAGAACGTGGAGAAATGCAAGGCTGTAGCGCAGATCGAGGTGAACCAGGTCATCGGCAAGAACATTCGCGCCAAAGTGCTTGTTCCGGTGGGCAGCAGGACCACCAGCAACATCAAGAGAATCTACGGCGTCGGCGTTAGCGCGATCCTGGACATCAGGATATAGCGCTGTCGCTGGAATGAACGAATCCGTGGGGCAGGATCGACTCGATCCTGCCCCAAGCTATATGAAGGTGGGAAGATGACGATCCTCGACCGCGTTCTGCTTACTGCGCTGCCCTTAGCCATGTTAGCGCTCAGCATGGCCGTACCGGCTGATACGGCTGCGCTTGAGGAGACGGCCGGCATTCGGCAGTCCGCGAGAAGCTTCACGCTATCCACCCGTGACGGACTCGCGCTGACCGTCAATCGCGCCAACGGTTGGTTTGGCTCACTCTCGATTGGTGGCAGTTCGCCCCTCATCGCGCCTCGCCCGATGATCCGCTTCGAGGAGGTGCTGGAGGTGCAGGACGCACCGGACCTGCTGACGGACGGCTTCGGGAGCGGATGGAGCAAATTCAGCAGCACAGGCAGGAACACGAGGACCGTAATACTGAATCAGACCGAGCCCACCCCCTTGATCCTCTCCGGCTGGTGCCGCTACGAGACCTCCGGGGAAACCGCCGGCTGGATGAACCGGAGCCTCGCCCTGAACGCCTATGGAACATACACCGACGGCGAGACCATGCCCGAGCAGTCGGCCTATTTCGGTCAGTACAACCACGGCCCGCAGTTCAACTCGCGCGTAATATGCCCGGACAAGCCGCTGAAGCAACTGGAGGTAAAGCAGACCGCGGATGAGCCCAAGGCGTCGGCATGGTTCAAAGGCATCACCCTGAAGCAGGCGAAATATCAGGTAACCTCGCCCGGCGATCCCTGCAGGCAGATCGATTCCACCCTCACGCAGGAGTTCAGCATCGGCGAAGCGGCCATCAGAGGCGTCGTGAAATATCAGGCTGCCGATGAGTGCATAATCGTCCGCTGCAGGTTCCAAAGCGAGCGCAAGTCCGACCGCGCCATCAGCGGCTATTTCGCCATTCCGTTCGATGCAACAGGCGGCACATGGCATGACGACCTCAGGAACTCCCGCAAGATCGAGCCCGGCAAGATCTACCGCCGTGATGACTACTGGTACGGCGCCGGACGCGATGGCTACAACGACCGCTATCCACTGGCATGCGTTGAGAACAAGAACGGCCACGGCCTCGCCATCGCCACCGATCTCTCCGAGCCGCGCGTCTTCCGCACGGACTATGATGCCTCCAGGCGTGAGTTGAGAATTCGCTACGATCTCGGCCTCTCCCCGGACGGCGGACGCTGGGCCAATCAGGCAAGCTTTACCGTCTATCTCTTCACCTATGAAGGCCGCGACGGCATGCGCGGAGCAGCTGACAAGTTCATGCGCGTCTTCGATTGGGCGTTTGAGAAGCGAGCGAAGCAGGACGGCATGTGGATTCCCTTCGTCAGCCCCGAAGCAATACCCGGCGGGCACGAGGACTTCCGGCTCTCGTTCGTCGAAACGATCACGAACCCGGGTTGGGAGCGGGTGCGCGGTATGTACACCCTCAGATACGTGCAGCCGTATATCCACCACCAGGACTTCGTGCCCGAATTGGTCGCAAAGGCGGTCAGCGGTACTCCCGATCCTTCCGTCTCCGTAAAGCTCGCAGACCAACTGAGCAAGTCGAGGCCGCCCGATCTCTTCGAGGATGACGCCATCAGATTCGCCGCCTATCGCGGCAGCTACATCACGGACAACTGGGGACAGCCGCAGGGCTACTTCTTCCGCCAACCCAACCACAAAGAGAACATGATGATCGTGAGCCCCAACCCGGATCTGCCCGCGCCGGAAGGTTCCGACTACAGCTCGGGCGGCTATGATTTGCACAGCCTGCTCGAAGCCGCCGACTCACCCAGCCACTGGCACATCGATTCGTGGACGGTAACCAAAGTCACCGAGGCCCAGATCGCGGCCAGCGACTCTAACCACAAGACCGACGGCAGCCGCTCGGTCCGCATTGATCCGGTCGGCACGAAGTCCCGCTGGGGATCGTGGACCCGCGGAATCAGCCAGGTGTTCTACTACAAGGGCTCCTCGGCAGGACCGTTCACCTTGTCCTATAGCGTGCGCGGGGAGAACGTGCCGGCGGAAGGAACCACAGTCGGTTGGAAGCTCACTTTCCACTATGAGGACGGCTCCACCGACATCAGAAGAGTAGCCCTGGACGGGGTAGGGCCGGTCTGGAAGCGCATGGAGCAGAGCCTTGAGGTGAAGGCAAAGCCCTATGCGGTAACGGTCTACTTCGGCAAGGACAGCCGCAGCATAGACCCGTCCACGATATGGCTTGACGACGCGAAACTGACGGCGCAGGGCGATCCCGAAAACCTGCTCACCAACGGCAGCTTCGAGTCTGCCGAAGTCCTTCCCGGCGGCCTTAGTGGTGTCTACCTGGACACTCTGGAATGCTACGCGAACAACCTCAACTACCGCCGCGAGCATTGGCTCTACGCCGAGGAGCCGCTTACGTTCGACTCTGCCCGCAAGCCCGCACTGCAGCAGCAGTTCTCGCATGTTACATTCAGCCGCCGCGTGGGTGAGTGGGCAAGAGCACGGAACAAGGTGGTCTTCGGAAACTGCGCGCCGGTCACGCCGTTCGCCGCGCCCTATATGGACGCTATGGGCAGCGAGGAGTTCTGGGCGCCTGACGGCAAGTGGAACCCCAAGTCAGACAGGGAGTTCCAGTTCGTCAGGTTCATGTCCGGGGCGAAATCGTGGTCGATCCTCCAATACAGCGACCTCACTCCCGACCAGGTACGCGCCTACGTCAACCGCTGCGCGTTCTACGGGGTCTACCCGAGCTGGATCTACAAGTGGACCAATCCGGTCTTCATAGCGCAGATCCGCCCGCTCTATGCGAAGATGATGCCGATTCTCGTCGAGATCAACAAGGCGGGCTGGCAGCCGCTGACACTCGCTTCGTCCAGCAACCCCGACGTCTGGATCGAGCGCTTCGGCGCGGGCGATACGGTCTACCTGACCCTCTTCAACCCGACGGACAAGCCGCAGCCGGCAGTCGTGACTCTGGACAATCGCCTGGGCGTATCGGCGAAAGACCCGGCGGTCGATATGACGACGGGCGCGGAGATGCCCTCGGACAATATCACGGTTGATCTGCAGCCCGAGGACATCAAGATCATCCGCCTTCACGCTCGCCCATAGATGTTGCCTGGGATTCACGCGAAGTACACCAACAGCCCGGTTCGCTAAGCAGGAGAGTCCGGCCGGTTGTCTAAGTGATTCCCTATCCGACAACATACCGCCCGGCATCAGGAGGATTCGCGCTGTGAAGAAACTGCTTTGCGTTCTGCTTGTGCTCCTTGTCGCCTTGTCCCTGAGCTCTTGCGGCAAGAACCAGACCGCCGAAAAGCCAGCCAGCTCAGACGGGTCTGCCCCCGTGCATGTCGCCTTCGTCACCAACAATGTCTCCGACTTCTGGAAGATTGCCGAGGCCGGTGTCAGAAAGGGCGAAGCCGAGTTCAACGCGATCTGTGACCTCAAAATGCCCACGCAGGGCACCGCAGCCGAGCAGAAAGTGATCCTTGAGGACCTTGTCACAAAGGGCGTCAAAGGAGTCGCCATCTCACCAGTGAATCCGGACAGCCAGACCGACGTGCTGGATAAGGCCGGCAAGAGCCTCCACCTGATCTGCATGGACTCCGATGCCCCCAAGAGCAAGCGCCTGTGCTACGTCGGTACGAGCAACCTGGACGCCGGCAAGGTCGCGGGCGAGCAGATACTGAAAGCGATCCCGAATGGTGGCAAAGTAATGCTCTTCGTCGGCACGCTGGACGCTCAGAACGCCGCGGATAGATACAAAGGCATCCGGGAAGTGCTCAAGAAGAGCCCTAAGCACCAGATTCTGGGCGTTATGACGGATGATACCAACCACACCAAGGCTCGCGCTAACGTCGAGGACACGCTGACCAAGCATGCTGACGTCGCCTGCCTGGTCGGTCTCTGGAGCTACAACGGGCCGGCGATCGTGAACGCCGTCAAAGCCGCCCGGAAGGTAGGCAAGGTGCAGATAGTCTGCTTCGATGAGCAGGACGACACGCTCAAAGGCGTTCGCGATGGGGCCATCCATTCGACAGTCGTGCAGAAGCCGTATGAGTTCGGCTATCAATCAGTGAAGGTGCTTGCCGCGCTCGCGCGAGGCGACAGGAGCGTCATCCCGCCCGGCGGCATCGTCGATACCGGCGTCAGAGTTGTGGACAAGTCCAATGTGGACCAGTTCTGGGCCGAGCTTAAGAAACAGACCGGCAAGTCGTAGTCCGCTCGCTCGCCGGGAGCCTCAAGAGGAGGGGCACTCATGGAACTCGCCACAAACGCGTTCGCGCGCACCAACTATACTGTCCGCAGACAGGTCCTGAAGCTGTTTGGCGGCACATTCCGCTTCTACGACCAAACAGGATCACTGGTCCTGCTGGCGGATATGAAACCCTTCAAGCTCAAGGAAGACATTCGCATCTACACGGAGGAGTCAAAGACCAACGAGGTGCTGACCATAAAGGCACGCAGCATCATCGACTTCTCCGCCACCTACGACGTAGTGGACCCCATCACGCAGCAGAAGCTGGGCGCTCTCAAGCGCAAGGGTATGAAGTCGCTCCTGAAAGACGAATGGCTCATCCTCGACGCGATGGATAATGAGATCGGCACGATCCAGGAAGACACTTGGGCCCTGGCGGTGATCAGGCGCGTTCTAACGAACCTGATCCCGCAGAAGCTTCACGGAGAGGTCAATGGCACGCCGGTCTTCACGTTCAAGCAGAACTTCAACCCGTTCGTATACAAGCTCGACCTGGACTTCTCGATGGATATCCGCGGCGCTCTTGATAGAAGGATGGGGATAGCGGCAGCGGTGCTCCTCTGCGGCATCGAGGGCAGACAGAACTGAGGACAGATAGGCCGTTGCGGCTGACCAGGATAACGCGAATGGCCGGCCTTAGTGCCGGCCATTCGTCAACTCGGCACGTTGTTCCATGTATCCGGCAGATACTCCGGAAGCACCCGCAGATCAGGCTCGGCGATTTCCTTCGTAAGCACCACCGTCGTGCCCTGATCCCCGGTGCTCAGCAGGATCCTGTCGGACACATCCAGCATGATCGAGTAGCCCAGGCCGAGCGATGGCTTCGTCGAAAACCCGCGCAGCAGGACCGCCCGCGGCAGGATCAGAGACTCGATTCCGGTGCCCCGGTCCGTGACCGCTACCCAGACGCTCTCCTCGTCGGCGCCCAGGTAGACCCTGCCCTGCTTGCCGTGCTTCACGGCGTTCGTGATTGCCTCGCCCACCCCGATCATGAACGCGTCCGCGCGCTCTCCGGTGATGCCGTGAGCGACGACAAACGACTCCACTTCCCGCCGGGCAGGCGAGACCTCCGGGAACTCGTCCACCTCAACTGATGCAACGGACTTGGCGATATAGGGTTCTACCTCGGCCTGCTCGACGACGCTCAGCTTGCCATCGGTGACGCTGAGGATAGTGTCCCGGTAGAACGATCGCTTCTGGAGTTCCAGTTCCCTCTCAAGGCCGCGCCGGATTTCCTCCGCATGCTTGCGCTCGGTGATGTCTCTGACGATAGCCTGAACGAGGTCCTCGCCGTGCAGCCTGTAGTAGACGAGGCTGACCTCGCAATCGATCAGCGAGCCATCCTTTCGGATGTGCGTCCACTCGAACAACTGGGGGGGAGCCCCTAGCTGCCCCTTCAGTAGCCTTCGCGCCTTCTCTTCCGACCGCTCGCCGTCGGGCTGGAACTCCGGGCTGATATCCCAGGGAGTCTTGCCCAGAATCTCGCGCGTGGAGTAGCCGAGGACGCGATACACAGCCGGATTTGCGGCAATGAACTCGTGAGTCTGTGCCGCCAGAAGCATCACCATATCCGGGCTGTGCTCGAAGAGCTGTCGATATCTCTGCTCGCTGTCCGCGATCGCCTCCAGGTGAAGCTTCCGCTCGGTGATGTTCCTGACGATGGTGATCACGTCGTTGCCTGGCAGCGGCAGCAGACGCGCCTCGTAGAAACGATCCTGTCCGCGCACGGACAGCCTGTATTCAACAGCCACAAGCGACCCTGTCTGTCGAACACGCTCGCTCGCATCAGCAAGAAGCCGGCCCGCCTCGCCCGGCAGTGCTTCGGCGATGTCCTTTCCCACGAGTTCTTCAGGGCTGGCATATAGCTCGCTTGGATCGGCTGAGTGGCAGTTGACTATCTTGTTGTCAGCATCCAGCCAGAAGTACAGGTCCGGGAAGGCGTGCAGGATCGTCTCCATCTCCGAAGTCTTCTTCTTGAGCTGCTCCTCGGCCCGGAGCCTTTCGGTGATATCGTTCGCCAGCACCATCAGCGCCGGATTTCCCTGCCACGTCAGGGTGTGGGTGGTGACCTCCACGTCTATCGGGGTGCCGTCCTTCTTTGTGTGCCTCCAGACCCCTCTCGGGCCGTAGCCTTCGCCCAACGCGGTCTTGATGCTCTCACGCAGGCGTGCTTCCTCCTCCGTCGGGCGGATCTTCATTATCGACTGCCCAATCAGTTCCTCTCGCGTGTAGCCATAATGGTCCAGCATAGCCTCGTTCACTGCAAGGAACGTCAGGCTTTCGAGGCAGAACACCCACATGGGAAGAGGGCTGTTGTAGAACAGGGCCTTGTACTGCTCTTCAGAAGTGCGGAGAGCCTCTTCCGCGCGCTTGCGCTCGGTTATGTCGCGGTCGATGCCCCGATAGCCGCGGAAATTCCCTTCCTCGTCGTAGATCGGTTCTCCGCTCGTCTCCACCCACACAACGGTTCCATCGCGGTGCACCATAGGGTTCTGGAAGAGCTGGAACGGCTCGTGCCGGCGCAGCGCAGGGCAGGCGTCAAAAAGCTGCTGGGCGAAGCCGGGTTCCATCAGATCTAACGCCGACTTGCCGATGACTTCGTTCGGGCTGTAGCCAAGAAGCTCCTTGACCCGGGGGCTCGCGTACGTGAAGCGCAGCTCTTCATCCACTTGCCAGACCCAGTCGCTGATTTGCTCGACCAGGCTGCGGAAATCCTCCTGGCTCTTCCGCAGTTCCTCGTGGACCTTAACCGAGTCGGTGATGTCTATCGCGTTCAGAAGCACCGCCGGCTCACCGTTGTGGCCGATGATCGAGGAGCTGAAGTCGAAGTACCTGATGTCCCCGGACTTGGTGATGCCTCTCGCGGTGTAGCGCGTAGGCACTATCTCTCCGGAAAGGCGGCGCTGCTCAAAGCTGCCGAGCCAGACGGCGTCCTCGGGATGCACGTATCTCATAACAGACGTGCCGAGCACTTCTTCACGGCTGTAGCCCATAAGCTCACATATTCTGGGGTTCACATAGACCAGCTTGCCGTCCTGCACGATGAATATGCCTGTCTGTGAGTTCTCGACGAGCACCCGGTAGTTGGCTTCGGCTTCCTGGGCCGCCCTATCCGCGGAAGCCTGGCCGCTGATGTCTCTGGCGATCCCGCGGAAGCCCATCAGCCTGCTTTCCTGGTCGAAGATCAGCACGCAATTCAGCTCGACCTTCTTGATCCGGGCAGCCTTCGTGCGCAGGTGAACGATGATGTTGCTGATGGCCTCCCCTGTTTCGAGAGCCCCTTCGAAGGCCACGCGGCATTTGTCAACGTCTGATTCGGCTACCAGACTGAGGAACGGCTTGCCGGCAACCTCATCGGGGGTATAGCCCAGAAGTGACTTGACGACCCGATTGGAATACGTGATCACGGTATCGGTCCCGACCTCCCATATCCAATCCGGTACCCAGTCCAGTCGCGCCCGAAGGAGTTCGTTCTCCTCCAGGCACTCCCGCTTGTTGACGACCTGATCCATAAGATCCCCGATTGTGTCGCTCGTGGACGTACTGCACTTATACCCGTATCGCGCAGCCATCAACCTCAGCCGTTGCCCTGAGCGCGCTCGGGTTGGATGGGGGTGGCTGACGCGGGTGGATGCACATATCGGTGTTGCTTTGTGAACACGGGGGTAACCCAAATATGGTAATGGGGCGAGGAATCCCCCTTGACTGAATAGGTCGGGAGGGTAACAAGATGGAGTACTATCCGAGTTTTCCGGACGAAGAGGACGAGCAAGTAGGCTTGGTCAGGTTGAGCCGGGTTACATACCAATTGGCGGAGGGTCAGCCGGATGCTATGGGCTGGCGGGTGGCGGATGTCGAGGGAGTCATCGTCGGTAGGGTGGTCGATATGCTTGCCGACGCCGCGACCGGACAAATCGTGTTCGTAGCGATCGACACGGAGGATTCCGACCGGACGGCACTGGTCCCGGTAGATGGGATGTATCTGGATATGGCGCACGATCTGTTGATAGTGCCTGCCCGCGAGGAGGATATCCGCAACTGCCCGAACTTCACTGATGAAGTCGTCGATGTGATGCCGTTCGTGGAGTATTGGATCAGGTTGGCTACCGTGCGGTAGATGCAGTTCGACAGCCATAGGTGTTGCCTCCGGGCCGGGTGAACCCTCACCCGGCCCTTGTTGTATTGTCTGCATTGATCGTAACAACGTATGGTGATATACTGTTGTTACGACGGGAACAATGACAACAGGAGGTTTCGCCATGATAAAAAAGCTCATCAGGCACGGCAACAGCATGGCTTTGGTCATAGAGCGTGGTGTCCTCGACCTGCTCCAGATTGACGACGATACGCTGCTGGAGATCACGACGGACGGTAACGCGCTCCTAGTCACACCCGTCAGGGATGAAGCCCGCGCGGCCAGATTCAGGGCGGCCCGCGCGAAGATCCACGGCAGATACGGCCGAATCCTGAAGGAACTGGCGGAAGAGACTGGTGACTGATATCACGTTTCTTCACCTTGAAGACATTTTGGAGGTGCATCAGGAGCAGATTGAGCTCTACGGTGGCTCGCTGGGTGTGCGAGACGCCGGGCTGCTGGAGTCGGTTTGCGCAATGCCCGCGGCAGGGTTTGGTGGTGAGTACTTGCACAAGGACATCTTCGAGATGGCGGCGGCCTATCTGTTCCACATCACGCAGAACCACCCGTTTGTGGACGGCAACAAGCGGACCGGGCTGTTTTCCGCGCTGCTGTTCCCGGAGGTCAACGACGCACTACCCGACATGGACGCCGACGAGTTGAAGCAGCTTGTTTGCAATGCCGCAACCGGCAAGATCGACAAAGCGGCAGTGGCAGACTACTTCAGGCGGAGATCTACCGAGGCCTGAGACAAAGGAGCGACGAGTAGGGCTCGGACGACTCCGCCAACGTGGTGTCCGACCTCCGTCTCTGACAAGGCTGGGACGCCAGACTAGCCGCTGCAGGCTCCCTTCCATTCGGCATTTCGCCCTTTCGCGCTTTCGCGTTCCCCCTTTCGTGGTTCAGCGTCTAGCGCATTTTCTTGACGCCAAACAACCTGAAGCATATAATTCCCTCAACACAAAAGGCCGAACGGCCCACTGCGAGGGAATATGAGCACTACAGTTGACTCACAGCAGCAATCCTCCAAGAAGACAAGACAGTCATCCCTATGGATTATCCTTCTTGTCGCCTGGTTGGGGTGGATGTTCGACGGGATGGAAATGGGTCTCTACTCATACCAGGCCCGACCGGCGCTTATCGATCTGCTAAAGGCCACCAATCCTGGTATGGCGACGATGGCCGGCGACCAGATCAACTCCATGATCGGCCCCACGCTGGGCTATATGTTCGCCCTGTTCCTGCTCGGCTGCTCGATTGGCGGCTTCATCTTCGGCAGGCTTGGTGACAAGATCGGTCGCGTCAAGACGATGATCATCACCGTCCTCATCTATGCGATCTTCACCGGTCTCAGCGCCGTCACGCAGAACGTCTGGCAGTTCGGCGCTTGCAGGTTCATCGGAGCGTTGGGCCTCGGCGGCGAGTGGGGGCTTGGTGTGGCGCTTGTTATGGAGAGCTGGCCGAACGCCAGGCGCCCTGTGCTTGCCGGGCTGCTTGGCAGTTCCGCCAACGTAGGGTTTATCATCAGCGCCCTCGCCGGACTCTGGGGCGCGAAGTTCGCGGCTGCCCATGACATACCCCATATGTGGCGCTACCTCTTCCTTATCGGCGTGCTCCCGGCGGTGCTGAGTCTCTTCATCAGAATACTGGTGAAGGAGCCGGAGAAGTGGGTTAAGGCGCGCGAGAGCGGAGAGAGACCCGACCTCAGCCAACTCGGTCTGCCCGGCATTCGCCGCAACACGATTCTGGCCTGCTTCCTCTCCGCAGTGCCGATCATCGGCACCTGGGGTGTATTCCAGTGGAACCCGACCTGGATCGGCGGCCTGGTTCAGAACGATCAGACCAAGATCGCCATTACTGCCATCTGCATGTCGATAGGATCAACCATCGGGTCCTTTGCTGCCGGGCCAATAGCTGAATGGATCGGCAGGAAGCTGTCTTACGCCATTTTCTGCATAACGAGCCTGATCTCTTGCGTGGTCCTGTACTGGGTAGTGCACAGCTACGGCACGTTGATGCTGGTGCTGATGATGGTGGCGGGAATCACCACCACTACATTCTTCGGCTGGCTGCCGCTGTATCTGCCTGAGTTGTTCCCGACTCGCATCCGGGCAACGGGCGAGGGCATCACGTTCAACTTCGGCCGCATCCTGGCCGCGCTGATGATCTGCTTCGGCACGGGTCAGCTTGTTGCGGTATTCGGCGGGAACTTCGCGCATGCGACCACAGTGATGTCGCTGGTCTACGTGATCGGCCTCGTGCTGATCGTGTTCGCACCGGAAACCAGAGGCAAACCGCTGCCTGACTGATGTTACTGTCATCCCGAGCGTAGTCGAGGGATCTGACCCGGCGACGACACTGCATAACCCGGGGGGTAGCGACATAGTGAGTAGATGGCGGCTTCTGTCATTCCGAGCACAGCCGGGGAGCCTGCTGTTATTGTCATTGCGAACGGAGTGAGGAATCTGCTTTGCCGGCAGCCTACCAAAGCTTGCTTGTCAACTCCGCGACAACCGACACGACGTCACTACCTATAGGGTGTAGAAGTGTCGTCGCACGCGGGCTGCGACAACCGTCACAACATCGCTACCCCCAGGGTTCAGAACTGGCGTCGTCGGCGGCGACACCTCTGCACCCGGGGGTGCAGCAACCCATGTCGCAGTGACGGAAACTCGAATCCGCAATCCTCAATCGTCAGTCTAGAATCTGAAATCTGAAATCGCGGATCAGCAGTACCGCTGAACAATCGCCCTCATCTCGTCCATCTTCCGCTCCATGTCCGCGACCATCCCCCACTGCGTGCGGCACCTGTCGAGGTTGTGCGCCTCGCGCTTGATCTTGAAGTAGACGTCGCCCTGCAGATAGTCCGTAAGGAACCGCACCCCGCACTCGAACGTCATCAGCTTCGCGGAAAACGCCATATAGTCGATCTCCGTCGGCGTCAGGAAATCCCGCGCGGTGTCCAGATACCCCCGGGCGAGTTGCTCGAACATTTCGAGGTTGATGCCTACCTTGCTCAGGTCAAGCTCATCTTCGGCGGCGAGAGCCGCGGCGGTGCGCACGGAATCGCCGAAGTCATAGAGGGCCGAACCGGGCATCATGGTGTCCAGATCGATCACGCACACTCCCTCGCCTGTCACGTCATCTATCATCACGTTGTTGATCTTCGTGTCGTTGTGCGTCACGCGCTCGGGCAGCCTGCCGTCCGCGAGCATATCGACCAGCACCGAGCAGTCCGCCTCCCGCTCCAGCACGAAATCGATCTCCGGCTTAGCGAGCGCGGCGCGGTTCTTCACGTCCGCCCTCAGGGCTTCAGCGAAGGCCTCGAACCGCTTGCGCGTGTGGTGGAAGTTGGGGATCGTCTCGTGCAGCCGTCCGCCGGGAAGCGTGGACAGCAGCTTCTGGAACCTGCCGAACGCCTTCGATGCGTTGTAGACCATATCGGGGCTCTCGGCCTGATCGTAGGTCTGCGCGCCTTCGATGAAGATATACGTCCGCCAGTAGTTGCCCTCGGGCGATACGTAGTATGACTTCCCATCGACCGTCGGCAGCAGTGTAAGCGACTCTCTATCCGGATCTCCGCCGGCCGCTGTGATTTGCTCTCGTGCGTAGTTGGTGACGCGCTCCACGTTCTCCATCAGCTTGTCCGGCGTCCGGAACACGTTATGGTTCACGCGCTGGTGGATGTAACGCACGATCCGGTCGCCCAGGGCAAACCGGCTGGCGTAGGTGTCGTTTATGTGGCCCGAGCCATACGGGACGGCATCCAGAAACCGCCCTTCCAGCTCGAAATGCGTCACTATCTCCCTTAGGTCGTGCTTCATCTCAACAGGCCTCGCCATCCCAAAGCTTCTCAGGATACCTTCCGGCGCGAATCAGTTCCCGCATCGCTGCCTGGATCAGAGGCCGGTCCTCCTGATAGGTCACCCCATACCATTTCTCATCCGTCGGCAGCACCCTCACCCTCGCCTTGCCCTGCTTCACGAGCTTCCCGACCACTTCCGGCAGGAAGTATTCGGCCTTGATGATGTTGTCGGCATTTGCGCGCAGGAACTCGGGGAAGTTGGCCTCCAGCTCATCGAGGAAGCTCGGGGTGAACCCCCAGAAGTTCATAGATGAGATCGTATCCGGCGGGAGATCGACCCAATCAGTGCCGTTCTCGGTGTAGCGAATACCGTCGGGGAACTTCTCTATGCGGGTCCGCTCGCGCACTTCAGTCAGGAAACCGCCCTCGTCAACCTCGCAGATGCCGCGGGCCACTGAGCCATGCTCGGAGACGGTGTTCTTGATCGGGTATCCGACCATGCAATAATCATACAGCCCATCACGGTCCGCTGCCCCGCGCAGATACTCGCCGATCGTCTGAAACGCGCCGAAACCATAGTAGTCGTCGGCGTTGATCGCCGCAAACTGGGTGCTGACGGCTCCCTTACAGACCATCACGGCGTGCGCGGTGCCCCAGGGTTTGACCCGCCCTTCCGGCACCGAAAAGCCCTCCGGCAAGCGATCTATATCCTGGAACACATAGGCGACATCCGTACGCTTCTCCAGGTTCCGGCCCACCTTCTCACGGAACGCTTCCTCAAGGTCCCGCCGGATCACAAACACGATCTTTTCAAAGCCGGACCTCAACGCATCGTAGGCGGAGTAGTCGAGTATTATCTCCCCATTCGGGCCGACAGGGTCGATCTGCTTCAAGCCGCCATAGCGCGATCCCATGCCGGCGGCCATTACTACCAGGGTTGGACCTGACACCTATTCACTTACCTCCGTACTCATATCGCAGCGAGGGCCGGGAGCGTTTCCCGGCCCGGAACATTAGCTCATTGCACGAACCGCTGCGCCGGGAGCGACCCTTCGACAGGCTCAGGATGCTCCCTGCTTGCGGCTGCTCGCACTTAGCGGGCTTGGCCAGCCTTCGAAGCAGGGTTCGTTACCATCGGGAAATCGTCCGTGCGGAACGGCGATGCGGGCAGCCCCTCTGCATTGAACAGGTTCACTATCGGGCAGTTCGACCAGCCGTAGCGCACGGCGACAGGGTTCGTTATCGTCGGGCTGCTGACCACAACCTTGTTGCCGCCAACTATCTTCGCCGTTGCATTCACGAACTTCTGGTCCGCTCCCGCTATCTCGAACCCCTTCAACTCGCCGTCCTTCGCCGCAAGTCCACCACCGACGTGATCGAAATACACCGTGATCTCTGTGCGACCGCGCTTCATGCCCTTGTAGATCGGCCCGGAGTAGACTATGTTCTCGCCATAGGCTATCTTCCTGGCGGCAAGTGCGAGGCGGGCGCCCACCGGCTCCTTCTGCCGCGGATGGATGTCCGCGGGGTCGCCAAGGTCGGTGATGACGGCCATTCCGGTACTCGGGCAGGTCTTGGTGGTCAGGAGTTGGGCCTCCCTCAGTTCAGCCCAGTTGCTGTCGCCGGGCTCGGTCGTGATCTTCCCAAACGGGGCGAGCTGAACGAACAGGAACGGGAAGTCTCCCTGACCCCACGCGTCTCGCCAGCTCTTGATCATAGTGGGGAACAACTCCCGGTACTTGAACGCCTTTCCCGCGTTGGACTCGCCCTGATACCATATCGCGCCCCTGATGGCATACGGGACCAACGGGTGGATCATTGCATTGTAGAGCACGGAGGGATGGTTCGGACCGTCCGGCTTCTTCGCGTACTCGTCGGCTATCCAGGAGGCGTACTCGGGCAGCGTCTTGAACCCTTCAGGACTTGTCCAGGCTTCCGCGAACGTGCCGCCCCAGGAAGTATGGATCAGCCCTACCGGCACGTTGCGCGCCTCGCTAAGCTCACGGCCGAAGAAGAAGCCGACTGCGCTGAACGACTTCGCCGTCTCCGGGCTGCTCGGCACCCACGCAGCATCCACGCTATCGAGCGGCGTGTAGGACGTCTTCAGCGGAACCGTAAACAGCCTGAGGTTGGGTATCGCGGCTTCCTTGATCGCTTGCTCGCCCGTCGTAGTCCTCTCCAGCGACCAGTGCATGTTGGACTGCCCGCTGCATACCCACACTTCGCCGACCAGAATGTTGTTGAGCACCACAGCTTCCGTGGCGGGCTTGTTGCTGTAGAAGAGCATCATCTTGAACGGTCCACCGGCCTTGAGCGGCTCCAGGCGGGCCATCCACTTCCCGTCCTTGACCACGGCCTGCACCGTTTGGCCCTGGAACTGCACGGTGACCTTCTCGCCGTTGTCCGCTGTACCCCATACCGGGACCGGCATTCCCTGTTGCAGCACGGCGTTATCACAGAACAGCGCCGCCGGTTTGATGGTCGCCATTCCGGCGGTTGCTAAGGTGGTCAGCACGACTGCGAATAGTACTATCCTCTTCATCATTCCTCCCTGATATCCGGCTCTCACTTTGGACACGGGCCGGCCTTCGCAGTCTATTTCCACCGTCAGCCCATTTGTTCCTCCAGTACGGCCCGGAGCGCGGCAGACTCACCACGGGTAAACTGATTTTGTGGAGCAGTGTCACAACTCGTGCTGCTCCAGGAGGTGAGAACGGTGAGCATACTGGCTTGGATTGTAGTCGGTTTGATAGCAGGTTTCCTGGCACGCGCGGTCCTTCCGGGCGAGGAGCCGGGTCCGGGCGGAATACTCGGAGACCTGATAGCAGGTATAGTCGGCGCGATCATAGGCGGCTGGATATTCCGGGCACTTGGATTCGCTGGAGTTACCGGGATCAACATAGGAAGCATTCTGGTCGCGTTCATCGGCGCGATCATCTTCCTGGTGATCTGGAGGGCCATCGCGGGCGCCGGCCGGGGACATGTTGGAAGACACCCAACTACCTAAAGTCATGCGCAGTTGTGGGGCGCAGCTCTGCGCGCGCCCCACAACATGCGAGTCTCGTGCATCGGGTCAGCCGCTGATGCTTACATCCACCATCTTTCCGATGATCATCCCGCAGATTCCGCTGCCTATCCCGAGTATCACCACCAGCAGAACAACGCCGCCGATGCTGCCGGTCAGGATACCCAGGACTATGCCAACCAACGCACCAAGGACAGCTCCGGCCACGAAGCCCGCGCCGTCGCCGCCTGACGTGTAACCGACCCAAAGTCCAACCAGGGAGCCGTGAACGCCGCCCAAAAGGCCGGATATGATGAGCATGACCGGGTTGAACGCGCCGAGCAGCATGAACCACGTTGCCACGGCTCCGTAGGCCAAAATGAAGAAGATGCTTCCACAGATGGCGCCATAGATCAGACCGTTCTTCATCAGCTTGTGGTGCTGGTCAGCGATCTCCTGCTCCTTCGCCATTTGCTGCGCAGTCAGGTCCGCCTGCGTGGGCGGAGGCCCGTAACTCTGAGCAAAGGGGTCCTGCAGCGGCGCTGGAGCCTCTCCGACGGCCGGATCCGGCGGAGGGCCGGGGATCGCCTGGGTCTGCGATGTAGATGGCGCATCCGTGGTCATCACCTGCGTAGCTGCCCCGGCCGATGTCTGTGCCGCCTGCGTTTGCGCCCCTGCGAACTGGTTGGCCAGCCGAACCAACGCCTCCTGTGCGGGATTGTAGTTCGGGTCCAGCTCTGTCGCCATCCGGTATTCGCGCACGGCTTCGTCTATACGGCCTACCGATTCGTAGACAACCGCGAGGTTGTAATAGGCCTTGGAGGTTTCCTTTAGCCGAAGGGATTCTTCAAACGCGTGGATAGCCTGCATCTTGTCGCCCTTTTGGCTGAACGCGGCGCCAAGATATGCCCAGGCCTGGTGGTCATCGTGCTTGTCGCAGAATTCTTCGAGGATACGAATGGAATCGTCTACCTGACCTGCCTTCAGCAGACGAATTCCTTCTTCTTTGGAGACAACTTCCGGCGACGAATCCATAGCAGCTACCCCCGTTCTCCAAGAATGTAGGTTGGAGGTCGGATCCCAAAACTCCGCCGCCACACCTCGTTCAAAGCAAACCTTATTTGTGCTAGTACATTTCGTCCGGACTGTCTGATGAGTACTTCGCCCGCCTGCCGGTTTTATCCTGCTTTTCCTGGCTCTGTCATTGACAAGCCAATGACCTGAGGGGACAATGATGTGTCCGTCTCTTACCCGTGGAGGATGTAGTTGCCAAACTTGACGATCATTCCGTGGCTGCCGCTCATCAGGCCGCCCGTTCCTGGTTCAGAAATACCCGAGGTGCCGGCAGGGCCGCTCAGGGCGCTGGCATGCCGGAACAGCGTAGTCTCCCTGTGTTTCCTGGTTAAGACTGATTCGCCGCTGTTTGCACACGTCAGCTTCACCGATCTTACCTGCGGCTCTGCGGTCATACCGGCATCGGCTCTGCGCGCCCGACTGGTTGGAGCGGTCGCGGCTCCGGAATCCGGCGCCGTGATGGATGTCCTTCAGGACGTGCCCAGGTTCAGCATCATACGCTCCGCTTCGATCTACATCACGGCCAAAATCCCCAGGGGCATCCCGGCAGGGGTGTATCGCGGCAGTGCAGTGGTCGAAGCTGCCGGCCAGGAGCCTATCGCGGCAGAGATCGAGGTGGAAGTCGCCGACATCGACCTGCCGGATGTGAGCGACTACAACTTTTTCCTGAATGTATGGGCGAACCCCGCCACAATCGCGCGATGGCACGGCGTCGAGGTGTGGTCGGACGAGCACTTTGCGCTGATGAGGCCGTATATCGAGGACCTCGCCTCGCACGGGCAGAAGACCGCAGTCGTGCCGATCTGCCACCAGCCGTGGAGCACCCAAACGTTCGATCCATTCCCTAACGCCGTCATCTGGAAACGGCGCGGCGGGCAGTATGAGTTCGACTTCTCGATATTCGATCGTTACGTCGAGCTTCACGAGCAATGCGGAATAGACAGGGCGATCCACTGCTATTCTATCGTGCAGGCTGCATCGGCAGGTAAGGACCGCGGCATCGCCTACACTGACGCCGAGACCGGGGAGTACAGAGTCCTGGAAACCGTGATCGGCGACGAGGAGTGGACGAAGGCTTGGAAAGCATTTCTCGGCGCATTCACAAGTCACCTCAAGTCCAGGGGCTGGTTGGACAGGACCTACATCGCGTTCGATGAGAGGCCGGATGACGTGATGAAGGTGGTGACGGCCCTGCTCCGAGAGGCCGCGCCGGAACTGAAGATCGCGCTTGCCGCCAACACGCGCTCGGACTCGTTTCTCTGGCAGATCGACGACTTCTGCCTGTTTACCTCGTTTGACGATAAGGGCATCGCGGAAATGTGCCCTCCGGAACGCAAGGCGACGGGCCTTGCGGAGCTTCTGGACCCCGGCAGCGCCGCAGGCGAAGGCCGCGCCAGGAAGAACCTCACCACCTACTACGTCTGCTGCGGCCCCGCGTTCCCGAACACGTTCGTGTTCAGCCCGCTGGTCGAGTCCAGGATGCTGGGATGGCTTGCGGCGCAGGGCGGCTACGACGGATTCCTGCGCTGGAGTTACAACGATTGGTCGCACGACCCGTATCTTCACCCTGAGTATGCCCCGTTTCCAACCGGCGATGTCTACTTCGTCTACCCCGGCCCCGATGGCCCAGTCTCCAGCCTCCGATGGGAACAGCTGCTGGAAGGGATTCAGGACTACGAGCTCGCGATGCTCGCCGCCTCCAAGATGCGGACTCCTGAGGACATGGTAGACTACGAGCAGGCCATCTCCCTCGCCTGCCGCAATCCCAACGGCCACGAAAAGGCCATAGGCGACATTGAGCTAGCCCGCAGGCTGCTCATGCCGATAGCGGCGAGGAAGTAAGGGTACCTACGAACACCGGTGTTGACTGCAACTGCTCGGTGTCGGTGGGAAATGCGTCATGCCGGACTTGATCCGGCATCCAGACAGTGTGGTGATGGATCCTGAATCAAGTTCAGGATGACGACAGCGCCCTCATCTACTCTCAGCAGTTTCGCTTGACCAAGAAGGTGCTTGTGACTATAATAGTCATATAAAGAGACCTGGAGGTACACATTATGCGTTCTGCGCCGATAGCCAAGCTCAAAGCGGGCCTGTCGGGCTATCTCGAGAGCGTTAAGGCCGGCGAGCAGGTGGTTGTTACCGACCGCGGCCGTCCGGTGGCGCTGATTGTGCCCGTAGACCCGGCGATAACCCAGGACGAGCGGAGAGCAGAGCTTCTGGCCAAAGGCATGATACGTCCCGGGCGCGGCCCTATACCCCTGGATCTCATAGATCAGCCCGGCGCACCTGGCTTGACCGTCGAGCGTGCGCTGCAAGCAGTGCACGACATTCGAGAGGATCGGATATGAGATTCTGGGACACCTCTGCGCTGTTCGCACTCGTCGGCCCGGAGCAGCCTGCTCCCAGAGCGCGCGAGATTCTGGCCACGGATTCGGCCGTCGCACTGTGGTGGGCAACGCCTATCGAGTTGGCATCCGCCGCTGCGAGGTTGCGACGAATGGGAGAGATCAGCGACATCGGCTACACCAACATCATCTCGAAGATTGGGCCGCTTGTCTACGATGCAGAGGAGGTCGAGCCCAACGAGGAGGTCAGACAGATAGCCCTCAGACTGATTCGAGTGCACGACCTTCGGGCCGCCGACGCTCTGCAGCTTGCCGCAGCGCTCGTTTGGGCGAGGCATGTTCCCATGGGTCTGGAGTTTGTCTGCACGGACTCCAAACTCGCGTCCGCCGCCGAGAAAGAGGGCTTCAGCGTCCCTAGATAGAAGCCTGGTGCAGGCCGGCTTCCGCCGGCCCGCACCCTACGATTCAGCTCGCGATTATGATTGGCGCGTTAATACGCTGATCGTCCTTGAGTATGATCAGCCCACCCGTTCCAAGCAGCAGGTCCAGGGAGTCGATCGTCTTGATCAGGCAGTTCGGCGGCACGTTTCGCTGCAGTATCACGTACCTCATTACCGGCGAATAACCGGCGTTGATGTTGAAGCCGACGAAGTAGGGCGCGAAGGGTGTGAACTCCGCCAGGCAGTCCCTGACCAGCGGCAGTTGTGTGAGCGGCTTCGGCCCGCGCATCACATAGAAGTCCGTCGTGTCCTCGTCCGGCATGTTCAGCAGCCCCGGCGCCAGGTTGGCCCCCAGTGCCTTCGCCAGGGCCGGATCCGATGCTTCCGTGATCAGAGCGAAAGCCTCGTCTACCCGCCTGCTGACCGGGTCCTGGCAGTAGACGAGCCAGCCCGGCAGAAACACAAGCTTGAGCTTAGGGTCCACCAGAACGGCTTGTGGGATTATGTAGTTCGATCCGCCGGTAGACTTGGGCCACGTTAGCGGACCGAGCACGAGAATCGGACAATCGAGCACAACGTCAGTCGCCGTGATGTCGGCTTCAGACGGACCGGGCAGGCCGCATGGGTTTTCGGGTGACGCAGGGTCCGCGTTACATATCGCTCGCCGCGGGACTCCGGGCTTCCAGGTGATTTCGAACACCTGCCAGAGCGCCGAGTAGTCCGGCTGACCGGGCGCTGTACTGAACACCGGCGGGTTCTGGAAGTTGGTTACCAGGTAGAGCGGTCTTGCGGCGATTTCGCCTCCAAGCTCCCTGGGAACCAACGCACTGGACAGCTTGGGCGACAGCGTGAGTTGGAACTCGCTGAGCGCCGTGCTTCCTCCGGTGTAGCGGATGTTGTTCGTTTCCCTGCAGGTGAACCACGCCTGATTGCAGTTGTACCAACCCATCCGTACGAAATTGCCCCCGAACGCGGTCGGTGTGGGGAACACGGGGATGGGCTCGATCCCATTGATGGCCAGCGCCGCGCCCGGCAGGAGCAGCAGGACAAGCAGCCCCGCAAGTAAGGTCTTGAGTCGCATAGTATCTCCCCTCTCTCGATGTAACTGATGCGCTTACGGGGACGGCAGGTGATGGAACACAGGTCGGGTCGTGCGCTGCCCACCCAGCAACGCGCTGCCGAAGCTGCCACCCGCCTGGTTGGTAGTGATTACCCGTCGCCGCTTGCCGGTAAACGAACAGACACCCGTGGCAGGAAAGTCGTCTTTCGAGCCCGTATGAGAATAGCAGCTATGCGAATCAGCTTCCCGTACAACCAGTCGGATTTCCCGCCGGTCGAGGTGCCGGATCGGAACCTGCTCGGGGTCTTCGAGCCGGCGGCGTTCGATCCCGTACCTGATGTGCGCGAGTGTGTGCTTCGCGCGCTCGAGGACCCAATAGGCTCACCCAGGATAGAGGACATCGCGCGCGGCAAACGCCGGGCGCTGATCCTATCCGACGACTACACCCGCCAGACGCCCGTGGATGTGATTATCCCGATCCTCGAACAGAAGCTTCGCTCTGCCGGTGTGGAGGATATCAGGATACTGGTCGCGCTGGGTACGCACAGGCCGATGACCGAGGAGGAGAAGCTGGCGCGGTTCGGCCTGGACATTTGCGCGCGGTTCGAAATCATCAACCACGAGTACAACAACCCCGAAGCGCTGGTAACGCTTGGGGGGCGCTTTCAGGTCAACCGGGCTGTGCTTGAGGCCGATTTGGTGATCGGGCTCGGGCAGATCGCCCCGCACAGGATTGCGGGATACTCGGGCGGAGCCAAGATCGTGCTGCCCGGGATCAGCGGCGCGGAAGGCATTGCACGAACGCACTGGATCGGAGGCAAGGAGCCCGGCGAGAAGATGCTGGGCTTCGCCGATAACCCGGTCCGGGACGAGATGAACGAGTGTGCCAGGCTCGCGGGGCTGCAGTTCATAGTGAACGTCATCTGCGATCCGCGGGGCAGGCTCATAGACATGGTCGCTGGCGATTTCGTGCAGGCGCACCTCAAGGGCTGCGATCTCGCGCGCGACGTGTTCGGAGTTTGTGTCCCGGAGCAGGCGGATATTGTGATTGCCGACTCGTACCCCAAAGACATCGAGCTCTGGCAGGCAGCTAAGGCGCTGTATGCGGCGGACCTGATGGTGAAGCCCGGCGGGGTGGTGATACTGGTCTCACCCTGCGTGGAGGGCGTCTCCCGCGCGCATCCGCTGATCCTCGAAAGAGGCTATACCACTGAGCAGGACATCCTCTGCGAAGTGGATTCCGGGCAGCTCACCAACCTCTCAGTCGCATCGCACTGCCTTCGAGTGGGCCGGCTGATCAAGGACAAGGCCAGGGGGATCATGGTCAAGAACGGCATCCCGCGCGAGGACCAAATCCACTTGGGATTCATCCCTGCCCAGACTCCCCAGGAAGCACTGGAGAAGGCATTCGAGCTGGTCGGGGCGAATGCATCTGTAGCAGTCCTCCGTCACGGCGGTGAAGCGCTGCCTGTTGTGGGGTGAATGTGGTAGAATGCAAGAGCACTGAGCCTATCGAACCGCAGGTCACGAGATGACTGAAGGCATCAGGAAAGACATAGAGAAAGCAGCCGAAGTGCTGAAGGAAGCGGGAGCCAGGGAGGTGTATCTGTTTGGCTCCGTCGCTGAAGGCCGAGACACGCCGGATTCCGATCTGGATTTCGCAGTAAGTGGCATACCGCCGAGCAAGTTCTTCCGTGCGGTTGGCGTAGCCGCTCTTGCGATCCATCGTCAGATTGACGTTGTTGATCTGGATGAGCCGACCTTGTTCTCTGATTACCTCCGCGAAAAGGGAAAGTTGCTACGTGTGGCATGAAGCACAAGAGAAAGTCGAGTTCGAACTTGGGCAGCTCCGCCGATTGGTTGAGTACACTGCTGATCTGATAGATGCGTCTTCCCGCGAGATACCTGGCAGCACTGAGATAAGTGCGTTGTCAGCTTACCTTCACTCGTTCTACAACGGGGTCGAGAACGTCTTCAAGCAGACTGCAAGAAGAATAGACGGTGCCTTGCCACGCTCCAGAAGCTGGCATCTCGATTTGCTGGAGCAGATGTCTACCGCGACGAACGAGAGGCCGGCACTTCTCTCCGAGTCTTTGAGGCTCAAGCTGGCGGATTATCTGATGTTTCGGCATTTCTTCCGGCACGGCTACACGTTCCACTTGCAGTGGGGCAAGATGGAGGGGCTGGTAGCGGATTCACGAGCTGTGCTGCGGGAGGATGCCTGCCGCTCGTTCTTCGAGGGCAAGTAGTTGGCCCCGCAAGTCGTTCAGCCTGGAGAGCTCACGTCCACCCATGCGCCTGATGCCAAGCCCACCGGCCTCGGCTGGGCTTCTGTCGTTGCCATTATCCTCGCGCCGATTGTCTGCATTCTCGTTTTCAAGGCGGAGATACTCCACCATTCCGCTGATCTGGCTTCGATGTCGCTCACGTTCCCGGGCGTGTGGCTGCTGCTGGTGCTGCTGGCGACAAGGATGTTTTTCAAGCGGTTCTCGCGCCGCGCAATGCTGCTCATCTACGTCTCCGTAGCCGCAACCGTCGGCATAGCCACAATGGGCATGGTGCAGTTCCTGATCACCACAATCCTCGCACCCTGGCAATACGCGACGCCCGCGAACAAGTTTGCCGAGTTCTTCAGCGCCATTCCCACCTGGGCCGCGCCCCGCGGTAACGAGGTAGTGAAAGGCTTCTGGCTGGGCAATTCGAGCCTCTACGAGCCCGCGATATGGCGCGCATGGTTGGTGCCGGTGCTGGCGTGGGGCGGGTTCATCCTGACTCTGCTTGCGGCGCAGTACTGCCTCGCGCACCTGTTCTACCCCAGGTGGTCGAAGGAAGAGCGGCTCACGTTCCCCATTGTTCAGTTACCTCTGATGCTCACCGAGCAGCCGAACACGTTCAAGAAGGCGCTGCTCCTCGGCGCCGGAGTGGCATTCGTGCTGCAGGCGATGAGCGCGCTGCATTTCCTCTATCCGTGGATTCCCTGCATCCGGACGCTGCCGACCGAGTGGGGCCAATACCTGCCCGAGCAGATGCGGTGCATGGCCCCGCTGTATATTGCCTTCTATCCGTGCGTGATCGGACTTTCGGCGCTGGTCCCGACGAACATACTCTACTCGTGCGTAGTGTGCTTCTGGCTCGTGAAGCTGGAAACCCTGGGCGGGCACATGCTCGGCTTCGACGCGGGCGCGACCGGCTTTCCGTATCCCGGAGAGCAGGGCCAGGGCGCGGTGCTGGCGTTCGCGCTGATCGTGCTCTGGTCGGCTCGAAAGACGCTCAGGCGGTCCATGTCCACAAAGGATGACCGGGCCTACTGGATAGTGCTCGTCGTGGCGATCGAGCTGCTGGTGATGTATGGCGTCGCGCTCGGCCTGAGGCCGCATGTTTCGATGATGCTCTTTGGGTGTTTCCTGCTCTTCATGGTCGGCGGCGGTTGGGTGAGGGCCGCGGTCGGAATGGTATGGAACCCCGGCAACGAAGTGAGCTGGTTCCCGAGAACGTTCCTCGGCGCGGGCCATCACGTGGAGGAAGGCGTGGGGCTTGCGTATCTGCGCTGGTTCTCGTTCGGCGATTTCCGGGCCCACGCCCTGCCGAACTACGCGGACGGCATGAAGCTGACGGAGTCCGCCGGCATCGAGCGCTCGCAGTTCCTGAAAACGCTTGCGGCCGCCACGGTGCTTGCTGTGTTCGCAAGCCTCTGGATCGCGCTGGACGTCTACTACAAGAACGGCGCGGCAACCGCCAGGTGCGACTGGTGGCGCGTCTACCAGGGCCGGGAGGGGTTCAATATCCTCCGCGCTACGCTCAACGGCACCGCGCTCGAGGTTGGCGTTCCGCATATACTGGCCGCCTGCTGGGGCGCGCTGATGGTCGTGCTCTTCTATCTGGCGAACCTGAAGATAAGCTGGTGGCCGTTCCACCCGGTAGGCTTCGTGCTCGCGCAGATAAGGATGTTCGACTGGCTCTGGCTGCCGATGGGTATCGCGGCGGTCTCGAAGTCGCTGATGCTCCGCTCCGGCGGCCTCAAGATGTACAAGCGCGCGATGCCGTTCTTCGTCGGGCTGGTCGTGGGCGACTATACGGCCAGCGGCATACTGACGCTGATCAGTTGGCTCACGAAAATGCCGATGTACAAGACATTTCCGATCGATTAGGATTGTAGATTGCAGACTGCGGAGCGGGGCGGCCCGGCAGCCGAAAGCAGGTCAGGGCGGCGTAGTTGGCGAATAAGCACCCGAAAGCATCGGAAGGGGATGGTTGGCGATGACGGAGAAGACTTGGCGGCGGGTGACCGGTTGGGCAGGCGTGCTATTGGGTCTGCTTGCTCTCGTCTTGCTGCTGGACCGGCTGGGTTGGCTCATCGATCCTGTTCTTGCGACCGTGACGCCATTTGTGATCGCGTTCATTATCGCCCTGATCCTGAACCCGCTGATCACGCGGCTGGAGCAGCGAGGGACGCGGCGGCTGTTCTCGGTAGGCCTGACGAGCCTGCTGTTTCTGGTGCTTTTCGCCGGGGCGGTCCTCCTGCTGGTGCCGAGACTGATCGAGCAGGGCACCGACCTCGCGCGCAACATGCCCACCTACGCGAAGGAAGCCGAGGAGAGCGCTAACGCACTGCTTAACCGCGCGAAACCGCTGCTGGAGAGGGCGAACCTGCCGACTACCCTTCCCGGTTTCGCCGACCGTTTCCCACAGCAGATTCGCGGCTTTTCCGCTTCGGCTATCAGCGCGGTCAGCGGCTTTCTGATGAACGCCGCAAGCAGGCTGACATGGCTGTTTGTCGTGCCGCTGGTCACCATCTGGCTGCTGATGAATTGGAACGCGCAGAGCGACAAATTCAGCCGCCTGCTGCCGGACGAGCACCGCGACCGAATCCTGCACGTGCTCGGGGCGGTCGGCACGGTGCTCAACTCCTACGTCCGCGGCATTTTCGTGCTTGCGATCCTCTACGGAGCGTTCACTGCCTTCATCCTCGGGGTCTTTTTCCGGATGCCCTACGCGCTGGTGCTGGGGCTGGTGGCGGGGCTGGTTTCGCCGATCCCCTACATCGGCTCCATAGTCATCCTGATCTCGACCGGAGTGGTGGCGTTTGCGACCAATCCTTCGCTGGGGTATGTGCTGGCGGTGCTGGCGGCGATGGTGGTACAGAACAATGTCCTGTTCGATAACGTCATCGCGCCGCGAGTGCTGGGCGGGTCCGTCGGGCTCAGCCTGCCGTGGAGCTTGTTCGCGCTGATGCTGGGCGGGTCGCTGTTCGGCATCGCGGGGATGATTCTGGCGGTCCCCGTCGGCGCGACCATCAACGTCCTGCTGATGGAGTTGGTCCCGAAGTTGAGGGAGCAGACGCCCGAGCAGCCGAATGAAAGCGAAGCGCCGCCGCCAACCCGGCAGCGCCGCCGCTCAACTACTCCTCGAAAGCCGAAAGAGGAACAGTGATTCTGTCGCCGGGTACGAAATCGAGGATCTCGAACCCGTCGCCCATCTTCCAATCCGCCGCATCGTCGATCTCGAAGCTCTTCATGTCGCTGAACCGCACCACCCTGGAGACCCTGCCGGTGCGGGTGTTGCGGATCGGAGCGCCGTCGAAGTAGCGGGTCGGGCTGCCGATCGTGTAGGCAAACGGGACCGGAATTCGGCTAGAGATCGCGCTGCCGGCCGGCTCCTTGTCCAGCACACCGCGCGCCAGCACTAGGTCCAGGCACTGCAGCTCAAGCACGGTCTTGCCGCCGGCCGAAGTTGCCCTGGCGATCGTGTAGGCGCCCCGGCGGGGAGAGCCGTCGGTGCGGATGAGCGCGACACGGCCCGCGAGCCCATCGGCTGGCGCGTCTACGGTGATCGTCTTGGCCTTTTCGTCCACGGATGTGATCTCCGCCTCCACTGAGGCGGCAGGGATCGTGATCGATTTCGCTCCGCAGCTAAGCTCCGTCCCATCGAAAAGCACAACGCTCTCAGCCTTCTGATCGCGCGCCCGCACCAGGCCGTATCTGCCCTGGAATGCTATCCGCAGCCTGCCGTCGATGGCGGCGAAACGGGTGCCGGATTCAGGCGCGCTGAGCACGTAGTCGATCCGTCCGTCCGCGAGCGTCACCTTCACGCACACCGCCATCGGATCGCGCGGGCTGAGCGGCAGTTCCTCGATCTGCTTCATGGGGCACTCGCCGCGATATGGCACGAACACGGAGACGAACCTGCTCTGGAGGCCCGCCTCGCCGTTTCGGCGCGCGATTACGAAGTGCATCTGGCGTTTTCCATCCAGCGTGGGACCGAGGGCGGTGATGACCCGGGTCCCTTCCTCCGGCAGCGACATCATCCGCAGCCGAGTGTCATTGGGAGCCAGCCCCGTCCATTCGGCGCTGTAGGGATCGGAGGAAGGGGCGATGCTCACGTTGTGGAGGAAGCCGTAACCGTTGCCGGGTGGCGGAGTCCAGCCGCGCCCGCCGATCTTCTCGTTGGGGTCGCCCATGTCCTTGATGTACTCGCCGGGAACGATGCGCTCGCCCCAACTCCAGCCAGGCTTATCATACGATGCGCCGCGATAGTCCGGGTTCAGGCCGGCGAGCGTCCACGCCTCGGGTTTGGCGAAGGTGAGCCCGCTCGTGGTGAAGTCGTTGCGTTCATCCTCTCCCCAGGAGCCGTGGAACACGTAGTCGTGCTGCTTGCCGCCTGCCACTCGGAAGATGTCGACCCAGTAGGCGTCCCCGGCGCTGATATCTATTTGCGAGACCGCGCGCCGGTACATAGTCAGACCTTCGCCGGTCCTTGACTCCAGCCCATCCATCTCCGCGACGCTTATCGGCCCTTCCTGACCGAACAGGATCACCCCGCCTCCGGGAGTCTTGCGGAACTGGCTCTTGGGGCGGGTGAGGTCCTCATCCACTACGACCAGGTTATGCGACACCTGGCGCTGGTTCCAGCCCAGGTGGACCGGCGTGCCGAAGATTCCGTAGCCGATTTCGTAGCTCAGGTCACGGCCTTTGCCGAAGAGCAGCAGCCCGAGGATATCGTCGTGCCCGTGTGGCAGCGTGCATCCGCCTCGCACCAGCGCGGCGCGGCGGTCAGCCCCGTCGCCCGAACGCAGCATCGCAAGGTCTCGCCCGCCCAACAGAGTCGAGTCCTGGGGCAGATTGGAGGGGTAATCCCGCTGCTCGATATCCCTGGCGTAGTACATGCACCATATCCCGGAGCGGTCGATCTTGCCCTTGCTCGACGAATTGATCAGCCTGCTTGCGGCTAGGCGGCGGATATCGGGGTTGGTGGACTTGGCGAGGAAGAGGTCTGCCATAAAAGCGTTCACCTGAGGCTCTCGCTCGGCGGTCACGTTAGCAAGGCTGCCGTGCGCGTTGCCGAAGCCCGGCACGTGCCCGGCGCAATCGAGATCAACGGCCGCTTTCAGGCATGCAACCGCGAGTCTGGGGTTATCGAAGAAGTTCAGGTTGTAGGGGTAGTCCTTGGGGTTCGGGAATCGCTCCGGGTCGGGGTAGTTGGATGGAGAGTAGTTTGCGGCTGCCTGCGCCATATCGAATATGACGGATGTGCCGAAGTTGGAGTAGCCCGCGGAGGTCTCGTAGTACTGCCCGTCCCGGTCGATTGTGTTGCTGATGTAGTAGGAAATCGCATCGAGCCCCCAGCGGATGTAGTCCGGGTTTCCCGTAACGATCCCTACGGCGAGCATCCCGCGCACGCAGTCGGCCTCATGATTGTGCAGCGTGTGAAGCTTGCCATTGCGGATATCCGCATGCAGGAATAGGTAGTCCTCCAGCAGGTTCTTGACGATGTTCTCGCGCATAGTCATGCCCGGATTCGTGGGCGAAGGCTTGTCCAGGTCCTCCAGGCGTCCGATCAGGTCATAAGCATCGACCTGCAGCACTTTCGTTCGGAAGACGATGCTGGTGAGTTGATCGAAGCGGCCCTGAAGGCTTGTTGGGTTTGTCGCAAAATCGCGCGGTCCGATCGTGGTCGGCTGGACCGTGGCCAGCGCGTCCAGTATCACCGCCGCCTTGCGGGCATAGCGGGTATCTCCGGTGAGTGCGTAGGCGATGCTGAGGTTTCTTACGGCGGAATTCCCGCTGTTCCAGGAGGTTGAAAGCTGCTGAACGACCCACGAGTTCCACACGCCCTTCAGCCAGTAGTTCCGGCCGTTGATGGTGATGCCGCCGCCGGGGTCGTAATATGGCGCGCTGGGATCATCGTCGGGAAACTCGCGTTTGCAGGCGGGGCAGGTCAGCTTGCCGGGCTTGTCCCACGAGCACATGCCCGACCCGAAACGCGGCCAGTTGGCGCCGCACGCGGGGCAGCCGGTAGTGCCGTAGGAGAATGTGGAGCCCTTGGCTGGCACCATCTTTCTGATCCAATCGTCCTCGCGCTCGAGCCAGGAATCGGCGATCTGCTTCGTGCGCTCCCATTCGCTCTTGGCCCAATCGTACTTGGCGATGTTGCGGTGCGCGTTCTCCAGCTCGGCCTGGGTGACGTAGACTCCGACGAGCGGTTTGGCTATGTCCGCGGCCGAGCAGCAGTTCGCCAGAAGGAAGAGCAGGCAGATGAGAGCGGAAATGAGCAGAACGTTGCCGTACATGTGAGACCTCGCTGTCGGTAGTTCAGCCTGATTCTACCGGACAACAGCGGCCAAGCGCAAGCAGCTAACTACTCAGAGTCGCAGGCCCAGAGTAGATGAGCGCGTTGTCGTCATCCTGAACCCGATTCAGGGCCCATCGTCATCCTGAACTTGTTTCAGGATCCATCGTTTGCAGCCACCGTCCGATCACCCGGAGCATCCTGAGCCTGGTCGAAGCGCTCTCCTTTCCCTCAACCATAAACTCTCTAACCCTCAACCCCGGTTTTGAGCGTGATTCACTGCCTGTGAACAACATTTAACTGAAGTTTCAATCTTTCGATGTACAGAAATGGCCATCTCGCCGTCTTATAATTATGGGGGAGAAAATTTTCCTGATAGGTCGGGATGCGTAGTCCCGGCCTTTCTGTTTGCCTTCCCTGTCGAACATGTGTTCCCTAATACCCATACCAGGAGGTCCCTATGAATCGCAAAACCAAAGCCGTTGATCTACTGCTCTCTCACTCTGATAAGGCCGTAGCCGACATGGTCGGCGTGAAACTGAGTACGCTCCGAAGCTGGATGAGGACTGACGCCTTCGTGGAAGCCTTGCGGGAACGAGAACGCGAGCAAACTCTCGCCGCCAAACGCCTCGCAAGGCAGGCCGTCATCAACTCGGCCGTCAAGCTATGTGAGCTGACGCAGAACTCGTCAAATGCCGAGGCAAAGGTCTTGCTGGATGTGATCAAGGCCAGCGGGTCCTTGGACCAAGAGAATGAAGACCCGGGCGCGCTTCTGGCCGACGCGATAAGACAGGCACACCGGGAGGAGGCAGCCGATGCGCAGCAGCTCTGACAACCGCCTGAGGCTTCGGATAGCCAAAGGGCTGTGGCAGTGGGAGCCGCACCACACGCAGCGTGACTGGCTCCTCTGCGATGCCCAGACCAAAGTCGCGTCGTGCGGACGCCGCTGGGGCAAGACCGAGGCGGCGGCGATAGACGCGATTACATTCGCCCTGGCAAGACCCGGGTCGGTGCAGATCGTTGTCGCCCCGACCTATGACCAGTCCAGGCTCCTCTTCAGCACTGTCGAGCGGCTCGCGCTCTCGTCACCCGCGACTCGCCGTGTTGTGAAGATCACCCGGACGCCGTACCCGAAGCTGACGATCGGCAGGAGCGTCCTGATGGCTCGAACTGCCGACGAAGACGGCCGGAACCTGCGCGGCAACTCCGCGGACAGGGTGATCATCGACGAGGCCGCCTACGTCCGCGATTCCGTAGTCACGGAGGTGGTCGCGCCGATGCTCGCCGACCGGAACGGCAGCCTTGTGATGATCAGCACCCCGTTCGGCAAGAACCACTTCTACCGGGCGTTCCTGCGCGGAATGGAGAGCCGGCGATCGGCGGACAGCGCGCGCGAGATCGCCTCCTTTACGTTTCCTTCGTGGGCGAACCCGCACATCAGCCGGGATTACATCGAAGCGCAGCGGGCCCAGATCAGCCCGAGGCAGTTCTCGGTCGAGTATGAGGCCCAGTTCATCGATGATGCAAGCTGCGTGTTTCCGCTGGAGGACGTCGAGGCGGCGGCTCGAAATGCGGAATGCGGAATGGAGAATGCGGAGTATGTCGTTGCCGGAATAGACTGGGCGCGCTATTCCGACTTCACCGCCGTGGTCGCGCTAGCCGTGGATGAATCCGGCTGCCGGGTTGTAGGCATAGACCGGTTCAACCGCATGGGCTGGGACAGGCAGATAGAGCGCGTGGCAGACTTCCTGCGGACTCACAGGGTCAGCGCGGCCCTGGCGGACTCGACCTCCATAGGCGATCCGCTGCTGGACCAGTTCCGTTCGAGGCTGTGGGAATCGGGCGTGGATACCACCGTCGAGGGCTACGGCTTCACGAACACATCCAAGCAGGAACTGATCGACAACCTTGCCCTGCAATTCGCGCACAGGTCGCTTGCGATTCCCAGGGACGAGCAGTTGATGCGGGAGCTTCAGTACTTCGAGTATGAGTTGACACAATCCGGCAACATTCGCATGACGGGGCGGCCCGGTATCAATGACGATCTTGTGATTGCGCTGGCCCTCGCGTGCTGGCAATCGCGCAAACCGCCGTTCAGCGGGACCTGTCTGAGCCGAAACGGTCGCCTGGCGACGCGGTACATTTGACAACTCTGACCAATCTTGCTGAAAACCTCTGTCATTGGCACAGTTCTTGCAGTTGAGCTTGCAGTAGGTGGGTTTGCGTCAAGCTTGAGCTTCCACCTCTACCTAAGGCATTACGCGGCGGCCAGCCGCCGTGACCAGATTATCGATGATTAGCAATAGGGGAGGCACTATGAGCTTGTCAAGGCTGTTGATCGCCGTTCTGTCATTGACCGCGGCGCTGTGTCTGTGTAACGCCGCTTACGCTGGGTCTATACCATCGACAGACGGTTGGACACTTACTCCAGTAGTGGAAGGTTCCACCATCACGTTCCTGCTCGGGATAGACAACATGTCCGAGCTGCTGGCGTATGATGGCATCGTTACCAAGAGCTGGGGCGATCCGACTCTGTCAGATCCCACCAAGTTCCTCTCGTTCGGAGACGACGGCGGCACCCTGAGGTCGTTGACGATTGAGGTTGATGCCGATCCTCAAGTCAGTCTCAGCTTCGACTACGTCGCGGGGCCGTCAGGGAACAAGGTTGTCGTCACTCCCAATATCGTGAGCTTCCCGGCGCTGACGAATCCGATGGGACGGGCTACTGCCGCGATTACCGTCACCGACCGCAACGGCGACGGCGCGTTTGTCAGCGGCATGCACGACGGCCGTATGTATCAGACCTACTACGCTATGGAGAATGTCCCGACTGTTGCGTATTTCACCAGTCTGATCGACGGCCCCATCACGGTGCCCGCGTATTTGAGCGACACGCGCCACGAGAGTTGCGATTGGCAGGTGCTGACGGGCGACGTCAAGTGGATTTGCTCCGAATTCGCCTTCAACCTGTCGCCCGAGGACTCCGCCAGCGGCACGAGTGTCTTCATAGTCCAGCCGGTGCCGGAGCCCGGTTCCATGGTTGCCCTCTTGAGCGGATGCGCGGGGCTCCTCGGATTCATCAGGCGAAGACGCTGCTCATAGGCTGCCTGGTTTGGCACGGTTCTTGCAGCAGGTAGGCCGGACGCTATCAGGAGCAGTCTGGAAAGAGCCATGGCCGCAGCGCAGTGACGTGCTGCCTTGATCACGGATGGACAGGGAGGGCCGGCTCTGGAATCGGGGGGAGACCATGCGATACTCACGCGCGATCGCGGCGATTCTGCTTGCCGCGTGTATGGTCTGTGCGTCAACGGCCGCCTACGCTGTGACTTCACCGCCCTCAACCGATGGCTGGTTCCTCGGCCAGGCGGTCGACGGCGACAACATCAACCTGTTCTTCAGCATCGACAACATGGCTGAGCTGCAGCAATGGAACGGGTTTGTCACGCGTGTTTGGGGAGACCCTACCGGCACAGATCTGAGCCAGTTCATCAACCTCGGTAACGGCGTTATTCTGCAGTCGATGACCGTCAGCGTGGACGCCGATCCACGGGTATCGGTGGAGTTTCACTTCACAGCGGGCGAGACCGGCGCCAATATTACGGTGACATCGGATATCGTATCGTTCGCCATGCTTCCCAACTGCCTGGGCGCCGCGACTGCGGCACTGACACTTACAGACCTCGACGGCGATGGCGCTATGGCGACAGGAGGCTACGACAACGGCTGCTTCTTCCGTGCCATCTGCAACGACACGGACACGTTCTGCTACCTCGTGGACAACCCGATCAGCGCCGAGGCGTATAGCAGCAATACCGCCCTGCAGACTCTGCCGCCGTGGGTGGACATGAACGGCATCTACAACATATCGGCGGAGTTCAAGTTCCACCTGAGCCCGAATGATGCGGCCAGCGGCACCAGCAACTTCGTGGTTATGCCTGTCCCCGAACCGGGAGCTATAGTAAGCCTGTTCACCGGCATAGTCGGGCTGGCAGGGTTTGCCGCGCGCAGGCGAAGAGCCTAGTCGCAATCATCATCTGAAACAATAACCTTAGCGCCTCCGCGATTCGATCGCGGGGGCGTTTTGCATGAGGGGCCGGGATTCTGACCCGGCCCCTGCGTTTTCATCCCCTGGAAGGAGGAAGATATGACCATTCCGATCCTATCGCATTTCTTTGCGGGGCGTCATGCCAGCGCCAGGAGGTCCCCGCCGGTGGGCGAGGTTGCCGCGGCGAAGGGGGCGATTGCCTCGGCGTTGGGGCAGATCGCCCCTTACAATCCGGACGACCTGATCGGCAAGCGCGGGTATGCGATCTACGACGAGATGCAAAAGGACGCCCAGGTGCAGGCTTGCCTCACGATCAAGAAGCTCGCCGTCTTGTCGCGCGGCTGGGAGGTCCATCCGGCATCGAACGCGCCCGCGGACGTCGAGGTGGCGGACTTCGTGAGGTTCACGCTCAATGACATGCGCGGCTCGGTTCTGGACGTGCTCTTTGCTGTGCTCGATGCGCTGGCGAAGGGCTTCTCGGTGCTGGAAATCAACTACCGCACGCTTGAGAAGGAGCCGTATGCGGGCCGCATCGGACTGGCGTCGATCAAGCCGAAAGACCCCGCGACGTTCGTGTTCGAGACTGACGAGTTCCTGAACGTAAAGGGGCTGGCGAGAACGCCCGAGGTTGCGGGTAGTTCGGGAAGCTTGTTCCCGAAGTCGGGGGAGGTATCGGGAACAGGATTCCCGACACACCGCCGGACTGATTCCGCATTGCCGGCGGAGAAGTTCATCATCTACTCGTATATGCCGCGCTACGAGTCGCCCTATGGCACGTCCGACCTCCGCGCCGCCTACAAGCACTACTGGAGCAAAGACCTGCTGACGCGGTTCATGAACATCTACCTGGAGAGGTATGGCTCCCCGACAGCCAAGGGCACGTTCCGGCGCGGCATGCCCAAATCCGGCCAGGAGGAGCTGATGCGAGTGCTGGACAGCATCCAGCAGAAGACCGCGATCGTGATCCCGGAGGACGTGCAGATCGAGCTTCTGGAGGCGAACCGCGGCGGCGAGGCGGGCTATCTGCAGGCGATAGAGTGGCACGACAAGCAGATCAGCCGGGCGATCCTCTGCCAGACGCTGATGACGGACGAGGGAATGAGAGTGGGCAGCTTCGCGCTTGCGAAGGTCCACCTGGACGTGCTGAAAATGTGCCTGCGGAAGCTGAAGCGGGACCTCGAGGAGTCCGTGATGCAGGAGCAGGTGATCAAGCGGCTGGTGGACTACAACTTCAGCGTCAGCGCCTACCCCACCTTCAGCCTCGGCCCGCTTGAGGACACTGACGTGGCGCAGCTATCGGGTGTGATCGAGAAGCTCGTCTCCGGCGAAATCATCAAGCCGGACGAGGAGTGGATCAGGGGATACCTCGGCATCCCGAATTCCCAATGATGAATTCTCAATGGTAGATGAAGGCTCCCCCCATTGAGCATTCAACATTGAACATTGAGAATTCGACATGACACGCTCGCTGTTCCCGGACCATCGACGATCAAACCATCATACCATCAAACCAAGGAGACATTATGACTACAACCATAGAACGCGAAGCAAAGCTATTCGAAGCCGGGAGCTACCCGGATCGGGGGATCGAGGTTACGGAGGAGGACCTTGATCGGATCATCGCCAACACCTCCGAAGCGCCGGTGCGAATCGAGCACTCTGCGACGCCTTTCGATGGGGCGCTCGGGGTGCTCAAGTCGGTCTACAGGAAGGGCAAGGAGCTGTTCGGCAGGCTCTCGTTCACCCAGGCCGCTTGGGAGCTTATCAAGTCGGCAAACGCGAAGCGGTTGTCGGTTGCGATCCTGAAGGACAAGAGCGGCATCGCGGAGGTATCGCTCGTGCGCGAGCCAAGGGTCGCTGATGCGGCGGTGTTCAGCATAGACAACATGGTGCCGTTCGGAGAGACCGAGTTGTCGCTCGAAGAGCCTGAACACGCCGATACGTCCCATACTTCCCGTATGTCCCATGCGTCCCACGAGCCTGTCCAAGGAACGGAACTGACTTCCCCCCTTACCAAGGGGGGACCGAGGGGGGTTACGGAGGACCGTGAACTCGACCGCCTGCGCCGCGAACTAGCGGACAAGGAAGCCGACAAGTGCATCGATGACCTCAAGCGGGCGGGCAAGCTTGCCCCGGCAGCCGAGGTCTTTGCCCGAGCGATCCTGCGCTCCGACGACACCAGCGTCATCACATTCGGCGATCAGCCTACCCCCATCAGCCAGGTGTTCCGCTGGTTCCTCGAGACTCAGCCGAAGGTGATCGAGTTCTCCGAGCTCGCACCCGCCGAGTCAGACTCCGATGAGCCGGAGATATTCGCAAAGCTGGGTGTGACGTCGGATCAGGTAGAGAGGCATCGGGCGAGGTAGCACGAAGCCATCAACCATCGCGTTCATCTGCAGACGAGTGTAAGGTCGAGCATTGCCGACCAGAAGTAGCTCAGCGCAAGTAGCAGAAGACAAAACGTGGCGAGCCGCAGCCAGTCCCGACGCCGCCTCCACTGCAGACCGACGACGGTCCCGATCACACCGGTTACCACGGCGGTCAACGTCCACGTGGAGAAGACCAAGAGTTCAGGAAGGCCTTGGCCACGAGTGACGAGCTCTTGGGCATTCCATCCGACGCTGCTCAGCAACCACAGGCAGAGCACGGTCCACGGGATGAGCCAGCCGACTATCATGTCCGACAGCACTCTCGGGCCACGATCCAGGCGTCCCGACACAAAGCCGGTTACGCCGCACAGCATGGCCGCGCAGCCCATGAACATAAGATCCCAGTAGAAGCCGCCACACACGGGCAGGTACATACTGGCAAAGAACAGGCGATGGTGAAGCACGCCGCGCCGAACGACTTCGCTGCACGCAAGGACCCATGCAGACTGCTCTGGCGATACGGCTTAGCAAAACCCGGGAGTTCATCGACCAATTCCCCGCCGCAGTCCGTGCAGGTCTCGAACCCGTCTCGATATTCAGCTACGCACTTCGGACACCAGGGTATTACGTTCCCTCCGGCCTGCCTGTATGACGACTGGTATCGAGGCAGTGTTCACTGCAACATTCTAACCTTGCAACCTTCAAACCTTCTAACGAAAGGAGAAACGAATGACAGCAACAACAACCGCAAGAGAAGCAAAAAGAAAGGACGGAGAGGTGATCGCTTATCCGATTGCCGCCGTCAAGATCCCGAAGGGGGCGCTGGTCAACATCAACGCCAGCGGGTTCGCTACCAACGCAGCCGACGCCGCGGGTGAGACCTTCGCCGGCGTCGCGTATGAGACCGTGGACAACTCCGCCGGCAGCCCGGGAGATGCGTCGATCCGCGTCTGCACCACCGGCACGTTCGTCTTCGTCGATGGCGGCGCAAACGGCGCTCAGACCGACGTTGGGGCCGAATTCCACGTCGTCGATAACCAGACCGTGACCGATGCCGCGACAACCAACGACCTCGTCTGCGGAGTCGCCGTGGAGAGCATCTCCGCAACCAGCGTCCGTATCCGCATCGACCGCTACGCGAGCTAGGCTAAAGGGTTTGGGCATTTGTCCCTATAACTCAAATGTAGTCCAGTGCTTGTCTCGCGTGTTGTGATAAGGTTGAACGACGAATGCCCAAACCAAAGAGCAATAGCATCGTATCCGTGATTCTTGCCGCAGGCAAGGGGACGCGGATGAGTATGCCGCACCTGCACAAGGTCTGCTACCAGATCGGCGGCAGGCCAGTAATCGTACGGTCCATCGAGGCGCTCAATCGCTGCGGTGTCTCCTCGCATTGCGTGGTGATCGGCGAACTGATGGAGCAGGTCGTCAAGGCCAGTTCGCAGGCGGAGGCGCAGGTGTTCTACGCGTATCAGCCCGAACAGCACGGCACGGGTCACGCCACACGCTGCGCGACCAACACACTGAAGGCGATGGGCTATGCGGGCGATGTCCTTCTGATGCCGGGCGATAAGGTGATCGACGAGGCCGTCATAGAGCGGCTGATCGACACCTACCGCAAGGCTGACGCGGATTTCGCCATGGTGGTGGGCGACGTGGAGCACGGACCGGGGCTCGGCCGTGTTCTGACGGACGACGCAGGCAATGTTGTAGGCATCGTCGAAGCCACCGACTGCGCGAAGGCGCAGGTGATATCGGTCCTGAAGCGCCTCAGCGAGAAAGGCGACGTATCAGCCGCGGAGGCGGAAAGCCTCGCGCTGGCATACCTGAAGCAGGAATCAAAAGCTGCTAAGTCGCTCGGGTCGCTGTGGACGTCAGTGAAGAGCGGAGCGGCGGTAACGCGCGGGATGATCTACGGTGAGTTCGCCGAAGCCGACTCCATCAGCGTGGGTGGCCGCCGGTTCACGGCCCAGGAACTGCGGGAAGTCAACCTCTCGAACCAGTTCATCTATCTGATCAAGGCGCCGCTGCTCTATTCGGCCCTGGACAGGCTCGGCGCGGATAACGCCCAGAAAGAGGAATACCTCACCGACATAGTTGGGATGCTTGCGGCGGAGGGGCGGAAGATCGTCCCGATTCCGGTCGATTACCCCGAGCAGGTGATGGCATTCAACACGCCCGAGGAGTTCAGGGCGATAGAGGACTACTTCGCCGGGCTCAAGAGGCCGAAAGTCGAGGAGACTCCGAAGACGATCCGGCCCGCGAGCGAATGGCTTCGGGCATTTGAGGACACAGGCGGCCCGGCACGGAAGCACCTCTCCGAAATCTACGGCGGCGATCCGTCGCTGGTGGAGCAGAAGTGCGCGCAGTTGGTCCGGATGCTTCGGAACTACGTGCGGCGGTTCAGCGACGATCCGGTCGTGATCACCCGCGCGCCGGGCAGAGTCAACATAATGGGCCGCCATGTCGATCACCAGGGCGGGTTCGCCAACCTGATCGCCCTCGACAGGGACTTCTACCTGGTCGTCGGTGCGCGCGAGGATCGTCAGGTCGTGCTGCACAACATGAGGGAGCGCGACCTGCCGGGAAGGTCGTTCGACGCCGACGACGTGATAGCCAACTACGACGGCGGCGACTGGCTGCGGTTTGTGGACAGCAGCTTCATTCGTGAGAGGCTGGAGCAGAACCGCGGCGATTGGTCGCATTACGTGATAGCTCCGACCGCGCGGTTCCAGGCGGCGTATCCGCACCTGCCGCTCAAGGGGATGAACATGGTAGCGGCAGGCAATGTGCCGATGGCGGCGGGGCTGAGTTCCTCGTCGGCGATGGTGGTTGCGGTCGCGGAGGCGATCGCGCACATCAATGACATCGACATCTCGCCGGAGCAGTTCGTTCAGCTCTGCGGGGAGGGCGAGTGGTATGTCGGCACGAGGGGCGGATCGGCCGATCATGCGGCGATGAAGTTCGCCCAGAGCGGGCGAGTGATCAACGTCAGCTTCCTCCCGTTCCGTATGGTCGATAGCATACCATTCCCGACGCAGTATCGCTTCGTCGTGTGCAACTCGCAGCTTAGGGCGCACAAGACTACCGGTGCCCGCGACACGTTCAACCACCGCGCCGCGTGCTACAGAATCGGACGCGAGCTCTTCAAGCTGGAGTTCCCGGAGCACGCGCCGAAGATAGAGCACCTTCGGGATATCAATGCCCGCAACCTGGGCGTTTCCTATCCGGAGCTCTTGAGGATGCTCAAGCATATCCCGGCGCATATGACGCGGGATGAGGTGCTGAGGCGGCTGCCGGATGGGGTCGGCGAGGGGTTCCTGAACAGCCACGACGCCTCGATCAACGACTACCCCGTGCGCGGCGCTGTCATGTTCGGCCTGTCGGAATGCGAGCGCGGAAGGCAGTGCGCTCAGCTCGTCCGTAATGCGCGCATCGAGCAGCTTGGCAGGATGATGAATATCTCCCACGACGGCGACAGGGTCGTTTCGTGGACGGATAAGGATCACTGCCATCCCGCGGTGGCGGATTACTCGGATGCGGCGATGGACGACCTGATCGCCCGGGCCGAACAAGGCCTTGAGAGCGCGGAGCTTGTGATGCAGCCGGGAGCCTATGGCTGCAGCGTGCCGGATATCGATTGGATGATCGATATCGCCAAGTCGCACAAAGGAGTCCTCGGCGCGCAGATCCTGGGCGCCGGGCTCGGCGGCTGCATTCTGGTGCTGATCCCGGCGGATGGATACCCCGCCCTTGAACGCCGCATGATCCGCGACTACTACGAACCACGCGGCCTGCAGCCCGACATGTTCGCCTGTCGGCCAGTTGCGGGGAGTAGGGTTATCTCGATCTAGAACAACCACGCGTCATCCTGAACTCGTTTCAGGATCCACCCAGCTGCCGAACCAAGTTCGGCATGACGAGACTCTTCAGAGCTCGGCACATCAGTGCCGGGCTCTTTTTGTTCGCTACTACGAAAGGAGAACCACATGCCACTAACCAGATCAGACATGCCCAACCTGCTTGAGGACGGACTGAAGACAGTCTTCTTCGAGGCGCTCGACTCCACCTCGGGTGACTATGAGCGCATTGCAACCATCGTCCCGTCCGAGAGCGACCAGGAGACCTACGCCTGGCTCGGAGCGGTGCCCTCGATGCGCGAGTTCACCGACGAGCGGATGCCCCTCGGGTTCCTGGAGCACGACTACTCAATCCGCAACAAGACCTGGGAGTCGTCCATTGCTATCGAGCGCGCCGCAATCGAGGATGACAAGCTCGGGCAGATCAAGCTCCGCGTGATGTCGCTTGCCCGAGAGGCGAAGCGGCACATGGACGAACTCGTCTTCACGCTGCTCGGAAACGGATTCACCACGCGGTGCTATGACGGGCAGTACTTCTTCGACACCAATCACGCCGAGGGCGAGTCCGGCACGCAATCGAACAAGGGGACCGACGAGCTCGGCGCGGAGTCGCTGCGGGCGGCGATAACCGCGATGATGAAGTTCAAGGACGACCGCGGGAAGCTGCTGGGCGTGTCGCCGGACCTGCTCGTGGTCCCCCCAGACCTCCAGTGGACCGCAATGGAGTTGCTGGAGTCCACCTATTATTGGCCGGGTGAGGGCACGACCACTGCCAACACGGCATCCAACGTGCTTAAGGGCAGGCTGGACCTGCTCGTATCGCCGTACCTCACCGACGCGTCCGATTGGTTCGTGCTTTCGACGAAGGGCATCCTGAAGCCCATCATCCTCCAGTCCAGAACCCCCGTCGAGTTCGCCGCCCTGGAGGCCGATTCCGAGAGCGGCTTCATGCGCGACGAGTATGTCTACGGCGTCCGCGCCCGCTACAACGCCGGCTACGGCCTCTGGCAGATGGCCTACGGAAGCCAGGTCGACTAGTCGTTCGAAGGTTGGGACCTTCCAACCTTCAAACCTTACCACCTTAGAACAGGAGTGAAGAATGACCAAGCTAAGAAACGAACTACCTATCGCAGTGCATGTCGCTTCGGGCGGAGACGCTCGCGTCCGCACAGGCGGGCAAATCCTCTCGTTCGATGGAGTCTCCGAAGTCACCGTCCAGCTCTCCGGAGCAACGCGCTTCAGAGGCTTCCTGAGCGCCCAAGGCACATCGGGAGCGGGGATGCTGATCGGCTACCAGAGCCCTGTCACGGCCGCGAACGCCTCACAGTACGTGACAGATGTGGAGCACTTCGAGGACGACGTTCCCGACCGGACCAACGTCTACTTCCGCCTCGTCAACCCGGATGACCTGACGCCCGTGGCGGGCTCCGAATTCGACACCGTCAACCTCTCTTTCTATGGATAGGAGGTTCCAGCATGGCGATAACGATCGCGGTTAGCGACGTGAAACGCAAGGCGGGGATCGACGCAAGCCTCAGCACCTACGACGCGGCGATTGCGTCACTGATCTCTGAGATGCAGGGCCCGCTGGAGTATTCCATCGCGGACACTTATCTCTCGGATACCTCGAACGCCGGGCTGCAGGCGACCCTGAAGCTCGGGATGACCGAGATGATATCCGGCGAGTTCATCGAGCAGCTCAGGCGCGAGGTTGGCGCGACGGAGCAGTTCACGATCGCGGGGCTGTCGGTCGGGCCTTCGACGACGAGTGGAGTGGACCTGATTCAGCAGGGCGCGTCAAGGCTGGCCCCCTACCTCAAGAGCACGCTCCCGATGATGCCGGAGACCGCCTGCGGAAGCTCGACTATCGATCAGGAGACCGCATTCTCCGCGGACGAGGGGGTGTGGTAGATGCACTTCGCCGGGCGCATCGCCCGCAAGCTCGCCGACTTCGGCGAGCAGTTCACCCTCGACAGCACGCAGTATCGAGGCATATTCAGACCTCTGGACAGCGGCACACTGCGCATCTACCTCGATGACGTCGAGATGATGGCAGTCACGCATCCCGCGCTGCTGCTCGTGACGGGACCCGACGTGCCAGTCAGCGTCAGCGACACCATCACGCGCGACAGCCGAGTCTACACCGTTCTCAAGAGCGCCATCCACCGCATAGGCGACACGCCGGTGGCGAAAATGGCGATCTTGAGCTAAACCCACCGACCGTACGGGCGAAGCATTTGCAGGCCGAGCTATACGCATAGCCGGCCCTGCGAGCAATGCTTCGCCCCTGCACGCACTGAAAGGAGCACCACATGATTCAACTCGATTCCGTACCTGCCCACGACTGGATTTCGCTCGCCGTAGGCGTCATAGGCGCGCTGACGGCTTTTCTGAGCCAGAAGGACAGACTGCCAAGCTGGGCTCGCAAATGGCTGAGCCGCATCGGACCGGAGAGGATCACCGATGCTATCGAGCGCGCGGCTGCCATAGCCGAAATGACGCCTGACGAGCGCCGCCAGCAGGCTGTGATCTACCTGCAGAAGCTGTGCGTGAAGGAGCTTGGTTTCCCTATCCCCGCGAGCATAGCGAACCTGCTGGTGGAGTACATCTACCAGCAGTGGAAGAGGGCCCGGCGATGAAGCCGGAGCGCGGGAAGCCCCCTTCATCCCCCCTTCGTAAGGGGGGAATCCCTGTTTCATCCTCCCCTCGAAAGAGGGGGGTGGTCGCATTGGACGCAGGCCACGGCGCAAGCCGTGGCTGTCCCTTCACCGGCGCGCACGCGAACGGACTGATCGAGGATGATCTGGCACTGGACTTCGTAAAGCGAATCGGGCATCATCTTCGCCTGGCCGGCTACGAAACCGTGATCATCCGCCCCGACGCCAGCCTCGTTGCCCTGGCCACGAGAGGCAGGAAAGCCATCAGCGCTCACTGCGATCTCTTCATCTCGGTCCACCTCAACGCGGGACCCCCTGGTGCGCGTGGAGCGGAAGCTTACGTGGCCGAGGGCGACGAGCGCAGCCGCCGGATCGCCGAGAGGCTGCTGGAGGCTATACACAGGCGCGGGTTGCAGAACCGCGGTGTGAAGTGGGACTCGCAGAGCCAGTACCACAAGCTCCGCGTGCTCCGCGACACCTACCGGCACATGCCCGCAGTGCTGCTGGAAATCGGGTTCCTGACGAACGTTCTGGATGCCGCGATGCTCACGAGCCGCCATTTCAGGGAAGCACTCGCGTCTGAGATCGTGGAAGGTATTGCCGCTCAGGCATATAAGGGGTAGTGGAACACCGGTCGGGGACGAGTCGTAAAGATATTGGTGAACGAGTTAGCTGAGTTCGATACTGAGAACAAGGATCAGCCGTCGGGCATGACTTTTCGCGCGTTCTGCGCGTGGATATTAGGGTTCCTGCTCGCGGCATGCGGCGTTGTTGTGCGGGTCGCGCCCATGCACACCCCCGTCAGGGTGCTGCTTGCCGGAACCCTGCTGTTCGCGCTCTTCACTTGCTGCGTGTTCATCTTGTCTATGATCGGCAAGCGGCCCATGTCGGCATTCCCCGCCATCTTCTTCCTGACGCTGTTCGTGCTCTGGACGGTATTGGCGAACAATCCGCCCGATCAGGGCGCCCTCCGGACCGCCTACGGCAACAGGCTTCACGCGTATCTCGGGGCCCCTTACGCCCGGGGAGGCGAGGCCGAGACGGGGGTGGACTGCTCTGGGCTGGCTCGCGCGGCCCTGTGGCAAGCGATGGTGAGACAGGGCATCAAGGAGTTCAACCCAGGGCTTCTCGGATTGGAACTGTGGAACTTCTGGTGGCGGGATGTGAGCGCGGCCGACCTGGTAGAGGGTAAGTATGGCTATACGAGGGTATTCGGGCGCGCCGATAAGCTGGCGGGATTCGATGCCGGCCATCTGGAAGTCGGAGACATGGCCGTGAGCCACAAGAGACACGTTATGGTCTACTATGGCGAAGGGCAATGGATCGAGGCAAGTCCTATCGACAAGAAGGTCGTTGTCAACAAGGCTCCGGCGAACTCCAGGCGGAAGTGGTTCAATGAACCGGTGGTGTTTGTGCGTTGGTGGATTTTCCAGAGCGAGTGATCCCGGAGTTTCCGCAGTCCCGCGAGGTGACGCTCGCGGACAAGCCCCTCTTCGACGCGGTTTTTGCCGCTCGTCCTCCTGAGCTCTCCGCCTACACGTTCACGAACATCTTCGCATGGCGCGAGGTCTACGGAACATCAGTCTCCAGGCTCGCCGAGCATCTTCTGGTATTGCATGACCACGATGGCCGCTGCAGATGCCTCGAACCGCTCGGTGACCCTCCTATCGCTCCCGTGATGGAAGAGGTATTCAGCCAGTCCTCCCGCGTATCCGCTTTTGAACGGGTGTCATCCTCCGTCGTCTCAGAACTGCGGAGCCCGCGCCTCGTGCCAGAGCCCGATAGGGACAACTGGGACTACCTGTATTTTGCGGAGGATATGATCTCCCTTGCCGGCCGCAGGTACGACGCCAAACGGAACCACATCGCCAAGGCCAGGGCTGCGGCTGCGTGGGAATACGTGAAGCTCGACGGGCAGACGGCGCTCGAATGCGAGGAGTTCGCCGAGTATTGGTGCGAAGACAGGCAGTGCGAGACGGTGGAGGGACTGCGGAGGGAGAGCTGCGCGGTCTATCAGATGCTGTCCAACTTCGAGAGCCTTGGCATCATCGGCGGGGCAATCCGTGTAGACGGCGCCATAGTGGCTTTCACGCTCGGGGAGGCGCTGAACCCGGAGACGCTGGTGATCCACGTCGAAAAGGCGGACGCGCGCATAGAGGGGCTCTATCAGCTTATCAACAACGAGTTCTGCAAGGCCGAAGCCAACGGGTTCCGGTTCATCAACCGCGAGCAGGATCTGGGCATCCCCGGCCTGCGCAAGGCCAAGCAATCATACCACCCCGTGCGGATGGTCGAGAGCTTCCGAGTCCGCAGGGCCTGATCGCCGCGCGAGGCCGGGCTGACAAACCCGCTTTTCCCCTAAACCATCCGGCCCCGGGTGCCGAAAATCCGGGTACCTATGGGACATAGGGGAGGTTTTGCAGTGAGTTCCAGTTGGCTCGATGACATCCGCGATCTGTCGCAGACAAGCTCCGGCGATGACATCTACTGCCCGTATACCAACTCGGACAAGTGCGCTCTGCTCAAGAAGGGCTGGCAGCCGCAGGAGCTGTGTCTGGCGCTGGAATGCGAGCAGATGCAAGTGCTGAAGCACAACCGAAACATGCGCAGGCGCAACAAGGCGGCGTAGGCTCCTCGGCCTCACTCGATTTCGACGTCATGCTGAACTTGTTTCAGCATCCCGCAGTTCGACGTCATGCCGACTTTGTTTCAGCATCCCCGGATGCTGGCGCGTTACCGGGGCACACCGCCGAACTCGCAGCAGGCCTCGTAGAGCGCTTCGATATTCTCCCACGGAACGTCTGGTTCGATCACGTGCGTCGGAGCAATGAACAGCCCGCCGTCTTCGCCGCACTGCTCGATCATCTCCTTCACGTTTCGCCGAACGTCCTCGGGCGTGCCGAAGGGCAGCGTGGTCTGCGTGCCGATCGTTCCCCACAGGCACAAATCGCGGCCATACTCACGCTTGACCCAAACGGGGTCCATGCATTCCGGCTGGATGGGATTGAGGATCGTCACGCCGATCTCGATCAGATCGGGGATTACGGCCCTGCAGTCGCCGTCGGAGTGGTACCATATCCCAATGTCCGGCTTCTTCTCCCGGGCAGCCGAGATCACCGCGGCCAGACGAGGCTTGAGCCAGGTCCGCCAGGTGTCGGGGCTCATCATCATCCCGCGCTGCGTGGCGATGTCATCGCCCGTGAACAGCACATCCACGCCGCATTCGCCGAGAAACGCCGCATTGGAAACTGCCATTGACGTTATGCGGTCGAGGTGATACTCAGCCAGTTCCGGGTTGATCATGAAATCCGCGAGCAGGTTCTCGAGACCTCGCATATACCAGGAGTTCTCGAAGATCGTCCCGCCCAGATGCGGAAGCGGCATCGCAACAGGAATGCCTGCGTCGTGCAATTCCTGTACCTGCTCCCGAACGCCCTCGCGGCGGTATTCGGCATCCATGTCAGGATATGGGTATGCCCTGAACTCCTCGATCGTCGTGAAGGAGTACATCGGGTGGACCATGTCGGTGAAGTGCAGCAGCGAGCCCGGCACCCAGCCCACGCCCCACTCGTCCACGCGAGTCTTCTCCGGTGGCATCGGCAACTGGTAATACGCGTGGTAGGGCGAGAAGTCCGTTTGGAGGCGGGTGGGCTTGAAGCTGGCGCTGCCCAGGCGGTCCATCTTGAAGTAGGCGCGCATGTCATCGCCGCCGGTCTTCTCCTTGAAACGCTCGATCTGAGCAGGAGTGAACGAGCCACCACGTGGCACCCATTCCGGCGTGCGGTGATTTATGCAAGCGAGCAGGTTCTCGCGCGGTGTCATGTGTGCTACCTCCGCTGGCTACTTCAGCATCCGCCGCGCTTCTCCCTGCAGGCGGCCGTTCCGCGCGAGCGGATACAGCGCATTTCGCCGCACCGCAGGACTCCCGGCCCTTGCCGCCGAACTCTCTCCTGAAACAAGGAGGGTTCTACTATGCCTACTACAAACAAGCCCCTGTTCAAGGGTGATGAGAGTATACCGGCGGATGCTATTGTGCTGTTCGACGGGACCAATCTGGACGCTTGGCAGCATGCCGACGGGTCGCCGGCTTCGTGGCCGGTTCGGGACGGATATGCCGTTACGGCCAATGCAGATATCGTCTCAAAGCAGCTATTTACCGATTGCCAGCTTCACGTGGAGTTCTGGCTGCCGCTGATGGCGGAGGCGACCGGGCAGGCGAGGTCTAACTCGGGCGTGTTCTTTATGGGATTCACGTATGAGATCCAGGTGCTGGATTCCTATGGCCTCGAAAGCACCGCGTATGACTGCGGGGCGATGTACTCCGTGACCGAGCCGCTTGTGAACGCCAACAGGCCGCCGGAGTATTGGCAGAGCTATGATGCCGTCTTTCACGCGCCGAGGTTCGATGCTGACGGGAAGAAGATTGCCAATGCAAGAATTACGGTGTTCCAGAACGGCGTGCTGGTCCACGATGACATCGAAATCCCGCATCCGACGCCTGATCACAGCTGGCCCGATCCGCAGGGCCCCGGGCCGATTCAGCTTCAGTATCACGGCAACGAGGTCAGATTCCGCAACGTCTGGGTCAGACCTCTCTAGGGACTAGGCTGTAGCCAACAGAAAGTAGTGGAGGCCTGTAGCCGCAGGCCTCCACTACTGCTGTGAGCATCACTTGTTGCCGCGCAAAACGGGACCACCCCTGCGTGCTGAGCTTGTCGAAGCATCGCGGAGCCGCACCCGGAGCATCCTGAGCCGAGTCGAAGGGCGCTCCGGGTGCTTGGATGGTGGCGGCACACGAAACTCATTCCCTACTGGCTAGCCAGCTTGCGGCCCTGGCCGCAAGCGTTATAGAATTGACTCAGGTATGACTGGCAATTCGCTTGATGGAGCTAATGTGGCAGGATTGGCCCCGCGTATGCAGGAGGTCGTGTCTGCGTTCGAGTCGCTGGCGGCGGCCTACTCGGCGACCTGGAACCTGAGATGCGTGCTCACTGACCCGGAGGGCGGCATCCTTGCGGGCGATGCCCCGCATTCCGGCTGCGGGGCGGACTGCGACTGCGCCGCAGCCCGCAAACAGGCCCTCGACGAAGCCCTGCGCTGGGGTGAGCCATCCATGATCCTCTGCCCCGCCGGGTTCGTCATCTGGGCCATGCCGGTGATGGACAACTCCGTCGTGCTCGGCGCGATTGTGGTCGAGAAGGCGATGGTGGGGACCGACCGCGATCCGCTTACCCCGGAGCAGCTCAGAAACGCGGTCACGGACCTTCTCGCAATGACCGAAGAAGCCAATCTCACCAACGCGGCGCTGATGGAACTGAGGCGCCTTGCTGCGCGAAGAGAATCCGAGCGCGCGGAGGCAATTCACGAGGTCAAGGGCCAGAACTATCAGTCCATACGCGACCTCTACCTCCTTGAAGAGCCCGCGCTGATCGCAGCTATCAAACGCGGAGATCGTCCGGCTGCACGCGAAATCCTGAACAGGGTCCTGGTCGGCATCTACTACTTCGGCCGCGAAAGACCGCTGCTGCTGAAGAGCTTCATCCTCGAACTGATCGTGACCATGTCCCGCAGCGCTGTGGAGGCCGGAGGTGACCCGAGCGAGCTCCTGGGCACGAATTACTCCTCATTTGCTGACCTGGCCGGTATCGATTCCGAGGAGGAACTGTGCGCGTGGCTCGTTTCTATGCTCGAGCGGATAATGGACGCGATCAAGTCCAACCGCGAGTTCCCGAACACGGTCCTGCTGGGCGAGGCTTTGAGGTATATGGAGGAGCACCTGCACGAGGAGATGTCACGCGACGATGTTGCGCAGGTCGCCTGCCTGTCGCCATCGCATTTCAGCAGAGTAGTGAAGCACACGTTCGGGCAGTCGTTCACGGATCTGCTCTCCAAGATGCGGATCGATAAGGCCAGGGAACTGCTGGCGCGGACTGATATCAGCCTTATCCAGGTGTGCCTCGAATGCGGGTTCAGCGATCCAAGCTACTTCACCAAGGTCTTCCGCAAGTACACGGGCCGCACCCCGGGCGAATACCGCCGCTCCCGCAGGGGAAGTTGAGGAGAAAATCCCGGTTGTCAAACGCCGAACGGTGCAAACGCGCAAGCCCGTCTTTCCCTTGGGCAGTCTCCGTTTCCTGCGCGCCTGGCGGCCCGCCGTTTTGTGGTCATACAAGCACTGCTGTGGTATAATCGAGCAAAATGCAGACTATGAGGGTGGATACGCATTAATGCGTGAAGTAACTGGTTTTCTTGAGGCGAACAGCGCCTACTTCCTGCTTGGCTTATCTCTGTTGAGCCTGATTCTACTTATTGGCAATCTCTCTCTGGCCTCGAAGGTGCGTGCGCTGCGTCGCAGACGGGTATCCAAGCTTCAGGGCGAGAGCCCGGAAGATATTCTGAACTGCCTGACGAGCCAGCAGGAGTCACTTGAGCGCCTGGACAGGCAAGTCAGTGACGTGCTGACCCGTCAGTTCGAGCAGGCGGAGACGTTGGCCCGCTGCTTGAAGAACGTCGGAGTGGTTCGCTTCAATGCGTTCGATGACGTGGGGGGCGAACAGAGCTTCGCGGTAGTGATGCTGGACTCGGATCGGAATGGGGTGGCCGTAAGCTGCATCTATGGCAGGCAGGACTCCAGGGTCTATGCCAAAGAGATCACGAACGGCCAGGGCGAACGCCCGCTTTCAACGGAAGAGCAGAAAGCTCTCGAACTGGCCCTGCGTTAGGGCAGCTTCATCTAGAGCACCCGTAGTGGCCAGTCCCGGCTCTGGCCTGTCTGACACGGGGATCGCTCACATAATCCCACTGTTGGCTTGTGGGTTGAGGACTCGCTGTTGATCTTCAAGGCATCGAAGACGAAAAACGGCACCGACAGGGAGGCAGAGCGCGCAACGGAGCGGGCTCTCATCGAGCGCTGCAAGAACGGCGACATCGGCGCTTTCGATGAGCTGTTCAAGCGCTACGAGAAGCGGGTGTTTAGCTGCGCCTACCACATCTCCGGCAACCACAACGACGCCTGCGACATCACTCAGGAAGCATTCATCAGGGTCTTCAACTCCATCGGCACGTTCAGAGGCGACGCGAATTTCCTAACCTGGATATATCGGATCGTGACGAACGTCTATCTGGATGATAGGAAAAAGTCGAAAGCGCACAGGCAGATATCGCTCGACGAGTTCATCGAGCTGGACGAAATCTCCGTCTCCCGGCAGATTATGGATGACCGCCCGGTACCGGCCGAGATTGTGGAAAGTAAGGAGAGGGCAGCCGTTGTGCGTGAGGCGATCTGCTCCTTGCCTGATTATCAGCGGGCAATTGTGACGCTTTATCACGTGGATAACCTAAGTTACGACGAGATTGCGGAAATTCTTCAGCTTCCGATAGGGACCGTTAAGTCTCGTTTGAACAGAGCCCGTCTCGCTTTAGCTGAAATTCTCGGAGACAGGCCGGAACTTTTTGGATAAACGCCTAGTCTAGGAACTAGGAAAACTAAGGCGTAGGAGCGTGCTGTTGATGCAGGAAGCGGAACAGCACGCGATAGTTGTCGTCTAACAGGGTGAATCAGGAAGGGCAGTAACTCGATTCATCACGCCAGGAGGCGTGCGGCAGCCGATATGGGATGTCGGCGCAAGCGGACGGAGCGATTCTTATGAAATGCACAAAAGCCCAGGAGTTGTTCTCCAGTTACTTGGAGAACACGATCCAGCCGCCTATGGGCGTTGCGCTGGAGCAGCACTTGGCAGAGTGCGACCGGTGCAAAGCGGAATACGGCAGGTTCCACGCAACCACCGTGGTGCTCGATGAGCTGCCAGCCATTGAGCCGCCGGCGGATTTGCACGCAATGATAATGGCGCGCGTCGAAGAGGCGCGCCGCACCGCTCCCAGCCGCGTCAAGTGGTGGAAAATCGATTGGCAGAGCGCGTTTACGGTCCGCGTCCCCGCTAAGGCGATCGCGGGAGCTGCCGCGGCCATTGTGGCGTTCGTTGGCCTTTCCCAGTTCACTCCGCTGCACACGGTGACCGCCAACTTCCTTGGCGGCCAGAGAGCGATCGTGCAGCCTGACGATTCGACCACTGCCCCGGTCCCGCTGCCGACGGGGTTCAAGACCGACTCCGCCACGCAATACGTCGCCGTCGGGCATAGCCTGTCGATCGGGGTCCGCGTCGATTCGGCGAGCCCGATCAGCACGGTCTATATGATGCGATTGGCGACGACCAGCAACGAGCCGGTGGCCGTAGAGGTCGCAATGCTTTCGAGCAGCGGCGACGGGAGTGCTCTGAGACCGCTGAAGAAGGGTACGATAAGCAGGGACAAGGAAGCTGCCGTGCCAGTCGAGGTCACCCAGAGCACTCAGGAGCACATCGCGGATGTGGCTGTGGTCACGTGGACGGCTAACGGGCGCACTCACCAGGAATATGTATTCCTTCCGTCAGCGTTCGGCTTGCCGCCGCCCAAGACCCAGGCTTCGATATCCGGCAGAGGCACTTTTGATCTGCTTAACCAGATTTCCGCTAAGTACGGCAGCGTGATACTGGCGCCCGCGACTCTGAGCGAGGTGCCGGCGCAGGTATCCCTGACCGCGAGCAACGTCACCGAGGCAGTTGAAAAGGCAAGCGAGCGAGTAGAGATGGACACGCTGCTGGTAGGGCCCTCGATTTACGTGGTCAAGTAACAGAGGTACTAGTGCGGTTGTTCGTGAAGACACGGAGCCTTCGTGCTCCGTGTCTTTTTGTACGAGTCTGAAGGGATTAGCCTCCGGGCTGGTGAAACCGGCTCAGGGGGCCAATCTGTCAATGGAGATGTTTGGATGAGTAGGAATGATATCGTCTTGATGCCGGTGCCTAAGGAGCTTGAGTACCGACCGGGAACGCTCAAGCTCGCTTCGGACGGCTACATACTGCTGAAGGGGAGAGCATCGGAGCTGCTGCCTGCCGCGGACAGGCTTCAGAAAGCCTCGGGACGCGACTGGAGAATCACGGCAGATGCCAAGGGCGACGAGTCCCAGAACATCGTCACGCTGGTGTGCGATCCCAGGCTGGATGTTGGCGAGCAGGGCTATCGCCTGGACATCAATGACGCCGGCATCTTCATCCACGCCTCGACTCCTCAGGGTGTCTTCTACGGTGCCTGCACGTTGTGTCAGCTTCTGATGCAGCGCCCGGATGAGCTGCCTTTCCTGGCGATCAAGGACTGGCCGGATTACCCCACGCGAGGCGTGATGATCGACGTCAGCCGCGACAAGGTCCCGACGCTTGAGACGCTGATGGCGCTCACGGACATGCTCGCCGGCTGGAAGATCAACCACGTGGAGCTCTACACCGAGCATACTTTCGAGTACCGCAAGCACCCGGTGGTCTGGCAGGACAAGAGCCCGATCACCGGCGAGGACGTATTACGCTACGACAAGTTCTGTGCCGAGCGGTTCATCGAGCTTGTGCCGAACCAGAACACATTCGGGCACATGACACGCTGGCTGGAGCACGAGGAGTACCGGGACCTCGCTGAAGCGCCCTATGGCTGTGACACGGTCTGGGGCCATCGCCCGTTCCCCTTCACTCTGAGGCCGTCCGACCCGCGGTGTCTGGACCTCGTCAGGGACCTGTGCGACGAGCTTCTCCCTCACTTCAACAGCAAGCTCTTCAATGTGGGTATGGACGAGACGGTTGACCTCGGCAGGGGCCGCAGCGAGCAGGAGTGCAAGGAGCGGGGGGTAGGCGTTGTCTACCTGGAGTACCTGATGAAGGTCTACGAGGAGGTCAAGAAGCGCGGGCATACGATGTTGTTCTGGGGCGACATCATCATGCATCATCCGGAACTGATTCCGCAGCTCCCTAAGGACGTTATCGCTCTGGACTGGGGTTACGAGGCCAATGATCCGTTCTTCGAGCACGGCGAGAAGTTCAAGGCGGCGGGCATCCCGTTCTGGGTCTGCCCCGGCACTTCGACCTGGCTCACCGTAGCGGGCCGAACGGAGAACTGTCTCAAGAACATCGAGAACGCTGCCTCCAACGGCCTGGCGCAGGGCGCGACCGGCCTCCTGAACACGGACTGGGGCGATCAGGGGCACTGGCAGTATCTTCCGGTGAGCTACCTCGGGTTCCTCGCCGGCGCGGGGGCAAGCTGGAACGCCGGCAGCAACGGGTTCGATTCGATCGCCAAGGCGTTAAGCACGCTCGTCTTCAGGGACAAGGCCGGGCTTATGGGCGGCATCGCCTACGACCTCGGCAACGCGTATCTGCAGATAGAAAAGAAGATCCACAACTCGACGGTCATCTTCCAGGCGCTGGCGAAGCCGCTGGATACGACCACGATGATAGAGGACGTCAAGCCGGAGGAGTATGATGCGGCGGAAGCGGTGATCCGCAAGGCGCTCGCTGACCTCGACAGAACCCAGATGGACGCCCCGGATGCACAGCTCATCAAGGACGAGTATACGAACGCATGCAGGATGCTGCTGCTTGGCTGCGCGATGGCCCGCATCCGCTACGACATCAAAGACGGCAGGGACGTGTCCGCGGCGAAGGCCGCCGCCAGGAAGGAGCTTGAGGCTATCATCGCGGAGCACGACAGGCTCTGGCTGGCAAGAAACCGACCGGGCGGCCTGGTGGACAGCCGCAAGAGGCTGGAGGACCGGCTCGCCGAGCTGTAGCCGTTGTCCTGTAGAGACAGTAAGAGAGCCCTCTCCGCAGCGGAGGGGGCTCTTCGTTGTTTTGGGTACAACAATTGTACAGGAGGAATCACAATGAGGATCGACTTGTACGGCTCAACTGAGGCGAAACTGGAAGACGTGATGGAGCACCTCGCCATCCGTTACAGCCTGGAAGATCTGCTGCCGGAGGAGTTGCTGGACGCGCTGCTTGAGATCGCCGTCGATTCAGTCGTCACTGATCAGCCCACTATCCCCGCCGTGCGGGACGCAATCGTCTCCATGTGCAGCAAGAAGATGGCGTTGCGAGGATGACGGGCTGGTGCTCCGCGCTAGATTCACATCTGATCAGTGCATTGGCGGACTACTCGGGTTCGTAGTCGTGTATGGCCCAGGCCTTTGCTTCTGCCGCGCAATGAGAGCACAGGAGTTCATCGCGCTCGTAGTCGTCACTGGAGACCTTGATCGGCCTGCCGCAGCGTTCGCATTGGGGTCTATCTTTCAGGCCCCCGCCCAGTCTCGATTCGTTCCTATCCCTTAAGATTCGCTCCAAGATCAGCACCTCCGAGTTCTTACTTCGGACAGTACTCACTCTATACCCCGACCTAAGCGGCTCCAACCACATGTGTTTGTCTTACTACAGCAAGGCGGACAATTGCTGCTCAGCTTGCCGGACAGCCGTGGCGTCGGCGCCAAGGACTTCAGCTTCGCGAGCGATCCTGCGGCATTCGTCGAGCGCAAGGCTGATATCGAGCGGGCGCGGCGCAGCGCCGACCAGACGTTGGATGTTGCCGGAGTAGATGCCGGCCTGCACGTCCGCGGGCAGGTTCAGGCCCCGGATGATGCCGTCCTCCGACGGCCCGAGCGTGTAGTCAGCGCCGTCAGGCACCCGATACTCGTCATCGCTGCTAAGCCAACGCTTCACTATGCCCGCGCGTTTCCGCGCCTGGTCGAGCGTGTGGTCGGCCTCGATGTCCGTTCCGTAGATGATCCGCCGGGCATACTTGATGAAGAAGTCTCTTGCCGCCTCAGGGTGTTTGGACATGTTGTAGAGCATCTCGATCCCGGGTGCGAGGTCGAGATGAACCCCCTCGTACCGATCGAGCAGGGTTGCCGCGCGCGGTAGATCGGCCGAGAGGAAGTAGAAGTGCGCGAAGATTACCTTGAGGCGAGGATGGCGCTGCAGCACGCTGCTGACCTCCTCGTAGAACGCTTCTTTGGGCGTCCATCTCTCGTCGTAGCCCCAGCCTTTGGCCGCCGCCCAGGAAGGTGTGAGTTCAGGATGCCAGAACTCCTCCGGGTCGGCTACATGCCATAGTATGGGCAGGCCCGTCTCCTCGAGCTGGGCGAACATGGACTCGTAGTCTTCGCTATCGATCGGGGTTTCCATCATCCTGCGGTGCGTCGGTTTGGACTCGATCAGCTTCAGCCCGTCCGCGCCGATTTTCACGGCTCTTTCGACCTGCTCCACAAACGATGGCGTCTGGACAGCGCCCGAGCTGAACTGAGTCGAATGATCCAGCGCCGGGAACAGATAGAAGCGGTCGGGAAAGGCAGCTTTGGCCGCGAAGAGAGCGGGGTTATCGTTGATATCCCGCCTGTCCGCGACGGACGCTATGCACATGCGCTCAGCGCCAATCGCCTCGCGCACGCTGTCCAGGTTCTGGATGTCGCTTGGCCAGCGAAGGTGAACGTGGGAGTCGATCATCATCTACTGCTTTCCTTTCACTACACTCTCAAAGGTCACGTGCTCCAACTTCGGCTTCGTGCCGATGAGTTTGCCGTCCACGAACAGGCTGTAGCCCTTGGGCACGTCTGGATACCGGCCCTCGGCCCGGTTGTCCCATACGATGCTGAGCATGTGCCCACGATACGGGATCCCGTCCAGCCGGAAGTGCTCCCAGGGCACGGCGACTACCGGGTAGAGTTCCACCGTGTCGTCATTTCGCGGCACGAGGCCGCCCACGAGACGGATGATGAGGTCCGTGTAGGTCGAGTGGAAGTAGTCCGGGCAGCCGTACATTTGGCCGTCGTCGGCGTTCGCTTCCTCGCGGATGTTTGGCTGCTTCCAGGTACCCTTGTCCTCGTAGTGGAGCTTAGTGTAGGCATCGAGCAGTTCATAGAGCCTCTGGGGCGTGACGCCGGGAGCCTTGTAGGAACGAATGCCGCTCGCCATCGCGTTCGCAACTATACTCTCGGCGTGCGGCCAGACCGGGCCGTTCCAGTTGCAGAGCTGCACCTTCGGCGTATACATCGGGCAGCGCATGCTGCAGGACGTGATCGGCCACGGTCCCCAGAAGTCGTCTTCGGCGAGGATCCAGTCGAACGCGGCCTCCTTACCCTTGTCCGGAAGCTCAAACGCGAAGGGATAAATGCCGACGCACTCGCGCACCCACGCGGTCTCACGCGTACCGACCTTGATGGAGTAGAAGTAGCTGGTCTCTGGGTCCCAGAGGATGCTCTGGACGGCCCCTTTGATGCGTCCAGCCAGCGCATCGAACTTCGCCGCTTGGTCCTTCTTCCCGAGTTCCCTGAGCGCATCGGCTACCGCCCGCGCGTTCCCGTAGTAGTATGCTGTATAATCCGGCCGCCAGAGCGGGGTTTCCCTGGCGCGGTCGTAGTTGTCGAAGTAGAACCAGGCGGGCTGCCATTCCATGCCAGTCGCCCAGTGGTTGGGCGGCGCGAGGAGGTAGTCCTCGTCGGGGCGAGTGGCGTCAAGCTTGCCCGGGAATGCGCATTCGGTATCCTCCTGCCAGGCCGGAAGCAATTCCGCGAGGCGCTTGTTGTCCGGGTGGACGAGATATGACCCCCACAGGGTGGACGCGATCCAGTGCGTGTAGCCGCCGAACCTGCGGCCATTAGGTTCCCGCCGCCTGCCGAGGATATCAGCCTGGCCGAAAGTATACTTGCCGTCCTTCATCCAACGGACTTCGTCCATTATGTGCGGCGCGGAATACGTGATGTGCCGCGTGTAGGCGCCGCGCTTGCCTTCGTAGAATCCGGGGATGCCGTTCTCTTCCTCGTAGTTCGCGCGGACGACGAACCATCGGTAGTAGTAGCAGCGCTTCCAGATATCATCCGGGCAATCGAACGTTGGAATCTGGTCCGCCAGCCACTTTTCAGCCTCCGCCCGCTGTTTGTGACTCCGCAGCCGCAGCGCCTGCCCGAACCTGTCGAACCCGAGCATCGCGGAGAACGGGTAGCGCGAGAGGTGTTCCGGCTCAATAGCAAGGCCCTTTAGTTCCTTCGCCAACGCCTTCACGGATGCGGGTGTTTCGGATTCAGGCGCGGGTTTTCCGGGATCGATCTTGACGGGGTTGTCGAGCTTGAGTGATTTCGCCACTTGTCTGATCTCCTCTGGCTTGAGCGCCGTGTTCCAGACCATCACCTGGTCCATCTCGCCGGTGAACTTCTCGCCAACTTCCCAGCCGCCGATGGTCCAGTTCTCGGGGTCCTTCGGCCACGGTTTCACCCTGGCAGACGCTATCTCGTGCCCGTTAGCATAAACGCGAGCGGTGTGCTCCTTATCCATCGTGATCGCGACAAAGAGCCACTCGTCCTCCGGCAGCCACTTTTCCACGATCCAGTCGCTGCCCCAGATCGCCAGCTTGATCTGGTCCAGGCTGACTACAAGCCCGCCCGAGCCGTTCGCGCCGACGATCTGCTGAAACCCGCTGTCCTTCAGCTTCACTTTGCCTGCAAGGGTGAAGTTGTCGCGGAAGGTAAGCTCTGGGAGCGCTCCCAGTTTCATCGGTAGTTCAGTGGGGAGGTAGGAAACCGTCGGCTGCGGATACTCCGCCGCCGCACCGCCTGCGATCACAGCTATCAGCAAAGAACTGCAGATCCACGGGATCATATGCTGTCTCCTCTGAGCTTAAGAGTATTGCGGCTGGAGCCGCTTCAGCCAGTCGCGCACCAATCGTTCGAACTCATACGCCGAGTTCAGTAGTTCAACAACTTCAGCCTTGGTGACGACCGAATACCTGTGATACATAGCGGAACTCCGTTTGCTGCGGCAGCTCTGGAAGTAAGCCGCAAGCTGTGTCACATCGACATCCATCAGCTCGGGCAGAACATCGAACACGGCCCAGTGATGGCCCTCTCCGCGAGTCCGATAGCCGCTGCATCTCAGGACAATCGTTGCAAGCTGCAGTATGCCGTCATAGCCCAGGGAGAAGCGACCCTCCGGCGACAGCCGTTCGATTCTGGCATCTTTGAGGGACCGGGCCGCCACTCTCAGCAAGTCCTGAATCTCTGCCTTGGATGTCGGCTGTTTTACGATGTTCCCTCCACTAAGCAGGTCTCTTAAGGTCATCCTCTTCTCCGATCAGCATAATCATGGGCGAGCCGAGCACGGAACTGATGAAATGATCATCAGCCTTCCTGCGCTCTTGGAACTCCTCCTCCGACATCACAACCGGGTTCACGGCACGGGCTACGTTTGCCGATTGCAGAAGTGCGCTAACGCGGCGAGGCGCAATGCTCCCAATAACCAGAACGTCAACATCGCTGTCGGCCGTCTCCTCGCCGCGTGCGAACGAGCCGAATATGGCCGCAGCGTCGATGTTGCTGGCATCTGCCAGTAGCGCATTCCGCAGCACATCCGCCAGGCCCACGGTTTTCACAAACATCGATCGCAAATCCGGTACAATGGGACAGCGCTCGTTGATGCTGTAGTAAGTCCGCTTGCCGCTTGGTTCACGCCGCACAATGCCCGATTCGACAAGACGATCCAGCTCTATCTGGGCGCTTCGCAGAGGTACCCCGGCGCGCGCTACCAGTTCTCGGAGGTAGAATCGTCCTCCGGGATCCAGCAGCAGGATCTTGAGAATGGCTATCCGCGTCTTCGAGACGATTAGTTCCTGCAGCACGTCGGCCTCCATTGTATGCAATATGCATACAATTGTATGCATTTTGCATACAAAGTCAAGCGCCTACTTTGAGGCTGGGATCCCGTAGTCCTTCTTCAGCCTGTCGGCGCTCAGGCGACTCCCCACCACGAATACTCCCTCGCCTTCGTGGCCGGCGAGGAACTCCGCCAGCTCATCGACCATCGCCGCCCGGTCGGTCTCGCTTCCGCCTTCGGATCGCTGCTTGAGGATCGCCATGTCCTTCAGCGCATAGTCAGTGGCGGCAAGAAGCGCCGCGACGGCAGGGTCCTTGGCGAAGTCCTTGAGCGGCGCGGCAGCCTGGGTAAGCTTGTCGATATGGCCCTGAAGCTCAGCGGGGGATTTCAACTTCGTGCCCGGAATCCGGCAGCCACGGCGAACGGTTTCCTCCATCGCCATCAGCAGCGCCTTCACGGCATCCGAGCACTTCGGGTAACGCGCCGCGCAGAAATCGTCGATCAGCGCATCCACGTCGCAGTCCGGGTTCCATGAAAGGTGCGACAGGACGTAGTGATTAAGCTCATACGTGCGCCAGTCGCCAGGCTCCGAATAGCTCGAAATCCCGTTCGTGCCGACCTCCGCATACCACTGCATATCCGCCTGCATGTAGTGCGGCAGGATCACCGGCAGGGAGTCCCAGGCATACTTGCGATAGTAGGAGTAGATCGATATATCGCCCTTGTACGCCTTCCGCCACGCCTGCAGGTCGCCCGCGTAACCGGCGTTCTGCTTGGAGGACGGGTCGTTGATCTGTGCCTCGAAACACTGCGCGATGGGGCAGAAATCGATCAGCACCGAGGGGTCCATCGGCGGATTTGCAGGCGGATCGGTATAGACCGCATAGGCGATGCACTCGAACCGCGCCGTCACTCCCTGCTTGCGCGCCTCGGAGATCACCTGCCCGACCAGCTTCGCCTGCCGGTCCGCCGGAGTGCCCATCGCCTTGCACGTCTCGCACTCGCACCATCTCGCTCCGTCCGGCGGCCAGAAGTCGAAAATGTCGATCTCCGGACGCGCCTTGAGATACGCAACGACGTTCCTCGTAAGGAACCTGACCGCGTCGGCATTCGATGTGCAGAACACGATATGACGTTTGGCGCTGCGCTCGCCCGTCTCATCCACGCCCAGCCACCCGGGGTGCGCCTTCACTTCCGGCATATCGGCGTTGATGAAGTTCTGATATCCGTGCCCGCCGACCTCTATCTGAATGTCGCGCTTGCGCAGTTCAGGAGTCAGCGCCTCCCGCCAGTTGTCCCATTTGACGCGCCCGCCACCCTGGTAATCCGTCGGGACGACGAGCGTATTGCGCCGCGTCTTGCTCATCCACTCGATCATCTGCTTGAGGTTCTCGGCGTTGTGCGAATGCCCCTCCTCGACGTAGAGCTTCCGGAACTTCATCGCGGGCTTTTCTGCTATGGGCTTGCCGATGTCCAATGTGAGCTTCGACTGCTTTGGCACTACCTCAGAGGAATCGCCATAGAACGAGTACTCCGGCGCGAGCCATTTGCAGCCGAGCCTGCCAAGCAGATCGTACGCGGCGTAGACGACGCTGCGGTCGCGAGCGCCCGTGAGGATCAGCCTTCCGCTGCTGATCTCGATCGAATAGCCCTCATCGCCGAGTCCCGTATCGTTTCTGCGCAACACGATTGCGCCAGCAGGTGCGGAAGCGGTCTCGATGATCGCCAGCTTCACGCCGCTCATCAGCTCGACGTACTTCGCAATCTCACCCGCCGCGAGCGATTCCGTTGCGGTCGGGCTTGCGGGTATAGCAATCGCCGCACGTGTCGTTCCGTCAACAAGAGTGAAGCTTTCGGAACATGCGGATCCACCAGCTACCATAGTGACTCCCAGCGCCAAAACAGCGGCGTAACAGGTTGTCGACATGACAACACCTCTTAGTACCGAAGCGACCTGTTCGGCTCCGGTTGTACGCATGTATTCTAGCAGCGCTCGCTTGTTCCTCTGCTGCCCGCCGCAAACAAAAAGCGCCGGGGCGCTTGAGCTCCGGCGCTTTTTGTTTGGCGATACTGCGGCTGCTATCTGCCCAACGCGCGCGTGTAGCTTACGCCTCCGACGAAATTGCCGTCAGTGACGCCTGCTTGCACGCATAGGCCGGACGGTGCATTGTAGCGGGCGCCAACACTCAGATCGGTCATATCCGGGATGTAATCCGCGACCAACTCGATATTCGATGCCAGCCCAAGCTTCGCTCCGAACATTGCCTTGTCAACGGTCCCGGCCCAATAGCCCGCAGCTACGGACAGGCTGGCCAGGTTGGGCAGTGTGAAGGACTTGGTCGCGACGAAGTAGGGCTGGATGTCTCCCGAAATGTCGCCACTGTTGGTAAGGTTCATTGCTCCAATGGCGATGGCGGGCGCAACCAGATTGCCCTTGTATACGTCCCACTTGGCGTTCAGCATCCCGCCGACGTCGCCGTTTCCGCTCATGTGCACTTCGGTCCAGCCAACTTCGAGGCCGTAACCCAGGCCTGCGTTTACCCCGTATTGCGTCATCTCCCGGTGATCAACGCTGAGGAGGTTCGCGAAGATGCTAGCTTCGCCCATGCCGAGTGTCTCAGCCGTGGGCACGAACAGCAGGCCCGTGGGGCCATAGAAAGATTGGCCTGCCGCGTTCGCCGTGACGGCAAGCAGCGCGCAGAGCACGAGTGCCAGACAGAACCTGATCATTAGTTTGCCCTCCATTGGCATAGTCGGCGGCGCGTCAGCGCAGTCCGATCATCTAACTCAGGCATACGACAAGGCCGTGCTCGTTTCCTTCACTCGCCACAGGGATGCGTAGTACGTAAGCGGAAAAGGCCGGCCGCCGTGCTGACGGCCGACCTCACATGTAGCTGTTTGCTATCTCTAGTCTATATCGACGCCCGGGCCCGCTCCGCCGATGCAGGCTCCACCTTATTTGCCTTGCAGGAGACCGGCGTCGGGTGCGTCACGATGTCGAACACCGGAGAGCGCTTCTGCGCAAGCTCGACAAGCTCAGCGATCTGCTCCTCCGACGCGTCAGCGGTGACGTTGAATGTGACGTTGATGGCCCCGAAGCCGTTGCGCACCTGTTCGTTAAGGCCGAGGAACCCGCGCAAATCCAGATCGCCGTCGAGTTCGAGTTCCAGCGCGTCGATCTCGACGCCTCTCGCGGCGGCGTGATAGATGAGGGTTGTGCTGAGGCATGAGGCGAGCGCGTGCAGGCAGGCCTCCGTCGCGTTAGGGCCCATATCCTGCCCGAGCAGAACAGCCGGCTCATCGGCCTCCAGCACGAAGGGCGCCGGCCGGGTCTTGTCCTCGTGGCCGCCTGCGCTGAAGTCCTGGATGGTGGTAAAGTTGTGGGCGCTGCCTGCCCAACGATGCCTCGCGCGGAACCTGAAAGCGCCCAGTTCGGGCTGGTCCTTCACCGTGCGCATCGAGGTCTTGAGTCCTTCCACATCTATGCCATTGGTGAATGCGTGTTCCGTCATGTTCGCCCTCCTCAAGGATAGTCACGGCTATCTTTTACAGGCAGGGGAGAGGGCAAAACATGGATTCGGCTAGCCGTCAGTCCTTCGGGAACGGGCCACGCGCGGAGCCGATGATGATGCGGTCTTCGTCCACCCAGTGCTTCCTGTAGTAGCTGGATGCCTCGAATGTGTCCTGAAGCTCAGCCATCCGGTCCTTCAGCATCGTCCGGAACTTATCTGCCGTCTCCTTGTGCTCGGGGTCATCGATCAGGTTCTTCATCTGGTACGGGTCAGCGACGTTGTCGAAGAGCAGCTCCTTGCGCGGCAGCTTCTCACCGCCCCGGTAGACGGCGTAGGTGAAGCGCTCATCGCGCAGCGCCCTCCACTCGTGGCCATCCTCCCAGGCGGCGCACGCCCCCGTGTTCATCAACAGCGCCGCTTCAGGCTCAGGGCCATCCTTGCCCAGCGCAAGGTGGCTCAGGTCATCGCCCTCCACCTCTCTGGGGATCCTGTCGCCGAGGCCGCAGAGCCCGAGCAGAGTGGGCATGATGTCCACCGTGCTCAGGCAGGCATCGGACACCGATCCGGGCTTGATCTTTCGCGGATAGCTCATCAGGAACGGCACCCGCGCGGCCTCCTCGTAGAACACGTTCTTGGCCCTGCGTCCGTGGGAGCCGAAGCATTCTCCGTGGTCGGAGGTGAAAACGAATATCGTGTCGTCGGCGATTCCGGCCTTTTCCATGGCGTCCATCAGCCGTCCGACGTTCTTGTCCAGGTTGGATATCATCGCGTAATAGGAGCGTTTCTCCCGCTGGATATCCTCCACCTTGCACGAAGACCGCGCCCAGTTGTCCCCGTAGGGGTCGAACTCGCTCGAATGGTTCGGCGGCACGGGGAACTCCACGCCCCTGAAGCGCTCGATCTCTTCCTTGGGAGCGTTGTTGTCATTCCAGGGGCTGTGCGGAGTGCCGACCGACAGCACGAGCATGAACGGCCTGTCGCTCTTCGCGTGCTCGTTCAGGTACTTGATCGCCAGATCAGTCTGGCCGTCCGGCTCGTAGACGCCCTTGCCGAAGTGGATCTTCTCGGGCGTTTCCTCGTGGTAGTAAGCGCCGTCTCCGTAGTAGACGTGGTGGAACCCGTATGCAGCCCAGTAGCCGTCGAAGCCGAGCCGGTGCGGGCCGCGCGGCACGAAGGAGTGCTTTGGGTCGAGGTGATTGCCAAGCTGGTTCGCGTAGAGGTGCCATTTGCCGATATAGCCGGTATCATAGCCCGCTTTCGTCATTACGTGGGCGAGGCACTCGTGGTTCGGGTTCATGCGAAGCTCGTTGATCACCATTCCGGTGCTCGTGGTGTGCCTGCCGGTCCAGAGCGACGCCCTGTAGGCCGAGCAAACCGGCATACAGGAAACCGCCTGCCGGAAGTCGATGCTGCGCGCCGCCAGCTTGTCGATGTTCGGCGTGTGCGCGAGCTTGTCGCCCGTGTAGCCGCAGTGCGCGTAACACATCTGATCCGCCAGAACATATATGATGTTAGGTCTCCGAGCCTCAGGCATAGCATATCCCTTCCGTGAGGCGAGCAGTGCGACCGACGCCGCCCCCACAGTCTTCACGAATTCGCGTCGAGTAAGAGTATGATCCGTTCCCATTGTCAGTTCCGCGTCCGTCATCTCGCCAGTCTGTATACGTAGACGGCGGCTCGCTCATAGTCGCCCGAATCGCCGTCGAGGGTGATCACAGCCTTGTCCCCGTCTATCTTGACACCGGCATCGGCGGCCTTGCGCCACTCGCCGGTTGTCATATCGAAACAGCCGCGCTCGAATCTGAGGCCTTCGAAGCCACCGGGGCGAGTCAGCGTGATAGTGCACGGCCCGGCAAACGTTGTTGCGGACAGCGCCAGCCGGTCTTTGCCGGTCACAAAGCACACGCCATAGTCCCTGTCGCTGCTGCGCTGTTCCACTTTGAACCCGCCCATATCCTGCGCGGAAGCTGTCTCATGATAGCGCCACCAGAACTTCGTATCCTTCCCGGCCGACTTCAGCCGTGCCAGGTGGTAGTGCATCGCCTTGAGCGGGCCCCACATCCGCCGCAGCAGGTCCCGGCGTGGCTCTCCCTCTTTGATGATCGAGACCGCGGGCGCATCCCAATAGACCGCGCCAAGGCCGCCATACTGCAGAATGCTGTACCAGGGCGCCATCTCCAGGTGCGGCAGATTGGTGGGCCAGCCGGTGTCGATGCCATCGACGAAGATGAAGTTGCCGGGGATGCACTCCGGCCGGAAATAGTCCATCTCCTCCCGAGTGAACGCCTGCTCGTCGGGGGTAGGCGCGATGGAAGGCACTACGAAATGATTGGAGCGGTTGATGATCGCCTTGAATGCGACGGGGTCCTCAGCGTAGCGCCACCCCGGGAACCATCGGTGCGAGCAGACCGGGGAGTAGGTCGGGATATCGTAGTGCCTCGCGCCCGCCTCGATGATCGTCTTCACGTAGTTGGCGAACTGCCGGGTCATAAATGCGATGTTGCTCTCGACACCGGGGCGGTGGGCGGCGTTGCAGTGCCTGCACCTGCAGCGGACGTCACGCTCAGGAACCCAGTCCTCAGGGCGCATCGCGCGGACATAGTTGATCTCACCGCAGATGTTCACGGCCATCACCGTCCGCTGAGTGTCTGTCTCCGCGACGTGCTTCATCAGCGCTTCGTATGCCGCAGACTCACGTTTGAGCGTGGCCGGGCAGCTCGGGCAATGCAGGCGGTCATCCTCGCGGTCGTCGGTGCGCTTCGTATACCTCTTCTGCTCATCGTAGTTGAAGCCGGTGATGCGGGTATAGGTGTCGGGGTCGGCATCGATGTATGGCGGCACGAAGTTGGGGTCACCGGCGGCGTAATCGATGCCTATCCACATCAGCGAGACCTTGAGCCCGTGCTCCCGCGCGATCTTGATAGCGCCATCGACGAAGGTGAAATCGTAGTTGCCCGGGCCTTTGCGCTCGACGTTCTTCCACGTCACGGGAATGGCGATCAGGTTCGCGTTGACGTATACGCTCGCTTCACAGTGCTTGCGGAAGTGGTCGAGGTTGCCTGCATCGCAGCCCCAGGTATCGGCATCGATGCCCCAGAAGACATGCTTCGCGCCGGCAGCCTCAAACACCGGACCGCCGTTCGCGTCCGATCCCAATCGAGGCAGCCCATCGGCCTGCACCAGCGTCGCTGCGCAAAGAAGCAGTATCAGGGCCAATCTGCAATCCATAATCATAGGTGTCCAAATCCAAGCGGCGGGCTGTATCTTGGTTGTAGAGCTTGCCCTGTCGGCGGAGATCACCGGGTGGCGGGAAGTCTATTGAGTGGTTTCGTCACGGGCGGGGTGGATTCCTTGGGCCGCAGCGTTACGTGGTGACAAGCCCGCAGCGCGTACAGCGGGTATAGGTGCGCTTGCCGCTCACGGGGAACAGGGGGATGAAGAAGAACATGAACCACATGCGGCTCTCGATAGTCTCGTGCAGTGTGTCGATGTTGCATATCGGGCAGGACATCATCTCCTGCCCGATCACTCGTTCCTTCGGCATGATTCCAAGTATCGCAAAGAAGCACATATGCCGATTATCCCCGCCGTCGCCGCCGGTGCAACCATCGGTCGGCGGCGAGTCAGCCCTGCTGCTACTTGCTGAGAGCGTCTATCGCGGCCAGTTCCTCGTCACTGAAGCCGAGATTATTCAGCGTGGCGACGTTCTCGTCGAGCTGCTCGGGCTTGCTGGCGCCGATAAGCACGGAAGTCACCCTTGGATCTCGCAGCACCCACGCAAGCGCCATCTGCGCGAGGGACTGTCCCCTTGCTGATGCGATGTCGTTGAGTTTGCGCACCTTCTCGATCTTCTCTTCCGTAATGAACGACTCGTTGATGTAGGTGTGCGGCTTTGCGATTCGGGAGCCCTCGGGGATGCCGCCGAGGTATTTGTCCGTCAGAAGCCCCTGCGCCAGCGATGAAAACGCGATGCAGCCGATCCCCTCCTTATCGAGCACGTCCAGAAGCCCGTCCTCGATCCAGCGGTCGAGGATCGAATATCGCGGCTGATGTATGAGGCACGGGGTGCCCAGCTGCTTCAGAATCGCCGAGGCCTTGGCGGTGCGCTCGGCATCGTACTGCGATACGCCCACGTAGAGCGCCTTGCCCTGGCGGACGATCTGATCCAGCGCGCCCATCGTCTCCTCGAGTGGGGTCTCCGGGTCGGGTCGGTGGTGATAGAAGATGTCCACGTAGTCGAGGCCCATCCGCTGCAGCGACTGGTCCAGGCTTGCAACCAGGTACTTCTTCGATCCCCAGTCCCCGTAGGGTCCCGGCCACATGTTCCAGCCTGCCTTGGTAGATATGCACAGCTCGTCGCGGTAGCTGGCCAGGTCCTGCGCGAGGATTCTTCCGAATGTCTGCTCGGCGGTCCCGAACGGCGGGCCGTAGTTGTTGGCGAGGTCGAAGTGGCAGATCCCGAGGTCGAATGCACGGGTTATCATGCTGCGGCTGTTTGTGAGGGGGTCGACTGCCCCGAAGTTCCACCACAAGCCCAGCGATATCGCCGGAAGCTTGAGGCCGCTGCGGCCGCAGCGGTTGTATTTCATGTTCTGATAGCGGTCACGGGATGCTTGGTAGGGCATGGCTCTCCTCTGCGCTCGTCTGATTCTCTTGCTAGAGTTAGGCGAGCATCCGGGAGATTCCTTGTAGCTAACGCGTGGGTGCTGCGGAGCACCGCACTCACGATCGAACCACCCAGGCAGGGGGTTTTAGTCCATCTTGCGCGCCAGTTCTCTCAGCCCTTCGGCCAGCCTCGGCCCTGTTCTGAACAGCAGGTCGCTGTTGAGGGCGTAGACGCGCTTGTTCTTGACCGCGTTGGTGGTGCGCCATTCGGGGCTCTTCGTGAAGAATGAGACGTCGGCCTTGATGCCGGTTATGATCACGTCCGGATTACGCGCGATTGCGGCCTCTTTGGAAAACGGCACAAATCCGGGGCGGGCGCTGGAGGCGACGTTCTTTGCGTGCGCGATGGTGAGCATCTCGTCCACGATCGTCTTCGGCCCGGCCGCCCAGAGAGGGTTCGAGCTGATCACGACAAGCACTTTCCGCGAAGGCTTATTGGCGCGGCTTGCTCTGACGGACCTGACGGCGTCCTCGATGCGGGCGGCCACCTTGTCCGCTGTCTTCGGCCTGGCGGTGATCTTGCCTATCGTGCGAATGTCCCGCGCAACCTCCCCCAGCGTCTTGGGATCGATGGCGAATACCGTCAGCCCCAGTTTCTCCAGCTTCGCTACCGCTTGCCAGTTCACCTTGCCGTGCGCGAGTACCAGGTCCGGCTTGAGCGCCACCACCGCCTCAGCGTTGGTGTTCATATCGCCCACCTTGGGCTTGTTCTTCGCCTCAGCAGGGTAGTTGCAGTATCGCGTGACGCCGACCACGCGGCTGCCAAGACCGAGCGCGTAGAGAATCTCCGTATTGCTCGGTGCAACCGAGACGATGCGCATGGGCTTCGACCTGATCAGGATCTCCTTGCCCCTCGCGTCCTTAACTCGCATGGGGTAGGCGGCGAGGCAGGCGCTTGCGGTGCAAAGCAGGATCAGCAGGCATAGGCTGAGTTTTCTCATCAGATTTCCCTAAACGGCGGAGAAAAGCCAGGAAACGCAGAAAACGGCTGTTAACGCGCTTCTTTCTTCCCTTTTGTCCTTTTTTTCTTGCCGATTGCTACCTTCCGGGTTTCGGTCTGGAAGCCCTCTTTGCGGCCGAGCGCGAGCTTCCTGAGTTCCGATACTTCCTTCCTGGTCAGCCGGCGATACTCGCCTTCCTTGAGTCCCTTGAGCTCAAGATGCCCAAGGCGAATACGGGTCAGGCGCTCGACCCGGTGCCCTATGGCCGAGAACATGCGCCGGACCTGCCGCTTGCGGCCCTCGTGAATTGCGATCTCCACCGTGCTGGTGTTGTTCTCACGGGAGGCGGATATCAACCTTGCCCGTGCAGGGGCGGTCAAGCCATCTTCGAGTTCGATTCCTCGCTCGATCTGCGCCAGATCGGAAGAAGTGATGCGGCCTCTGACAACCGCCAGATAGACCTTCTCCACCTCATGCGATGGGTGAGACATCAGCTTGGTGAACTCGCCGTCGTTGGTGAGAATCAGCAAGCCGGATGTGTCAACATCCAATCTGCCAACAGGGTACAGAAACGCGTCAATGTCCCTAACCAGTTCCAGGACCGTGTGCTCCGCGTGCGGGTCCGACCGGGTGCTCGTATAGCCGGGAGGCTTGTTGAGAAGGATGTAGAGCTTCTCCGCAGGGGCGCCGATAGGCTTGCCGTCAAGGGTGATCGTGTCCCCGTCCGGGTCGGCCTTTGCGCCGAGTTCGCTTATGATCTTGCCGTTTACGGCGACTCTACCGCCAGCGACCAGAGCTTCGCATTGACGACGAGACCCGACGCCTGCGGCGGCGAGGATCTTTTGCAATCGCTGTTCCAATGATGCCACCTACCAGGCATACGGCGATCACGCCGCACCATTTCACTACGACCCACGCCCACCGCAAGAGGCTGATGCCTACATCCTCTCCTGCCTTGAGCGGCACCGAGGCCACTTCCTTGCCATCCACCAACGCTTTCAGCGTTCCAACAGGAGCGCCCTTGAGGACCGGCGCCCTAAGAGGCAGCAGATCGGCTCTCGTGGTCACGTTCGCGCCGGATTTCGGCACGGGGATCCTCAGATCCTTTACTGCCAACGCGGGCACAGTAGCGCTCCACGCGCCGCTGACCGCCGCGTCAGCGCACTTTTCGTTCGCGCGTACGATGCTCTTGCGTTCGAACTTGGCGAAGCCATAGTCCATGATAACGGCTGTGTCCAGATTTGCATCCGAACTGCCGAGCACAGCCGATACCAGCCGCCATCCGTCGCGCGTGGCGCTGCCTACATAGCACCTCTTCGCCTGCTTCGTGTATCCGGACTTGACTCCGTCCGCGCCGGGATAGGTCTTCAAGAACCGGCTGTGCGAGAAGACAGCGAGGTCCTCCCGGTTCTTGGTCCTGCTCTCAAGGAAGTGCTTTCTCGTCGCTATCGCCTCGTTGAACTCCGGATAGCGGAAGGCATAGCGAGCCATCAGGCAAAGATCGTATGCCGTCGAGTAATGCCCCGGCTCGTAGAGCCCGTTTGGCGAGATGAAATGCGTGTTCTTGCAGCCGATCTGCGCTGCTTTCTGGTTCATCAGCTTTGCAAACTGCTTGGTGTTTCCGGCGATGTGCTCAGCGATGGCAACCGCGCTATCGTTCGCCGAACGAACCATAAGACCCATCAGCAGATCGCGCGCGGTGATGGTTTCGCCCGGCTTCAGGTGCAGCGAGGTGTAAGGGGTCTCACAGGCCTTCTTGCTTGCTTTGATCGTATCCGTCTGCTTGCAGTTCTCGATCAGGAGTACCGCAGTCATTATCTTGGTGGTGCTGGCGTTCGGCAGGCGCAGGTGCGGGTTCTTTGAGTAGAGGATGTGGCCCGTCTCCACGTCCATGAGTATGGCGCTCGGGGCAACGATCAGCGGCTTTCCGCCGGGCCCGAACGGTGTAGGGACGATTTTGGGCGCCGGGGCGGCCTTGCTCTTCGGCGCCACCCGGGTGCGGGCGTGCATGTGAGAGGCCGGCAATAGAGCTATAAGAACCGCCACCATAGTCAGGCGGATACAACGCAAAGGCAGCATGTCTATTCCAAACCGGTCGATCAGTCCGAAGCGGGTTCCTGTAACGGGTTCGGCTCCTGCGCCTCTGGATCCGCGAGGGGCAGTTCGGTGGCCAGACTCTCCTTCTGAGCCTCCAGAGCCTTCACTTCCTCGACCGCAAGCATATCGATATCGGGCAGTTCGCTAATGTCGTTAAGCCCGAAATACTCCAGGAACTCCTCGGTAGTGGCGTAAAGGATGGGCCTGCCCGGCGCCTGTTTGCGCCCGGCCTCCTTAACCAAACCGCGCTCCGTCAATGTCTTGATTACCCCGTCAACCGAGACTCCGCGCACAGCCTCGATCTCCGGCATCGTGCAGGGTTGTCGGTACGCAATCACCGCAAGTGTTTCCAGCGCCGCCTTAGAAAGCTTCCTCTTCGCCGGCTGCAGGATCATCGCGCAGTAGTCCGCGTACTCGGGTTTTGTGCAAAGCTGATACGCTCCCGCAACTCGTACGAGCTGCAGGCCGTGCCCGTCGCGCAAGTCCTGCTCCAGGCTCGCAAGCGCATCCTCCACATAGGACTGCTCCATCTCAAGCGTGTCAGCGATCTGCTTGGAGCTCATCGGTTCGCTTGCGACGAACAGCATGCATTCAAGAACGTGCTTGAGCTTGCCGTTGCGGTGCGCGGGAGTCGCCGCTTCCTCAGAGAAGTCCTGGACGACCGCATAGCCGGAGACAGTCTCGGCCAAAGTAGCGACCGAGGCACCGATCGCCGGCTCCGCCGACTCGAGTTCGCGCACCTCCTCGTATGCTGTGTCCATTGCGTCGTCTCTAGCTTCCATTCGTCTCCGTTGCCATGACGATATTGATGGGCGCGAACGCCCTGGGCTGTTTCACTTTCACTTTCCGCTGCTTCAGCAGTTCCAGAAGCGCAAGGAACGTGATAACCACTTCCACACGGCTCCTGTCGCCCTCGAACAGCTCCTCGAATGCTATCTTCCCCGCGGTCTCGATCTTCTTCCAGACTTCCCGCATCCGCATCCGCACGGTCACCTTTCTGCGCTGAATGCTGGTTACGGGCTCCTCCTCATCGGTGTCGAGGAGTATTCTCTGCAGCGCCGCCAACAGATCGACCGCGGTGATGTCGGACAGATCGAACTTCGGCCTCAGGTCGTATTCGACCTCGACCGCGCCCCTTCCGAACACTCTCGATCTCTCGGCTTCCTTCTCGCGGAATATCTCCGCCGCGCTCTTGAACTTCTCGTATTCGATGAGGCGCTCTACAAGCTCGAGTCGCGGGTCCACCGGATCTTCGTCGGGCTGCTCCCGCGGGTCTTCCGGCAGCAGCATTCTGGATTTGATCTCCAGCAGCGTCGCCGCCATGACGAGCCACTCGCCCGCAACATCGAGGTCGAGCGACTCCATTAGGGATAGATACGCCAGATACTGCTCGGTAACCTTCGCAATCGGGATGTCGTAGATGTCGATCTCGTTCTCGCGGATGAGGTGCAAAAGCAGATCGAGCGGGCCCTCGAAGATTCCTAGAGTGACCGTATAGGGGCTATCTTCCATCTGCATGATCACTCTCGTGCTCCGCGTGAAGGTTCGAAGGTCAGAACGTTGGAAGGTTAGAAGGTTCCCGCTCGAAGTAAGCGAGGTGACTGGCGCATCTACAATCGCTGGAGCCGAAACCTATGGCCACAGCTCGCGCACCATCCATCGCGAATGTCTCTTCGCTGATCTGGCATTCGACCCTGGCTGGAAGGCAACCTTCTAACATTCCAACCTTGCAACCTTCCAACTCCCTTATAGCATAGCGGATAATCGCGCTTCGCTCAAGTAGGTAATCGATGTGCCAGTGGAATCGCTTGGTCTTTGAGAGGTGCCGGGCGATGCGCGCGTCGAGTCCATTCATTGCACTGCCCGTATACACATAGAACCCCGCGGGGAAGGTGAATGTGCCCAGCCTACCCACGGAGATCGTTTCGTCTGAATCGAGGCGGATCAGGAGTTGATATACGCCCTTTCTCATCGGCTAAGGCATGTACATCTTAGCCGCTGTCGAAAGCAGCTTCACAAAGTCGACTTTGCCTTCAGTCCTAAGAACCTGCACCCGCTTGACCGGCTCGTCACCCGCCTTCGCTGACTGAACCCGGAACCCATACAACTTCTCGCCCATGCCCTGCACGAACACGGCCATAGTGCCCTGCTTGGGCAGCTTCTGCCAGAATACCCTGCTCCACTCGCCTGCCGGGAGCTTCTTCCCGTAGAACTCGGCTATCTGGTCCTCAGTGATCCTGTCAGGAACCTCAAGCTGCAGCATCTCCACGCGCTTCAGGTCTTTGAGCGCCGCGGCAATGTCCTCCGGGTTCAGCTTGTCTATATTCGGAAGCTTGAGCATCGGCAGAACTGCCTGCAGCGTAGGCAGGAAGTCCTCGTTGGTGAGGCCGATCTCCATTGTCGGCTCGCCGCCGGGGTAGATCGGGATGTCTATGGAAGGAGCGTCAGCCGCGACGCAAGACGCCAGCACAAGCACCATCAGTGCCGCGATGAGAAAACGATTTATCATGTTGCTACCTCACTCGGAAGTGTTCAGCGAAGCCAGCGCAATGGAAACAGCGCCCAGGATTAGCTGGCTCCATCGTTCCGTGCCGTTCTGGTCGCCGTGCCACTTGCCGTCATCGATATGTGTGGGGAAGAACTTGGTGTCGTTATCGATAAGCCCAACATACGCAAGGGCATGCTCGAAATCCGGCGCCACCGCCCCGAGCGCTCCCCAGAACTCCGGTGAATCCAACCCTTTCCAGCACGCGATAGCCGCCATCGCACCCGCAAGCAGCGGAGCTTCGATCTCAGGAGTCAAATCCCTGTGGGGGAGCGCATCGGCGATAATGTGCGAGACAACTCCCGCCGCAAATGCCCCGCCTCTATTGTCAATCAGGGAGCCTACGCCTGCTCCGATGCACGCGTGAACCGCACCAATCACTATTTGACCCCGCACAACTGTTTATATATAGACGTGACTTTGCGGACGTAATTCTGCGTTTCCCGATAAGGTGGGACTCCGCCATACTTCTTTACGGCCCCCGGTCCGGCATTGTACGCCGCGAGCGCCAGCGAAAGATCATACCAGGTCAACTCGTTCCACTTCTTGTTCCCAGACATGCGATCGAGCATACCTTTCACATACCTGACGGAGCCGTAGATGTTCTGCACGGGATCGTAGGCATTATCGACTCCCAGCCCCGCCGCCGTGCTGGGCATCAACTGCCCCAGGCCCTGCGCGCCGGCCCGGGAGGTGGCGTCGATTCGGAAATTGGACTCGGCAAGTATCACCGCGCACACCAGCCGCGCATCAACCTTGTATCGCAGGCTGAAGCCTATGATGCTTCGGGCCATGGTCTCCGCCTGGCTGTCGCTCAGCTTGCTGTTGAACCTCTTGATGGCCTTCTTGTAGGCCGCTACGAGCTGCTCGCCGGTGATCTTGCTCCCGGTAGTCTTACTCGCGGGCGCAGCGCTCCGCGGAGGCGTCAGTTCGGTATTCACGGTGGTGGTAGCCGGTTTCGCGGCGCTTCTGGCCTGTAATGCCTCAAGCTCGGCCAGATATGTGCAGGCGACCAGCTGCAGATCGCTCAGCGAAAGAGACGATCGCTCGCCGATTTTGACCAGGCAGGCTAGTTGGGCTCCAGTCGAGGCCGGAGCACGCTCGGCGGTTATGGGATAGGACCCTTCTTCTGTGCAGATGATGATGCTGGCGCTGGTGCCGCCTTCCTGCTCCAGGACACCGGTCAGCGTGCCCCTGATCTCAAATACCTTACCCACGTAGGAGCTGGGATACGCCTTCAGGGTAGGGATCGTGAGCCTGGTGCACAGCCTCTTGTGAATCGCCACGTAGTCCCTGGCGGCAATCGGAGCAGAGCCAAGAACAGACGAGGCTGACAAGCAGAAAAGGATCAGAAACACGTAGATTCTGGACTTCAAAACGGCCTCCACTGACTCGGGCTGCGGTGATTCCAATTGTACAGTCGCACCTTGCGTGCGTCAAACACTGCCTATATCTATGATTGGCCGATGCCCCCGAATGTTTCACCGCGATGCAGCCTCGGGTACGCATCAAACGACAGCCTGCCTGGCTTACCTGGCTGCAAGGGGCAAGATGATGAAGATTCTTATCGCCACTGACGGATCGAGCCAGTCGGAACTGGCCGCCAGAACGCTCCTGGCTCTGAGGCCTCCTACAGAAGCGAAGATCACCGTGTTGTACGTCAAGCGGTGGCCGCAGCCTGTGCTCACGCCGGCCGTTCCTCCAGGATACGTACAGGAGTTGCACCTAGCTCAGCAGGAACTGCAGACTGAAGCGGAAGAGGTCGCGGAGCAAGCCGTTGCCGGGATTGTTGCGCTGCTGAAGCGGTCGGGCCTCAAGGCGGATGAGATGATAGCGGAGGGGCACCCGGCGGACCAGATTGTTGGGGTTGCCAAGGACATAGGAGCCGACCTGACCGTGGTCGGATCGAAGGGCGCGACAGGCAGCACGCTGTTTACGATGGGCAGCGTTTCGCAGAAGGTGCAGAAGTATTCGAGTTCGTCAGTGCTCCTGACGAAGCCTCCTGACGGCACAGCACCGACGACGATGCGGAGAATCCTTATCGCTACGGACGGGTCCGATAACGCCAATGAGGCTGCGCGTTTCCTGACACGGTTCGGACTTCAGGAGGAAACGGAGATAACGCTGCTGAGCGTGGTGCAGCAGCCCGGCGGCATTTCCCCGCTTGGATCATCACCCGCGATAATGGAGCAACTGCGGAAGATCAGCTTCGAGAATGCTGAACGGCTCATCGAGGACACTAAGAAGCTCCTGGATACGAAGGCTCGCGTCGGGACTGAACTGCGGGAGGGCGATCCCGCCGAGCAGATACTGAAGGCCGGCTCCAGGATGGAGGCGGACCTGATAGTGGTCGGGTCCAAGGGACTCAGCGGCATCAAGCGGTTCCTGTTGGGCAGTGTCTCCGAGCGAGTATGCAAGTATTCGGAAACGTCGGTGATGCTGGTAAAGATGCCGCAGACGCCGAATCATTCGTCAGAAGGCCGTCCCGAACATGCAAGTTGATATCATCTGGTGGGTGGCATTCAACGCCTTCATACTGGTGCTGCTCGCAATCGACCTCGGGGTGTTTCACCGCACGCCTCACGAGATAAGCCTGCGGGAGGGCCTGATATGGAGCGTGGTCTGGACGGTGCTGGCGCTGCTCTTCAACGTCTGGATCTACTATGAAAACAGGCAGGCAGGGCTGGCGTTTTTCACGGGCTACCTGATCGAGCGGTCCCTCAGTATAGACAACATCTTCGTCTTCTACCTCATATTCTCGTTCTTCTCCGTGCCCAAGGAGTATCAGCACAGGGTGCTCTTTTGGGGGATTTTGGGCGCGCTTCTTATGCGCGCGTTTTTCATAGCTGTCGGCGTGACGCTCATCAACAGGTTTCACTGGGTGGTCTACGTATTCGGCGCATTCCTGGTGATCACCGGAATAAAGATGGGGCTATCAAAGGACGTTGAGATCCACCCGGAGAAAAACCCCGTTCTCAAGCTCTTCAACCGCTGGTTCCGGACGACGGCGGACTATGTCAACGGCCACTTCTTCGCGCGGGTTGACGGCAGGCTGTTTGCGACCCCGCTGCTCGTGGTGCTGCTGATAGTCGAGACGACGGACCTCATCTTCGCGGTGGATTCCATTCCGGCGATTCTGGCGATCACCACGGACCCCTTCATTGTCTACACGTCCAATGTGCTTGCCATCCTCGGGCTGCGAGCGCTGTATTTCGCGCTGGCAGGGATAACCGCGATACGCTACATCCACTACGGCCTTTCCGTGATTCTCGTGTTCGTGGGCGTTAAGATGATGATCGAGTTCGTCTACGAGATACCGATACTGTGGTCGCTGGCCTTCATAGGAGCGGTGCTTCTTGTCGCCAGTGTGGCATCGGCAGTGCACGCGCACAGATCACGAAGCGCTTCGGAGTAACAGCGCTGGAAATCCACGCACAAAAATGGCGGAGAGGCCGGGATTCGAACCCGGGGCCCGGTTTATCACCGAGCAATCACTTAGCAGGCGATCGCTTTCGACCACTCAGCCACCTCTCCGCGTCACTATATTCTACCACGAGCCTGCCCATTTCATCAACTCGCTTCACGCACTCGCTATGGCCGCGGTTGCTGCGAGCCTTGAACGCCAGGTTATCAAGCAGGCTTAGAATGGCATCGCGCCGACCGCTGAGATCGCTCTCTCGCCGTTGGTTGTGGTGAGAGGGCCGTAGGCAGCCAGCCCCGTGCAGTCCCCGCTCAGTCCGGACTTGAGCACCGCGATCCCAAACGGAGATCCCGCATCCTGAAGATACGCGCGGTCGGTGAACACGGCCGTGACGGGCAGGGTGAGGCCGATCCAGGTCTGGTCCGGCTGTCTCTTCACCTGCCCGAGAGGCGCGTCCGCAAGGTCCACGACGCCAATGCCATCGCTGATGCCCGACCAGTTGGTCGAATTTCCGGCCAGGTCCTTCGCAACCACGCGGCAGTAATACGTCTTTCGCGGCTCCACGGTAATAGTCTTGCTCAAGACGTTTCCGACGCTGCCGTTGAATATGTCGTAGGAGCCCGGTGTCGTACCGATCCGGCAGATGTAGTCTACCACCCCGGACCCCGAATCCGTCGCCGGTGTCCACCTGAACGTGATAGTCGTATCCGCCGTATAGAGGCCGTCGTCCGTAGGCGTGCCCGGAGCCGTGGGAGCCGTATTGTCGTACATGATCCCATCGCTGACAGGTGACCATTCGCTCTTGGCGCCGTCATTTGCTACGGCTTGCACCTGGCAGTAATAGGTCTTGCCGTTAGTCGCGTTGATCGTCTTGGTGAGAACGTTGCCGACGAAGGAGTCCAGAACGTCGCCTGCACCTGGCGATGTGCCGATGCGGACGTTGTAGCCCGAAATGCCTGCCGGATCAGTCACCGCAGTCCAGTCAAACCTGATCTGGAACCACCGGGTGGTGACACCTGCATCGGTCGGTGCCGCGGGAGTGGGCACGGGACCGCCGGTAACCTGAATCGTCACCGGGATTTGCTCGCCGAAGCGCTGGCTGCTGCTGTCGACCATTCCCCAATGCGTGACATAAGTACCCGGCGCCGCTGATGTGCACAACTGCACATCGAACTCGATTGGCCGCCTGCGGAAGATGCCGCCGTAGATGGGTATTTCGTTCGTGCTGTCGTCTATCGCAACGTCAGAGGCGCAGAAAACGGCAGGATCAGAAGCCCTATCCTGACCAAACCGCACGCCCGAGGCGTTGTTCCAGGACACGTCGCCGGTGTTCCGCATTATGATTTTGGCATTGTAAGTGGTTGAGGAGCGCACCTTGGTCGGGATGTTGTGCCACAGGTTTCTGGCATCGAGATCGGGATAGTCGTTGAATGCTGCTGCTCCGGCGGCCGTCGTGCGGATGTATTCGTAGGGGTCGTTGGTGCTGGACCACACGTCTGTGTTCGGATTTCCCGGCAATATGTATGGAGGGCCGGTGAAACCCGCGTAGATGCCCGAGCCTTCGTCATATTCGTTCCAGCTCTCGATGTAGACCCGCGAGGTCGTAGACCGGTCGATGTTGTTCCAGGCCATTTTGTAGTCTATGCCGCCATTTCTCTTCAGGCACGAACCACCCATCCGGATGTTCTGGTCCCAGTAGCCCGGCTTCACCTGGACAGTCCTCACGCCATTGTAGACGGCCGGCCAGTTGTACGCCGTGACCTCGAATTGGTGGACTTGCTCATCCGCGAACGACAGCGTAGGAGGGTTTCGTGCGGTAGTGACCATTCTTATGCCGTTGTTGAACACAGGATGCGCAGCTCCGGATGCCGCCTTGAGCCGGGATTCCACGTCTTCGCGGGTCAGAGAACTGAGGTTGACCAGATGGTATTTCACGTGCCAGGTATCCAACACGACCTTCCCGTTGATCTGCTGGATGTAGCTATCGGCGTATGGGTCCGAGTTGACTGAGTAATACTGCTGGAAGAAGCGTATGTACTGGTTCGCAAAAGCGTCTTTGCCCGATGTTGTTGCGACGTCGATGGACGTTCCATCCCATGTGATCATAGGGTCCAGGAACGGGGCAACTTTGGGGACGTCGTAGCCCTGTGCCCGAAGCTGCCTGAGGGCCAGAAAGAGGTTGACGCGCTGCTGCTCGAATCCCTGCCACAGGTGGACCCACAGGACGTCGATATTCGCCATCATCATCTGCTTGATCTGGCTCTGCCACCATATCGCCTCGCCCGTCCAGTTGGACCTGCCCTCCAGCGGTCGCCACGGACCGCTGAGCTGTCCATCGTTGCTTGTATACCAGTGGAAGACGCTGGTGCTCACAATGTGATCGGCGACATTGAACGTCCGGCCCGGAGTGTAAAGCGTCGACGGGACGCTCTGCGCTCCGGCACAGAGCGCGCATGAAAGCAGAACGAGCAAGATTGCGGCCGCGTGCAGGTAAGCTCGGAGGGTATTCATAGAGACTATCCTCTCGTTTGTCCCCGGCCGGCCAGTGGCCTGGTTGAGCGCTACACTAGCATTATACAACATTCACACATATCAGGGACCAGCCACGAACCATGCAGGCAGCGCACGTGGCGGACTGGAAGCCTGCTACGTTTAGGAGTAGCAGCCCCCGGCAATCATGCATCGAGCGTTCTTCTTCTTGTTCGCTGGGGGTAGCCAAGATCATGTCTGAAACGGTTCTCATAACCGGCGGCGCGGGGTTCATCGGATCCCATCTGGCCGACCGGCTGCTTGCCGAAGGATATCGTGTGAGCGTGCTGGACAACCTCGACCCGCAGGTGCACGGGCCCGATGCGGCACGTCCGGCCTATCTGGACCCGGAAGTCGAACTCCAGATAGGGGATATTCGCAATCCCGAGGCCGTCAGGCAGGCGTTGCAAGGAGTGGACGTCGTCTATCACCTCGCATCGGCGGTTGGAGTCGGGCAGAGTATGTACGACGTGGCGCGGTATACCGAGGTCAACAACGTCGGCACCGCCGTGCTGCTGGAAGCTCTGATCGAGCAACCCGTCCGGCGTCTGATCGTCGCCTCCAGCATGAGCCTCTACGGCGAGGGAATGTACCAGACTGCGGATGGCAGTGCGTGGCCGTTCGCGGAGCGGGATGTCGAGCAATTGCGCACAGGTGATTGGGAGCCGAGGGACGCTAATGGGCAACCTCTAACCCCTGTGCCCACTCCGGAGACCAAGCCGCCTGCGGTATCGTCCATCTACGCGCTGTCCAAATACGACCAGGAAAGAATGTGCATTATCGTCGGGCGCGCCTACGGGATACCCACCGTCGCGCTGCGTTTCTTCAACGCCTATGGGACCCGCCAGGCGCTCTCGAATCCGTACACGGGCGTCATGGCCATCTTCGCTTCGCGGCTTCTCAACGGTAACAGGCCGGTCGTCTACGAGGACGGAAACCAGCTTAGAGACTTCGTCAGTGTGTACGACGTGACGCGGGCGTGCGTGCTGGCTCTCAACGCACGCGAAGCAGCCTGGACGGTGATCAACGTCGGCAGCGGCCAGCCCTGCACTATACGCAGTGTGGCCGAGACAATGGCCCGGGTGCTTGGCAGGCCCGATCTGGCCCCCGAGATCAACGGCAAATACCGCGTCGGCGATATTCGGCACTGCGTCGCCGATATCTCTCTCGCCAGAGATGTCCTGGGCTACTCCCCACAGGTGTCCCTTGAGGCGGGGATATCGGACCTGGCGGTATGGCTTCAGGAACAGGATTCCAGGGACCGTGTGGCCGAGGCAAGCGCGGAGCTTGCCTCACGGGGGCTTGTGCTATGAGAAAACCAGCCAGCCCACCCATCGTGGGGATCCTCGAATGGTTCAGGCCCGGCGAGCACAGCCGCGTAGCCCAGGTGATGGCCGATTTGCACACCCTCGGCGTAACCGAACTGCGCACGGGTGTGTCCTGGGCAGACTGGCATACCAGAGAGGGGCAGGATTGGTACGATTGGCTGCTGCCTGAACTCGCGTCTCACGTGAACGTGCTCCCGTGCTTCCTCTACACGCCGCCTTCCCTCGGGCTGGCGTCTAAGACTTCATCTCCGCCGGCCGATCCGCGAGGCTATGCGGATTTCATCGATCAGATGATCACCCGCTTTGGCAGTTGCTTTGACTGGGTCGAGTTTTGGAACGAGCCAAACAACCTGCGAGAATGGGACGTTACGCTGGATCCCGAGTGGCGGATATTCAGCGAAATGGTCGGCGGCGCGGCATACTGGGCCCAGAAGCGTGGCAAGAAGACGGTGTTGGGCGGCGTCAGCCCTATCGACCCGAATTGGGTCAGGCTCATGTCCGAGCGGGGCGTGCTCAGCTTCATAGATGCCGTTGGCATTCACGGGTTCCCGGGCACGTTCGACTACTCCTGGGATGGATGGGGGCAGAACGCCGGACGAATACGAGAGGTGCTTCAGCAATGCGGCTGTCCGGCGGAGGTATGGATCACGGAAACCGGGTTCTCCACGAGGCGTCACGACGAGCAACAGCAGGTCCGCGAGTTCGTGAACGCGGTGGAGGCGGATGTGAGCAGGGTCTATTGGTACTCCGCTCACGATCTGGACCCCGATCTACCCACAGTGGACGGCTTTCACCTTGATGAGCGCGACTACCATTTCGGCCTGCGAAGGGCTGACGGCACGCCGAAGCTGCTGTTCCGGATATGGGCCAGCGGCGGGTTGAAGGCAGTAAGAGAAGCCGCATGGATGGGTGAACCTGCTCGCATTCCTCGCAGCGACGAAAGGCCCGTCCTGATCACCGGAGGGGCGGGGTTCATCGGTACCAACCTTGCTCACCGGGTACTGGAATCTGGCCGGTCAGTCGTCCTCTTCGACAGTCTCGCTCGCCCGGGAGTGGAACGCAACCTGCACTGGCTTAGAAAGCAGCACGGCGACCGCCTGCGAATAGAAGTAGCCGATGTGCGTGACCCATACGCGCTGCGGAGGGCCACACGACGGGCTGCCCAGGTGTTCCACCTGGCGGCGCAGGTGGCGGTAACGACCAGCCTGACGGGGCCGCTGTTTGACTTCGATGTGAACCTGCGCGGCACGCTCAACCTGCTCGAGGCGCTGAGGGCCATGGAGAACCCGCCGCCGCTCGTGTTCACCTCGACCAACAAGGTCTACGGTCGCCTTGACGACATAAGCCTGAGCGTGGACAGCACGCGCTATGAGCCGATCGACCCCCATATCCGCGCGGGCGGCGTGAGCGAGTCCCGGCAGCTCGACTTCCACAGCCCCTACGGCTGTTCCAAGGGCGCGGCGGACCAGTACGTGATCGACTATGCCCGAGTCTACGGGCTGCCTACGGTCGTTTTCAGGATGAGCTGCATCTACGGCCCGCATCAGTTCGGCACCGAGGATCAGGGCTGGGTGGCGCATTTCCTTATACGCGCGATAGATGGCCAGCCGGTGACTATCTTCGGCGATGGAATGCAGGTGCGGGACGTGCTGTTCATCGATGATCTCGTCGATGCGCTGCTGCTCGCTCAGGAGAAGATGGACACTCTGTCGGGCCAGGCGTTCAACATAGGCGGCGGTCCTGACAACTCCTTGTCCATACTTGAGCTGATGGACATGATCAGTGAACTGCACGGGCCTACGCCAAAGCCGCGACTGGACGCCTGGCGGCCGGGCGATCAGAGATACTACGTCTCCAATACAACCAAGTTCAGTGCTGCCACAGGCTGGACGCCACGGACGAGCGCGAGAGAGGGCATCGCGCGGCTCTACCAGTGGTTGCTGGAGTGCCGCGGCGCAAGCAGACTTGTTGAGGGAGGGCGCAATGAACCAGTCCAAACCCACCTCGGCGAATGACGACGTCGGAACGATGAAGGCCGCCGTCGTGCTTCAGCCGGGGAAGATCGAGATACGCGACGTGCCTGTCCCGGAGCCCGCGCCGGATGAAGTTCGCGTGCGCGTGGAGGGGTGCGGGGTATGCCACTCCAATCTGGCCCCGTGGGAGGGCAGGCCGTGGTTCAGCTATCCGATGGAGCCGGGCTGGCTGGGTCACGAAGCCTGGGGATGGATAGACGCCCTCGGCAGCGCTGTCACAGGTCTGTCAGCCGGCCAGCGAGTGGCGATGCTCTCGCTGCGCGGATACGCAGAGTACGACATCGCCCCGGCTGATGCGGTGGTCGCGCTCCCGGACTCGGTGGCGAATGTGCCGTTTCCCGGCGAGCCGCTCGGCTGCGCCTTCAACATATTCCGCAGGAGCGGCATTGAGGCAGGGCAGACTGTTGCGATCATCGGAGTCGGCTTCCTCGGATGCATTCTGACCCGTCTGGCTGCCGTCAGCGGGGCGAGAGTGATAGCGATATCCCGGCGGCAGTTCTCGCTCAGCATGGCGAAGGCTATGGGCGCCAACGAGCAGATCCCGATGGACGACCACTGGAAGATCATAGACCAGGTGAAGGTACTCACGGATGGCCGGTTTTGTGATATCGCCATAGAAGCAGTGGGCCAGCAGTGGCCTCTCGACTTGGCGGGCGAATTGACACGGGAAATGGGGAGGCTGATTGTTGCGGGCTACCATCAGGATGGCCCCCGGCAGGTGAACATGCAGTTGTGGAACTGGCGAGGCCTGGACGTGATCAACGCGCACGAGCGCGAGCAGCGTGTCTACGTTGACGGAATACGCAGAGCAGTGGAGGCGGTCGGAACGGGCATCATCGACCCGGGCAGCCTCTACACTCACGTTTTCCCGGCCGAGCGGCTTGCCGAGGCCCTGGAAATGACACGCAGCAGGCCTGATGGGTTTATGAAAGCGCTGGTGATGTTCTGAAACTCCTGATGACAACAGACACGGTCGGAGGGGTATGGACCTACTCGCTGGAACTTGCCCAGGCACTGCTCGCGCACGACGTGGAGATCGTGCTGGCGACGATGGGCCCGCTTCCCACTCCCGAGCAGATTGCCGAAGCGGAGTCCGTCCGTAGCATCACGCTGCACACCAGCGCCTACAGGCTCGAATGGATGGACGATCCCTGGCGGGATGTCGAGCGCGCCGGCGAGTGGCTGCTGGATCTCGAACGGCAGGTGCGACCCGATATAGTCCACCTAAACGGATACGCGCACGGAGCGCTCAACTGGTCTGCTCCGTGCGTGATCGCCGGGCATTCGTGCGTCTTCTCGTGGTGGCATGCTGTGAAGAGAGAACCACCGCCGGACTTGTGGGACCGTTACCGGCAGGAGGTCAGGAGGGGCCTGCGCGCGGCACAACCCGTGATGGCGCCTACTGAGGCCATGCTTTCGTCGCTGATTCAGCACTACGGACCATTGCCGCAGGCACGGGTGATCCCCAACTGCCGGCGAGGCAGCATTTTTCACGGTGGCCCGAAGGAACCGCTCGTACTAGCGGCAGGCCGGGCTTGGGACGAGGCAAAGAACATAGCAGCCCTGGAGAGGGCCGCGCCAAAGCTCGCCTGGCCCGTCTACGTGGCGGGCGAAGAGGAGCACCCGAACGGCGGGGCAATGGACCTCCATCACGTGCACAAGCTGGGCAAACTGAGTACGCGGCAGATGATTGATTGGTACGCTCGTGCGTCGATATATGCGCTTCCGGCCCGCTACGAGCCCTTCGGGTTGTCTGCTCTGGAGGCCGCGCTGTCGGGGTGTGCGCTGGTGCTTGGCGACATCCCCAGCCTGCGCGAGGTCTGGGGCGATGCTGCGGTGTTCGTAGCGCCGGATGGTGACACGCAGTTGGAGGCAGCCATCAACGAGTTGGCTAGCGATCACGTCCGGCTCGGTGAAATGTCCGACCGGGCCTGGCTGCGCGCGAAGCGCTACTCGCCCGAGCGGATGGCGAGGCAGTACATGGATGCCTTGCGTCAGGCAGGACTCGTCTCAACATCGACAGCCGCGCAGATCGGGGGGATATGAGCTTGCGGATCGTGATGTTCTACCACTCCCTTGTGTCGGACTGGAACCACGGCAACGCTCACTTCCTCAGGGGCGTGGCAACGGAGCTTATGGCACGAGGGCATGCTGTGAGTGTGTACGAGCCCCACGGCTCATGGAGCCTCCAGAACCTGCTGGATTCGCAGGGTCCGGGGGCGGTGAAGCGCTTTCGGGCAGCATACCCGAAGCTCAAGAGCACCGGCTACAGCCTCGACACGATCAATCTCGATAGGGTCCTTCGCCGCGCCGATATGGTTATCGTCCACGAATGGAATGACCCTGAACTCGTGCAGCGGATCGGCCGGCACCGCGCCTCCGACGGCAGCTACAGGCTCTTCTTTCACGACACCCACCATCGGTCGATAAGTGACGACTCGATGGCGGCCTACGATCTCACCAACTACGATGGAGTGCTGGCATTCGGCAGCGTGATCCGGGACCTCTATCTATCGCGCGGCTGGGCAGGCAGGGCGTGGACCTGGCACGAGGCGGCCGACATCCGCGTGTTCCGTCCCCTACGGAACGTCGAACCCGAGGGCGACGTGGTCTGGATCGGCAACTGGGGAGACGATGAGCGCACGGCGGAACTGCGTGAGTTCCTGCTGGAGCCCGTCAAGAGACTCGGACTCAAGGCATGTGCCTACGGCGTGAGGTATCCCGCTGAGGCCATCATGGAACTGACCGACGCGAAGATGGCCTACAAGGGCTGGATTGCCAACTTCGACGTGCCGAGGGAGTTCGGGCGGTATCGAGCAACCGTTCACATCCCGCGGCGGCCCTATGTCGAGGCCCTGCCCGGCATCCCGACGATTCGCGTCTTCGAGGCCCTCGCGTGCGGCATACCTCTGGTTTCCGCTCCGTGGGACGACGCTGAGCAGCTCTTCTCGCCGGGTGAGGACTTCCTCGTTGCCCGAAACGGCAGGGAGATGGAGGCGCACTTGAAGGCATTGGTCAATGACCCGGACATGGCGCGCGCCCTGGCCAATCACGGCCTGCGCACGATACTAGCCCGGCACACGTGCGCTCGTCGTGTGGATGAGTTGCTCGGTATCTACGCAAGCCTGGAGGCTGACAGAGCATGAACATCGCGTTCTTCGGGTCCAGCCTCGTGTCGGCCTACTGGAACGGCGCCGCCACCTACTACCGCGGCATCATTCGGGCACTGCACGAGCGGGGACATCGAACCACCTTCTACGAATCGGATGCCTACGACAGGCAGAATCACCGCGACATCGATGACCCCGACTATGCCCGGGTCGTGGTCTATTCGTGCCGGGAAGAGGACGGAGTGAGGGCAGCGCTTGACGAAGCGGCAGCGGCAGACGTCATAGTCAAGGCAAGCGGGGTTGGCGCATTCGACGAGCTTCTTGAGGAAGCAGTCGCACACGCTCGCGCGCCGGGCAAGACTGTCATCTTCTGGGATGTCGATGCCCCTGCTACGCTGGACCGCGTCTTCAATGACAAGAAAGATCCGTTCGCGGCCCTGGTGCCCATGTATGACCTCGTGCTTACCTACGGCGGCGGACCGCCCGTGGTGGAAGCGTACAAGGCCCTGGGAGCGCGCGAGTGCGTGCCTATCTACAACGCGCTCGATCCGTCAACTCATCATCCCGTCGAGCCGTCGCCCGCGTTTGCCGCCGATCTGGCATTCCTCGGCAACCGGCTACCGGACCGCGAGGAGCGAGTGGAGGAATTCTTCCTGGGCGCGGCGGCTGTGCTGCCGGAGTTCACTTTCCTCTTGGGAGGCAGCGGCTGGTCGGACAAGGCACTGCCGCCGAATGTCAACTACATCGGACACGTCTACGCCGCCTCGCACAATGCGTTCAACTGCACGCCTCGCGCCGTCCTGAACGTCGCCCGCGACAGCATGGCGCGCTATGGGTACTCCCCTGCAACCAGGGTATTCGAGGCGGCCGGAGCCGGAGCGTGCGTGATTACCGATGAGTGGGAAGGAATCGAGCTCTTCCTGGAGCCTGAAAAGGAGATACTGGTGGCCCGGGATCGAGCGGAAGTGGTCGATCATCTCAAATACCTTACGCAGGAGAAGTCGCGGGCGATCGGCTGTGCGGCGCACGCGCGGGTGTGTGCTGAGCATACTTACTATCATCGGGCGGCGCAGCTCGAGGGCATCCTGGAGGGGCGGCAGCCGTGAAGATAGTCATACTCGGCCTCTCGATAACCTCGTCCTGGGGAAACGGCCATGCAACCACCTACCGCGGGCTTGTGAAAGCTCTCACGGCACGGGGGCACGAAGTGCTCTTTCTGGAGCGAGATGTGCCCTGGTACGCTGAGAACCGGGACCTGCCGGAGCCTCCATTCGGGCGCACGCACCTCTATAACAGCCTGAGCCAGCTCAGGGACCGCTTCACATCACACGTCCGTGACGCCGACCTGGTCGTGGTCGGGTCCTACGTGCCGGAGGGAGTGGAAGTTGGCCAGTGGGTGTCTTCCGTGGCGCAGGGCCTGCCGGCCTTCTATGACATCGATACACCTGTCACTCTCGCCAAACTCGGCGCCGGTGATGAGGAATACCTCTCCGCGGACCTCATCCCGCGCTACGGGCTGTATCTTTCCTTCACCGGAGGTCCCATACTTGAGCATCTGGAGCGGAAGTACGGGTCTCCACATGCCCGCGCGCTCTACTGCTCGTTCGACCCCGACATCTACTACCCCGAAGAGCGCGAGCCGGAATGGGACCTCGGATACCTGGGCACGTACAGCACGGATCGGCAGCCGGTGCTTGAGAAGCTGATGCTGGAACCGGCGAGGCAGTGGCGCGACGGCCTCTTTGTCGTTGCCGGGCCACAATACCCTTGCACAATTCGCTGGCCGGGCAATGTCGGGCGGCTGGAGCACGTGCCGCCGGAGGAGCATCGCGCGTTCTACAACTCGCAGAGGTTCACTCTGAACGTGACCAGAGCCGAGATGGTCCGCTTCGGCTTCTGCCCGAGCGTCAGGCTCTTCGAGGCTGCTGCGTGCGGGGTTCCGATCATCAGTGACTCGTGGGACGGTCTGAGCACCCTACTGAAGCCCGGAACTGAAATCCTCATCTCGCGCTCTGCCGCAGACACGCTCTCTTACCTGTGCGATCTCAGCGACACCGACAGGCGCGCCATCGGTCATCGCGCCAGAGAGCGCGTCCTTGCGGAGCATACGGCAGACCACCGCGCGGCGGAGCTTGAGGCGCACGTGATGGAACTGACGGGCTCGACTCCTCGCAGCCGGTTTGACCGTGAAGAGACGCGGGGTACCCCGGCGCGCCGCAGCTCGTCGTGCTGAACTTGATCCAGCATCCGCTGGAAGCGGGTGCCTAATCGAACCTGAACACGCCCTTGATGTAGTCCGCCGGTCTGTTCCGGGCAATCGTCTCAAGTGCCGCCTGAGGCTCATCCGCGCTGAAGAAGTGCGTGATGAGCGGCTTCAGGTCGAAGACACCGTCCCGAATATACTGCACCGCCTCGTGGAAATCCCGGTTCCAGTCCCGTGATGCCGCCGGTGTCGCGTTCAGTACATCGAGCCCCTTCATGTGCCAGAGGTTCGTATTGCAGACGCGAGTCGGCAAGTGGTGCGCGAACAGGCACAGGATTCCGCCGTTTCTGACGAAATACTCAGCGGACGTGAGGCCCTGCTCGCTTCCTGAGCATTCTATCACCACATCCTGCGAGTCCTTATCCGCCGGTTCGGTGCTGGCGCCGTAGCGCTTCGCCAGTTCCAGCCGGTCCGGGTTCGTATCGCGGGCGATGATCTCCATACCGCGCTTGACACCCAATTGGACGAGCATAAGTCCCATAAAGCCGCAGCCGATGATGGTCACCCTGCTGCCGGCGCTGCGCTCCTCGATCAACCGGATGCCGTTTACGATGCACGCAGTCGGCTCGCCCAGCCACAGGTGGAAATCATTCTCGTCATCTGGCAGCCTGGATGCCTGCCCTTCCCAGATGGGATAGTAGTCGCGGAAGTTGCTGAAACCCAGAGTCGTGACCTTGTCTCCAACCTTGAAGCCGGTCACGTCCTTGCCGACATCCGCCACCACGCCTACGGCCTCGTGTCCCATCACGCCCGGGAACCAGTCGATAGGAAGCTCGCCAGTGAATGCGTGAAGGTCGAACGCGCAGATGCCGTTTACTCTGGTGTTGACCAGTATCTCCCAGGGCTGAGGCGCCTGGACTTCCTCTTCAACAACCTCTACACTGCCGACCGAGTTGAAGACTATGGATCTCCCCTTCATTGTGGATCAACCTTTCTCTGTGAAGCAGATTGCCTTGTCACGTGAGGCGGTGAGCGCTTGCCTGGGCGCGCGCAGCACCCGGGCGTCACGTGCGCCGATCGTAAGTGTCGTGAAGCCGCGTTCGATCGGCTGTCCGTTCATCAGATCAACAGCCGCATCGAATTGGATGCCATCGTCGAATAGCATCTCGACTTGCTTATCCTCCGGCGATAGGTTCACCGCGAATATGAGCAAGCCATCGCCGCATGAGTGAACACGAATACGCACGTCAGGGTCGGATGCAGCAGCTCTCGGGCGCACGCCGAGCCGCCGGGCGAAATCGACGATCATCCGGGCCGCATCCTCGATCCCCCACTCCAAACAGATGCCGGGATAGGTGCCGATCAGCACAGCTCTGCCCTCGCCGAATGAGTTCTCGACCACAGCCGCGCCGCCATCGGAATACTCCGCCAGCACAGACGCGCCGATTGGAGTAATCCTCTGCCGGTGCACCGTACACTGCACATCCCGCCCTGCCCAGTGGATTGACGGAGGCGCAGCGTGGATGCTGTCGGGCCCGTTCTCCGCCCGCGCCCCGAAGACTTCGTGCAGGCCGTAACCCGGATTCAGCACTTGCGTGTATCCGCCATCGCCGAACAGCGCGGGACACGCCTCGGATATCACTCGCCCGCCGCCGCGCACGTAGTCTGTGATCACCCGCGCGCTCTCCTGCTCGATCATCAGTGGGAACGGCAGATAGATGACGGGGTAGTCCCCGAGCTGATCTATATTGGCGAAATCCACCTGATAGCCCGCCCTCGAAAGCGCCCGATACGCGCCCTTTACCGATTGCGCGTACTTGCCCGCGTTCCGGTCCGAGATGTGGCAGAACAGCTGCGACTCCGGCAGCACCGCGATGGCGATCTCCCCGCGAAGCGGCTTGCTTGTCTGAAGCTCGGGTAACTTCCTGCTGAGGCGGGCAAATGAGGACGCCATCTCGGTTCGTGGAGTAGGAGACCCATCCAGGTTGCACAGCCCGAAGCCCGGCGACTCCGGCCCGAGAAGCTCGGGCCTCCACTGCCAGTACAGCAGCCCCTTCGCGCCGGAGGCAAGGCTGATCCAGTTCCACAGGCGGATGTCCTCAGGGTCGGGCGTGCGGCTGTGCGTGAGGCCCTCGCCCGATGGCCCGGCTTGCGTTTCCGCGGTCCAGAACGTCTTGCCGGCGGACGCACCGCGGATCAGGTCGTGGACCTTGAATGTCTCATCCGCATCGTAGTCGAACCAGAGCGGGAAGCAGGACAGCCCGTAAACATCGACCTCCGCCGCGTTTCGCCAATCGTCAGTGAGCATATTCGCCATACTGCCGATGGTGTTCGGCAGGCCGTGCGAGACGAGCAGGGCGTTCGGGTCGGCTCTGCGCAGCGTCTCAACACGCCATCGCAGCAGCCTGCCCTGATTCGCAAGCCTGAATTTGATCCAGTCCAGCCAATCGGGATAGCCGCCCCAGTACCGGGGAGGCACAACCTGGTTCCACGAGCTGTAGCGCCTGCGCCAGGCTTTGCCGAGTCCGTCCAGGCTTCCGTATCGTGTCCTGAGACAATCCCTGAACCGCGACACGGTGGCATCGCAATAGCAGTAGTACTGATTGCCGATGTAGCCATCCAGCTCGAACCAGACCTCATTCCAAACGTCATAGCCGAGCAGCGCCTCGTGCCCGGCATAGCGCCCGGCCAGAGCGGCCATAAAGCGTTCTGCGGCCGTGCTGGCGGGTTCATTGTCGAGGCAAAGCCCCGGCCAGCCTCCGCCGGGCGTGTTAGGCCGACCCATCGGATGGATCACCTGCCCGTCGTTTGCTGCGTAGCGAGCTTCCGGATGCTGTTCAACTAGCCATGCCGGCGCGTTTTCGAGTATAACCTGAACGAGCGCCCGTATGCCGATCTCCCGGCACAGCTCCATCAGCCTGTCAAGTTCGGTAAAATCGAATGTATCCTCGGAGGTATGAATCCAGCTCCACATCGCCCACAGCCTCACTGTGTTCATGCCTTGCGCTTTCATCTCGCGCAGGTCGCGTTTCCAGTCCTCCTGAGGCGGGTTTGGCGTGCGGTAGTACTGTGCTCCGTATGGGAAAGAGCTATCGGGCATACTGATTCCTTGTTGGCGGGACTTCGCGGTTAGGTGCGGAACACCGCATGGACTCAGTATAGGGTCAGGCCATAGCGGTGTCAACAACCAGCCTTAGTATGATCACATTCATCGCATGTCCCGCTAACTCTCTGCAGCCCGGCTGGCCGAAGAGGATCGCGTTTCGTGGAGGGTAGGAGAGGTATCGTTCACGTCGCCCAAAACACAGATCACCGCTTCCGTCTGACGGAACCGGTGATCACTCGGCAACTGCGAGTCTCTTGGCAATCGCTACGTGCGCGGGGTCACTCCTCGACGGCCTCCCATCCACCCCGCTACCAATGATATGATGAAGAGGATCACAAAGATCCAGAACAGCACTTTTGCTATCCCTATTCCGGCACCGGCCACCGCACCGAATCCCACAACAGCGGCGACAATCGCCAGAACGAGGAATATGGCCGCCCAGTAAAGCATCCCGAGTCCCTCCCGGCTCAGCGCTTCCATGGATATGTTACCCACGGCACATCCGCGCGCTCCGGCTGTACAGCAGTACTGGCCCGGCCGGCATGCCGAGCCAGCACCTCGCACCAAACTCAGATTGTGACAGCCGCTAGTGGGCCTCGCCGGTCTCGGGTCTGGCCGATGCCACGCCAAGCCAGCCGCCCAGAGCTGCAGCCAGCCAGGACACCAACAAGCCGCCGAACAGCCACCACATGCTCTTGGCGGCGGTGCTCAGCATTCTGGCCGTGTCGGCCGTGGTCATGCCTGTTCCGCCAGCCATTGCTCTGCCGTCCGTCACGCCGGCCAGGGTGCCCATAGCGCCGCCCAGACCGAACAAGCTAAACAGCATCATTGCAATGACGAACAAAGCCCAGACAACGGTGCCTTGCATTATGCCATTGCGCAACCCCTGCTGAATGCCGAGCCGGCCGGCGAGGAATCCACCGACGAATAGGGCGATCAGGCTGGAAATCGCCGTTCCGATTCCCGCTCCTTGCATCACCTCTCTCGCGTTCGCCGCGGTTGGAGACGCGCTGCTAAGGGCGATTGCCATCGTTAGAACGTACAGCACCAGGTTGATCCCCAGCGCCACTATGAAACCAACCCAGATCGGCCCCCACCTGACTATAGTCTTCGCCCAAGCGAAGTAGTCCTCTCCGGGGTGAGCTGCGGCGAAAGCTGCGGCTCCGCCCCTTGCCCCCGTAGGCTCTACGGGCTCATTCGTGTGCTCGTGCCCTCGATCTTCGCTCATTTCATCCTCCATTGACACCACCGTGTCTAATGACCTATCTCATTTTCCCCATCAACGTTTGAGGGGGAAACAAACCAGGGAAGCGTGAGGCGCTTGCCTGCAGTGGTCTGAGTGGCGGTATCGTCTGTGTACCATCACCCATACGTCATCACCTGTGAAGCCTGATCGGCTGCCCCTGCGGGCCTGTGCCCACGGCCTCTTACCCCCTCGTCCATTACCGGAAGACGCCTCGGCCGGCCGCCTTCGCCCGATGTTTCGAGGCCGCGGAGGCGGGGAAGTCACATATGATCCCCAAGAAACACTATCAGGAGGAAAAGCATGTCGGAGTTCAGGCCTTTCGAGATGAAGGGACGCCCGCTGGAAGACCAGATCATGAGCTGGGACAAGATGATCAGGCCGCCCTTCAACAAGAACGAGATCGACGCCTACAGCAGGACCAGGGTGATCCTCATGAACGGCATCGAGAACAACGCCGTGATCATGTCGCACTGCCTTGATCGCATGCTGGACAATGACGAGATCAAGCGCCAGATGGGGCTGCTGAGAAGACTGGATTCGCAGCAGCAGCAGACGGTAAACTGGCTTACCCCCGCGGACGCTACCGTGCTGGAGACCACTATCGGCTACGAGCAGGTCGCCGTCGATCTGACGGCCAATCTTGCCAAGAACGAGCCCGACCCATACTTCAAGCAGGTCCTGGACTTCGCTTTGCTGGAGGACTTCGACCACCTGTTCCGCTTCGGCTGTATGTTGGAGGCGCTCGAGGGCAAGGAACCTAACCAGATCACAAAGGGCAACACGGAGATAAAGCCCGGCCGCCCCACGGTGGTCGAGCATCGCCATCCGTACGACGAGATGCGAATGCACTTCGACGCTCAGACCGCATCGCTGAAGACGAAAATGAACTATCACACTATCGTCTCAGCCGAGCAGCAGACTATGCTTTTCTACAAAGCTCACGGGTTCCAGTATGCTGATGAGATGGCGAGGAAGCTCTACGCGGAGATAGCCGAGATCGAACAGCAGCACGTTACGCAATACGAGCTGGTAGGCGATCCGCGAGTGAGCCCGCTTGAGAAGATGGCGATGATGGAGCTCTGCGAGGCATACAACTACTTCTCCTGCGCCCAGACGGAGACCGATCCGCGGCTCAAGAGCATCTGGGAGGAGTTCACGGAGATGGAGATCGAGCACTTCAAGACTTGTAACGAGCTGCTCCAGCGGTTCGAGGGCAGGGACATCAGGGATTCGATGAAGACCGAAGTCATCGAGCCGCTGATCGTCTTCGAGCCAAACATAGACTACGTGAACCACATCCTCGAAACGCAGGTCCAGCTCCAGCCGCTGAACATGCAGTTCGTAGACAGCGACCAGCTTCCGGACGATTGGGCGAGCTTCGCATACCGGGACAAGGTCAATGCCGGCAGCGTGCCGTCAGAGGACGTTGTCCAGCGTGCCGAGAGAGAGGCCCGCGTGCCGCAGTCTGTATAACACGCCGTACGGTAGGTGGCGATCTCCGGATCGCCACCTCAACACTCAGCGTCAGTAGCATCCGATCATCGATACGTCCGAAGCCTGAAGCGGCATCAACCACCGTCTTGCCTTCTTGCCGCCCTCATGCTAAATTGTCCGGGTAACGAGAGATCAGCGGAGGAAGATTGTGGCTTTCAACGGACTCGGAATGAGCATGGGGACGCTGTCCCTTCTGTCAGACGCTAAGACGCGTTCAATCAGCGCGGAGAATTTCGATGGCGCCAAGGGCAAGGGCGGAATGGCGACCGAGGGCCTCGGCAAGAACGCAGCCCGTGACCTCGGCCAGGGCTGGAAGATATCGCCCGCCATCGCCATTGAGCCCGGCGAGTGCAGGGTAATCGCCGACATCGACGGGCCCGGCGCCATTCAGCAGATTTGGATGACCCCGACCGGCCACTGGCGGCACAGCATCCTGCGGATCTATTGGGACAACCAGGAGCAGCCGTCGGTCGAGTGTCCCGTCGGCGACTTCTTCGCCTGCGGATGGCAGAAGTTCGCGCAGGTTTCCTCGCTCGCAGTCTGTGTGAACCCCGGCAGCGCGTTCAACTGCTACTGGGAGATGCCGTTCCGCAAGCACTGCAAGATCACGATGACCAACATCGGCGCGGAATCGATGGTCTTGTTCTATCAGATCAACTACACGCTGACCGAAGTCCCTGAGGACGCTGGCTACTTCCACGCGCAGTTCCGCCGCGAGAACCCGCTCCCATACAAGCAGGACTACACGATCCTCGACGGCGTCAAGGGCAAGGGCCATTTCGTCGGCGTCTATATGGCCTGGGGCGTCAACAACAACGGCTGGTGGGGCGAGGGAGAGATCAAGTTCTTCATGGACGGCGACACCGACTTCCCCACAATCTGCGGCACAGGCACCGAAGACTACTTCTGCGGGTCCTACGGCTTCGATGTAGGCGGGAAGTACCAGGAGTTCACGACGCCGTATGCGGGCATGCCGCAGGTGATACGGCCGGACGGCACATACCAGTCGCAGCAGCGTTTTGGCCTCTATCGGTGGCACATAATGGACCCGATACGCTTCCAGAACGATCTGAAAGTCACCATGCAGGCGCTCGGCTGGATGTCCGGCGGAAGATACCTGCCGCTGCGGGACGACATCGCTTCCTGCGCGTTTTGGTATCAGACCCTTCCGACCGCGCCATTCCCCGCGCTGCCGGACAAAGATTATCTCGAAGTCATCTGAACTGACAGAGTGCTGCTATCAAGGTGGAAGGAGTAAGGCTTGCTGATGCTGCACCGCCTGTATCCGCTGCTTATTGTCTCGACATATCTGCTCTGCGCGCCCTTGTCGGCCGGATCGTCTGTAGCGCCGGTCGGCAAACGGGTGCTGAAGCCGTTCGACTACAAGGGCGTGACTCTGGACTCCGGCAGAATGAGGATGCAAGTCGATGAAGTCGGCGATTACTACCTCCGCATCCCCAACGATGACTTGTTGAAAGGCTTCCGTGAAAGGGCTGGTCAAGACGCTCCGGGAGCCGACCTCGGCGGCTGGTATAGCAGGGATGAGTTCCACAACTTCGGGCAGATCATCTCGGGGCTGTCGCGTATATATGCCGCGACTGGCAACCGGGCCTACGTGGAGAAGGTGAACGCGCTGATAGCGGGCTGGCGAAGCTGCATTGAGAAGGACGGCTACTTCTACTACAGCAGAAAACCGAATGCTCCGCACTACGTCTTCGACAAGATGGTCTGCGGGCTCGTGGACGCGTATCTATACTGCAATAACCGAGAGGCCCTCGCCTGCCTCGGTATCATAAGCGATTATGCCAGGAGGAATCTGGAGCCGAAAGGCCCGCATTCCTTCAGCAGCACGGAAGGGCCGGGGGAATGGTATACCCTCAGCGAGAACCTCTATCGCGCTTACGTTGCTACCGGCGACGTTAGCTACAGGGATTCCGCGAGGTTGTGGGAATACACCGACTACTGGAACAACTACGCCACGAAAAGCGACATTTTCAGCAAAGCCAAGTCGCTGCATGCCTACAGTCACGTCAACTCCCTCAGCGGGGCCGGGGCTGCGTACCTGGTAACCGGCGAGAAGCGATACCTCGATGCCCTGATGAATGCCTATGACTATCTTCAGCAACATCAGTGCTATGCCACAGGCGGCTACGGGCCTATCGAGTATCTCGCGCCTCCGGGAGAGCTCCCCGACAGGCTCTACGACTTCGGAAGCAGCTTCGAGACCCAGTGCGGATCGTGGGCCGCGTTCAAGATGGCCAAGTACCTCCTGTCGTTCACCGGAGATGCCAGATACGGCGACTGGATAGAGCGTCTGGTCATAAACGGCATCGGCGCAAGCATACCTGCTTCTCCCGACGGAAGCGTCTTCTACTACTCCAACTACCGTGTCGGCAGAGGAATCAAGAAGAACGTCAGTCCCTGGTCGTGCTGCTCGGGTACGAGAGTGCAGGCCATTGCGGACTACTATGATCTTGTATACATGCAAAGCGCTGACGGCATCTGCGTGACCCTGTTCACGCCGTCCACGGTTAGCTGGAAGCACGGCGGCTCGACAGTAACACTCAAGCAGCAGACGCGCTTCCCTGAGGAAGACAAAGTGCGGCTGACGGTTTCGACTTCCCGCCCGGCGAGGTTTGCCCTAAGAGTCCGCGTGCCAGAGTGGCTCTCCAAACCTATGGCTGCAAGCATCAACGGCAAGCCGGTGAACTATGGGACCGATAAACACTGGGCCGTCTTTGAGCGGACATGGACAAGCGGCGACCAACTGCTCATCGAGCTCCCAATGGCCTTCCGGACTGAGAGGTTTCCACGCTCGTCTGATAGGAAGTTTCCTCTCGCGATACTTCGGGGCCCTGTGGTTCTTGCTCTCAGGTCTCAAGCAAGCAATCCATCGCCCCTGGTTGATTACGCTGATCTGAACGCCTGCCTGATCCCCTGTCCGGGTGAGCCTCTGACATACCGCCTTGCCGCCGATCATTCCGTGCTCCTGCGCCCATTCTATGCCTACAAGGCGGGGGAGCCTTACTTCATGTACCTCGATCCTCAATTCCCGTTCATCAGCGTTGACCACTTTGAGCTCACATACAAACCGGATTGGTTCAACATAGGCGTCTTCCACGTCTCCGGCGAACCGGGCGCAACCATGGAGCATACCTTTGAGGGAGCCGGCATCCAGTGGACCGGGTTCCGTTACAGGGACGCGGGAAAGGCGGAGATAAGCATTGATGGTGAAGTGGTGGACACCGTCGATATGTATGGTCCTAATCCGGCAGAGCCGTTTGCGTGGCAGCGAAAACTGCCCCGAGGCAAGCACACGATCGTGATCAAGGTCCTGGAGGACAAGAACCCCGAATCGACAGGCCGCTGCGTCAACATCCGGCGGCTCGAGATAATGTGAGCCCGGCACCGGATACGCATCCACAAGACCTCGGGCAAATGCTGTCTTGCCAATCTCAGCCGTGCGTGGTACATTAACCTCATGTGCACACGAACCACGGTTTTCATCTGCTTAGCGTTGTTTGCGTCCTCGTCTGCGATGGCCGCTTTTGGCGGTAAGCCGCCGCTTGGGCCGAAGGACTCGCTGCGGCACGAGTTCAAGCCGTATGACCTGCTGAAACTGAACTACCTGGGCATGAACTATTGTGAGAACCTGCTCGATATGCGGGTCAACACGCCCTCGTATACGCACCTGAACTTCGACAGCAGCACATCCGATGCCTGGCACCTGCATTTCCCGGATGACGCCGGCAGGCTGATGGAGGGAATCGCGTGGGAGGATCAGTTCTCTCCCGTCGTGCGCCTGGAACTGATGCGCAGGATGGTCAAGGGTTTGCTCGCCGCCCACATTCCCGGCACCAGGGCATACGCCTCCTTCCGCCACCGCAGCGGCGGAAAGACACTTGTGATCGTGGATGACTCCGACAAGGAGCAGCGAGGCGAATACGTGGTCGCCAATCTCGGCGATTCAGTGGAAAGCCAGTTTTCCGTCGGAATCCGCGCCAACATGCTTGATGTTTGGTTCGCCACCGGCGGTTTCGACCGCATAGATCAGACGGACGGCCTCGCCCACCTCGGCGCGGCACGCAGCCCGCGTTACTGGAACGACTCTCCCGTCTCGCTGAGACGCTTCCTCCGGAACGACGCCTGCTCGCTCCTGTTCACCAGCAAATACTGGATGAGCGATGAGGACATGCCGCTGGAGTTCGCCTTCGAGAACAGCAACGCCAGTCACACGCAACTCGTCGTAGGCAGGAAGGAAAAGCCGATCGCTTTCATGGGCGATGGCAAGGCAGCGGGCATCATCCATCTGCCGGATGGGCAGTCATTCGCGTCCGGTACCGCCGGCGACAAGACCTGGGACAACCCCGACTTCGACTACCTCATCCTGACCAAACCTACCGCCTTCGGCAGCCCCGGTTACTCCACGGCGCTTCTCGTCATGTGGCAGGGCGACCCGGAGAAGATCGAGGCGCTCGCGCCGAACGGCTACAGCGAGATCAGGGTGCAGTACTCCGGCCCGGAGGGCAAGATTTGGGTCTATCCTGTCCAGTGGGTGAACACCGCGGACATGGAATATCTCCACCTGAACGCCCGGGCATTTCTCAAGAACGGTAAGCTGATAACCAACGGATACCCGCCTCAGCAGATGGTCAATGCCGCGGCTCCCGGGCTGGCGGCGGGCGCGTTTCTGCTGTCCAAATACAATGATCCGCTGGCAGTTACGGTGCGAATCAACGCGGAAAACGCCGTCGATGCGATATCCGATGCCGAACAGGATGGAAAGAGACTGGTTCGCGTCTTCTTCCCTGTCAAAGCGGCCGCGTGGATGGTCAAGACGGGGAAGGTGACGGGCGACCAGCGCCTGGTGGACAAGTACACCCCGCTTGTGGACCGGGCCATGAAGCGAATGACCTCCGAACTCGGCTACGATGGCAAGGGCTGGGCGAGCGGCTGGGACCACTTCAACGCGATCAAAGCCGCGTGGCTGGCCTACGACGCAACCGGCAAGAAAGAGTATCTCGACATCTACGAAAAGGCCCTCGGCGTCTACACGATCGACGCTAAGGGCATCTATCGGAACGGGACTGCCATGAGCGCGCCCGGAGGATTTGAGACGTATGCCGGCGCGCTTGCTCTGGGCGCGTGGGGCAACGCCGGCAAGCTGGACTGGGTCGAGCAGCTCATCAATCTCGACGTGCCCAACGGCTGGCACAATCCCAGCGTGCCGCTGAAGGACGTCTGGAACGACGCGGGAGCAGGCCCCTGGGCGCAGGATGATGCGAACCCGGAATACGTCGGCTACTCGCTGCGCGGGGCTAACATCCCTCGGAAGACCAAGCACGTAATCCCGCTTGGAGCTTTCCCGACCTACGACGCAACCGGCAAGGTTGATATCACCAATGAGCCAATGGTCGAGAATCCCTTCTTCCCGACGGGCAAGGACAAGCTCACCGTGGTCCCCGAGGGTGGCAAGCTCGAAATGCCGAACGTCCAGACCATCACCATGAAGCCTGCCAGCGCGGAGGAGAAGGCGCATATCACGGCCCAGGTCGGCTCCGTTTCCACCGAGCGCCGCGTGCTTAGTCCAGGCAGCGAACTCGTCTACAAGTTCGATACCGCTGGCGCCGCGGGCGCGGGTTTCGACGTGCTGATCAAGGGCCGCGGGTATCGCATCGACGCCTCGCCGGATGGCAAGCGCTGGTATCAGAGGCTGCTTACGTGGTCGGATAAGCCCGTGATGCAGTCAATCGATCTCTCCGCATTCACCGGCAGCCACGACGAGTTGCTGCAACTCGTGCGGATCGTGCCTGGCAGCGATCAGGACTACCTGCAGGCCGGCGGAGCACCAGCTCTGCAGAGAGACAACTGCCGCTACGCATCGTCCACTGCAGGGTTTGTCTACCGCATCGCTCTGCCGGACGTGTCGGAATGCCATCTGGAGATGATCCTCGGCAACGCCTACAAGGTCCAGTGCTCCTCCGACGGCAAGAGCTGGCAGGACGCGATCAGCTACAAGGACATCACAGCCAAGCCCGAGCCGGACGCCGGCTGGATGAGAATTCTGGACGTAACCAAGTACCTGGGCGCGGACAAAGTCCTGTACATAAGAATCGCGGATTCCGGGGCTTCAGCCGACTTCGACAACCGGATGGCGTTCCTGCGCAGGCTCACTGTCTACGGCACATTCGATAGCGACAATGTGTTCGTGCGGCTCGCCAACACGTCCATATCCGGCGATGCCACGGTGATCGAAAGCGCCGCGTTCAGAAGCTGGAAATAGCCTCATCACGAACACCTGAGAGGATGCAATGAACATTATCGTGCCCGCATTGGCGGTTCTGGCGGCGGCTCTGCTTGCCACCTCCGTTTCGGCGGCGAAGACCGTCGATGTCGTCCTTAACGACCTGGAGCTAACCATAGATGCCGACACCGGCAGCATTCTGAAGATGGCCTATCCCGGTGTTGGCACGCTGCTCGAAAGCTCGCCGGATAAGGCAAGCATCGTGGATATGGCCTATCCTGTAGAGAAGTTCGAGCCGCTGCGCCTGTCATCGCGGTTCAGCAGAGGCGTCCGGATCGACAAGAAGGACGGCGAGGTTACCCTCACCTGGGACCGCATGGGCGCCAGCCGCACGTTTGTCGATCTGCCCGGAGAGGTCGGGGTTGTAGTTCGCCTCAAGGCTGCCCCTGACAAGCGCTCCGTCATCATAAGCTGCGATATCGACAACCGCTCGCAAAATGCCATCCGTCAGGTGATGTTCCCGGATTTCTCGGGCCTGCTACCTATCGGCGGCCCTGACGGCACGATATTCAAGACCGGCGCTTTCGGCACGGCCCCGTTCCGCGATCTGGCGATGTCCGAAGCGCGCGGCAGTGACCAGTTCGCCACGGAGTTCGGCAGTTGTTCCGTCGAATACGTTCCCGGCGGGATGTTCCACTCAATGACTATGCGCTGGTGCGATTTCGGCAGCCTCTCCGGCGGGTTCAGCCTATTTCCGAAGCGCTGGGGATGGGACCCTCAGGTGCCCGTGCGCCTCATCCACTCCCAGACAGAGCAGAAGATCCGCATGCTCAGCGTGCACCTGCTGACGATAAAGCCCGGCGAGAAGTGGTCCAGCGGCGAGTTCGTCCTCACTCCCCACATCAGCGGCTGGGCGAAGGGAATCGAGCCGTTCCGCGAGTGGGTCCGCGCTCACATCAAGCGCGAGCACCCGGTGCCGAAGCATGTTCGGGAGGGGCTTGGCTACCGCACCGTATGGATGTCCCAGTGCCAGCCCGACGATCCCTATGATGCTGTCTGGAAGTTCAGCGACTTGACCAGGCTTGCCGAAGAGAGCAAGGAATACGGCATCGACGAGATGGTCCTCTGGGCATGGTGCCCCAGCTTCGAGCTGCCGCTGCCCGGCCCGTATCCGCACCTCGGGACCGAGGCTCAGATGGTGGAGGCCATAGCGGCTTGCCGCAAACTCGGCGTGAACGTCGCGCCGTTCATCAGCGTCCTGCAGGCAGGCCGCAAGACCGGCGCTAAATACGGCCTCGCCGTCCCTGAAGCCGGCGGCTGGACACAGCACACGGAACTGATCCCTCAGTTGGGAGCCTCCTATTCCGGCACTCTGGCGTGCGCCCCGGTGGACACTGCGAACGAGATCTGGCAGAAGGAAACGTGGGAATCGTGCAAGCACCTGATCGATATCGGCATCCACTCCCTGAGTTGGGACCAGTTCTGGTCTGAGCCGAAGACGCCAAGCATCCTCACTCTGACCAAGCAGATTCGCGCCTATTCCAGGCAGCGAGACCCGGAGTCCACCTTCAGCGGTGAGGAACTCTGGAACGTGGAGATCGACAGCGAATACCTGGATTACACGTGGAACTGGGGCGGCTGGCGAGACTGGCAGGCGTATACGAGCGTCTTCCCCGCGCCGAGGCGCAACTGCTGCATCACGTGGTCCGCGCAGTCCGTGAAGCTTGCATTCATGGACAACCTCTACATCAACGTCTTCCCGCGTAAGCACGACTCGGTCAACGGCTCCGACTATATAGCCAACTACCCGGAGCTAAGCAAGGCGCTGAAGCAGTGCGCGAAGCTTCGCAAGCAGTTCCTGGCCTACTTCACCGATGGCACGCTGATCGGCAACTGCATCCTCTCGCAGCCGAATCCTCATGCCGTCACGGCTTACGTCCTTCCGGACAGGGTGCTGATGATCATCATGAACCGTGGAGGGGCCCAGTCGATCGCTTTCAACGTGGATCTTAACCCGTGGCTGAAGTCTGAGTCCGGCAAGTATGAGGCCAGGACCTACAATGCCGACGGGGAACTGGTCTCCACCACCGAACTCGCGGGCGGAGTCTGGGCGGGCGACACGGCCCAACTGCAGCCGGAGGAACTGGCGTTGATCCAGTTCAGCCTGAAATAGACCGCGCGCTCGCGCTCATACGGGGAAGAACATGAGATTGACCATATACGCGGCGATTCCGTGGATCGTCGGACTGCTGACACTCGTCTCAACATCGGGCCTCGCCGACGAACTCAAGCTTCCATTCGAGCTGAAGCCTCTGTATCTGGACACGCTGCTCGTGGACCACGGCAGGCCCAACGCCGTCATTGTCGTGGCCGATGCCCCCGGCTATAGGCCGCTGGCGACCGCGCTGCGCGACCAGATCGCCGCCAAATCCGGCGCGAAGCTTCCAATAGTCAAAGCATCGGACCTCGCCGATGGCTTCGGACAGCTCAAGGGCGACACGCCGAAGCAAAACCTCATCCTGATTGCGGGTCCCTCGAACAACAGCGTCGTTACATATCTTAGCCGGCAATCGTTCTGCTCGCTGCAGACCGACTACCCCGGAAAGGGCGGCTTCATCATCCGCACGATACACAATCCTTGGGGCAATGGTGCCAATGTCCTCCTGCTGGGCGGCAGCGACGTGGACGGCGCTAAGCTCGCAGTCGAAGACTTCGCCAGGTACATAACCGGGGGCGATACGCTCAGAATTCCTCGAATAGTGGAGATCGAGCGCCCGGCGGGCCCAAGCGACAACGGTCCGACCGATGACGAGATCAAGGCCGAGCTTGCGAAACAGAAGACCAACTTCGAGCAGGGCCAGCAGGCAGGGGTCTTCACTCCGATCAGCAGAGCCGGATCATCTTACCTCAGGACCGGCAAGGAGGGCTACGCGAAGCTCTACAGGGACCTGCTTTTCCTGGAATACGAGCTGATGCGCAATGTCAAAGCCACGTGGGACAGCCCCTGGGGTCCGGCGGCGGATTTCCTGCTCGGTTCGGTGTTCGACACCTGGGAGACGGTGGAGGAAAGCCCATCGCTGAGTACTGAGGATCGGCGAAAGATGACCGCCATCCTGCTGGAATACGCCACCTACTACAGGTCTTACTGGGGTACGTTCGGCGCGTTAGAGAAGGCCGTGATCCGCAACAACCACAACACGTTCACCTGCCTCGGGCTCTACAAGGCCGGGAGGTACTTCTCGAAGTACTACAACCTGCCGGAGGCTGCCGAATGGATGAAGCTGGGCGATGCCTGTTTCGCGCCGCTGCTCAAGTCGTTCAAGACGCAGGAGGACTGCTCCGGCTACGGCTGGATCACCACCCGGCACGTCTGCACCTACAGCACCACCAAGCCCGACTATAGCTGGTTCACATCGGGTAAGGCGGACGCTGCAGGCGATCTGTTCATAATGACCACCGATAACCTCGGCAATCAGGCTACCTTCGGCGACGTGGGAGGATGGCGGGGCAACGGGCAGTTGGCGCTATGGACTTACCTGGTTGATGTCGAGCGCAAGGGCCGCTACGCGTGGGCTATCCGGAAATGCAACGGCAGTTCTGAACCAGGGACTGCGGTGCATGGCGTTGAGCCGGTCGAGCCCGTCGATCTCCTCGGTCTGCAGCGGCGCGTGACGGAGCCGATGTTCTTCGACCTCTACGGCGGCAAGAGCAACGTTGGGCAGGAGCGGACATTCGACAAGATCACGATGCGGACCTCGTTCGATCCGGACAAGCCCTATCTGCTTCTCGATGGCATCAACTACGGCTATCACGGCCACCAGGACGCGAACTCGGTACTGCGCCTGACAGACCTCGGCAGGATTTGGCTTGCCGACTGCGACTACATCAAGTCGCTGCCCAGGTATCACAACTCGATGCTCGTCCTCCGTGATGGGCAGACGCGCAGAATGCCAGCATTCGCCGAATGCGAACTTGCGGCCGACCTGGATTCGATCGGGTTCAGCAGCACCACCATCCGTGACTACGCGGGCACCGACTGGCGGCGCAACATCCTCTGGGACAAGAGCGGCGGGTTCGTGTTCATTGACGAAGTGATTGCCGGGCAGCCAGGCAGGAAGGAAGTCAGCCCCATCGAGATCAGCGCCAGGTGCATCTGGCATGCGCTCGGGGAACCGAAGCTGAACGGAAACCTGTTCCAGGTAACGCAGCGGGGGCCGACGTTCTCGATACTCAACCTCGATGGTTCTCGCATGCGCTACTCGGACGACCCGGAGATGGGCAAGAACTGGGAGGGCTACAAGTATGCCGATCCGGTTGTCCGAACCCTCCAGCAGGTGCAGACGCGCAAGCTGAACGCAGGTGAACGCATCTGCTTCCTGAATTTCTTATCGACGAGCAAGTACGGCGCTTCCCCGAAAGGGGCGCGGGTGAGCGAATGCTCGGCCCTGATCGGCTCAGGTAAGGACCGGGCCCTGGTAGGCATCCGCTCGGGCGGTGACGACATCGTTCCTGGCCTCGCCACCGATGCCCGGGTCTACTGGATCAGCGCCAATCGTATCGCCCTCGGCAGCGTCACAAGCCTTAAGCTGAACGCATCACCCGTGTTTTCATTTGGGTCGCCCGTCTCAATTGAAGTCGCGCCTACGGGAGAGGCGATGCTAGTCACCGATGCCCCGGTTCGCGCCCGGCTCGCCGCCAATCCCGCTCAGTTGATGTTGGACGGCAGGCGCCTTTCATCCTCTCCGAACGGCGGCATGGTGGTAGCGGAGATACCCGCGGGAAGACACAGGATTTCCGGGCTGGCGGTGCCATCGCGGTTTCCCACAGTTCTTCCCCAACCCGGCGCTCCTGAGACGCAGGCATACACAATTCCGGCATCCACGAAGCAGCTTGTTGAGGCGGCCGCCCCTCAGGCGGGGGAGAAGATCCTCTCTCTGGCCGCGGACGAGAACGGTGTCTATGTCGGCAGGGCGGATGGCACGATATCCGTGCTCCACGGCGAGCGGCCATGGACATTCGATGCCGGCGATCCGGTCACGGCGATCTGGCTCGGCAAGCTGGCAAGCAGCGAGCCCTCTCGCATTGCCGCAGGCACGAGCATGGGCAAGCTCCTCCTACTCGACCAATCGGGCAACAAGCTGTGGGACCGGCAGCTCCCGTTCTACAAAGTGGACCCGCTGGTCGATTACTTCACATCGGCCGACCTTACGGGAGATGGCAATCGGGCGCTGATCGTTGGCTCCGAGAACTGGCAGCATTTCGCATATGACGCATCCGGGAAGCAGCTCTGGAGCTTCACGAGCCTCCGCGGATCGACGACGGGAACCGCTGCCGACCTGGACGGCGATGGCAGGGAGGAGCCTGTGATCTGCACGGAATACAACGTGCTCTACGCGCTGCATCCGGATGGCACGGAAAAATGGAAACTGACCAGAGTCGGCGGTCCAAAGATCAATGCGGTCGCAGCGTGTACCATCACCCAGACTGGCAAGCTGGGAGTCGTTTTCGGAGGAGCGGAAGGCACCATCTACGCACTGGACGCCGGCGGAAAAGGCGTCTGGAACCACAGCACCGGAGACGAGATCACGGACATGCGGCTGTGCGACCTCGATGGCGACGGGGCCCCCGAGATTCTGGCAGCGTCCCGCAGCTTCAGCCTGACGGCCGTTAGGCGAGACGGCTCCCGTATGTGGCGGGTCGATGTCGGAGAACCCATTCTCTCGATGACGCTTGCTGACCTGGACGGCGATGGCAGGGTCGAGGCCTGCCTCGGCACCGAGGACGGGCATGTGTTCGTGGTCAGCCTCGCCGGCGAAATAGTGGCATCATGGTCCACGGAGGGACCAATCAGGAAGATGGCCACTCTGCCCGGCAGCCCAGCCCGCCTCGCAGTGGCCTGCGATGACGGCAAGCTGGTACTATTGAAGATGTGACCGTCATTCCGAGCGCAGCGAGGAATCTGCTTGTTCTCACTGAACCGAAGCAGACTCCTCATTGCACGGAATGACGAAAGCCCTCATACGGGTGGGGAGTGCAACCTACTGCGCGGTCGCAGGCTTCGGCGGCGGCGGTATCTCAAGCCTGAACTGATTATCGTCATCAGTCCTGTATTCGTTCTTGGTAGTCGAGTAGGTCTTCACCTGAACGGTCTTGCCGTCGGGCAGGAACTCCACCAGCCTCAGCCAGCCGTCGCCGCCTTTGGGCTCCCTCTGGTAATCCGCCAGGATCTGGTGCACGGTGTTGCCGGCGTCACCCTTGCTCGAAAGCCTCTTCCATCCGTTCTTTCCAAAATGACCGCAGAAGACAAAGACGATGTTAGCGTGCTTCCTTATGAGCTTCTGCCACATCTCCTCGCCGTCGTTGACCGGTCTTGTGCCTACGTCGGCGACCAAAATCGGCTGGCCTTTGCCTGCCCGCTTGTAGTCTTGCCGCTGTCCATCGCTATAGAGATACGCGTGAGTGCAGATGATTGCTGAGCGATTGGCGTTCTCTTTCAGGATCTTGTCTGCCCACTCCAATACGCCGTCCCTGGGAGCGAACTCAAGTGAAAAAGCAATCCAATCACGCCCGCCGGCGGTGAACTTGTAGTATGCGTTGTCCAGCTTGTCCTTCTCATACGAGCCGCCCCAGGTCGGGCACTTCTGGACCAGTTCCGGCGGGAAGTACTTGTTTGCAAGCGTTGCGCGCTCGTCGAGAGGCTTGGGCCGATAGTCGTGGTTGCCGAGCTGGATAGCATACGGCACCTTGCCGTCAAGCAGGCTAAAAGCTGCCCTTGCATTCTCCCACTGCTCGGGGGTATTGTCCTGGGTGACATCGCCCTCGCCCATCACGAACAGGATGTTGCGCTCGGCCGCGTTGTCAACGATCCATTTGGTCTGGCTGAGGAATATCTTGGGGTGGCTCTTGGCGTAGTTCTGAGTATCGGGAAGCAGGACCAGCGTCCAGGAACCCTTTTGAAACGGCGGTACTTCGGCAGCGTATGCCGAGCATACCAGACTGATGAGTATAAGCAGCAAAGCTGCGCGTCTTAGGACTTGCATTCACACCCTCCAATCAATCGAGATACATAGACTATGATACTGACGAGGCCTTTGCTTCGGCGGTTTCCTACGGCACAAAACGGTAGTTGAACCGCCGGTCCGGGGCGCTGTCGCCGCTGACGGCGAACTCGATGATATCGTTCGGCTTCTGCACGTTATCCGCCCAGTGGAAATCGATAGCAACCGGCTTATTGGCAAGCCCCAGAGCCTTCCGCGGGATGCTGATCTCCATCATCTTGCCCTTGGCTCGATAGCTGACGTTGGTGACCGTTTTCCAGTTCCATCCGTCGGTGGTCCTCTTCAGGGTTGTGGTAGTCGCGCTCACGGTCGGGTAGTTGACGATGTAGTCGTAGCTGTGCCATCCGGTGCGGGTATTCTGGTCGGCATCTATGAAAAGATGCATCCAGCTCCTGTCTCTCCAACTCGTCAGCGGAGCCGCGGTCTCAACATAGAAGTAGACGTTCTTGTTGTCATACGCGACCTTGCAGCGGACGATATCGTTGCGGCCCGTACGGTTTGTGTAGTGCAGCTTCCCCCAGCCTCTGAAGTCGCGGTGCATCGTATCGCCGATCGGGTCCCGGAACTCCGGCCGGACGCCGTTCCAATCCGAGAAGCTGCCGTCGATCCTGATCGTCTTCTTTCCGCTGGACTTCTCCGGCGGGCGGACGCCCTTGTATTTGCGGATGTAGCTGATGAGCTGATAGTAGTAGTTGTCGGTGTGGCCGGCTGTCATAGGCTCCGCGTCGCGGCTGTATTCCTGGTTATAAGCGTCCACAAACCAGGAGCCGTCCTCTTTCCGCGGGTTGCCTGCGACGGACTGGCTGCCGTTAACGAACCGCTGAGCGATCCACTCGTTCCATCCGGTGACGAAGATGAACTGCGGGTCGATCTTGAGCGCGTATTCCCACTGCTCCGCGAAGTAGATGCCATTGCCCGCGGTCGGGGTCATATCGTATTTGTCGTGCGGCGGCTGTTTCCCGCGCGAGCAACTACGGCCCACATTTGCGATCGGGTGTGTGGCGATGCCTACGGGGACCTCCTCCGGCACACCCTTCACGTGCCATCCCACGCCCTGCGGCACGTAGTCCAGCCACGGCCACTTGTCCTTGCCGTCCTCGAACCACCCTTTCTCCGGATGCGCGAACCAGGAGTGGCGGACCGTGAAGAAGTCCTTCAACTCGTCCGTAAGCTCCTTAGGGTCTGCCAGAATCAGCGGCTTGCCCTGCCACCTGAACCAGAGGTCAGAGTAGAGCTTCTTCGAGTAGAACTCGTCGTAGAGCTTCTGGATGGTCTTGGCCTCCTGCGAATGCAGGATGAAGCACATCTGCGGGGTGTGCATGCCCTGCTTGCGAAGCTCGGTCATCACCTCGCACAGCTTCATATACGTCGGCGTGTATGTAAGGGCGTTGGTGACGTCCAGGATCAGGGTATCGACTCCGGCCTCCGAGAGCATGATCAGGTGCTTGCGAATCACGTAGGGGTCCTGCGAATGATAGTAGCCCATCTCCGGCTCGCCCCAGTGGTGAAACGCGTGAACTGGCCCCCACTGCGGGTTTTCAGGGTTCGCGGCCAGGATCTTAGTGATGTCGTAAGGCCCGGCGTTGCCCTCGTGCCAGATGAAGTAGAAAATGCCTACCCAGCGGTCCTTGCGCGGCGGCCCGCACTGCTTATAACCCGGCAGCTTCCGGCCCAGCGCATCGGTTGCAACCCAGGTGTCGCTCTTGAGGTCCCAGTCAGCGGCGAACGCGGCAGTCGCAGCGGCAGCCGCAAGCAATAATATCAGCAGCGAGTTCGGTATTCTCATGTGTTCCCCACTATCGCACCGGAATCCCCCCGAGTCCCTATCTCTCCAGCAGATCAGTCTCGGTTATTGTCTTCTTTGCAGTGTTGATGCGCAGCGTCTTGATCTCGAACGCGCCCATCTCGATTACCTGTTCAATGCCGCAGAACGGCAGCGAGAGCGTCGTCGTGCGGGCGGCGCCGGTGGGCTCGAAGAGGCGGATGATGAGATCATTGCCGTCCTCGGATAGCTTAGCTGCGGTCATCTGGACAACACCATCGCTCAAGGTCGCAAGCTGCCGCGGAGCCTTGCCGAGGCCGCTCGGGAAGAATGACATCGCGTAAGGCTTCTCGTTCGCGACCAGCGCCTCGCGGTCGATCTTCGCCAGCCTCTCGGCAACCCTGCCGCCGTCGAGCCAGAACCTGTAGAGCCGCTCGCCCTGATCGATTCGCGGCATGTAGCGGCCCTGCGGGAGAATCCGCCGGCTCTCGATCGGATGCGCGCAGTAGCCCGCAGAGCGCAGCAGCGTCAGACGCACACCGTCCTCGGAGAAATCGGAGCCGTAGATGCCATCGTTGATGATCGTTAGCGCCCTGTCATCCCTGTCCGACACGACCGCAGCCCACTTCTGCGAGACGGCCTCATCTCCGTTAGCGGGCAGTTCCTGGACTCCGTAGGCGACCTGCCCTACGTAACGGTTGTCCGCGCCCGGGACCGGGATCGAGAGCTTTAGCATCTTGTCCTTCTCGTTCCAGTGAACGCGGGTGCGGACCTCTAGCTGCGTGCCTGCCTTGGGCAGTAGGTACTGCTGGACGATCGCGGAGTCTCCGCAGGCGAAGACGGCCTCGACGGCCGTGCGCACCTGGCCATCCTCGATCACTCGGACGGATGGGATCGTGCCGTCAACCACGGCGGAGAGCTTCGTGCCCTGCTCATCGGACATCAGCTTGAACCGCCCCATGACCTCACGGAAGCCTCGGACGGTCATCCCCCACGGGTCTTCGTTGTCCGCCATGACAAGCGGCTCGAACGCGTTCGCACCTATGTACTCGACTCCATCGATCTTGTAGGAATCGAGGAAGCCGGTGAGCGTGTTCACCACGGCCTGGACTCGGTCGCCCCTGAAGACCAGCTTTCCATCGATGGGCTTAAGCTCCGGCTTCGGCTTCGCGGGCAGGACCTCGAGCTTGCAGTCGAAGCGGTTCATGCTGCTCGGCTGCAGGTCCGCGAGGAACGCGACCCGCTTCCGCCAGTCCAGCGGCAGGTTGCTTGCCTCCTTCTCGTGCTGGCACGGGACCGGACTGTCGCCCTGGTAGACCGTCGCAGAGGTGAACTGCTCTGTCCAGTTGATATCGGCGAGCATGAACTCGCACTCGACGACGGTGCGGACAGGATACGGGTGCGGGTTGTAGACCAGGAACGGGATTTCGTTCCCCTTTGCCGCCGGCTGGCCGGATGCCAGCGCGAAGAACGCGCGGGCCTTGAGGCGGGAGACGATCTCCAGGCCATGGTCGAGCATACGAATGCTCATGTCCTCGACCGACTGCACGGAGGAGCCCGGCAGGATGTCGTGGAACTCGCAGAACGCGAGGTCTCGGCCGGCTTCGAGCAAGTCGGCGGCCGGATATGCCATCAGTCCTTGAACTGCGGCTGAAGCCGCCATCTTCTCAGTTGCGTAGAGCTCGTTTTCCAGTCTTCTATGGAGTTGCTTGATGCGCACCTGGGAGGTGTAACAGCCAACGGCCCACGGGTTCAGGTCGTTCGTGTGCCTCGGCAGCGTGTCTTTGATCTTGGCGAGATCGGCGAAGTAAGCCTCCGGCGTGGAGTGCAACACATCCGGCTCCTTAGTCTCGGCGATGTATGCTCTCAGGTCGGCGATGTCCTTGCGGGAGGGGCCGCCGCCGTGGTTGCCGACGCCCCAGAGGATCGGGATGAACTGCTTATCCGACCAGCCCGCAATCGTGTCCTGCGCTTTCTTCACCGCCTGGCCGAGCGGCGAGTTGTAGAAGCAGGCGCGGGTTGCTAGGACCTCGGAGCCATCGAATCCTACCCACACGAACTGATCGTTTTCAAGCGGCCTCTCGGCCTGGCCGGGGCGGCAGAAGAGATAGGAATCGTAACCCGACTTCGCAAGAATCTGCGGGAGGCCTCGCGTGTGCCCGAACGGGTCGAAATTGATCGCTGTGCTCGGTTCCACGCCGAACTTCTCGCGGAAGTACGTCTTTCCGATCAGAATCTGCCGGACGAAGGACTCGCCGGAGGGCATGTTGCAGTCCGGTTGGATGTGCCAGCCCCCCATGATGTGCCACTTGCCCGCCTTCACGAGCGCCTGGATTCGCCTGAACAGCTCAGGCTCGTACTCCTCCACCCACATATAGAGGACTGCTTCGTTGTGACAGAATATGAACTCCTCGAACTCCTCGCAGAGATCGGCTGCGGTGCGGAACGTGGAGACCGCCGCGGCGACCCCCTCCTCCCACTCCCACTGCCACACGGGATCGAGGTGAGCGTTGCAGATCAGGTGGGCTTTTCGTTCGGACACTTACGGTGCTCCTATCGTGGCCTTGCGGCTGAGTATTGCACCTCAAGTATAGCAGTTTGGCTGCGCCGGGACCAATGCAATCGCGAAAACGCTAAAGGACGGAGTCAGGAAACCGGAAAGGATTGCCTAGCGCTAAGAAGCCGGGCGACTCAGGTTCGGCGCGTCATCAATGATCGTCCGGGGCATTGCTGCCCCGGATGCAGGTCGTGATCGTCCGGGGCATTCTTGCCCCGGACGCAGGTCTCCGGGCATTCCTGCCCGGAAGCCACCGATTCGCTCCTACTTTAGCCCCCAGGACTTGAGGTTCCGCAGTGAGATGGCGAGGCTCTCGAACGGGTCGCGCTCGCAGGTGTCCTGCTCCACGATGTACCACTCGACCCCGGCCTTCTTGCAGGCAGCGAGGATGCCTGTCCAGTTCAAGTTGCCCTCGCCGACCTCGGCCATGATCGGTTTGCCATCGCGGACGGTCATATCCTTGAGGTGCACCAGCGGAATGCGGCCTTTGAGCTTCTCGATCCAGGCAGCCGGATCGCCGCCGCCGTGCTGAATCCAGTAGGTATCGATCTCGGCCACGAGGTATCTAGGGTCGCTGTCCTCGTAGATCATCTGCAGGCCGGTGCGGTTGTCGAACTTCTCCAGTTCGAAGCTGTGGTTGTGATATCCGAAGTGCAGTCCTCCCTCGGCGAGCTTCTTGCCGACCTGCGAGGCCTCCTTAGCGAACTTGGAGTAGCCCTCCGCGTTGCGATACGCGCCGGGCAGGCCGCCGATGGCGGGGTACTTGCACTGAATCTCGTAGTGGTCCTGGATCACCTGCTCGGGGTTGTCGCGCATCAGCTCGTATGATATGTGCGTGGCGCAGCAGACCAGTTCATTGTCATCCAGCATCTTGTGCAGGGTCTTGTAGGGCAGTGCGACCGCGCCGGACATCTGCACCGCGTCCCAACCCATCTTCTTGACTTTCTTGAGCGTCTCCGCGAGGTCTTTTTCGGTCCTGGTGAACTCGCGTAGAGTATACATCTGAGCAGCTAGTTGAGTGGTTGCCATTCGTTGCCTCCCGTTTGGCTATCAAGCATGTATAATACCGAGAGCGGGGAATGTCCTTCCTGAACAAAGCCGGGGGAACGGAGAACACATAGCTGTGACGATATGGACGATTGGGCATTCGACACGGACTTTTGAGGAGTTGGTAACGGTCCTCCGTGCCTACGGCATCGAGAGGCTGATCGACGTTCGTACGGTGCCGCGTTCTCGGAAGAACCCTCAGTTCAACCGGGAGGAGATGGAGACGCGGCTGCCGGAGGTCGGGATCGAATACACGCACGCGAAGGACCTGGGCGGGCTGCGGAAGGCGCAGAAGGATTCGATCAACACCGGTTGGCGGAACGAAAGCTTCCGCGGATACGCCGACTATATGCAGACCGAAGCGTTCGCGCGTGCGCTGGATTGGCTGGTCGAGCAGGCGAGCAAGGCGCGTGTCGCCATCATGTGCGCCGAGGCGGTGCCCTGGCGCTGCCATCGTTCGCTAATCGCCGATGCGCTTGCCGTTCGAGGCGTGGAAGTGGCGGAGATATTCGACGAGCACAAGTCGCAGCAGCACAAGCTGACCTCGTTCGCAGTTGTTCGGGATGGGAGCGTCAGCTATCCTGGAGAACAGGGGACGCTAACCCCACCGCAACCCTCCCCTTCGTAAGGGGAGGGGGCAAGTCGGTCCCAGCCCTGGCCCTTTGCAGGGGAGGGGGTAGATTGATCAGCCCTTTGCGTAATGCTTCTCGAGGTACTCGATGATGGCGTCGTCGTCATCGGCGATCACGGTACCATCCTCGGTTACGAGCGTAGGGATGCCCGTCTGGCCGGAGACCTCCATCAGTTCCTTACGGTCGGGTTTGGACCTCGGAACGTTGACGTTGATGTAGGTTAGCTCCAGGTCCGTCATCTTCGAGCGCACCCTCGCGCAGTATGGACACCATTCGGCCTGGTAAAGCTTCAGCATAAGAACCCCCTCGTGGAATGACGCAACTACTCGGTCCTGTGCTCTCTACCCTCAAAGTCGGTGTACGACGTAGTGTCGGCTTGCCAGAACTCCAACGGCACGGGCACTTTGCCGCTGCCGTCCGGGGCGTCGATCACGTAAGTGGGACAGGCGAGGCCGGAGAGATTGCGCCTCAATTCCGTCATTATATGGCGCTCCTTGTCCAGGTCCGCCTGGAAGTGCCCGGCGCCGGGAATGGGATCGCAGCGATAGATGTAGTAGGGCCGCACGCCGATCTCCAGGAGCCCTGTGAACAGGTCGTAAAGGGTCTGGTAGTCGTCGTTCACCCCGTAAAGAAACACCGATTGCGAGTAGAGAATGGCGCCCGCGTTGATCAGGTCCTTCACGCAGCGCACGGTCGCCCGCGTGATCTCCGCAGGGTGCTCGAAATGAATGCCCACGTATACCGGCTGCTCTACCCGCTGTATTGCGTGCAGCTTGCAGCAGTTGACGAGCGATGGACTGCTGACCGGGGCGCGTGTTCCGATCCGAAGCACCTTGATGGACGGTACGCAGGAAAGCTGATCGAGGGCGTAACCAAAAAGGTCGTTATCGACGATGAACGGATCGCCTCCCGAGATGATCACCTCGCGCACTTGAGGATTGGCGGACAGGTATCTGACCCACTCGTCTATGTGGCTGTGGTCTATGCGGCCGCGCTCGACGTCTGAGACCAGCCTGCGGCGGGTGCAGAAGCGGCAGTAGGCGGCGCATTCGGCGGTGAGCAGGCAGAGCACGCGGTTGCCGTACTTGTTGATCATCCCCGGCACTACCTCGTGCTCCTTTTCGCGGAGCGGGTCGGAGTTCCCGACGAACGAATCCTCCAACTCAAGCGCGCTTACCTCGAATTGCCGCCGAATGGCAAGCTCGCAGACCATCAGGTCTTCCAGGTGTTCGGATGTCTTCTGTAGCATAAGGCGCTGTATCGAACATTGCATATTCAGTCGATATGCAACACTCAATCTCCTCCCAGGCAGCATGGCGTGATTACGGCGTCCACCATGCCGTGTATCAATTTCTTATCCTTTGGGCAAGCGGTAGCGAGAACCCCGCCTATTTCGGCCCTGCCATCGGTGACGAAGTAATACGGGCACAGACGGACCCTCGCCTGCATTTCCCTGAGTTCCTCGCCGGGCTCTCCGGAGTATTCTACCCCCGCAAGCGCGGTGTTCTGGAAATGCTGCAGCACATATGGCGTCGAATCGAAGGCGTTGAGGGCATCATCAACTGCGGCGCTCCAATCCTCTTTGGACATGTCGTGCCCGACCTTCACTCCACGGCTGCCCCACGCCAGCGGCGAGAAGCCCGAGGGCTTGAGCACCAACTGGCGGTCCTTCTGGGTGCCCTCGCAAATCTCCCTCCAGTCCCTGATCGGGCGTCCTTGCCAGGTGAAACCGCTGATATGCGCGTGCGGCGGAACGGGCCGATTGTCCACAATGTAGGTTTCCGCGAGCGTGTCCTTCAGCAAGCCGAAGTGGTTCTGGCCCAGCGCCTCCAGCCAATAGTCGCGGAGGGCAGGGTGGTGGAAGAGCGCAAGGAGCATCTTCTCTTCCAAAAACGGCTTGTAGGGCGGCGTTACAGCAACAAGCTTCTTGCGAGCGGCGTAGGAGATCAGCTCCGCTTTCGGGATGTTGAGCAGATCGAACAGCTCGAAGAAGCGATAGAGCACATCAACGCGCCGCCTATCGCCAACGACTTCGATGTAGAGTCCCTCCTCCGTGAACGCCACCTCACGCGGGTGAACCGTATACGCATTCAGGCCCGACTGGCGAAGCTCGCCGACCAGGTATTGCATCTCGGGGAGGTAGTCCACGGACTCATCTGAAACCACGATTGCGACGGTAGGATCGGGGGCCTCGGTGCGGCTTCTGAGCATCGAGGCGAAGCCATCGCGGATGCCTCTGCGCCCGCCAACAAGGTCAAAGCCGGCCTGTTCATAGGCGACCGAAAGGCAGTCCAAGTGTCCGAATCCTCCGGGGACGCTATCCAACTCCGTTATCTTGAAGCCGTCTTCGGTGATCAGAATGTCCGGCCGGATGATACCGGGCAGCGCCGGTCTCTGATACTTCATGCGAGCGTGGCGGAGAAGCTCCTCGCCCTTGCCGATATCAAGATAATCGTTCACCCAGGGCTGGCGGCCGTGGAGGTAGAGGTCGTTCACGGCTGAATAGAACGCGAGCAGGGCATCGCCGAGGCGGTTCAGTGTCTCGACTTCATCAGCAGACAGCGGAAAGGGCCGGGGGGAAATGAAGTGGGTGCGGGAGGACTCGGTGTGCTCGCCGGGGATGCGCCAGAGGCCGGCCGATCTGATCCGGTCAAGGACCAGCGTTCGGACGTCCTCGCCCACTGCTTCCGATATACAGCAACTGGCCCGGTCACCCAAGCGATCTACCCCGCGCCGAAACAAGCTCTACTTGCGTTCTTATACCCGCTGCGGATCGGCGGCAAACACCGATGCGGGCAGGCGTAACGTCAGTTTAGCCCAAGGTGCCGGAAAGGTCAAGGCAGCGACACGCCAGACACATCAAGAGCGCGCGCGGAACCACTGAACCACTGAACCACGAAGGAGAACGGCCAGAGTCCTCCTGCTGGAATAGCGAAGTCGTGTTCTCTCCGTCATTCCGAGCGCAGCCGAGGAATCTCGCAGTCCACCCGTGCCGTCACCCGGCTTGACGTCTCGAAGCCGCAGGAGTTCCCTTCAGTGGTTCTTGTCCTTCCGTGATTCCGTGTTGAGGCGATCCACTGAAGACGCTAGGCCTCAGCAGGCTGCCGGGTGCGGGTGAGCATGAGGTCGGCAAAGCGCCGCCATTCGCTCTTGGGGTAGCGGGCGATGAAATCCTGCAGCGTGGCCTCAGCAGCGGCGGGGTTGCGCTCGAACGTAAGCTGAAGGCGGGCGATCTTGAGCAGCGCCATTTCCGCCTGCACGCTGTCCGGCTCGTCCCTGGCTAGCTCCCGGAACCACTGCAAGGCTTCCAGTGTCTCGCCCGATTCCTCCAGATACAGCGCGAAACGGAACCGCGTCTGGGCCGGGATACGCGACTTCGGCCAGAAACGCTTCATCTCCTCCGCCCTCGCAAGCGCTTCCGATTCCATGCCCTGCGATATGTAGAGCTCGATCGCCATCTGGTAATACGGCAGCGATTGGTCCTCTTCTTCCAGTATCGCCCACAGTCGCCCGAGTTCGGCGTGGGCGAACGCGTTGTCGGGATCGACCCTTGTCAGCGCTTCATGGCAATGGGTGGCTTCGAGCATATTGCCGCTGTCGTAGTGCCGGCGTGCCTCGGATATGAGGTGCTCTCGCTCGCCCTGCAGCGCCATGTTGCTGACCAGCGCGACCACGATGCCGAACGCGAAACCGCCGAGATGGCTCCAGTAGCTCACCTGCTTCAGGCCAAGGCCGAGGAAGCTGTCTCTGTAGAGCCCGACCATGCCCAGGACGAGTTGAATGATCAGCCACGCCAGTATGATCAGCAGCGCGGGGATCTGCATTCCGAAGAAATTGAGGATCCGGCGGTGGTAGCGCACGGCGTAGATGGCGACTACTCCCGCGACTGCCCCGGAGGCGCCGACCACTGGCTGGCTGGCATAGTATGGAGGGAAAGCTCCGAGAACGATGCCCGCGTGCGCAAGCGATGAGGCATAGCAAGCGCCGATATAGAACAGGCCATACTCGATCTTGCCCATCGCCCGTTCCACGGCTCGACCGAAAAGAAACAGCATGGCCATGTTGATGATCAGATGTCCGAGTCCTGCATGAACAAAGCATGAGGTGAACATTTTGCCTGAGTGCAAGTGCGAGGGATTGAGCCCGTAGACGTTAACGGGCCTGAGGTCCGCGGGGTAGCCGGTAGCTGCCAGGTCGCGGCTGATGATCAAGTAAATGATCACATTGGCGGCCACAATTCCCGTTGTAAGAACGGGCAGGCGTCTCCAGACATCGGTTGGCCGGGTGGTTTTATCTACTGACATTCGGCTTGTCAACTGATCGGTTTTTGCATTTTCACAATTATACCACTGTAAAGACTACTTGCGCACTCTGGACAATGTGGCTATACTGTGCATATCAAAGTCAACGTTTGGCACCGGTGTCGTCGTCAAGCCCGTGGATCGTTTCACCTTCTGCGATTGACCGAATTCCCACTTGAAGTGCTATCGTTGAGAGATCGAGGGTTCGTCCCAGAAGGAAGGCAGAGCAATGGCCAACAAGTCACTTTACGTAGGGAATATGCCCTACAGTGCCACGGAGAATGATATCCGCGAGCTGTTTGAGGAGTTCGGCCCCATCGCTGACATCAGAATCATTGGCGACAAGGGATTCGGGTTCGTTGAGATCCCGGAAGAGAACATGGCAGCTGCAATCGAGGCCAACAACGGCAGGGATCTCGGTGGCAGGCCGCTGACCGTGAACGAGGCTCGACCGAAGACCGACCGCGGTGGCGGCGGTGGACGCGGCTTTGGCGGTGGCGGCGGGCGACGCTGGTAGGCAGCCGCCGTAGAATCAGAACTGAATACAAAGGCCTCCGGTAACACCCGGAGGCCTTTTTTAGCAGGTTCCTTGGCCGACGCGCTGGTGGGTTAGAGATACCTCCTGTGGCGGAACCAGAGAAGCATGCCGCCGGTGACGATGCCCATGGCAATCAGCACATTCCGGAAAGCGTTGGGCGAGTGCAGCCACGGCAAGTGCGTGAAGTTCATGCCGTAGAACCCTGTGATGAGCGACAGCATCATCAGTATCGCGGCAAAGACAGTCAGGACCTTCATCACCTCGTTCAGGCGGTTGGAGACTGTGGAGAGGTATATGTCCAGATTGCCTGTGATAATCTCTCGAATAGTGTCGAGCATGTCGAACAGGCGGGTCATGCGGTTGTAGATGTCCTGGAAGTAGACCTGGTTTTCGCCTTGAATGAACGGGAAGTCCCTGCGTGAAAGGTCACTTAGTATGTCTCTCTGAGGTCCAAGAAGCCGCCTCAGCTCGAAATCGGAGCGCTTCAGGTCGAAGTTTCGCTTGAGCGCCGCCGTGTCAGCCCGATCGAGCATCAGATCCTGCAGTTGGTCGGCCTCATCGTCAAGCTCCTCAATCACCGGATAGTAAGTCTCCACCAGGTCCTCCGTAAGGAGATAAACCGCATACATCGGTCCCCTGGCGCAGATGTTCGGGGATTGGATGTACTCCTGCAGCGCTCTGTCCACAGCCTCAGATTCACTTTCCGTGGTAGCGCTGATGATGTAGTTCTCCCCCACAAACAGGTGCAGTTCCATAGGCTTGATGCGCTGATGAGACTGGGTCGAGGCTATGGTGGTCATGTTGACGTAGAAGTGGTCTTTGAACTGGAACAGATGGGGCCTTCGATACCCATCGGCGACCGACTCGAGCGCAAGAGTGTGCAGCCCGAAGATGTCCGCCAGTCTGTTCATATCCTGCGTATCAAGCGATCTTACGTCGATCCACAGGAGCTTGCTGCCGTCGGCGGGAAGCGTCCTCCAGTCTTCAACGGCGAAATCCTGCGTCACGCCGGACTCAGTGAAGAGATAGGCCTTTGTCATACCGGATGTTTTACCAAACGAGGGCTCCAAATCACTCCGGCCGCGCAACAACCGCGGAAGCCCTGGTTAGTAAGCAGTCCGCTTCTGGGCAATCTGTAAAGGATTTCCAGTGGCGAGGAGGATGTGACATGGAGAAGATCAAGGCGGCTGTCATTGACCACGACGCGCCCGGGCACGTTGCGCTGCGCGATGTTGATGCGCCTGTTCCGCTGCCGAACGAGGCGCTGGTTCGGGTAGCGGCGGTCTCGCTCAATCTGGGCGAGGTCCGGATGGCGCAATCGCGCGAACCAGGCGGTAGGATAGGCTGGGATCTGGCGGGGACTGTGATGAAGGCGGCGGAGGACGGTTCCGGGCCGAGGGCGGGAACGCGAGTGGTTGGGTTCGTGCCTGCGGGCGCATGGGCCGAGTCCGTCGCTGTGCCCACGGATGCGCTTGCCGAAGTGCCGCTCGCGGTGTCTCTGGAACAGGCTTCGACGCTGCCGGTGGCGGGCCTGACTGCGCTGTATGTTCTGGAGCGAGGGGACGGGCTGCTGGGAAGAAAGGTGCTGGTGACCGGCGCGAATGGCGGGGTGGGCCTGTATGCCTGCCAGTTGGCGAAACTGATGGGCGCCAGGGTGGTGGCGCAGATACGGCGGGAGGAGTATCGAGAACTGCTTCAGAAGAACGGAGCCGATGATGTAGTCGTTACCGAGGACGGCGGCGCGCTGTGCGATTATGCTCCTTTCCGGCTAATCGCGGAATCAGTTGGGGGCAAGGTCCTCGGGAACTGCCTGAGTCTTCTGGCCAGAGACGGCGTGTGCGTGGCTTTCGGGACTTCAGCGGGACAGGAAGTCACCTTCGACGCCAGCCAGTTCTATCTGACCGGCCGGGCGCGTCTCTACGGCTTCATTCTCTTTCAGGAGCTCTGCCGCGAGCCCGCCTCAGTAGGTCTCTGCAGGCTGGCTGAACTGATGGCTGCGGCACGCATCAGCGCAAACGTGACGGTCGAGGAATCCTGGAGCAAAATCGGGCAGGTGGTGACGGACTTCTTCGCAAGGAAGATTCCGGGCAAGGCGGTGCTGAGGATAGACTGAACGGGCACATCCTACCGCTGCTTGCGGCTCGCCGCCTTTAGCTCCTCCAGCCTCTGGCTGAACAGCGGGTTGTTCGGGGCCAAGTTGTATGCCTGCTCGGCGTACCGCAGGGCCTGCCCGATATCGCCGGCATCTTGTGCTATCTTGCCGAGGTTGCTGTATGCATCGGCGCAGGTCTTGTCCAGGCGCACGGCAGCCAGGAACTGGCTGCGAGCCAGATCGATCTTTCCCTGCTGTCCGTACAGTATGCCAAGCTGATTGCGAAACTGCGCGACAGACGGCTCAGCACGCACGGCGGCCTGCAGCGCTCGCGTCGCATCGTCAACCAGCCCACCCGCCATGTAGGCACGGCTCAGATTGTAGTGGAACCTGCCTTCACGGGGTCTATAGCGCACAGCCTGCCGGAAGTCACTTATGGCCCCGGTAATGTCCTGTTCCTCAAGCCGGATCAGTCCGCGATTGTAGTAAGCAAGAGCGTAGTTGCTGCGCGTCTCTGGATTGTCGGCGGTCTTGATAGCCTTCCCCAGAAGCTTTAACGCAATCTGCAGCTCGCTGGTAGCTTCTGCAGTGAGCCCACCCGCCTGATAGGCCCGGCTCAGATTCAGGTGGAACGTGCCCTCGCCAGGAGCATAGCGCACAGCCTGACGCAGATCATCTATCGCTCCGGCAATGTCCTGTTGTCCCTCAAGTCGGGTAGTCCCGCGGTTGTAGTAAGCGAGGCCGTAGTTATCTCGCGCAATGCGGTTATCCTCGACTTCTATCGCATGGCCGAAGAGCGTCAAGCTGTCTCGCCATACGCCTACTTGCCTGTACGCCATCACGGACAAGAGGAGGATGGTCCCGGCCGCTGTGGCGGGCAGAACGACGGCTCTCATTGCGCCCCGCCAGGCAAACCCGCCAACTCCCCAGACCAGCGCGACGAAGACGCCGACGAAAGGAACATAAGTATAGCGATCCGCCATACCTTGTAGGCCAACTTGCACCAGCCCGATGACGGGAAGCAGGCTGATCAGATACCACAGCCATCCCACCGTGAGCCACGGCAGCTTCCTGCGTCCTATGACGGCCAGCGTCGTGATGGCTGTCACAAGAATCCCGCTGCCGATAACCATCCATACGGGCGTGGAGCGCATGGGATGCATGTAGATGCAGGACAGGTTGGTGGGAAAGACCATCTTTGCCAGGTACGCCCCGCAGCTAACAAAGGCATTCGCAATCCGCACCCCGATAGGATACTCCGGAATCGAACCAAGAGCCATCTCCTGCTGAGCAGCAATCGTGGCCACGCCCGCCAGCAAGGACATCATCAACAGCGGCGTCTTTTCGATTAGAAGCTGCTTGGTCGTTCGGCCGGGCGCCGCCTTATCGCCTGTTGACCCCGCGAGTCGCCTGAGCGGCCAGAAGTCAAGGAGCAACAACAGCACCGGCAGTGTAACCAGCATCGACTTGGACATCAGGCCGAGAGCAAACGCGAGTGCCATGAGCACATAACGCCACATGCCTGGCTTCCTCACGTACCGGAGGTAGGCGAGCAGGGTGAGCATCATAAAGAACGTGCTGAGAACATCTTTGCGCTCCGCCACCCAGGCAACAGACTCCACTCGCAGAGGATGGGCAATGAATAGAGCGGCAACAACCGCGCTTCGCCAGCGCGATCCTGTCATCAGGTTCAAGACCAGAAACAGCAGCATGCCATTGGCGGCGTGCAGGATCAGATTCGTGCGATGACAAGTGCGGGAAAGGTCTCGATCGGGATCGGCGGTGATCTCACGGTCCAGCATAAACGATAGCCAGACAAGAGGTATGCGGTTGCTGTCCGCAGTGCTGGTGAAGGCGTACTTCACGCCCGAGGTTGTCAAGCCGGCAAGGACATTGTCATTGCGAGTGACGTAGATCCCGTCGTCATAGTGAACGAAGTCGAACTCTGTCGCCTGCCAGTAGATAGCGACAGTAAGTGCGATGATGGCAAGATGGATATACCAATTGTGCCTGATATGACGGGTCATACTAGCACTCGGCCTCTGCGCGCAGGCGTTGTCTCATCCAGCCATATTTCGTACTCTAACTTCGCCAACAGCGGCCATCTGCCCTGCATTCAGGGAAGGATAGCAGGCGAGTCAGTCTAAGGAATACCGCAAGGAGGTACTGCCGAATGGAATTCACCGAACTGATCAAGAGCAGATACAGCGTTAGGGCCTACAAGCCCGACCCGGTTGAGGACGAGAAGCTGCAGGCGGTGCTTGAGGCCGCACGACTGGCGCCGACCGCGTGCAACTACCAGCCGTTTCGGATCATCGTCATCCACACGGAGGGCCGGCAGCAGGAACTGAAGCGCATCTACGGAGCGGATTGGTTCACCCAGCCTCCGATCGTGATCTGCATGTGCTGCGTGTCATCCGATGCCTGGGTGCGGAGGGTGGACTCCAAGGCACACGGCCAGATAGATGCCGCGATAGCGATGGACCACCTGATTCTCGCGGCGGCAAACGAGGGACTGGGCACATGCTGGATATGCGCGTTCGATCCCTCAGCGGCGAGGACGATCCTGGGGCTGCCGGAGGGTGTGGAACCGGTTGCATTCACTCCGCTCGGTTATCCGGCCGACCCGCCGCGCGAGAAGACCCGGAAGCCGCTTGCCGAACTCGTCAGTTACGAGAAGTGGCGAAGCCAGTAGCGTGGTTTGTGAGGAAACCTCCCCCGGCCCCTCCTTGGTAAGGAGGGGAGCAACTGCGGTTTCCTCCTTGCGAAGGGTGGACTGAGCGGCGTGACTCAGGCGCCCTGGCGGTTGGCGATGCCTTTGAGCTTCATCGGGAACCTGCGGCTGCGCAGGAGCTTCATCGCTGCCAGTCTATACTGCAGGCCGGTCGACAGGCAGCCGAAGCCATACTTGACGCTGCGCCGGAAATTGATGGATGAAGCCTCGGCGAAGTACTTGGACGGGCAGCTGATCTCGCCTATTGTGAAGCCGAACCACAGGATTTGCGCGAGAACCTGGTTATCGAACACAAAATCGTTTGAGTTCTCGTCCAACGGCAGTTTCTCGAGTATTTCCCGCGAGTATGCCCTGTAGCCGCTGTGGTACTCCGAAAGCTTGCCTCCGAGGAGAATGTTCTCCGCCAGTGTGAGGAACCGGTTGGAAATGTATCTCCAGAACGGCATCCCCTCGGTCATCGCGCGGCCGCCAAGGATTCTCGATCCTATCACGCAGTGGTATAGCCCGTGGCCGACCAGGCTCGCCATCGCGGGAATCAGGAGCGGCGTATACTGATAGTCCGGGTGGACCATTATGACTATGTCTGCCCCCTGCTCCATTGCAATCCTGTAGCAGGTCTTCTGGTTCGCCCCGTAGCCCATGTTGGTTTCGTGACGATGCGCGATGGTGTTCTGCAGTGTCTCAGCTATCCTGAACGTCTCGTCGTGGCTGGCATCATCGACAACAATGACCAGATCGACGACGCCTTGCGCCATCACTTCATCATAGGTCTTCCGAAGTGTCTGAGCGGCATTGTATGCCGGCATTACCACAACGACTTTCTTATCCTGAAACACGATTGCCTACCTTTCACGTTCGGTGCGCGGCGTGGCCGCGTCGTTTTTTCGAGCCGCCTCTCTGGCTGCCATTGCTTCCCTCAACGCTTCCTCCGTGCCGCTGTCCGGTCTGACCTTTAGGGCGGCCTCGAACTCCGCAATTGCTCCGTCCAGATCGCCTTGTATCATCAGAACGCACGCGAGGTAACGGTGCGGGCCGGCCGTACCAGGCAAAAGCCGTGCGGCGGCGGCGAAGTGCTGTCTGGCTTGATCGATCTCTGCGCGGGAGAAGCGCGCACCCTGAAACTCATAGGCGTCGGCTTCATCGGCGCCCTTCTCCTCAGCCATTTGTAGCAGAATCATCGCAAGGTTGTTGTGCGCCTCGGCATCGTATGGGTTGATCTCGACCGTTCTCCTGAAATGCTCTGCGGCCTTTTCGTCCTCTCCGAGGTTCAGATAGGAGTTCGCCAGGTTGTACTCCATCTGCGAGTTTCCCGGAGTCACCGTGACCGCGTGGCTGAAGAGCGTGATGTCATCTCTCCATACACTCACCTGTGAGTGCGCCCTTGCCATAAGTCCCACCAGCACGACGCAGCTCACGGCGGCGAGAATCCTAGTCTTATACCGCATTTTCTGCCTGACGGCCTCCGCAAGGCCCCATATTACGGCGATTGATATGCCGATCATCGGCACGTAGGTATACCTGTCCGCCATCGCCTGCGCGCCCACCTGAATGATGCCGATCACGGGCAGGAGCGTGACCAGATACCACAGCCAGCCCACCGTCACATGCGGAAGCCGCTTCGAAACGCGGAATGCCACAAGCGTGATCCCGGTGAGCGCGGCCACAGCCGCAACTACCTGCCAGACCGGGAGAGTGTCGTGCGGATGAGGGTAGAAACACGACAGCTTCACCGGCCACAGCATCTTGCCGATGTAGGCCACGCCGCTCACCGCGGCGTTGGCCAGCCGCTCGCCCATAGGATACCCGGCGAGCGACCGCAGGGCCTCTCCTCGTTCCTGAACCAGCATCGTCACGATGCCGACTGCCAGAGATGCCGCGAAGAACGGCGCCTTTTCGATGATCAGCCTCCGCAGGAGGCCCTGATGGGCTTTTGCATCATCGCTTGATCCCAGACGCTTCAGCGGCCAGAAATCGAGGAGCAAGAGCAGGATGGGAAGCGTAACCAACATCGACTTGGACATAAGCCCGAGCAGGAACGCAGCTAGAGTTGGGGCGTACCGCAATGTGCCCGGGCGCTTAACATACCAGAGGTAGCCCAGCAGTGTGAGCATCATAAAGAACGTGCTGAGGACATCCTTGCGCTCCGCGACCCAGGCCACGGACTCCACGTGCAGCGGATGCACTGCGAACACTGCCGCGGCAAGCGTGCTCTTCCAGCGGGAGCCCGTGAGCAATCCCAGCACCAGGAACAGGAGCAGCGTGTTCAGCACGTGCAGTATCAGGTTCGTGCGATGGTAGACGGATGCCTCATCCGGTCCGAAGCCCGGCCATGATCGCGCATAGCCCTGATAGTCGAGCATGTAGGAAACCCAGGTGAGGGGGATCCAGTTGGCCTCGTATTTCCCGGACACCGCCCACTTTATCGCTGCCGGCGTGATGCCTTGCCTAATGTTGGGGTTATCGGTCACGTAGGTGTTATCATCGAAGTGCAGCAGTTCGAATTCGACCACGCGGGAATACACAACCAGCGTGATGAATACAAGGAAAATGTATATGAACCAGTTGCGCTTGATGTTGTGGGTCATGGCTCTACTGGTCTATGATACCACACATGAATCTGTCGCGGTGCCGGAGCTCCGACCGGCTAGTCTATCCTTTTCAGAATCTCGGCTACGGGCTCTCCCCTGGTAGGCCCGTCTTTCCACGAGTAGAGCGACCTGAGAGGATCGTCGGGATCCCTGGAAACCGACCCGACTGATTCATACTCAGCCGCAGTGAACTCCTGCACCCAATTCAGAATGTCCAGATCCGGCCGCAGCGTGCACAGCCACGAGTCGGAGGCGAGGAAGACCACGATATACTCGGGACGGGCCGAGGTCACCTGCTCGATCATCTCCTCCCGCATGTCCGGAGCGTCGGGGTGCTGTTCGGTGAGGCTATACATGTAGATGTAGCCGGACGCGGACCGCCTGCGCGCGTAGAACGGCAGCTCGGGCTCCGAGCCAAGCACGCCGATCACATCCCCCGGCTTGGTCCATCTCCTCAGAACCTTCGCAATCTCCACAGCCTCCGGAAACGGGTTGCGGCCATACATGCGGCGGCAGGCCATACTTGGAGACAAGCTGAAGAAGAACTGGCGCTCGCGGTAGATGGGAATGCCGATAGACAGCACGAACAGGACCGTCGGGACCAGCCGCAGCACGGGATGATATCCCTTGTCCGCGAGCAGCCGGGTATAGGAGCTGACGCAGAGCCCCACCAGCAGCGAAAGAACAGGAAACGCAAGTATGAAGTAGTGCGAACGGAAGTGCAGCCCTACGGAGACTCCGAGCAGCGAGAAGAACAGCAGGCTCACCGTGAACCACAGCGATCTGCGCGCGCGCCCGTCCCACGCAAATACCGTCAGCCCCGCGAGGGCCAATATCCAGAGCAGCGCCACAGGCACGAGTATGGGCGGCATCTGTATCGGAAGTATCTTCTGCACTTCCTCGAAGCTGGCCAACCCGTATGATCTGGCGTAGTCATAGGTCCAGGCCCAGAATCGCGGAAAGACGCCCGCTCTCCACAGCGCCAGGCATGTGAGCGCAAGTGGCAGCGCGGCGGACAGGACAAAGACGCCCAGCCTGCCAAGCGCCGACGTCACAGGAATCCTGTTCAATCGCAAGTCGGTCCAGGCAAGCAGGCTCGCGCCGAACAGAATGAGCGCCAGCCCGGGCTGTTTCATCAGGAAAGCAATGCCGAGCAGCAGCCCGCCCGCAGCCAGCGGCGGCATTCGCCGTGAGTCCAAGGCTTTCAGCATCACAATGATGCCGGCGAGCGCGAATACCACCACGAAATGCGTCGCGTGAGCGCTCGTGCCAAGAACAAACGGGTGGATCGTTACGATGGCATAAGCAACGCCTGCCACCGCGCCTGCATACTGGTCGAACAAACGCCTGCCCAGCAGGTATACCATCACAATCGAGGCGGCGTTTACGATCAGAAGCCCGGTATGTATCCCTCCAATCGTCTGCCCGAAGATCGCCATGATGAGCGCGTAGATGGCATAGATGCCGGGCAATTTCATGTTGTAGGCGAGCGAGTAGGGAGGGTGGCCCTGGAGCATAAGCTGCCCCATGTAGGCAAACTCACCTTCGTCTCGTTCGAGAGGGATCTGAAGCAGGCGGATTCTGATCGCGGCCACGAATACAATCGCCGCGGCGACGATCAGCCAGGAGAGATACGCGGAAGATCCGCGGGTGCAAGCTTTCCTCTGGGCCATCTTGGGCTCTAGGCCGACCGCCATCCTGATCTCCGCTGGGTGTCAGGCGAACTGCCGGACAGATGCGCCGGCAGTCCGCCGATAGTGTCGTTCCTAAGCGTCTGCCACGTACTGGGCGACGAGGTCGCCGACCTCCGTGGTCGAATAGCCCATCTTCCCGGCGCTCATGCTCTTCATCTTGCTGCCGGTAACGTAGGCTATAGCCTTGTCCACCAGCTCGGCGGCCTTGGTCTCGCCGAGCGTGTCCAGCATCATCTGAAGCGCGCCGATGGCAGCGAGCGGATTGATGACGTTCATGCCCGTATACTTCGGCGCGGAGCCGCCGATGGGCTCGAACATGGACACGCCCTCAGGGTTGATGTTGCCGCCGGCGGCGATTCCCATTCCGCCCTGAGTCATAGCGCCGAGGTCGGTTATGATGTCGCCGAACATGTTGTCGGTGACCAAAACGTCGAACCACTCCGGATTCTTCACCATCCACATCGTCGTCGCATCGACGTGAGCGTAATCGGGCTTGATGTCGGGATACTCCTTCGCAACTTCGTAGAACGTCCTCTCCCACAGGTCGAAGGCGTAGGTCAGAACGTTCGTTTTGCCAACCAGGGTAAGCTGCTTCTTGCGGTTGCGTTTGCGGCAGAACTCAAAGGCGTAGCGCACGCAGCGCTCGACTCCCTTGCGAGTGTTGATCGACTCCTGAACCGCCACTTCGTCGGCAGTACCCTTCTTCAACACGCCGCCCGCGCCCGTATACAGGCCTTCCGTGTTCTCGCGCACAACGACGTAGTCGATATCCTCGGGCCCCTTGTCCTTGAGCGGCGTCTCCACGTTCGGGTAGAGCTTGACCGGTCGAAGGTTGATATACTGGTCCAACCCGAAACGCAGCGTCAGCAGGATCCCCTTCTCCAGGATGCCCGGCTTGACGTCCGGGTGGCCGATTGCGCCCAGATAGATGGCGTCGAACTTCTTCATCTCGTCAATCGCCGACTCCGGCAGGATCTCGCCGGTGCGAAGATACCGGTCTCCGCCCCAGTCGTAATCGACCGTCTCGTACTTGAAGCCGGTCTTCTGGGCCGCCGCCTCGAGGACCTTAAGGCCTTCCCTAACGACTTCCGGGCCGGTTCCGTCGCCGCCGATGACTGCTATCTTATGCATTGCAACTTTTCTCCTTTAAGATCATGCGTCTCAAAAGTGGTAGTTAGTTAATGCTGACCCTGAATCCTTCCTGCCCCGGGCACGAGGAGGAACGGCGCCGGGCATCGAAGGATTCCCTAATATAGCGTGCAAGGACACAGTTTCAATTGACTAAGACGGCCCTGCTGATTGATATGATCGATCGCCTCCGCGCGCATCCCGGCATCACGGTTGGCGAGCTTGCCGCCGGCCTGGGAAGATCCGAGCGGACCATCTACCGCTGGCTCAGCGAACTCACTGTGGACATGGGCGTTCCTGTCTTCTGCCGCGGCGGCGGATACTACCTGGCCAGGAACGGCAACTCGATGCCGGAACTGACCGCCGAAGAACTGGTTGCTGTGCGGATGGCCATAAAGGGCGCTCCATTGTCCGATGGGTCGCGGGTCGGGGCGCACGCACGTTCCGCCTGGCAGAAGATCAAAGGTTCCGCGCCTGCCGCCCGCCTGGATTTCGCAAACGAACTGGCCTCCCGCTACTCGGTGCGCGTCACGGCGCCAGAGGGGCCGGCACAGGACAAGATCGCCTCGCAACTGGAGAACGCGATAGCCCGGAGGACCCGGCTGCGCATCGTCTATCGCTCGCAGAAGAGCAACGAGGTCAAGAGCTATACCGTTGACCCTTACTCTCTGGTCTTTCGCAGGCATAGCTGGTACCTGCTGGCCCACTGCCACGAGCACGGTAGGGTCGTGCAGTTCAGGCTCGCGCGGTTCAGGGAGATCACCGATACGCAGGAGGTGTTTGAACTGCCGCCTGACTTCTCCGCCGACGACTACTTTGCATCCAGTTGGGAAGCGTGGGGCGGAGGCGAGTTGGTCAAGGTTCGGGTGAGGTTCTCGCCCGGTGTTTCCGCGATGGTGGCGGAAGTGCAGCGGCATCCCTCGCAGAAGGTCTTCGATCAACCTGACGGCAGCGTGATCTTTGAAGCCACTGTCTCCGGTATCCAGGAGATAGCCATCTGGATACTTGGCTTCGGGAAAGAGGCGGAAGTGCTCGATCCGCCAGAACTGCGGAGCTATGTCGCTGAGCACGCCATCGCAATGGCGAAGCTGTACTCGCAGTAGCAGCAAGAAGACGGGCCGGCAGCATCGCCGGCCCGTCGTCGAGTAGGTAGCCCGCCTATGGCACGTGAGGTGCGTGAGGCATCGGGCTTGCCTGAGTCGGCGGCTCGTTGGGCACCAGATAACCTCTATCGTTGAACGTGTTGATGTCGGACATCTGGTAGTTGGCGTTTATCGCCTGCAGAGTCTCCACCAGGGTGTCATAGTTGGGAATGCCATACCAGGACAATGGATCGCCGCCCAGAACCCTGTGGGCGATGTCCAACACCTCTCCGACTGTTCTGCCCTTGAAGAACCCGTACTTCACGATGTACTTCTCCAGGTCCACACCGGGGGTTCTCGGCATCACGCGCATGTCGTTGTAACCCACGTTTAAGGTAAGCGCCAGCACCTCGCCCGCCAGCACGCCCGCAGTGGTGGTGGCCGGGTCGCTGTAGTCGTATTTCAGCTTGTCGGGAGGTCCGTTCTGCGGGAAGAAGTACGCGAGCCTGGTGAGGCTCGAGGTCGTCCCCACGAACTTGATCGTCTTGGTCTTGCCGGCAACTATGGTCCTGTCATAGGCCGTGCCGTAGTGAGTAAACAGCTTGAACGCTATGGCGAACTTCGTGTAGAGCATACCGTTCGGGATGCCTGGAGTGAAGGGATCGGCCAGGTTGCGCCAATCCTGCTGCGTGAGCGTCACCGGCAGGAAACATCGCCGCTCGGTTGCCTCGCCCGGACAGCAGTTGCCGACTATCACTCTGGTAACGTCCGGGCAGGTGCAGCAGACACAGAATGGGTTGAGGCTGCCTTGCGGTGTCGTCTTCTGCCACCCCGGCTGGTCCACTTCCCTGATTGTGTAGTTTCCCTCGGGCCCGCAGATGACAGGGCATTCTCCGTCGGTTCCCGACACCACGCAGACCTGGGTGCCGTCCGGCCTGGTGACGCAGAACTCCCAACCCGGCAAGCATGGCTCCTCCGGGTCGCAAACTCCGTTGCTGTTGCAATCGTTGAATTTGCACACGATCACCCGCGGGAATCTGTTGCCGAAGATGAACGTCTTGCAGTCGCACGCCGCCAGGTCTGTTATGACCGGATTGACGTCAGGCGTAGTCCGCTCCCATCCTATGGGTTCTTCCTCGAGTATCTCGTATTGGGTCGTCGCTGGAGGCGCGTGCGTGCCTAGCTTGACCTTGGCGATTCCGGACGAGTTCGTGAACACCGTCTGCACGACGCCGTCCGGGCCCTTGATATCGAACCTCCAGCCTTCAATCGGCGGCTCATCGCCGTCCCAGATACCATCGCCATCGTAGTCGTGGAACTTCTTGAGCGTCACGTTGGCGGTGAACCGGTTGCCGACCTTGATATCAGGATTGGTACAGGCAACTACGTCGATGCCGAACGGGTTCTCCCGGCAGCTTTCCCAGCACTCGGGGAAGCCCTCCGGGGCGCACTCCTCTACGGTGTAATGCCCGACAGGCCCGGTGAAGTAGGGCGTATAGCCGTCTGGGCCCGTCTCGAGAGTCGCCGCGGCGCCATACGGGCCGCTGATCTTGAACCTCCAGCCCTCCAGCTTCTCCTCGCCAGGGTCAAAGACGCAGTCGCCATCGAAGTCGTTATACTTGAAGAACCTGAATTTCGCAGGCTGCCAGTTGCCGAACCGCACGGGTTCGGCCTTCGGCCCTTGCCCCAGGACCAGTTCGTAGCACTCGATCGCCGGTACGGTCTGCACCCAGCACCCGGTTGTGGGGAGCACCTCCCGGATGTAATACGTGGTCGTTGTGGCATCGCACGGGACCATTGGAAGCACGATGTCCTCGGTGCATCCATCGGGTCCTGTGTATACTGTGGCAACGACGTTACCTTTAGGGCGCTCTATCTTGAACTCCCAATTCGGCAGCCAGGTATCGGGCGCAGTCAAGCTGCCGCTGCCATCCACGTCATTGAACTTGCAAATCTTGAACCTTCCCGCGCCGGCGATGATGAAAGCAACGCGCGCCTCATCTTCCATAGTGCGCGGGCCGGGCGGTGGACACCCCCAGTCCGAGAAGAACGACAGCTTGCCGTAGTAGTTGCCGGGCTGCGTCCCCGCCGGAACCATCCACGTATGTGAGCCCATCCACGGCGACGGACTGCAGGGCAGGCTGAACAGATTGACGCCCGAGCCGACACTGAGCGGCTCAACGTCAAGCGTAAGCCCGGGGGACACGCATCCAGTCTGGTAGGTGACCTCCCACTTGAACGTGATCGTACCCGTGCCATCGTTATAGACCACTTCGGGAGGAGCGGGTTCGCGCGATAGGCATATACCATAGTATGCCGCAAGTGAGGAAGTTGCGAGAGTCGCAATCAGAAGACAAAGCAGTACCACAAAAACAGGTGCTCTCACAGCGATCAGTCTCCTTCTGCAAAATAGATTGGGACAGCCAAACGCTTTGAAGCCCACGGGGTACTGCAACTGCGTATGCGCAGGCAGCCAGGCAGTTTCTACCCGGCATACGTAATATATAAACAACCAAGGACAAAGATTATAGCAAGCAGGCAAGCACATAACCAAGCGTGCATACAGTGCGCGAACAGTAAGCTTGCTTGCCACAGCCAAGCCTCAGTTGGTCTGATATGGATACATTTCGTGCAGCTCTGCGGAGGTAGAAGAGGGCTGATTGACAGCTATTGGATAGCCTTCACAACCAGAATCGCTATGTCGTCCTTGACCTCGCCCTGTGAGTGCTCGACCGCTGCCTGGTAGATGCGCCGGGCGATATCCTCTGAAGACTCGCGGGAGCACGCGACGAGGCGCTGTGACACACCCTCCGTCCCGAGGAACGAGTGGCCGCGTCTCGCTTCGGTGACGCCGTCTGTATACATCAGCAGCACACTTCCCGGCTCCAGCCTTATGCTCTCGTCTCTGTGCGCTATCCCAATTCCAAGGCCAACCGCCGGGCCGGTCGAGTCGAGCGCAGTGATGGCGGAGTCGCCCCGGCAGTAGAGTGCGGGCTCGTGTCCGCCGCTGGCGTAGGCAAAGTCCCCGGTTCTGGTGTCGAGCACCGCGCAGAAGATAGTTATGAATGTCTCGATGTTGGTGGATTCCGTTAGGGTCTTGTCCAGCAGCGCCAGCGCCTTGCCAGGGGTGTGGCCTTCCAACAGATAGGCCCGCATGCTGTATTTGGCCATCGCCGTGTGGACTGCCGCCGCCAGGCCCTTGCCCGATACATCGCCAATCACCAACCCGAGCTTGCCGTTACCCAGATCGATCACGTCGTAGAAGTCCCCGCCGACCTTTGCCTCCTCCATCGCTGAGGCGTAGAACTGGGCGATCTCGAACTTTTCCGAGACGTGCTCGGCAGGGCTTACGAACGTCCGCTGCAGGACGTCGGCTATCCTGCTCTCGCGCTCGTAGATCATGGCGTTGTGGATGGCTACCGCGGCGTGGCTGGCGAAACCTTCCAGCAGCTTCCTGTCGCCCTCATCAAACGCGTCGAACTGGTGTCCGTAGACGGCGACCACCCCCAGGGCCTCGCCCTCGAAATACATAGGCGCGCAGACGATGGACCGGAGGCACTTGTCGGATTTGTAATGGCACTCAATCCAGCCGCTGTCTTTCAGATTGTTGTTGAGAACGCTGCTGATCTCTTCCTTCGCGGCCTTCTTGCCGGTGGCGACGGCTACGTCGATGGCTCTGCCCGGTATGTGGGTATCGCCGCGCTGGGCCGAGATCTGGTGGGTATTACTGCCTCTGGGCAGTGATGCAACGACCGAACAATCCGCATGGAGCATTTCTATCGCCAGGTCCGCGATCTGGCCGAGTGCCTCGTCCAGGCGAATGCTGCTCGATAGCGCGCTGCCGATCCTTGCAAAGGACTGCTCGATCTCCTTTCGATGCTCTCTGGCGTCCTCATACAGCGCCATCAGTTCCTCTTTGGTTGCCGTCAGTTCCTCGTATGGCCGGCGGATCGAGGACACGAACAAGGCCCCGAGGATCAGATAGTACGCCCACGTCTTGAAGAGGTGCCCGAGGAAGTTGGTTAGGGCAAACGGGCTGCTGTACATCGTGAACGCCATCTCGCCGAAGATCGCCACCAGAAGCGCGCTCCGCAGCGGGACGATCTTGCTTTCCTCCCATCCCATCTTCTTCGTACACAGGATGAACGTGGCCGCGAACATCGCTATGATGAGGTACTCCGCGGAGATCTTCAGGCCGGTCAGGCTTTTGCTCTCAACATTGTAGAAAAGCGCCGCCGAGGACGGATACTGATGGAGCACCAGCCAGGCTAACGTCAAGGCGAGCATCACAGCGCCTACGAGAAGCACGCCTGGGGTAAGCAGCTTGCTGCGCGACTTTGGATTCACAAAACAGGCAGCCAGAAGTCCTACCGCGGTGCAGAGCCTGGCGATTGTCCAGAATGTGGTGGCCTTCTCTACGCCGGTTGCTCCGAAGAAGTAGGGCATTCCCTGATAGGTGAACGTATGGACGAAGTCCAGGATGCCCGTTGCCAGAAAGACCGCACCGAGGAACAGGTCACGAGTGTCTCCGCTCTGCCGATAGCCGAACCACCCGGTAACGAACACCGCGAAGCCGACAACGATGCTGGAGGCCTCAAGGATGACGTGGATGGGGAGGAACACAGACGCCGGAACAAGCACGCCAGCCAGCCGGACGTAGTAGGAAGCGATCAAGCTCGCTGCGCACAGAGCAGCTATCCAAAGGTAACGGCGGTTAGCGGCTGTGGCTAAGAATCGTCCTTTGCTCTGCTTTTTGGTGGATTCATCGACCATGGCGATTGTCTTGCGAATCAGTTTGGTAATTCTGATGTTCCTGTCTTAAGAATAACATAGGCTTAATCGGGTATCAAGCTCGGCTGTTATATTTTGGAGCTAGTTTGCGAGGCAACCTCCCCCGACCCGTCCTTCGTAAGGAGGGGAGCACCTCGCGGACTCTGTTAGCTGTTGTACGGCCACTTCCCCCTTGCAACGGGAGCAACTTCTGCTTCCCCCTTGCGAACGGGGACCATTCTTTGCCTCCCCCCTTACGAAGGGGGGACTGAGGGGGGTGGGGCGCGACCGGCAACGCCCCCGGGATATTCTGTTATAATGATGCGCGTCGGCAGGAGCCTCTAGAACAATGCTGGCCCGCGGCGGGTAGTAACGTTGGGGAAACCACTATCGCCGCACGGAGGTTTGCTATGCAAGACCTGAAGCTGTTCTCGGGCACGGGAAACCCGGAACTCGCGCGGAACATCGCCAAGCTGCTGGGCGTTGAGGTCGGAGATATGAGCATCACGCGTTTCTCCGACGGCGAGGTTCACCTGCAGGTCAACCAGAGCGTGCGCGGTCACGACGTTTACGTGGTGCAGAGCTTCCCCGCTCCGGTGAACGAGCACCTGACGGAACTGCTCATCATCGTTGACGCGTTCCGGCGGGCTTCCGTGAGGCGGCTGACGGTCGTGCTGCCGTATTTCTGCTACGCGCGGCAGGACAAGAAGGTGAAGCCGAGGGAGCCGATAACGGCGAAGCTGGTTGCGAACCTGCTTGAGACTGCCGGTGCGAACCGGATCCTGACGATGGACCTCCATGCTGGCCAGATAGTGGGCTTTTTCGATCTTCCCGTAGATCATTTATATGCGGGCCCGATCATAGCCGAGTATGTGAAGCAGAACATTCCGCTCAAGAACGCGGTTGTCGTCTCTCCGGATGTCGGCGGCGTTACGCGCGCGCGCGCGCTTGCCGAGGTGCTGGGAACGCCGATTGCGATCATCCTGAAGAGACGCCCCGAGCCCAACAAGGCCGAGGTGATGGAGATCATCGGCGATGTGGAAGGCCGGACGGCGATTATGTTCGATGATATGATAGATACTGCCGGCTCGATCATCAGCGGCGCGAAGGCGCTGATGGAGCGTGGAGCGGGCGATGTCTACGCCGCCTGCACGCACGCGGTCCTCTCGGGCGGCGCGCCCGGCAGGCTTATCTCGTCGCCGATCAAGCAGGTGATCACAACGGACACGATTCCGCTCGCAAGAGAAGACAGGGACGGCAAGATAGTGGTCGTCTCGGTCGCCGGGCTGCTGGCCGATGCGATCAAGCGCATTCACAACGAAAACAGCATAAGCGAGATATTCAGCAAAGTCTGGAAAGGGCAATCCTAGCCATAAACCAAAGGTATTCCTGTGAGAATGATAGTGGGCCTGGGGAACCCGGGCAGGGCGTATGCTCATACGCGGCATAATGTTGGGTTCGATGTCCTCGATATCCTGGCGAAGCGGAAGAAGGTTCGGATACTCAGCCGCCAGAACAGGGCGCTCGTCGGCAGCTTCGATCACTACGGAGAGAAAATCCTGCTGGTGAAGCCGCAGACGTTTATGAACGAAAGCGGGCAGGCTGTCGGCGCGATCGTGCGTAAGCACAATCTGACGCCGGACAGCGTGCTGGTGGTCTACGATGACCTCGATCTGCCGCTCGGGAAGATCAGAATACGCCCGCGCGGGTCCTCGGGCGGCCATAAGGGCATGAAATCGATCATTTCTCACCTGCATTCGGAGGATTTCCCCCGAATTCGGATCGGAATTGGCCGGAACGGAGAGGCAATCAACCACGTCTTGTCGCGTTTCAACCGCAAGGAACGGCAGATTATGGACGTCACCCTCGGCCAGGCGGCCGACGCGCTCAACATGATCCTCGAAGAAGGCATCGAGGCGGCGATGAACGTCTACAACCGCTCCGAAGATACATAGACCCAACCCCGAGACGAGGAAAACCAGCATCTCCTGTCGAAGTGTTAGCTTGGCACATTGACGAGGGGCTATGTGGTTAGCCTCGGCGCGAATAGCCTGTACCACGTTATGCTGAACTCGTTTCAGCATCCAGGCGGAGAGATAGATCCGGAATCAAGCTCAGGATGACGGATCAGGTTCAGGATGACGGGCCTGCTGGTGGAGGACTAGTGAGCGGAGCGGGTGAGAGTAAGGGCACGGGCGTGCGAGCACGGGTGATCGTGCTGGCGATGCCGCTCATCGTCCTCAACGCGTTCTGGTTGTTTGCGAACTGGGGCGTTTCCGGCTACGATTCCAGCCAGAGCTTCGCAACCATCATCTCCCTATTCTATAACGTCATCTTCTGCATGATCTGCCTGCTGGTGATCAACTCGCTGCTGCGCAGGTTCATCCCAAGGCTGGCCCTGACGACGTCCGAACTGGTTGTCCTCTACGTGCTGCTGACGATCGGCAGCGTAATGGCCGGGCACGACTCCACCCAGCTCCTCTGGCCGATGCTCGCATTTCCGACCTGGCACGGCCAGCACGGCGCCAACTGGTCGCGGTTCCTGCCCTACCTGCCGGATTCGCTGATGGTGAATGACAAGGCGCTAGTCAAGGACTACTTCCTCGGGAATTCGACGCTCTATACGTGGGAGCATATATCCATCTGGCTCGTGCCGGTGTTCCTGTGGACGGTGATCATCGTGGTGATGACCCTGATGATGCTCTGCATCCTCGCGCTGCTCACCGATCGATGGACCCGGCAGGAGAAGCTGGCCTACCCGAACGTGCAGCTTCCGACGGCGATGCTGGAAGAAGGCGGCGCGTTGTTCAAGAACCGGCTGATGTGGCTCGGGCTCATCATCGCCGCCGGCATGAACCTGATGAACGGCCTGCATCTGCTGTATCCCAGCCTGCCGGGGTTCGGCGGAGCATTCTATGACCTCGGCCGGAGTATGGCAACCAGGCCCTGGACGGCGATCGGCTACACGCCAGTCGCGGTGTTTCCGTTCGCGGTAGGGATGTCGTTCTTCATTCCGCTCGATCTATCGTTTTCGCTGTGGTTCTTCTATGTTGTCACAAAGATGAGCCGCGTCGTGGGCGATGTGTTCGGGTTTACGGCGAACCCGAGGTATCCGTACCCGATCGAGCAGTCCGCAGGCGCGTGGATCGGCCTGGTGATCGTCGCTCTATATGCGAGCAGATTCGCGCTGAAGCACCAGTGGGGGCGGGCGCTGGTGGGCGACAAGCCGACCCAGACGGACGTGCTGGCGCCTCGCACCGCCGTGATGGGGCTGATTGGGGGCACGCTGCTCTTGATGGTGCTGGCGCGGATGGTCGGGGTGCCTCCGCTCGTAAGCTTCATCTTCCTCGCGCTCACGCTGGCGACAGGGGTCGGCATCGCGCGAATCAGGGCCGAGTTGGGCCCGCCCTCGCACGATTTCCTGAGCGATCCGACTCTGATGATGACCACGGTTGCGGGATCGTCCGCGATCGGCATGCCGGTGCTGCCGGTGCTGATAGTGGCGAACTCGCTCAACAGGGCCTACCGGGCGCACCCGATGCCGAGCATGCTCGAAGGCTTCTTCATGTTCTTCCGCAGGGGCCTTTCTCCGCGGAAGCTTTTGCTAGGGATCGTGCTGACGGTGATTGTGGGCACGATCTCCTCCGCCTGGGCGCACTTCTACTTCTGCTACAAATACGGCGCGGCGGTATGGGGCGAGCAGGCGCAGTGCTGGTGGTTCTACGATAGACTGGCGGGTTGGGGAATGAACCCCTCGAAGCCTGACCTGTCCGGAATCGGCGCGATGCTTACCGGCGGGGCCGTCACATTCGGCCTGATGTTCCTGCGGCTCCGCTTCCCCTGGTGCCCGCTGCACCCGGCGGGCTACGCGCTGTCTCTGTCTCCGTGGAACGCTACATGGTATTCGACCTCGGTGCTGGTGGGATGGCTGATCAAGCTCATCATCATGCGCTACGGCGGCCTGCGGCTATATCGGATCGCCCTGCCGTTTTTTATGGGCCTGGTCCTCGGCGACCTGATGATGGGAGCCATCTGGAGCCTCCTCGGAATCACCCTCAAGATGCACATGTTCAGGTTCCTGCTGTAGCGGGCGGGCCATTCATGTTGTAGAATGCATGTAGATGTCTCCGCTCGGAGCACGGGAGGGTCTCCATGCGTCTTGTTCTTTCCACCGTTCTAATGGCTGTTCTGCTTTGCTTCTGCTGTACTGCGGAAGCCGCCAAACGCGCTGCTTACCCAACAGGTTACACCGCGCACATACTCGACCCGAATCCCGTGGCCGAACCCGCCGAAGCATGGTTTCTGGACAACCAATGCAACGTCATCGGGCCGGCAAACGTGAACGGAAGCTCGATGCTCAACATCTGGCAGCCGCACAAGAAGGTGACAAGGCTGGCTGCTGCCCCGGACGAAGCCTCGTATTACATAATGGCAGTGATGACCTGGAACGTCCGCCCGCAGAGGATGAACAAACACGACGAGATGCTCTATGCAACAGACGGTTCCTCCGTGGGAGTTGTCGACCTTCTGACCGGCAAGACGAGGACACTCGGGAAGTTGCCTGGCATCGCACTCTACACTGCCGTGGACATCAACGACAACGGAGTTTGCGTGGGAAATGCGTGCCGCGGCTTGGAATCAGGCGACCCGACACTGCCGATTCTGTGGCCCAGGAACGGGAAGCCAAGACTGCTGGCGCTGCCAACCGGCTGCACCAACGGCCACGCGAACGGGATCAACAGCCGTGGCCAGATCATCGGGAATGCATGGAGCGATTACTGGCTTTATGAAGCACGGGTGGTGATCTGGAACTCAGATGGCACGATTGCGAGCGAGATACCGCCAACCCCAGAGGAGGTCATGCTGGGCACAGCGCCATCCGGACAAATGATCAGCGACAACGGCTGCATTCTCTTGCGGGCGGCTTGGTCGTACGATCTGGTTTCTCCTACGGGAACACGTACGCTGATCGCTTATCCGGTCTTGGGAGAAGGCATCTTTGCCATGAACTCGCACGGGCAGTTGGCTGGATATGACAATGAGGGCGCGGTGATCTTCAACCCCGATGGAACCAGAATCCATTTGCCACCGCCTATTCCAGGCGCGTACTGCACGGCATATGACGTCAATGATGACGGTGTCGCGGTCGGTTCCGCGTTAGCGCCCGACTCCTCGCGATGGGTTGCCGTAATGTGGACCCCGAGCCGTTGATTGTGTTGGGGAGCTGATCTGTGACCGACCGACAACGCTACCTCGAAACCATGCTCTTCGGCAAACCCGATCGGGTGCCGTTTTCGCCCGGCGGGCCGAGAGAGTCCACGCTCAAGCGATGGCGCTCGGAAGGGCTGCCCGACCGTGTGGATTGGCACGCCTGTATGCGCGAGCAGATCGGCGTCGAGCCTGCCGCGCCGGGTGGGCCGTCCCCGTGGATCAAGCACACGATGATCCCGGAGTTCGAGGAGAAGGTGATCGAGGAGCGAGAGGACTCGCTCGTCGTCCAGGACTGGAAAGGCAACATCTGCGAGATTTCCAAGCAATTCGACGTTACCTACCTCCGCTTTCCCCGGGACTTCGTCACGCGCAGTTGGATCAAGTGCCCCGTCGAGAACTGGGACGATTGGGAGCAGATGAAGCTCCGCTATGACCCCGATGACCCCAGCCGCATTCCCGCGAACCTCACGGAACTGGGCGAGGCCGCGAAAACCAGAACCTGGGTGAACAGGATTATGGTCCACGGACCGTTCTGGCAGCTCAGGGAGTGGCTGGGGTTCGAGAAGCTGTGCATGATGTTCCTGGATGATCCCGACCTCGTGCGGGATATGATCAAGTTCTGGACGGACTACATCTCCAGGCTGCTTCTGAAGCTGCTGCCGCACGTGGAACTGGACTGCTTCCATATCGCGGAGGACATGGCCTATAAGCAGAAGGCGATGATCTCGCCCGAGATGACGCGCGAGTATCTCGGCCCGTGCTACGCGCAGTGGGGAGAGATCATCAGGCATTACAACGTGCCGGTCTACGACGTGGACTCCGATGGGTTCGTCGGCGAACTGATCCCGGTGTGGATCGAGTTCGGCATCAACGCGTGTGATCCAATGGAGGTCGCGGCGGGTAATGACATTTGCGAGCTGCGACGGACGTTCGGAAAGAAGATGGCGTTCGCCGGCGGAGTCGATAAGCGCGCGATAGCCAAGGGCGGCGACGTGATCCGCCGGGAGATCGAGCGCATCGAGCCGGTTGTGAAAGACGGCGGGTACATCCCGAGCTGCGACCATGGCATCCCCCACGACGTCGGCTGGCAGGAAATGATACAATATTGCGAGCTGCTTGCTCGGATCACCGGTTGGAAGGTTTGAAGGTTGTAAGGTTGGAATGTTGATGACGCCTCCCAACCTTCTAACACTCCAACATTCTAACCTTCTAACGTTCAAACGGAGGAATGAGATTGTTCGATAACCTACCTATCGCCCTCGACATAACGAATCTTGCGCCTGATGTGACCAGGGAAATGGTTGCTAACCGGCAGAAGATAGCGGAACTGGCCGCCTCGGAGCTTCGAAACGGCACCTGCCAGGGCTGCGCGTTCACCGGCTGGCTGGAGCCGGGCACGATTCTCTCGGGCCCGGAACTCGACCGGCTGAAGACGACGGTCAAGCGGCTGCAGGACGAGACGGATGTGCTGCTGGCGATAGGTATTGGCGGATCGTATCTCGGCGCGCGGGCTGTTATCGAGGCGCTGGCGGACGATCCCAACAAGGTCGTCTATGCAGGGCAGAACATATCCGCGCACTATATGACCCGCTTGCGCGAGCAGCTTGCAGGCAAGCGAGTCGGAATCAACGTGATCTCCAAGTCCGGCACCACAACTGAGCCCGCGCTTGCGTTCCGCGTGATGAAAGACGTGGTTGGCAGCGACGCAAAGAACCGCATTGTCGCCACAACGGACGCCAACAAGGGCGCGCTGCTGCAGCTAGCGCAGTCCGAAGGCTACGACAGGTTCGTGGTCCCGGACAACATTGGCGGGCGGTTCTCGGTGCTCTCGGCGGTCGGGCTGCTGCCCATTGCCTACGCGGGCGTGGACATCGACGCATTCATCGCCGGTGCGAAGGATTGCGCTGAGGTCTGCAAGCGAACGGACCCGCTGCAGAACCCGGCGGTGTTCTATGCTATCGCGCGCGGCATTCTCTACAGCCAGGGTATCACTATAGAGCTTCTCGCATCATTCGAGCCGCGACTGCACTTCATCGCCGAGTGGTGGAAGCAGCTCTACGGCGAGAGCGAGGGCAAGGAGAACGTGGCGCTGTTCCCGGCCTCGGTGGACTTCACGACCGATCTGCACTCGATGGGGCAGTATATCCAGCAGGGCCGGCGGATTCTCGCCGAAACGTTCCTGATCATCGCTGGCGGCGAGCCGTCACTTACCGTGCCGCGATGGGAAGACAACTCGGATGAGCTGAACTACCTGGCGGGCAGGGAGGTCAGCTACGTCAACCAGAAGGCCTACGAGGCGACTGCGGCCGCGCACAGGGACGGCGGCGTGCCGAATATGACCATCCTGATGCAGAAGCTGGACGCCTATTCGCTTGGCGCCTTGCTCTACTTCTTCGAAATCGCGTGCGGCGTGAGCGGCCTGATGCTGGGCGTGAACCCGTTCGACCAGCCGGGCGTTGAGGCTTACAAGAAAGTGATGTTCCGGCTGCTCGACAAGCCCGGCTACGAGCGGGAAGCTGCTGAGGAGACAGGACCGGAATACATCGCGTTCTAGAACGCTTTGTCGCCTGCAAAGCCGCGATTGGGCGCGCATGCTTGAGGCTATATTACGTGCTGATTAGCAGCAGTGGCGACTTAGGAAATTCGCTATTCCTTACACATTGTCATTGACAAGCAAGGAAGCGCGCGGTACAATCTTGCTAGTCTGGCCAGTAGAATAATCAGATTTTTCGCGAGGAGATCCCGCTGATGCGGAGTTTGAATAGGCACGGTTTCACCCTGATTGAGCTGCTGGTTGTCATCGCAATCATCGCCATACTCGCAGCAATCCTGTTTCCCGTTTTTATGAGCGTCAAGCGAAAGGGGCAGGCAGTCACGTGCGCGAGTAACATGAGGCAGATCTGTAGCGCTCACTCGCTCTACATGGATGAGGACGGCGGTATTCTGGTTCCTATCGGGATCGTTGGCCCGGGCATGCACGGGAAGATCTGGCCATCGCCGGAGAACCCGACGCCGGACTGCGTGTATTGGCCAGACCTGCTAGCCAAGTATATGAAGAGTACAAAGCTCCTCAACTGTCCTACAATGAAGCTGCACGGGCTCGGCATGAACCACATGCAACTGGGCAAGTGGATATCGCCGGGTACTCCGAGAAGCGGCTTGGTCGGGTTGAGCGACATCGCTCACCCAATCCGAACTGTCATCTTCGGAGATACTGGGCTTGTCAACAAGGACACCTATAGCAAGCTCACCGACCCCGATGCCTGGGTCGAAGATCCGAAATGGATTGACATGCCGCGTGCGGATGAGGTCTGCTGGTTCCGAACACCAGACAACGAGGAATACTACGACGTATATACTGACTCGAACCCGGCGTGTCACCGGATTATAAACCGGCACAACGGACTGGCAACCTGCGGGTTTGTGGACGGTCACGTCCAGTCTATGCCCGTCTCAAGGATCGGGTTCCAGTATTATAAGCACGATGCCTATCACCCCACCCCCAATCCCGCGCTCATCGACCGCAGAGCATTGTGGGACATATACTAGCCCTGCGCTATGGAGCCGCGACACAGATAGCTGAAGCGTAGTATCCGCTCGTGGTCCCGTCTACGTTGTCCTTGAACACGAACCAGATGTCGTTATCGCCGCGCTTCAGCAGCCCTGCCGGGATGTCGATCGAGACCGTCCTGCTGTGGCTGTCCCCGGTCCGCGGTAGGGCGAATTCCTGGTCGCCGATCTGGACAACGCCCTCCGTTGCGGAGTCCAAGTCCTCCACCTGGGCATACAGCTTCAGCGGTGTGTCCAGCGGGAATTCCTCGTCGATTTTCGCACGGACCTTGACGCGCTTGCCGACCTCGCCGACTACGGTGATACGATAGGGCAATGCAAGCGCCCACTGCTTCATTCCGGGATACAGGTCCGGAGGCGACGCATACTTGCCGACCTTTGCCGCGAACGCCCGCCACTCAGTGATAGTCCTCTGCATCCTCGTGTAGTTGCCTTCCTCGCCGCCGGTGGGGTAGCGGAAGTGCTGGAGCCGCCTGTTGAGGATTTGCTCTGCTTTGTCCTCGAGTCCCGCAATGATCGCCATCGATTCCTTCACGTCAGCTTTCGGCTCCAGCACCCGTTTGGAGTAAGCATCGGCGACCATCAACTGGTGCGCGACTCTCAATTGCGTGATCTTCACGCTGTCCAGGAGTTCGTCAAACCAGGGCCGCTGCGCCTGGCCGATGGCGGGGGCAGTCTCCTCCAGCGCCATGCATGCCGCCCGGTGCCGGACCAACAGCTCCGCAAGCGGCGGCAGGTTCCTGGCCCTCCACTCGACCACCTCCTGCGTTGATCTCCCCGGCAGAATATCCAACTGCCGCGGGCTCGTCCAGGCGTTGAGCAGCAGCATCAGGTTGTAGCCGTCGTTGGTTGCGGGCTTGATGAGATACTCATCGTTCGCCGCCGCGAGGTCCTTGAGCGCTCCGGCAACCACAGGGCCGGCGTTCGGGCCGAAGATCGAGGCGAAGTCCTCGATAACCGCGTCGGAGGTCCACCTGGAGGGGTCCCAGCCGTAGCGCACTACTGCGTAGTCAACGAGCCAGTAGTTCCACTCGATCCCCGTGCTGAACGTGATGTGCGCGACCGCTTTGCCCGCCAGGAGCTTTGCGTCCTTGGACCGGTTGGTCAGATAGCCGGGGAAGAACATGGGCACATCGTCATCGAACCCGCACGCGTAGGCGCTCTCCGGCCAATACCACACGGGTCGTTTGCTCGCCTGGTCCAGGGCGAAATCGCGCAGGTGGTTCAGGTTGTGGTTGGCATAGGTCGGCGCGGGGTCCGTGAGGTTGTAGAACTGAACCGAGTGAACGGCAGCCCCCACGTCCGGCGAGCACAGCTTCGGCAGCAGGAAGTAGTTCGGGCACTCGTCGTTGCCCCTGATCCCCGCAGTCGGATGCACCCACAGGGTCAGTTCCATGTTCGGATACTTCTGCTTGACGTAGGCGCGGACGGCCTCGATCCTGTCCACCGTCGCTTGAACGCCGTAAACCGGGCTGCATCCGGCGGGCTGCTTGAATGAGCCCGACTCGTTGTCGCCGAAGAAGATGCACAGCGCATCCACGCCGAGCGCCGCCATCTCATCCACGCCCTGGTGCAGGTAGGCTGTCCACTTCTCGGTCTCGGAGTGACACGCGACGCCGCGCAGCAGGTTGTAGGAGTTCTGCTGATCGAACGGCATCCCGACGACCATCCCGACCTTGACGCCGCGGTCGTGCGCGTATTTCACGATCTTCTGGACGTAGTCAACCCGGTCCTGCGGCTTTACGCGCTCCACCCACCACCAGAAGAGGTAGTTCTGTCGGTTGCGCGCGAGCCAATCCACGTAGCGCAGCGCCCGCTGCATGTCCTTGTCTGAAGTCGTCTCCAGCAGGAACCTGGTCGGGGGGATCGCGTGCAGCGTGTGCTGCTGGATGCCGCGGTACTCGTAGACCGGCGTTTCGCTGATATTCAGCATTCCGACCGATATGTCCTTGCGGGCAGGAACGTAGTCCTGTTCGGGATGGAAGAACCGCACGCCGAGGAGTTCGAGGAAGCGGTAGGTCGCATACATCGCGCCGACGCGGCCGCCTGAGAGGCGTATTACCTTGCCGTTGCCCTCGAAGCCGGTCGCGATGACCATCGTCTCAGGGGTGGCTCTGCCCGTCTCGGCGATCCGTATCCTGATCCTTGAGGATGCGGTGGGCTGCGCAACTATCGGCAGCGTTGCGCCGCTCATTCGCTTCACGTAGGCCTGCAGATCTTTGGCGGCGATGGCGATAGGCGCGGGCGCGTCTTTCGCCACCACGATCTCAGCCGCAGGCTTGCCGTTGCTGACCAGCGTCCACTTAGGCACGGGCGCCGACAGGCACTCGCCACACAAGAGAAGCGAGGCAAGAACCGCCATAGCAAGGGAAAAGAACCGATATCTCATAATCTACCATCCCAGTCGGCGCAGGCCGACTTCGTGTTTGCTCAGCCCCGACTTCAGTCGCCGGGGTCCAGCAGTCGTAGGCCGCGGGAAGAGCCTGCTGGCATTCCCCGATAGGATCATCTCTTTGTGCTCGTCGGCTATTGCCAGCGATTGCACCAGATGAACATGGTCTGTCACATTACAGATGGGCCAGTCAGTACCGAACAGCACTTGCTTGGCTCTTCTGACGCTACAGCCAAGAGAGCGGCTTTGATTTCATCTTCCCCGCACCGGCTCATAACGCTCCCGCCACGCCTGCCCCATCGTCTCGCCTGCGTGGAAGAGCACCGGTAGGCCGTGCCGGAGACAGATGTCGTATATGGGCTGGCAAGTATCGTCATTTGGGAAGAACTCCTCGAACCCAGGATACAGCTTCATCCCTACTATTAGGTCAGCAGAGGCAAGGCGATCCAGCTCTGTGACATCATCCGATGTGAGCGTAGGAATGCAAGCGGTACCCAGCACGGACAACTCCGGATGCCCCTTCGTCAACATCAGTGTCGTGGCCAGATCCGACACACATGAGGCGTGCTCACTGTCGGGAGCAACGATGGAATGGTATATGCCGACCGATCTCATGGATTCCAAGAGAGAGGCAAGCGTAGCCTCAAACGTCTGCCCTTTGCGGTTGAACGTTGAGATGTGGGTGTGGCAGTCGATGATGGTCCGCGGCCTTGAGGTCACTTGCCCTTCTCCACAATCTCAATCCGCCCCAACCTATACCGCCTTTGCCCATCCTCATCCGCGAGCGGCAGCGCTATCACGGGCGTGCCGTCACGCTTGCCCACGGAGACGAAGACATCGTAGGTACCCGGCCTGGTGGTGGGCGCGATCAGCCCGACGCGGAACTCGCTTTCGTGAGACTTGACTGGAGCCTTGCCGGGCGGGGCAACCTCAAGCGTCCTCATATCGAGCGAGTCGTCCGCCAGGACGGACACGATTCCGCCCTTCTCGTCCTTGATCGTCAACGCCATGAAGCCGCCGGGGTAGCACGGGGCGACTCCCGCGTTAGCCCATTTGGACGTGACCTTGAACGGCTCGCCGACCGTGATCTTCTCCGGCCAGCTAAGCTCTCTGAGCTGCAGCCGGTAGCCCATGCGGAGGTTGATCTTGTCGATCAGCTCGCGGTTCTCGGCAAGCTCGATGTGCGGCCACCAGTGGATGGACATATAGCTCGCGTGGTACTCCTCGATCGCCTTGAGGAGCAGTATCCCGCTGCCCCAGTTGCCGCGCTCTTTGGATCCGCCGTAGTGCTCGTGCTCGAGGATGACGGGCAGCGTTGGCCAGAACTCCTGCGCCATTTCGGCGTGATACCAGTGCCGCGGCGGGGCCTGGACGAGGATGCTGTCGTCGTGGATCGTGACGCCCTTGGAGAGCGCGTAGTCCGTCAGCGGGAAGTGGCGGCCCGGCTTGTCGTGGCCGACGATATCGTCGCTGATAGCAAGCAGCGTCTTTTTGAAATACTTCGTGTAGAGGTCGATGTGCTTGCGGACGATCTTGTCCGCCTTGTCATCCGGCACCTTGCTGGACATAAACGTGTGCCCCTCGCCCCAGAGGCCGTAGCTGCCGATGTGGACATACGACACGTTCGGGTCGCCGTCGTAGCGCTCGGCGAGCTTCTTGACGAAGTTCTCCAACTTCTGCAGGAATATCCTGTCGCCGAAGTCCGGGTCCCAACACCACGCCTGCGGCGTCGGCTCGGGAGACGTATACTGCCCGAACGCGTACCAGACGCCCTTTGCGCCGGCTTTGCCAACCCATTCGGGCGTGCCGTAGGCGGTCCAGTTCTCGGAGCAGGTGATGTTGATCCCGACCCGCTTGCCCTTTGATATCCACCTTTGCGCGGGTGTGTCGAGCAGCGCCCAGTTGAACTTGCCCTCTTCAGGCTCCACGAACGACCAGGGAATCCGCAGGAAAACCGTCGATACGCCGGGGAACTCCTCGACCGTATCCGATGGCTCCAACTGGCTTCCGTAGTTCGTCGGCACGTTGGAGTAGAAGTACACCACCCAGCCCATGTCCGGGTTCACCAGCGCCGCGCTGTTGTCAGTGGGTCTGACGGTCGCCAGCGCCTGGGCTGAGACGGCGGTGGCGGAAACCAGCAGCAAGGCGGCGATTGTTGTCCAGTTCATAGCTTTCTCCAGATGTCCAGCACGTTCGTGCCCCCCTTACGAAGGGGGGTTAGAGGGTTCGTTGCGCGCGTCTCCTCAAGTCGTTGCCATATCGCCTCAAGCACGCCCTCAAGGTTATGGCGAACATCATCATTCGTACAACGCATAACAGTGAAACCAAAGCTCTCTATGAAGTGCTGTCGCGAGGCGTCTCGTTCCTGCTCCCCTTCCTGGTAGTGACTGTCGCCATCCACTTCTATGACCACTTTCAGGCGCGGCGAACAGAAATCGACTACGTAAGGGCCAATGCTGTACTGACGCCTGAAACGTGCGCCGGCAATCTGGCCACTGCGGAGCTTCTGCCATAACCGGAACTCAGCGTCCGGCATTTCGCTGCGCAGCCTGCGCCTGGTTGCGGTCTCTGACTTGCGGTTGAAGAACTGGGTCACGATATAACCTCCCCCAACCCCCTCCTTCGTAAGGAGGGGGCAGTACAGCTTGCAAGCATGCCTTATGGAGGGGCGAGCAACCTCCCCCGGCCCCTCCTGCGTAAGGAGGGGAGTGGGTAACCTCCCCCGGCCCCTCCTTGGCAAGGATGGAGTGGGTAACCTCCCCCAGCCCCTCCTTCGTAAGGAGGGGAGTCACACTTGTGGGCCGCGCCAACTTCTGGGTTCGCTAATCCAAATAGAACGCGAATACCCTCACGGTCTCTGAGCCCCAGGTGGAGTCGAAGATCGCGCGGACGCCGTCTACTTCCGCGTTGATGTCTGCGCGGACGAGGCGGTGGTGGTTGCCCTTGATCGTCTTCCACGGCTGCCACTGGCCACCTGAGCGGACCTCGATCCGCAGGTCCTTCGTCATCTCCTCCGGCGGGCTGGTGAGTTGGTTGTCGCGCTGATGATAGCTCAACTGCACCAGCTTGTGCAGCGCGCTGTCGAGGATCAGGGTGACCGTCTTCACCTCGTGCAGGTCTTTCCAGGTATACTCGATCGAGTCCCCAATGCGACCGATCCACGCGTGCTGATCGTCACCGACCGGCCTGTTGATCCCGTCACGCACCGGCTCCGGATCGCCGGATGTCGCGCGCAGCGTCGCGCGGCGGGTCCTGTCCGAGAACTCCTGCTTCACCCACGGCAGATACGCGTCCTGCCGCAGCAGGGATTGCTGAAGCTGGCGGATGTGCGACTTGCCGACCTCCCTGGGCGAGATACCTCTCTGGATCGCCATCGCGGCCGCCGTGCCGAGGGCCTGTCCCATCGAGGAAGCCGTGCCCATAACACGCGTGGAGCTCATCGCCGCGTGTGATGTGCTCGCACACCTGCCCGCGAACATCAGGTTCTCGATGTTCTTCGAATAGAGGCACCGGTAGGATATGCCGTAGGGCGAGGGGGCAGGGTGGAAGATCGTCGGCCTGCCGTGATATCTGAACCCGGCAGGATGGTGATCGTCCATCGTCCAGCCGCCGTAGGCTACGAGGTCATCGAATTTTCCTTCCGCCTCGATATCGTTCTGCGTAAGGACGTGATCGCCGATGTAGCGCCTGCTCTCGCGCTTGCCGGGCAGGAACTGGATCCACTCGATGGCGTAGTTCTCCGCTCCGTGGTCGCCGTGGTTCTTGATGTGATCCCACATGCCGTAGGTGATCTTCAGCAGTTCGTCGCGGATTTGCTCGGTGTCGTAGATGCTGTCGTCCTCGCCGCCGAGCTCCAGCCACCAGTAGCCCATCTCCAGCCATCTGTGGTTCCGCGGAGGCAGAGATTCCTCCGTAGGGTAATCGTAGGCCCACGATGGCGGCTCGAACGGCTGCGGCGTGCCGGTGTCCCGTGCCTGAAAGAGGATCGTCATGCCCATCGTCTTCTTGTCCGCGACTTCGGGCTCTATCGATTCGTTATACTCGCTCCTTGCCTCGCGGCCGACCCGATACATCGCGCCCGTAAGCGGCGCGAGGATGCCGTCGCCCGAGCAGTCCGCGAAGATATCCGCCTCTATCGTGTGATAGGTCTGCGTCGTGGTCTGCCAGCCGGTGACAGACTTGATGCGGGAGCCGTCCATTTTCGCGTCCAGGCAGGAGCAGTTCAGGAAGCGCGTGATGTTGGGTTCGAGCAGGATCTTCTCGTAGAGGACGGTGTCCCAGATCGAGAAGCTGCGCTGCGGGTTCCTGCGGAGGTTCTCCATACGGATTTCCTCCAGGATGCCGGTCTCCCGCATGTTCTTGATCTGGTTGTGCCTGTCGGCGCCACACACATGCACGCGTATCTCGCTGGACGCGTTCCCGCCGAAAACGGGCCTGTCCTGCATGATCGCCACCTTTGCGCCAGCCCTCGCGGCCGCAACCGCTGAGCAGAGCCCAGCCATGCCCCCGCCGACCACGCATAGATCAAACTTATGAGAAACACGCTTCATTCCAAATCACTCCTCGCCTCGTTTCCGGGCTTAGTCACTGCTTCTGCATGGTGATAGTCTACTCCTTCGGGGCGCCCGGCAAAGCAAAGCCCGCAGGCCTGAGACTCCGGCCCGCGGGCGTGGTAACCCTTCGTTAGATTCTGAGTGCCATACGTCATGCTGAACTTGGTTCAGCATCCCCTGGACCCTGAAACAAGTTCAGGGTGACGATGTGCAGGATGCGGGCGCCTGGCCGCCTAGGAGCCGGTGAATGTGACCGTGACGGTTTCGGACTCCTCACCGGAAGCCTCGACAGTGGCTGCCGTCAGCGTATACTCCGTGTTCTTGCCCTTGACCAGTGTACCCAGGCTGATCGGCTGGGACGCAAACTCGCCTTTGGTGTTCACATCCAGAACCTGCTCCGTGATTGCGCCCGTCATTCTCATGCCGAGAACAGTGGTAGCGTACTCGAGCCTGATGCGCACCCGGGATTCGGGAGCGGCGGTCCCCTTGACCGTCACGGGCGACTTCACGCCCGTGCCGGCGGCGGGCTGGGTTATGACCGGCGGCGTCAGGGCTGAAGTGGCCCCGCCGATCGCGTCCTCGGACTCGGTGGTGAATGTCTCGCCTGCCGGGGTCTTCAGCGTGCCCACTATCTTCGCGCCTGCGAGCCTGTCATCTCTGCGCACCGTATACTCGCCCTGGTAGGCTCCCGCGCTGATCTCGGTCATCGGGCGAGTGCGCAGCGTCCGCCCTTCCTGGACGATGGCGAAACTCGCCGTGCCATTCGGTTCGCCCTTGAGGTCTACCACGATCACATCTCCGGGCTGGACGTCCTTGATGTCCGAATGCGTGAACGACTTGATCACATCGCTCGTTGCTCTGACCGTGAACTTCCAGTCGATGCTGGCAGTGTTGCCGGCCATATCCTTTGCGGTGACCGCGACGGCGACATCCCCGCCCGGGAGGGCTTTGGCGGGCCTGTAGGCGGCGAGAGAACCGCTGATCACCGCCTGGTCTGTAACATCCGTGCCGTTGACGGTCATCTTCACGCTGGAAGCATCGATACCGCTGCCTCCCGCGTCGTCCAGAACTACCGAAATCGCGGGCCTCGTCTGAGCGGTCTTGCTGTCCGCGGCGGGCCTTATGTCCGTGATCTTCGGCGCGACTGTGTCGATGGACACGTTCTGTCCCGCCTGGATCATCCTCTCCTTGCCATCCGCTTTGAGAACGCCGATCACCGCGCTGTCCGAGACCGTGATCCTGGCGCTCGCGGGCACGGTCCAGGAGCCGCTGTAGCGTCCCGCGCTCGTCTCAGTCATCTTGGCGCTGTTCATCGCGCCGGGGATCTCGAAGAAAGCTTCGCCGCCGGGAGCGCCCGTGAGGGTAACGTGAATAGTTGACCCGGGCTTGAGCCAGCCGCTGGCATCGTGAGTGAAAGATGCTATGCCTGTTTGGGCAACCAGGGCTGCATCGGCGGGCGTTCCGCCCGTGTTGATGAGCACGGTTTTTGACGGGCCATCCCACTTCACGTCGGCTCCAAGGGCCTCACCCAGGAACCGCAGCGGGACCATAGTGGAACCGGCTATGACCGCGGCCGGCACGTCCAGCACGACCTGCTTGCCATTTACCGAAGCGGTCTTTGAGCCGACCGGCAGCTCGACGAACAGGTCGCCCTTCTGCGCGACTACCGTACGAGTTGCTGAGACCCATCCTACTTCGGCACCGATTTTCTCAAGGACTCCCCTAAGTGGTACCAATATGCGGCCTGATTGGCTTAGTGGCCGCATGCCGGTGAACTGCACGGGAGAACCATCTACTGTGACGTTCACCTGCGCCAGAACAGCCGCGGCGGGAACGAGTAGGGCGATAGCGAGAGACAGGATAGTGAGCGGTTTCCTCATTGGGTGCCTCCTCTGGGGTGCTGAGCCCGCCAACATCCTGCGGCAAGCTCTGCCAGTGTTATATCACAACAGCCCGGCGATGGCAAGGCGAATGCAGATGAGAGCTAACGCGGAATCACGGAATGACGGAAACCGGTGGCCAAGGTTCCCTGTGCTTCCGTAACCCCCCTCAGTCCCCCCTTCGTAAGGGGGGAAGTCAGGGTGGGATAATCCCCTCGGTCCCGCCTTTGTAAGGGGGGAAGTTGGGGTGGGATAATCCCCTCGGTCCCCCCTTTGTAAGGGGGGAAGTCAGGGTGGGATAATTCCCTCGGTCCCCCCTTTGTCCGGGGGGAAGGTGTGGTGGGCTACCCCCCTCAGTCCCCCCTTCGTAAGGGGGGAAGTTGGGGTGGGACTAACTCCCCTCGGTCCCCCTTTGTGAGGGGGGAAGTTGGGGTGGGATAATTCCCTCGGTCCCCTTTTGTGAGGGGGAAGGTGCATTGCTCGCGTCGGTCGGCCATTGCAAGGGGAGCTATGGCCAGTCGGGGCGGCGGGACAGGTATTCGGCGACGGCCTGGCGGTCCCTGAACATGGTCACGCGCATCATGTAGTGCACGTTCGGGCAGCAGATGGCTGCTCCGGTGTCCACGCGGATCTCCCTTATGGGGTAGAACTCCTCGCGCGGAGCCGTGATACGGTCGCCGGGGAAATGGACCAGGTCCGCGGCCTCCTGCATCCGGAAGACGTCGATGTAGTCCAGGCGGCTGCGCGAGATCGACAAAGGACACCGCTGCCGGCGCACGATCCGAAGCGGCTCGCGGCCCTCGATAAGCTGCTTGCGGCTGGCGGCACGGATGAGCATCAGGTCATAGCGCGCCGAGATGTGGGTCGATAGGAGCCGGTGGCAGATGAAATGGCCCTTTTTCTTCAGATAGTCGTTCAGCGCCAGAATGTCGTTCGTTCTGACTACCAGATCGAAGTCGTGATGGTAGCGGTCGAACCTGCCGCTCTGCAGCGCAAAGGAGACTCCCCCGGTGAGATACACCGGCACCGGGGAGTCCCGCAGCAGCTCGCTTAGCTGCACAAGCTCGGCCTTTATGGGCGGCATCGCGTCGCCACCGTCCGGTGGCCGCCTCCGGTAGAGGTGAACTCGGAGGCTGCGCGTTAGCCTGCCCAGACAGCCAGTCACATTCATTTCAGGCGGCTACTCGTGTTCCTCGGCCGCGTCGGCTTCGGCCTTCGTCTTGTGGACTGTCCCGTCCGGATGGTTCGGCGGCGAGTAGATGGTGTAGAGCTTCAGGTCCTCCGTTGTAGAGGCGTTGATCACGTTGTGCTGAGTGCCCGCAGGGACAATCACCGCGTCGCCGTCACCAACAACGTGCTCCTCCCCTTCTCCGAAGACGAACTTCGCCTGGCCCTGCTCTATCCGGAAGAACTGGTCCACGTTGTCGTGTACCTCGCTGCCTATCTCCTCGCCTACTTTCAGAGACATCACGACAAGCTGTTCGTACTTGCCCGTGAACAGCACCTTTCGGAAGTTGGAGTTCTCGAGTGTCTGTTTTTCGATCGGTCCTACGTAACCAGCCATTGTCTACCGTCCTTGCATAGCGCTTGTTTCCATACGCTATACCCACAGCACGGCATGGCTGCACGCAGGCGGAACGTGGATTCTTGCAAAGGAGTTCTACTCGGCCGCTCTGACGATGGCCAGGTGATTGGCGGTGCGGCAGCAGGCCGCAGTTGCCGACGGTCTTCAGGACGTTGTGGATCGTTCCATCACGCCAGCTGCTATGATCCGGCGCGGCGGCTAAACCACACACCAAGATGGCCCGGGGAAGCACCCGGGCCATCAGGAATCAGACCATCAAACAATCAAGCGATCAGATCACTTCCAAGTAGTCCTTATCCGGCAACTGCGGGAAGGGGGCGGTTGGGAGCGTTTGGTACCAGAATGCTACCGAGGCGATGTCGTCCTGGTTGGGCAGGTAGCGTCCGCCGGAGCGCCAGCCGAGCGCCTGGATCGTGACTTTGATATCTTCATCGAACCGCACCGGGTCCATTATGTGCCAGCGATACAGCCCGAAGCGCTGCTGGCTCTGGTAAGTACCGTCGGGCCGGATTACCTGCGGCAGCCCTGCGTAAGGGGTCGTGAACTCCCTGTACTGCCCCTCGCGGTCGAAGTTGTAGGACCCGCAGAAGTAGTCCTCGGTGCCGGTCCCGCAGATGGTCGGGAACTCCTTATCGCCGTCGAGGTAGAACTTGATTTCACCCTCGCCCCACCAGCCGGTGTTGTTCACCTGCCAGGCCATATACGTGCCGACGTACTGCCCCTTGCCCTTGACGCCATCGAGAATGGTGTAGACCTCCTTGTAGGGCAGCGGGTTCGTGCGGCGGAACTGAGCGTGAAAGTAGGCCGCATCGTCGGGCACATCGGTGAGAGTGTAGTTGATCTGGTAGTAGAGCACCATCGCTTCCTCGGCGATGTTGGTCATCGTAATGCGGCACTTCTTCTTGAAAGGCATCTCCCAGTAGCAGTTGAACGCGCTTCCCGGGTTCACGCATACCGGCAGCGACGACACCTGCGCGTATCTCTGCCAGCCGCAGGCGAAGAAGTCGCCGACCGGGCACTCGACGGAGGGCTGCTCCTGATCGTCCCAGTAGATCCGCAGGATGCTGAACCGCCAGTGGCCGGTCGGGGTCATCCAGATCTGCTGGATAGCGCCGGGGCCGTCGATGTTCGCAAGCTCCCTGCACTCGCCCGGCTCGATTCTGATCGAGGGCGATATCTTCCAGCCCTGCCCGAGGTCGCGGGCGCAGTTGGCGCCTGTTCCCTCGGTCGCCATTCCGCCCTTGCCCTTCTCGCCGGTGAAGTTCTCGGGGCTGATGGAGCGTGTCTTCGCGTTCGATAACAGGGATAGGTTCCCCAGGTGCATTCCAAGTCCGTTGAAGCTCATTGCTTCCTCCCAGTCTATCTAGAGGTTAGAAGTTGGAGGTTAGAGGTTGGGCTAACCCCGTTCTCGTGAAGTCTAGCACAGAGAGGCAGGCTTGGCAACCAACACATCCACTTTCGGTAGAGAGCGATTCGGCATGGAATCACGGAAGGAATCCCTGCAGCGGGCTTTGCTCTTGCGGTCGGCCCACCCGTAGCGCCCTTCGACTGAGCTCAGGATGCTCCGGGGCTGCACCCGGAGCGCCCTTCGACCGGGCTCAGGATGCTCCGGGTGGTCGACCGTGGCTACAGACGATACTCCTTGGGTGAGTGCGCTTGGACGGCAATTGCCGGGAACTCGCGTTTCAGCGTGCCAGAAGCAGGACGGCTGAGGGTGGCGTTGGGAACCGCGGGTTACGCAATCGGCTTCGGGAGTGCTCCGAAAAAAAGTACCCCCCATAATTATAAGACGGCGAGAAGGCCATTTCTGTACATCGAAAAATTGAAACTTCAGCTAAATGTTGTTCACAGGTAGTGGAGATGCTGGTGGCGTGCTGGATTTTCGCCCCGAGAACCGCTCGATGGCGGTGTCTACGGCGCGGTCGATTGCCTGGTGGATGATCGGCCAGTCGAAATGCCGTTTGCCGTGTTCGAATGCGTTTTCCGCCAGTTGGACGCCGAGATCAGGGTCCTGGAGCAGCCTGAGGCACTGCGCGGCGAAGTGACCGGCGGAGTCGCCTGTCAGAAGGTGCTCGCCGTCCGCTGCACCGAGTCCCTCACATCCGATGGTGGTGGAGACGACCGGCAGCCCTTTTGCCCACGCCTCCAGAATCTTGATCCTGGTGCCGCCGCCAATGCGCAGCGGCACGACCAGCATCGCCGATCGGTCGATATGCGGGTCCAGGTCTGCGGCCTCTCCGTGTAGTGTGATACCCGGGATGCCGTGGATGCGTCGCACGGGCTTGTGATAGCTTCCCACGACGTCCAGTACCGCATCAGGCGCGGCTGCGCGGACCAGCGGCCAGACCTCGTCACAGAACCACAACACGCCATCTTCGTTCGGGCGATAGGTCATCAGGCCGTAGAAGAGGATGCGTCTGGAGCGGCGCGGCCGGGCGGTGATATCCCGGGAGAAGTCGAAGCCGTTGGGGAGGGGCAGAACGGCGGCGTCGGTCATGCTGGCGACAAGCGGCTCGTCGTTCGGGTTGGACACAAGCACGGTGCTCGCCGACCGCAGCAGGGATTGCTCGGCGAGGTTGAAGGCGAAGTGATCGAGCGCGGCTACTGCTCTGCGCCAGGGCGGCTCGTGCCGCAGCAGCCTTTCGCGCTTCGTTGACTCCAGATCGTCCATGTCGTAGACAGCGGGCAGGCCCTCCGAACCGCCCGTTTGCCAGAATGACGAGGACTGGAAGAACCACACAAGGTCGGGCTCGACTTCGTCCACCCAGCGCAGGAAAGCTTCACGATAGGCGTCTTTGTCCTTTGGCCTCAGGACAATTCTGGAGCCGGTGACTATGCCGGATATGCGGTTTGCCAGGCGTCGTCTCCGGCGATCAGCGATGCATCGGTTCCACGCTCCGCCCTCGCAGCCCGAGAATCCGGCGGTTTCCTCCCGGTCTGTGTTCGCCAGCGCGACGGTAACTTCGTGCTTACGGCTGAGGGCGTCAATCACGTGGTAGCTTCTGATGCGTGAGCCCGAGCGCAGGGGCCAGGGGGCCTGCGTCGTGACGTAGAGTATCTTCAAGAGCTAATGCCTGTGCCTTGTGTATTCGTCACAATGTAGCACAGGCAGGGATGGTTTGCAAGTTGGCCTGAGTCAAGGCGAGGCTGCGACGGAGGCCAGCCGCGCCTGGATGCTGAAACGAGTTCAGCATGACGTGGCATCTCAGTTCAGCATGACATAGCGTCAGTTCAGCATGACGTAACGTTTACCATCCCTGAGACGTTACGCTACTCGCAGAGTATTCGGACGCTTTCGCTGCCGTCCTTGACGTCCACGGAGAGATCGGAGAGGCCGTCGATAAGCTCCTCGATCATCTCGGGCTTGATGTCGGCGAGGCTGAACTCCATTCCTTTTTCCTGGAAGGAGGCCTCTATTTTGCCCCGTGCTGCCTGGGGGATTATGGAGCCAAGCTTGATCCCGGCGCGCGCGGCGCTGTAACGTCCACAAACCCGAGCTGCTCGCCGATACGGTTGAGGCGGTTTTTTATGGTCGGGTAGCTGACGCCGAAGAGCTTTTCCATATCCTTTATCGAGCCATGGCTGCGGATGAACGAGGCGATAAATACCTGATCCTCCTCCGCAAGACACGCAAGCGGCGGCAGTTCGAAGCTGCCTTCGATTGCGATATTGCTGCCAACCAGCCGCACCCGCTCGACGACGAACGGCTCGCCCTGCGTCAGCCTGGTCAACTCCTGCCATTCCTTGCTCATGTGCCCCTCCGCTTAATTATCACTCAGTATTATGGCACTGCCGATCAAGAAAGTCAAGGCGTGGATTAAAATAATTGATGTGAGCGGCGATTCGGATGCAAAAAGCCTCAGGGGAAGCTCCTGAGGCTGAGGGGGATGGGTTGTTGGTGTTCCTAGCCGATGCCGGCCGCCTGGCGTTTTTTGTGCCGACGCATCGCAAGCCTGCCTCGCACGATGCCCGGTGCGGCGAGTATCGGCACGATGTGGCTGTAGCTGGCGGTGCGAGTGGAGTCTTGAAGTGGGGGCGGCAGCGGAATGGCCTTAATCGATGCGAGTCTGTCCTCCATCAGCGTTTCGTCCGCGTCGTACAGCCCGCTCTCGATTTCCCGCAGGTGCTGCAGGTAGCCGCTGTCAACCACCGCGCGTATGGAGTCGGTGAGGCGTTTCGTGCCGTAGCCGTGCGCGACGCCGAAAACCGACTCGAAAATGTTGGCGGACAGTACCCTGCGGGCGATCCGCCTGTGGGAGAAGACCTTCTCATACACGTCGATCACCGATTCTTGCAGGGTGCTCGGCTTCATTCGTTTGGGGAAGTAGGTGGCGAAGCTCCCGGTCAGGTAGTCCCAGGGGATAGTGCTTGCGGGGTCGGTCTTTTGGTAGTAGGTCTGGAACCTGCGCTCCAGCGGGATGAGCAGTTCCCTGGCAGGGTCCGACTCCACATCGTGCATCACGAACAGGTTGAGGCTGACGCGGGTTTTGTCCACGAGATCCACGATCCTGCGGCCTGTTTCCGGCGTATCGCCGTCGCCGCCAAGCACGAATGTGGCTATCACGTGCATGTCGTGCGAGAGAATGCTTTCCACGCTCTGGACAGCCGCCTCGCTGGTCTGCTTCTTGTCGTAGGACTGCAGGTTGTCGTCGCCGAGGGACTCGATGCCTACGATGATGCACCTGACACCGGCGCGCTTCATGAGCAGCAGCATTTCCTCGTCCTGGCCGATCTGGTGCCTCTCGAAGACGATGAAGTGCGCTCCGAGGTCTTCCTGGGCAAGCCGGTGCAGCAGTTCCTTAGCGTGCTCCCGATCGCCCAGGAAGCTGTTGTCCACGACGAAGAAGAACGGGTTGAGATGCACCCTGCCGCGTATGTCCTGAATCACGGCGTCTATGCTCCGCGTGCGATAAGAGCCGCCGAAGAGCCGGGCGGTCGGGCAGAATTTGCATCTGAAGTGGCATCTGCGGGATGTCTGCAATGTATTCACGACGCGGCGCCTGCCGTGTCCTGCCCGCGCCTGGTCGAAGCCGTCTATGAGGGTATAGTCGGGCCAGACGTCGGGAATGGCAGGTGGGGCGGCATCAGGGTTGTGCTTTGCGACGGAGTCGTCCATGTAGGAGATGCCGGCGATGTCCTTCGCGCCAGCGCCAGTGGATAAGCTGTCCAGCAGCAGCGGAAGCACCTCATCGCCTTCGCAGCGGACCGCGTAGTCGCATACGTCGAGCACGCTCTCCGGATACATGCACACCTGCGGGCCGCCCATCACTATGGGCAGGCCGGGCCGCTCGCGCCGGATGCGGGCCGCGCACTCGCGGACCTTGCTCAGCGTGGGCGCAAATACGGGAAAACAGAGTGCGTCGCAGTCGATCAGCTTCTCGAAGGACATGTCGCTGACGCCTTCGAGGAAGATGCTTACGTCGTAGCCGCGGTCGCGTAACACGGCTGCAAGCAGGGGAGTCCCATACTTCGGGAAGACCATCCCCATCCCGAGCGTGTTGACTTTGGCGTTGTACTCGATGAAATGAACTCGCTGGATTGGCCTCATTGGTCACTCTCCTTTTGCTTCGCCGAGCAGCCCATGGAGCAGCACGGTCCTGATGGTTGCGTAGACCGCCTCGGGCGGCAGCGCCAGTTCCTTAAGCGCGGGATTCTCCATTACGTCGAGCAGCGCCTCGAGGAACACGACGCGCACCACGTCCTCGTTCACCCCCGTGCGCACGCGGCCGCTTCTGATGATCAAGTCACGGAGTCGCGTGAAGATTCCGTTCAGGGCGTCGCTTCTCACGCGCCGATAGTCCTCGTAGGTGTCCGGATAGAGCCTGCGCAGCTCGTCCAGCCTCGCAAGCACCGGCCCGCCGGGGGCAGCGGCGAAATGCCGGAATATGTGGTCCAGCGCGGCATCGACGTCAGCGTGTTCGAGCTGGTCCAGCTCCTCTCGCGCGCGCTGGAAATGCGCGGCCATGCCCACAAACGCCTCGCGGACCAGCGCGGACTTGTCGGGATAGTAGCGATATACGGTCATCCTGGATACCCCGGTCGATTCGGCTACCTCTTCGAGGCTGGTCTTCCGAATGCCCTGCGCGAGGAATAGGCCCAGCGCCGCCGACGAGATGCGTTCGTTAGTTGCGTCTGATTCCGTCATGTTACAAGTATAGCGCAGATCGTAACACATGTAAACCTCAGTCTCGCCGATCGTGGGCGAAAACGGCAAGAATGCGGGCTTGTAGACAATCCCCGCTTCAGTGCTACAATAGCTCAACAGAAATTGCTCGAGGAGTGAACTATGCCGATAGTCGATATGCCGCTTGACCAGTTGAAGACCTATATGGGCCGGAACCCCAAGCCGGACGATTTCGACGCGTTCTGGGACGCGAGCATCGTCGAGATGAAGGCGGTGGATCCCAAGATAGAGCTTGTTCCATACGAAAGCAGATCAGATTCGATCGAGTTCTTCGACCTCTTCTTTACGGGCGTCGGCGGCGCGCGCGTGCACGCCAAGTATCTGCGCCCGGCGGGCGACAAGGGGCCGCATCCCGCTGTGGTGGTGTTCCACGGATACAGCGGATCGAGCGGGGACTGGTTCGGATATCAGGGCTGGGTAGCTGCGGGGTTTTCGGTGGCGGCGCTGGACTGCCGCGGCCAGGGCGGCATTTCGCAAGATACGGGAGTCACTACGGGCAACACGTATAAGGGCCACATCATAAGGGGCCTCGACGACACACCCGACAAACTGCTGTTCCGGTCGATATACCTCGACTGCGCGCAGCTTGCGGGCATAGTGATGGACATGCCTGAAGTCGATGCCAGCCGCGTCGGCGCAACCGGCGGAAGCCAGGGCGGCGGTCTCACCCTCGCCTGCGCGTCGCTGGAGCCGCGTATCAAGCTCGCCGCGCCGATGTTCCCGTTTCTATGCGACTACAAGCGCGTGTGGGAGATGGACCTGGACGTGGCAGCCTATGAGGAAATCCGCACCTACTTCCGCGTATGGGACCCTACGCACGAGCGCGAGGAGGAGATCTTCACCAAGCTCGGCTACATCGATAACCAGTTCCTCGCGCCGCGAATCAAGGCGGGAGTGCTGATGTTCACGGGCCTGATGGACACGATCTGCCCGCCGTCGACTCAGTTCGCGGCTTACAACAAGATCACCTCGCCCAAGGACGTAGTCATCTATCCCGACCATGGGCACGAGGGGCTGCCCGGCGCGTCGGATATGGTGTTCGAGTTTATGATGGGGCTGTAGGGGATTCCGAATTCTCAATTCTGAATTCTCAATGGTCAATGGGGGGCGTTGATCGTTGGAGAGGTCGATACCTGATCGTCCGGGGCATTCTTGCCCCGGACGGACGTATACGGGCATTCCTGCCCATCTGTCGGGACTCCGGAAATCCCGGAAGCAGGAGTAAGGTGTGAGGGTGCTGGTCGTGGGCGCCGGAGCGCTTGGAAGCGTGTTCGGGTGCTTGCTGAGAGATAAGGGCCACGAAGTGGGGCTGCTGGAGCCGAGCTCGCGGCTGGATGACGTGCGCGAGTTGGGACTGCGCGCCACGGGCCTCTTCGGGGAGCATCACTGCGAGGGCTTCGCGCTCTACGCGTCGGCTGACGACGCCCCGGCGGATTACTACGACCTCGTGCTGATCGCGGTCAAGTCGTTTCACACGGCGGCCGCCGCGAAGCAGATCGCGCCCAAGGTTGGCGGCAACGCGCTGGTGATTTCGCTTCAGAACGGGATCGGCAACTATGAGGCAATCGCAGCCGAGGTGGGAGTGCATCGCACCCTCGCCGGCCGCGTGATCTTCGGGGCGCGGATGGCCGGGCGGGCGCACGCCGAGGTCACGGTCTACGCCGAGCCGGTGATGATCGGCAGCCCGCGAAAAGGGGACGGAGCCCTTTTCTCACGCGTGGAGAGGATCGCCGCCGCGTTCTCGGAGGCGGGCATCCCGACGGAGGCGACTACCGAGATTACCGAATACATCTGGTCCAAGATGCTCTACAACTGCTCGCTGAACCCGCTCTCCGCGCTGCTGAACGTGCCCTACGGGAAGCTCCTGGATTCGGACGGCACGAGAAACCTGATGCGGCGGATTGTGGAGGAGATATTCGCGGTCACGAGGGCGCAGGGAATCGAGTTGTTCTGGAAGCAACCGCAAGACTATATAGACCTGCTTTTCGGCAAGCTCATACCGGACACCGCCGCCCACTTCGCTTCGATGGCGCAGGACCTTCAGGCAGGCCGCCGCACGGAGATAGAAGCCCTCAACGGTGCGGTAGTGAAGTTGGGAGAGGAAGCGGGTGTCAGTTGCTCAACCAATGCGGCGCTATCGAACCTGATCCGTGCGGCGGAGTCATTTCGTAGTCTATGATCCCCCGGCAGGATTGTGGTCTGGATGCGAGGAAGGCGATAGCGGCGGGTTTCAGTGGAGATGCTCATGAGGTTAGTGGACAGTAATTCCCCGGTTACGGTTAGCGAATTGAGTGAAATGTCCGCGCGGATGTTCGGCGGGTTGGTAAAGGCCGTTGTTGACGTTAAGCGAGAGATGATGGTCGTGGACGCGGAGCTTCATTCTGACCAGGAGCAGGAGCTTATGGAGAATGGCTCGGAACAGCTTGATGTCTGGGGAATCAACCTGTATCCTGAGCTCTTCGGCACCGAGGACTTCATCGAGTTCGATTCGATGATCAACATCCGTCCGACCGAGGGCAACCGCTCTCGCGATGTTGAGGATCCGGGACTGCGAGTTCGCATAACGCAGATTGTGGGCAAGTTGGTGACAGCATGAGCTACCAACACAAGGAACTGGCTGAGGGGCGGTGGTTCGAGTTGACCTTCTTCGAGCAGATGGCGAACGTCGGCAGCGAAGTCATCCGTGCGATCAAGTGGCGGGAGAAGGGGCGCGAAGATTATGCGTTGGCTGCGTCGGACCGCGCGCTCGAACTGCTCTGGCTCACCAAACTCGACCCGCGCAACCACAAGCGCGGCCGCCTGCGAGAACTCTGCCGCCTATACGAGTGCCTCGCAGACTACCTCTATTGCGACAACATTTACGCCACAGATCCGGAGAAGCTCAAGAACTACTTCCTGGCCTTCAACTACGCCGCACGGCTGGGAAGGTGACAGGTCGGCAGCTGCTCATCGACTGTGGGAGTACCGTCTTGGCGATGGATCCTGAATCAAGTTCAGGATGACGACAGCGCCCTCATCTACTTTGAGCAGTCAGGGCAAATTGACAAGTCAGCCGAACGTGGGGTATCCTTAAGAAAATGTCACAGGTGTAGAGCGTGAAGCTGACGGCGCGAAAATCCAGGCTCTCCGGAGCGGTGAGAATCCCCGGCTCGAAGTCCCACACCGTGCGCGCGGTGGCTATTGCGTCGCTGGCGGAGGGGACTTCTCGCATTCGGGAGCCGCTTGTTGCCTCGGATACGCTGTCGGCCCTGAATTGCTATGGGCTTCTCGGCGCGCAGGCAACTCGGGAGGACGACTGGGTGGTGCGGGGCGTCGGCGGCAGGCCCCGCGTGCCCGAGAACGTAATCGATGTAGGCAACTCCGGAACGACGCTCTACATCGCACTTGGTTCTGCCGCCCTGGTCAACGGCTGCACGGTCTTCACCGGCGATGAGCAGATCCGGCGCAGGCCGGCGCAGCCGCTGATAGATGCTCTCAATGCGCTCGGCGCCACCGTTGAGTCTACGCGTGGTAACGGGATGGCGCCTGTCATCGTGGGAGGGCCGATGACTGGCGGATCGGTCCTCCTCGATGGCAGCAAGACCTCGCAGTACCTGACCAGCCTGCTGATCAACTGCCCGCTTGCTCAGGGTGACACGATCATCGAGATCGAGAACCTGACCGAAAAGCCCTATGTGGAGATGACTCTGCGGTGGCTGGAGGAGCAGGGGATCGAGCTGCAGAACGACGAGTTCAGGCGGTTCACTATCCCCGGCGGGCAGAGCTACACGGGCTTTGATAAGGCGATCCCTGCTGATTGGAGTTCCGCGACGTTCTTCATGTGCGCGGCGGCGATTACGGGGTCGGAACTGACTCTGCTCGGGCTCGACATGAACGATACTCAGGGCGACAAGGCCGTGGCTGATATGCTGCGCGAGATGGGCGCGAAGGTGGAACCCGTCGCGGGCGGGCTGCGGATCGTTGGTCAGAGCCTGAAGGGCGCCGAGTTCGATCTGGGCAATACGCCCGATGCGCTTCCCGCTCTTGCCGTTGCGGCGTGCTTTGCCGAGGAGGAGACGCGGCTGGTGAATGTGGCTCAGGCGCGACTCAAAGAGACGGACAGAGTCTCCGTGATGTGCGAGGAGCTGACCAAGATGGGGGCGGACGTCGAGGAACTGCCTGACGGTCTGGTGATTCGCGGGAGCCGGCTGCACTCGGCGCAGGTGGACGGCCACTCGGACCATCGCGTGATCATGGCGCTGGCGCTGGCGGGTCTTGCGCTCGATGGCGAAACCAGCGTTTCAACTGCCGAGGCCCTGAACGTTACGTTTCCGGGCTTTGTAGAACTCATGAAGTCCGCGGGCGCGGAGATGTCCCTTCTGGACTGACAACTCAAGACTCAGAACTCGAGGATACTAATATGATTGGCTGCCATTTGGGAAGGTTTTTTCAGGTCTCGATCTCCGGGGGATCGTATCAGGATGGTCTGACCTCGCTCATCCAGGGCGTGCCTCCGGGGATGCTGCTCACGGAGCAGGAAGTCTATGGCGATCTGCTGCTGAGAAAGCCGGGAGCGGATGAGCTTTCCAGCCCGCGAAAGGAGCCGGACCTTCCGATCATCTACACGGGCCTCAATGCCGCGGATACGATCGAGGGGGCAGGCAACAAGAACCATACCAATGGCACGCCGCTAACGATCCTTATCCCGAACCTGGACCGGCACTTCATACACGTCAAGCAGTATCAAGACACCAATCGCACTCCCAGGCCGGGGCATGCGTCGTATGCCTCGTTCATGAAATACGGCCCGGATGATGACGCTATTGGAGCCGGCATATTCAGCGGGCGCTATACGTGCACCATTGTGGCCGCTGGTTACGTGGCTAAGAAGGTGCTTGCCGCCTGCGGAATCCGGGTGTTTTCCTATATCAAGGAACTCGCCAGCGTAAGGTGCCCGGAGGTTGACCACGAGGCAGCTTTCGCCCACACCGAGGCGTATAAGAAGATGCGCCACGATACCGATCCGTTCTATCAGGAGCTGTATGTCAAGGGCCGGCTGAACATGGATATGCGGTTTCTGGACAAGGCTCGCGCGTTTTCCGAGATAGAGAACGAGATCGATGATATCCGCGCGAAGGCGCGGAGTTACACGGAGGAAGAGATCAGCGGCAAGTATGGGGTGCACCCTGTCCTCAACTGTCCTGATATGGAGGCGGCCCGTGAGATGATGGAGGCTGCCAATCGGATTACCGCGACCGGCGATTCATCGGGAGGCGTCGTGGAAGTGGTTGCTCTGGGGGTTCCCGCGGGATTGGGCGAACCCGTTTTCGACAAGCTCGACGCGCAGCTTGGCCGGATGCTCGGAATCGGCGCCGTGAAGGGGGTCGAGGTCGGAGCAGGGTTTGCCGTAAAGGACATGACCGGTTACCAGAGCAATGACCAGATGCGCTCCGAGGACGGCAGGATAAGCTTCCTTTCGAACAACGCCGGTGGGATTACGGGCGGATTGGCTACAGGCCAGCCGATAATCGTTCGGCTTGCCGTGAAGCCGACGCCGACAATAAACAAGCCCCAGAAGACGGTCGATAAGTACACGCTTGAGAACACCGAACTCGCCGCGATAACCCGGCGGGACCCGACGATTGTGGGGCGTATTTGGCCGGTTGCCGAGAACTTCACTGCGCTGGTTCTGTTGGACAATCTCATCGCTCACCACGGCTACCAGACGATCAAGTCGATGGTATCGCCGTAGGCGATAGGGACTGCTCGGGCGGGTCTGCAGTCCCGCCCGAGTTAGGCGCATTCAAGAGCACACAGGAACCACGGAATCGTTTGACTCCACACCGCCTCCCCGCTACAATAGGCTCATTTCGGGAGGTGGGGTTATGGAGCGGATTATTCTGTTTCTGGTTTCGCTGGCGCTGCTGAGCGCGGCCGCGCGGGCTGCGACGCCGACAGTCGAGGAGGCCCTGGCCTCGCGCACGGATCTCTGGGGCGATCTGGCGATGAAGCAGCCCAATGGCGCGAGCTACGAGTTCTTCGCCGGCCTCATTCCCCCGCTGAAGTACGTCAACGCCGACTTCAAATACTACCCCATCATCCTCAGCGCTCCGGACGGCGAACCCGCCAAGTTCCTGCTTGTCAGCAACGGCAGCGCGATCAATCCGCCGCCGAAGCTGATTACCTGGAAGGAGAATATCGGCACACGGGTCTGGTTCCACGTGGGCGCGGACGCGACTCCGTTCGGCTCTGACCCGAAGCTGCTCGACGGGCCGCGGTATGTAGATGGGTACCTGCCGATAGTGCGCAACACCTACTTCGTCAACAGCTTCCCGATCGAACAGGAGGTGTTCGCGGCGGTTGATCCGGCGTATTCCAGACACGGCGCGGCACTCGTCCGGTTCTCTGGTATGGGACCGATCCGAGCGCGCTTTGGAGATGAGGCGTCGTCGTACAAGTGGGAAAGCGGCAGACTTATTGACAGGGACGGCCTGTGCGTCTGCAGGTTCAGCAAGGATTGGAGGTGGGAGCCCGATCAGTCCGGCCTCACGTGCGACCTGAGGCCGAACCAATATGCCTTCCTGATGGTGTACACGAAGCCGGGCGAGGGCGGATCGGACTCCGAACTTACGCCTGAGCTCTATGACAGGCAGCGCGAGAAATGCATCAGAGCCTGGGAATCCGTGCTCGCCCGAGGCGCGCATCTTGAGACCCCAGAAGCCGTGGTCAACAACGCCTGGCGATCGCTCGTTATCGGCACCAACATGCTCCTCAGGGGCGGCGACATGCTCTATAGCTGGGGCAACCAATACGAGACCAAGTTCGAGTCCGAATGCGGCGATGCTGCCATCGCGCTCCTGCAGTTCGGACAGGCGTCGAGTGTCCGCAAGATGCTCGCGCCGCTACTGGAATTCCAGCAGGCAGGGCTGCTCTACCACAACGCCGCTTATAAGCTCCAGCTTCTGGAGCAGTATTACTGGCTTACGCGCGACATCTCGCCTATGCGGGAGCACCGGGGGTTCTGGGAGCGGGAACTGCGGATCATCACCGAGGGCCGCGAGAAAGACACAGGGCTTACGCCTAAGGAGCGCTACTGCGGGGACATCGCCGACCTCGTCTACACCCTGAACGTGAATGCCGCTTCCTGGCGCGGGATGCGTGATCTGTGTCCGCTGCTGGCGGCTCTGGGCGAGAAGGAGGAATCCGAACAGCTATCCAGGCTTGCTGCGGACTACAGGAAGGTGATTCTAAAGGCCGTGGATGAGAGCATAGACCGCTCACAGGGTATTCCATTCGTTCCTATCGCCCTATTCGGCGCCGAGAAGGCCTATGCCGATATCACCGCGACCATCAACGGCAGTTACTGGAACCTGATGATTCCCTACGTGCTCGGCTCCGGAGTCTTTCCGGACGAGTCCGGCCTCAATCAATCGATCGTTAGTTGCATCCAGCAGCACGGCGGCCTTGCGATGGGCATGATCCGCTTCGATCAGCACTCCGGGTTGTTCGCGAACGAGAAGGGCGTTGACGATCTCTATACCCTGCGTTATGCCAATGCGCTGCTGCGCTACGATGATCCCGAGCGCGCGCTGGTGTCATTCTATGGGAAACTTGCCCACGGGCTGACCCGAGATACATTCATCGGCGGCGAGGGAAGCTGTCTTGTCTCCTCCGACGGGCTCGGGCGGGATACGTATCTTCCGCCGTGCTCCTCCGGCAACGGCTTCTTCCTGCAAACCCTGCGCAGGTTGATGGTGCAGGACTGGGATATGGATGATGACGGCACCCCGGATACGCTTCGTCTCATGTTCGCAACGCCCAGGCGCTGGCTGGAGGATGGCAAGTCCATCACGTTTGCGAAAGCTCCGACCGCCTTCGGCGATGTGTCGATCGAAATGCACTCCGATCTCGCTCACGGTAAGGTCACCGCGAAGCTGACCTGTCCGCCGCACGCGCCGAAGTCGATGAAGCTTCGCGCCCGCGTCCCCGACGGATGGAAGGTCGATTCCGCGTCTCTGGGTGGGAGGAAGCTGGATGTGGACTCGCAGGGGACGGTCGATATTACCGGCCAGACGGGCCGTATTACCGTTACGTTCAGTGTGTCGCGAGCGTGATACACCGTCATGCTGAACTTGATTCAGCATCTGAGGGACAACTGCTTCAGCCCCAAGGCAAAGCAGCGCTACGGAGAGATGAAGTCCGTGGAGCATGCCGGCATACCTGAAGAGCAGTACGGGTCGAAGCAGGAGGCCTGAATGGTGACCTGCGAGCGCGGGACTTTCAGGCTGCAGGTGATGACGAGCTAGGAAGGCCAGATCATGAGCATCTGGGTCGATCCAGCCTCGAAGTAAGCTGGCCCCTGGCTCAAGTTGCTTGCTGGCGAGTTGGCAGTCGGAACATCCCACCGGATATGGGATGCTCAAGGTTTCTGATCTTGCTGCGGTATCCCCACTTGAAGGACAAGCTCCGCATGAATTCCTGGAGCTTATGGCGAGAGAAGCCCGCATTGCGGATTGAACTGGACAGGATGCTCGGTATCGAGTACACGCGCCGATAAGCATTCCAGTAGCCCGCCAGCCTGTCAAGGCACGCCGGGGACTTGCTCTTGTAGTGGGGCTGAAGATTGCCTCTCTCGGCATCCTCCAGGATGCCTTCCCACAAGTCTTCGGCTTCACCCAGGACCACGGAGTCCGCATGCAGCCTGGCCTCCTCTTCCATGAACGTGGCATGGACACCGCCGATCACCACCTTGACGCCTCTCGATCTGAATTCGTCAGCAATCTGATAGGCTCTCGGGACCTGGGCGGTGTTCGCCGTGATTCCTACAAAGTCGGCCGCCTCAGAATAGTCTACATTCTCGACCAAGTCATTGATCACTCGAACCTCGTGTCGCTCGGGTGTCAGCGCGTCCAGTGTCGCCAGAGACAGTGGTGGGATCAGGTCTTTGCGATACTTGAGGTAGTTACCATCAGCATCCAGGCACTAGGGATATACAAGCAAGATCTTCATGGTCTACTCTAGGGCCGTGGGGTCAGTCGGATCTGAGCGCTTGGCAGGTTCACTAGATTTGCCGAGGTCAGGGGCGTCAATCACTGCTGTGATTGCTCGGCGCGCGTGAGAGTGTGGGTGTCTACAATCCGATCTCCGTCTCGGGCAAGGCCGGGACAGAGGCCGGCCACTACGGCCTGCGCTTTCTTCGAGACTTCGTGCGTGTTTTCTGCTCGTGCCGACACACTAAGAGCGCCACCAGTGTGAATGCCGCACACAGGTATGCTAACCAGTCTCCGAACCGTGTATACGGCGTTATCTTGTGCAGCGGAGCGATCCTGCCGGTCACGATCCCGCGCTCGTGTATCCCCAGTTCTCTCACAACGCGGCCGTAGGGGTCGATGATGCCGGAGATGCCGGTCGTGGACGACTGCACAACGTAGCGGCGGTTTTCGATCGCTCTCTGCCTCGACGCCATCAGGTGAAGGCGCGCGAACTGGGTGCGGCCAAACCAGGAGTCGTTGGTGAGGACCAGCAGGAACGCGGCCCCTTTGAGGGTTTCCTCGCGGGCTATGCCGGCGAACAGCGACTCAAAGCAGATAGACGTGCCTACCTTGCCGATTTCGGTCTCGACCAACTGGTGGCTCTCGCCCGCCAGCACTTCAGTCTCCCGGAAGCTGAAGCATGCAAGCCAGGGCATCGTCTCGCGGTAGGGGATGTACTCAGCGAATGGGACCAGATGGACCTTGTGGTAGACGCCGAGCTTCTCTCCGTTTCTACCGTAGAAGAACGAGCTGTTGTAGCCTTCCGGCTGAGACGGGTCCTCCGGCAGATCATAGCCGCCTATCGCATAGTTGGTGCGCGTTTCGGCAGCCAGTTCGGAGAAGTGCTTGCCCAGGCGGTCGTCCCAGACCCTGGAGGTTATAACGGTTTCGGGCCACACGATGAGGTCCGGCTTGCCCGCCGCCGCCTGACGGCTCATCTGCTTATAGATGGAGAGGCATAGTCTGCTGTCCTCCGAGGCCCTGCCATCCTTGCCTATGATGTTGCCCTGGATGATTGCGACTTTCGTCTTCGGGACGTAGTCCGGCGTGTTTCGGAGGGTAAGCCAGCCGCTCGCTACGACGACTATGCTCAGGGAGAGCGCGGCAGCGAGAGGTGCGAGGCTCCTCTTGTCGCGCCCGGGGAATAGCGCATAGACCAGAGCCACGCTCACGAAGCTCAGCAGAAAGTCGATCCCCCAGGGCCCGGTAATCGAGCATATCTGGGTTACAGGCAGATTGTTTGCCTGGGTGTGCGCGAAGCTCCCGAGTCTGACCCCGAAGATGCCGAGACCTCTCATCCACTGCATCGCTGTCCACGCGGCCGGCACCGCGAGACACCGCAGCCACGTGTTTCTCGCCTTCATCAACGGACACGCCACAGCCGCGAAAACGACCATTGCCGTCGTCTGAACCAGCACCACGAAAGCCCAGCACAGAAAGCCCAGGATCGACATCGAGAAGGAGAATATGCCGTAGTAGACAAGCCCGCAGGTCAGGCCCAGCAACGCGGCGTCGCGCATCCTGGCTTCACGGATCGCAACTAGAAGAGGTACCAGACCGACCCAGGACACAATCCAGATCCCGGGGCTCGGCAAGGCTGCCGCGAGAAGCAGTCCCGATAGTACCGCTAAGGCCATATTCCGCCTCATCATTGACTGCACTATAGTAACACCATCAACTACGGCAGGAGGAACAGCCGTCCCTCGCCGGCATCCAGCGAGATCTGCAGGCCGGGAATACCCAACGGCGAATCGTCGCGCGCGGGTTTCTCCTTGCCGTCGGCGCCATCGACCTCGATCACTTCCTTGTCGGGGACGGCAAACTCAACAGTCGGCCACGTCGTGTAGTTGTGGTCGTAGTTGTTGATGAGCACCGCCTGCCTGCCGTCCCGGTGCTTGAACACGCCGATCAGGTAGTCCCCGCCCTTGCTCATGTTCCTGATGGGTGTTCCCTCGAGTTTCTCGGCGGGATCGTCGTCTGGCTTTATGCGTATCACCCTGGAACTGGTGAGCTTCATCAGCGTGGGGCCGAGGTTCTTGAGCACGCCGTTTATCCGCTTCGCCTGCTCGTAGTGCCGCGTGCGCTCGCCGAGGCCATTCAGGATCGCGCCACCCTTGGGGAACTCGCCGCCGGGAGCTTCGAAGGGCCAGTAGCAGAAGTAGAGCACGCCCTTTGCTCCGTAGGCGAGCGAGGAATAGATCTGCCAGCGGATCTGCGCCTCAGTCGGGTCGTGGTGTGGGCCGAACGGCATATTGTTGAAGAAGTTCCACCAGGGGATCTTGGCCTCCATCGCGTACTTGCGCATCACCGCGAGGTTCCTGCAGTAGCCATCGCGGCCGTCGGCCGTGGGAGTCATCATCGGGTAGTAGTCCATGCACAGCACGTCTACTCCGCACTCCATTGCGTAGCGCCGGACATATTCCTCGTAGGTCGGGGTTCCGAGCGCGTGCAGCGGGGCGTAGTCCGGGAGGAGGTTCACGTAGGCGAGCTTGCCCGGTCGGTGCTTACGAATGGTCTCGATCCGGTTCTTGATGTCCGGGATCGCTCCCGCGCCGGGCTCATCAACCAGGTGATAGCCCCAGCAGGCCGGTGAGTCAGGCAGGTCTTCGGGCTTCGTGAGATTGCTCTTTACGATCGCCTTCATCCCGTATTTCTCGCACAGCCGGAGCTGTCTCTCGATGTCCTTCACGGTCTTGGGCCCGAACGCTCCAAGAACAAAGGTGAAGTTCGCGTCAGCGATCTCTTTGTAGCGCGCATCCGTGATGAGTTCGGCGGGCGGGTCAACCCAGAAACCAATCGCAAACCGGTCCTGGACGAATCGCCCATCATTCTGCGCCTCTGCGGCAACCGCCGCGCAAAGCATCAATGCAACAGCAATCAGTAGCAGCACTCTCACCAATCTCTCCCATCGTTGTGCGTTTCCCCCGACGCTTACCCAGGGGCGATTCGCAGTTCATTACTCGTGTTTTCTAGCTGTCTTCCGGGGCTCCCCCGCCTGCGTCGAGCGTATCATATTTCATACGCCTCGCGCCCCAGTAGCGGTTGAAGTAGCGGGAGTTGGGGTCGTCGAAGCGGCTTATCTGCACGCCGCCTGCGCCTCCGGAATGGATGAATCGCTCGTTGTCCATTGCTAATCCGATGTGGGTTACGAGCGAGCAGTCGGGCTCTCTTCCTTTGCCGAAGAACACCAGATCGCCGGTCCTGACGTCCTCACGAGCGACGGGCCGGCAGCGGTGGTCGCCCGCCTGCATGTGCGCATCACGCAGAAGCGAAATGCCGTGCAGTTTGTGCACGAGTTGCACGAAACCAGAGCAGTCGATGCCGAACGGCGAGCAGCCTCCCCAGAGGTAAGGCACCCCGATGAACCTGCAGGCTGTCTCGATGAGCTTGTCAGGATCCGGAAGCCAGATGGTGTTTGCGAGGTCTTTGTTGATCAACTTCGCCTCGTGCTTCCTTATGTAGCCGAGCTTCCCGGTCGGCAGGCGGAGTTCGATCCACTCAGCGTTGGAATCGCTTGATTCCAGCTCCGCTCCTATTGTGGCTTTGGTGATGATCGGCGACCTTTCGTTAGGCTGTTCGCGCACATCGACCCACAACTCACGAATGACGGCCACCGGGCCGCTAGATGCGTAACGCGGTGTCGCCTGATCCTCGAAGAGCTTGACGGCCCAGCCCTGTACCCATCCCCTGTAGGTGTCCCAGGTCTGGACGTAGTACCAGTCTTTCTGGCCTCCTTCGGCGATGATCGGCTGGCCTATGAGGGCTTGCGTCACGCGCTCGGAGTCGGTGTCGGTTGTAGCGTAGAGAGAGACAACGTTGCTCGTAACAACGCCGAGCTGCCCGGCAGCCGGCTTGGCGGAACTCTTATCTGTTGGCATACCACTCCTCAGCAAACTTCTTGTGCTGTTCGTCCTCTTTGATCTTGCGCCACCAGTCCTGATTGTTCATATACCAGCGGATGGTTTCCGGCATGGCGGTCTCGAAGTCGTGGGTCCGTTTCCAGCCGAGCGCGAGCAGCTTGGATGGGTCGAGCGAATATCTTCTATCGTGCCCCGGCCTGTCCTGGACGTAGTGTATCATACTCTCATCCTTGCCGGTAACCTGGAGGATCATCTTTGTGATCTCTATGTTGGTGCGCTCGTTGGACCCGCCGATGTTGTAGATTTCGCCTGGCTCGCCTTTGAGAATGGCGGTCTCGACGCCGGAGCAGTGATCCATGACATGCAGCCAGTCCCGTATTTGCATTCCGTCGCCGTAGACCGGCAGCGGCTTGCCCTCCATCGCGTTGGAGACGAACAGCGGAACGAGCTTTTCGGGCTGCTGGTAGGGGCCGTAGGTATTCGACCCGCGGGTGACGATCACGGGCACGCCGTAGGTGCGGTAGTAGGCCCGCGCCAGAAGCTCTCCTCCCGCCTTGCCCGCGGAGTAGGGGCTGTTGGGTGAAACGGGGTCGGTTTCCTTTGAGGAGCCCTCGGCGACATCGCCGTAGACCTCGTCCGTCGATATCTGAATGAATCTCTCCACGCCGCTCCTCTTTGCGGCCTCGACCAGCACGAACACGCCCATGATGTTCGTGTTCAGCACGGCCTCGGGCTCCGCGATGGAGCGATCCACGTGGCTCTCGGCGGCGAAGTTCACTACAATGTCAGCTTCGTCAACCGGCTGGCGGACATCATCGGCATTCCTGATATCGCCTTGCACGAATGAGAACCTGGGGTTGTCTTTGACATCCTCCAGGTTCTCCAGATGCCCGGCATAGGTGAGAGCATCGAGGACGGTGATCTGGTCTTCGGGATGCTTCTCGAGCCAATACCTTACGAAGTTGCTTCCGATAAACCCGGCCCCGCCGGTTACAAGGAGTTTTCTCAAGATTGTGTGTCCTCAGTTGCTAAGTTGGGTTCTTCCATGCGAGTCACGCCGGGCACCTTGGACAGCTTCTTGTCGAATGAAAGCAGTCTGCCGCCCGACGATTCCATAGCTCTGGCACATGCGCACGCATCGCCGAAGTGAGGAACCGAGCCGCCGTGCAGCTCAAGAGCCCGAATGTAGATATCCTTGTCTGCAATATGGAAGCCCTCAGCTTTCAGCAGAGGCGCCAGTAAGTCGCAGACCTGTTGCCTTTCGAGCTTGTACAACGAACCGAGGGTGAAGACTATCTCCCCCAGAGTGATGGGGTCACACACTACGGCAATCGTGCCATCGTGTACAGCGCGAAGAACGGCATGAGCCTTTCTCCAGTAAGCCTCTTTGTCGCGAATGAGGTACCTGAGGATTATGTTGGCGTCGATGGTGTGGAATCTAGTCAAGACCTTCACGGGCCACCTGCTCACCAACGATTCGTTCCATCTCTGTACGCTCCGTCTCCCAGTCGAGCGTCATTCCCTTCAGTCGATCGTGCAATATGCCGCTGAGGTCCATGATGGACGTCATAGGCTTGATAATTGCGGTGTTATCCCGGATTTCGATCTCTACCCGCGACTTTGCCTTCAGTCCCAGCTTCTTGCGGACGTTGGCTGGTATGGTGATCTGTCCTTTGTCGGAAACTTGTGCGGTAATCATGCGAAACACCTCCTCGCTTACATTATACCTGATTTCCGACGTACGTGCCGAAGTCGGACAAACTTGATATCCCAATCATACGGTATCTTCTCGCTGTCCCAGGCTTCCCGGTATTCGTCGGGATCCTTGGGATCGTAGGGGCGCGTTGGGAAGTTGATCAGAAGCGAGGGCTCGGTGCCGCAAGTCTTGTAGCCGTGCATCACGCCGATGGGGATTTTGAGCAGGATCGGGTTGTTGTCGCCGAGGAAGAACTCGTTGACTTCGCCATAGGTAGACGAGCCCTCGCGGCAGTCGTAGATGACCGCCTTGACCATCCCCTTAGGCACTGTCCAGAAATCGCTCTGCTTCTTATGGTAATGCCAGGCGCGAATGACGCCGGGATAGTTCAGCGAGACGTAGGCCTGGCCAAAGTGCTCGAATATCTCATCATCCTCGCGCAGCATCTCCATCAGGTATCCGCGCTCATCGGCATGCCGCTTGAGCTGTTTGATCACCACTCCATCTATCATCAGATAACGCTGACCTCGCTGTTGTCCCCGAGCATCAGCCGGTAGGCCGAAGGGGTTCTTGAATTCTTGCAGACGCGGGCGTTCTTGCCTATGAGGCTGTCGGCAAGCCTGCTGCCGATATTGATCACCTGCGAGTCTTCCAGCACGATGCTGTGCTCAACTTCGCTTGCCCTGACCGCTGAGCGGTCGTTTATAGAGGTATAGGGGCCGATGTAGGCGTTCTCGATCACGCAGCCCTCGCCTATGATGGCGGGACCACGGACGCAGCTAGATATGATCCTGCTGCCCTTGCCTATCGAGACGCGGCCCTCGATCTGCGATTCGGTATCCACCTCGCCCTTGATGTCGGTTTCGATCAGGTCGAGCACGAGCCGGTTGGCTTCGAGCATATCTTCGAGCTTGCCCGTGTCCTTCCACCAGCCGGTGATGATGTGACTCTCGACGCGGTAGTTCTTGTCGATGAGGTATTGGATCGCGTCGGTGATCTCCAGTTCTCCGCGAGCGGAAGGCTTGATCGCGTTCACGGCCTCGAAGACATTGGAGTCGAACATATAGACTCCGACCAGAGCAAGGTCGGAAGGAGGATTCTGGGGCTTCTCAACGAGGCGCACGACGCGCCCTCCTTGCAGTTCAGCTACCCCGAATTCCCGCGCGTTCGGGACATGGGCCAGAAGAATCTGCGAATTGGCGCCGGACGACGTATATGCCTGGACGAGCGGCCGTATTCCGCCCTGAATGAGGTTGTCGCCGAGATACATCACGAAAGAATCGCCGGCCATAAACTGCTCGGATATCTTCACCGCGTGCGCTAGTCCCAGCGGAGCTTCCTGCTGCAGATAGGTTACTTTGACGCCGAAGCGGTCACCGCAGCCGACTGCCGCGCGGATTTCCTCATGGGTGTCTCCGACGATGATGCCGATGTCGGATATTCCCGCATCGCGGATGGCTTCGATGGCGTAGAAGAGAATCGGCTTGTTCGCAACAGGAACAAGCTGTTTGGCGCCGGTGTGGGTGATTGGCCTGAGTCGGGTGCCCTTGCCACCGCTCAGAATGAGTGCTTTCATCGGTCCTCCCTTCGTGACGCGCCCGCGCCACGACCAAGAACTGCCTCGGCACGACAGGATTATACTTTTCGCTCAGAGGTGTGTCAAACACGCACCACCATCTATCATTGGTAGATACGCTCACCAGCCATAGACGGGTTTCATTAACCACCTGCGGTTCCGGCGGGAGCGGAAATGGGTTTGCGTCCTCCGTCTGCCGTTGACGGCCTGGCTCTAATGGGCTAGACTACGTGTGTGCCGCGCCTCAAAGGGCATCTGGGCAAGCTGAAGCTGTCGGCATTAAGTTCACGTAGTAGTCTCACCTTGCAAAGGGGAACTCAATTGAACATGTTGAAATGGACCTGTCCGCTGGCCTTACTCTGCCTGACGGCAATTCTCGTCACTCCTCTCGCATCCGACACCCAGCCTGAGAAGACGCTTGGCGAGGCGTTTCCGGGCCTGGCCACGGCCGCGCTCACACAGGCGCGGCTCTCCGACCTGCCGTCCGGCATACTCCTGCGATGCGGCGAGATCAAGTTCACTCAGAAGGACCTTGATGGCCGGCTGGAGCTGTTCGCGCCCGAAACGCGGCAGAAGGTGAAGGCCGACCCGTTCTATATACTGGAGGACGCCGCAGGCGAGGCACTGCTCCAGGCTGAAGCTTATGACTGGTCCCTCAAGAACAACGTGTCGAAAGCCGAGATGGCGGAATTGGTGGCGGCTTATCTGGATAGCTGCACGCGCAACTTGACCGTGACGGACGCGGAGATACAACAGTCCTACGAGGACAATAAGGAAGACCTCGGCGGCGCGCCACTCGGCGACGTCAAAGAAGAGATCAGGAAGGCTTTGCTCGACAGCAAGCGTCTGGAGGCCGCAACGGCTCATATAGTCGACCTGGGCCGCATCTATGACATCGAAGTCGATCGTGCGTGGGCTGCGAAGCAATATGCTAATGCAATGACCAATCCTATCGAGAAAGCAAGGAAGTCCGGCAAGCCGCTTCTGGTCGACTTCGGCTCCACCGGCTGCGCGCCTTGCCGCAGGTTGGCCCCCATCCTCGATGAGGTGAAGAAGGAATACGCAGGCAAGCTGGATGTCCTTGTCATAGATGTGGATTCGGAGCCGGTCTTGGGTTCGCGCTACGGCGCTTCGGCGATCCCGCTGCAGATCTTCTATGACAGCACGGGCAAAGAGAGATTCCGCCACACGGGGTTCTGGTCCAAGGCGAGCATAGTAGCGAAGCTGGCTGAGATCGGCGCGAAGTGAAGGGACGACCTGTAATAGGGATAACCATGGGCGATCCGGCGGGTATTGGGCCGGAGATAGTGCTCGGTGCGCTGGCCGATGGCGAGGTGCAGGAGCGCTGCAAGCCCGTAGTTATCGGTCATTCCGAAATCCTCAAGTGTGTCTCGGAGGTCTCAGGCGTGCCGATGACATCGGCTGATGCCGTCGATGTGGAATCGGCTGGCGTAGAAGAAGTTCAGCCCGGAGTTGTGAGCGCCGCCGCGGGAACGGCGGCCGATGCGTATGTGAGGCGCGCGTGTGAGCTCGGGCTTTCAGGCGAGATCGATGCCATCACGACCGCCCCCATAAACAAAGAAGCCCTGCGGTTGGCAGGTGTAGAGCACATCGGGCATACGGAAATGCTGGCGGACTATCTGTCCGGCGGCGCAAGCACCTCGAACCCGCTCACGCTGTTCGTCACAGAGAACATGCGGATATTCTTCCTCTCACGCCATCTGTCGCTGAGGGACGCAATCGACTACATCACGGCCGACAGGGTGTATGAGTTCATCGGCCGGGTGCATTCGGCGATGACCGATTTGGGGTTCGAGAGCCCCAGAATCGGCCTTGCGGCGCTCAATCCTCACGCATCCGACGGCGGGCAGTTCGGGACCGAGGAGCGGGACCATCTCGTTCCCGCCGCGCAGCGGGCCCGCGCTGAGGGTATCGACGTGGCCGGCCCCATCGGCGCTGATTCCGTCTTCAACATGGCCCTGGAGGGCAGGTTCGACTGCGTGATCTCGCTCTACCACGATCAGGGCCACATTGCAGCCAAGACGCGCGACTTCCACGGCACCGTCACCGCCACCCTCGGCCTGCCGGTGCTGCGAACGTCAGTCGATCACGGTACCGCGTTCGACATCGCGTGGAAGGGCATCGCCAACCCCATCAGCATGAAGATGGCGATCCTCGCGGCGGTGGAGATGCTGGAGAAGAAGAGAGCTTAGGGTTTCCGCCTCCTTACGGGTGCTCGCCTTGCTTGACACCCATCCTACCCCGAAGTAAACTACCTCAACAGCGAGCCTGCTCTATGACGCTGCCTATACTGGGAGGGAACCTATGTACTGCAAGAACTGCGGTAAAGACAACCTGGAGGGGGCGCAGGTGTGCGCCGGATGTGGGGCAGAGTTGCAGGCGAGTGCTGCTCAGCCCGCTCAGGCGCCCGGGGCCGGGACGCCCAAGACCAGTCCTATGGCTGTATGGTCGCTTGTGCTCGCAATACTCTCGTTCTTCACCTGCATCACCGCGATACCAGGGCTTATCCTCGGGATAGTCAGCCTCAATCAAATCAACAGAAACCCGCAGCAGTATACGGGCAAGGGACTGGCTACAGCGGGCATCGTCGTTTCCGTTGTAGGCGTCATCTTCGTCACAGTCATAGCCCTGTTGAGCGCGATCCTGTTCCCGGTCTTCGCGCGCGCCAGGCAGCAGGCTCGAGGCGCGAACTGTATGTCTAACGCCAAGCAGCTAAGCGGGTCGCTCAGGCTGTACCAGCAAGACTGGAGTGGCTATTACCCTCCCGCTGCGTCCTGGAATGATGCGCTCGCAAAAGGTCGTCTCTCGCAGGAAGCTTTGCGATGCCCACCTGCTTCCAACCTTCGCTGCGGCTACGGGATGAATGCCAACCTGAGCGGACAGCCGGAATCCGCGATCCCTTCCCCTTCCAAGACGGTCGCCATTTTCGAGAGCGATGGGGGATGGAACGCCTACGGCGGCCCTGAGGCCATGATCAAGCAGCCGAGGCACAGCTTCTTCAGTATCGCTTGCGTGGACGGGCACGGCATCAAGACATTTCCGGGATATGAGAACAGGCTGACGTGGAGTCGCTGACGCACCCTCGCGTATCGGTTCTGCTCCCCGCCTACAATGCTGAATCGACTATCCAGCCAGCGGCGGGGAGCATTCTTCGGCAGACCTTTGTTGATTTCGAGCTTGTAGTTGTAGATGACGGCTCGACTGATGCTACTGCGGCTATTCTGGATGACTATGCCCAGCGGGATCCGCGTATACGGGTCATCCACACCTCCAATCGCGGCATCATCGAGGCGCTGAACACGGGTATTGGCGAGTGCAGGGGGGAGCTCATCGCGCGTATGGACGCCGACGACATATCGCACCCGCGTAGGCTGGAGATGCAGGCCGCGCTGATGGACGAGCGGCCGGGTGTCAGCGTCTGCAGTTGCCTCATCAGAATGTTTCCTCGCAGAACGCTGCTCGGCGGGCTGGTGCGCTACGAGCAGTGGCTCAATTCGCTCGTGACTCCGGAGCAGATAGCGCGGGACATGTTCGTGGAGAGCCCGGTTGCGCATCCCAGTGTTATGGTCAGGCGGGAGGAGCTTCTTGAACTGGGCGGCTATCACGAACACGGCTGGGCAGAGGACTACGACCTCTGGCTGCGATATCACCTCGCCGGAAAGCAGTTCGCCAAGGTGGAGAAAACACTGCTCTGCTGGCGGCAGAGCGAGGGCCGGCTGACATTCACCGATTCGAGATACTCCGTGGAGAACTTCCTGCGGGCGAAGGCGCACTACCTGCATTGTAGATTGCAGATTGATGATTGCGGATTGAACCGCCCGGTTGTCCTTTGGGGGGCAGGGAAGACGGGGAGAAGGCTGCTTAAGCACCTGCTGCGCGAGGGGGTTGATGTCGAGGCGATCGTCGATATCGATCCCAACAAGATAGGCCACAAGATGCGCGGCCGGCCGATAGTCAGCGTTGACTACCTGCGGAAGCAGCAAACGGCGCGGCCGTATGTGATCGCCGCGGTGAGTTCGCACGGGGCGCGTGAGTTGATTCGAGCGCAGCTCAAGGAGTTGGGTCTTGCCGAGATGCACGATTTTCTCTGCGCGGCATAGGCGCGTTGACAGGTCTACTACCTCATCAGTATACTGGCATTAGTCGCGCGGAGAGCAGATCTGATCTTGCATGCGTGCGCGGCCCGCAGATTGCGGGATCACATTATTCCTGAGGGGCCGTTAGGACCTGATATGTCTGCACGCAATGTTCAGATTGGAAAGATCGGACTGGCTGCGTCGGTGCTGCTCCTGGCGCTTGTGATGCTATTGTCGCCGGGTGCGGCGGTTGATCAGACCAATGCGGATTGCATGGCGTGCCACGGCGACAAGTCGCTGACCAGAAGCGACGGCAAGCCCCTGTATGTCGATGAGCGGGCCTTGAAGAAGACCTCGCACGGCCAGTTGTCCTGCACGGACTGCCACACCGGCCTCGATATCTCGAAGACCCCGCACGCAGACAAGATTCAACCCGTAACCTGCGTTGATTGCCACAGCGATGCGCGCTCGAAGCACACGACCCACAAGAATCAGGTGCCGGAGGAAGGCACTCCGCTCGAGATCAGCATCACCTGTAAGGACTGCCACGGTTCGCACATGAACAAGGCACTGCCTGGGGCGTGCGGCATCTGCCATCCCGAGGCGCTTGAGGACTATGAGGGCAGCATCCACGGTAGAGCCGTCGCACGAGGATCGAAGGATGCCCCGGTCTGTGTCGATTGTCACAAAGGCTATCGCTCGACATCGCCATCGTCTCCAAACTCGCCCGTGCATCCCGTTCGCATAGCCGACACGTGCTCCGAATGCCATGCCAGCGAGAAGTTGAACAAGGAATACAACCTGCCCACCCGGCGGTTGGAGACCTATCGCGAGAGCTACCACGGGATTGCGAACCGTTTCGGGGATACGACTGTTGCCAATTGCGCCAGCTGCCACGGCTCGCACGACATACGCCGGTCAAGTGATCCCAAGTCGAGCATCCATAAGAAAAATCTGCCTGCTACATGCGGGAAGTGCCACCCCGGGGCGAACGAAAACTACACCAAGGGTAAGATTCACGTTGAGGTTACGCGCAAGGAACCTCTGCTCTACTACGTCAGCAGCGGATTCAAGTGGCTGACCATAGGTACGATGACGGCGCTGATAGGGCATATCGGATTGGATCTGCTTGCCAAGTTCCGCAGGCGGCGGTCGAGGAAATAGCGAATGGGCGTCCCGAAGAGCAAAAAACCGACCAGCAGCAAGGCTGTTTCGCGCAAGAAAGTCGTTGCACCCGCAGACGAGTTTCAGCGCTTCAGCTTGGTGTTTCGCATACAGCACATGGTCCTGATGGTCAGTTGCATCATACTGATCATCACGGGCATGCCGTTGCGGTTCCCGTATAGCGCCTGGGCCGAGGTGTTCTTCCGGCTAACCGGCGGCGTTGCGGCAAGCGGCGTCATTCACAGGGTCGGCGCGGTGGGTCTGATAGGCGTCGGACTGTTCCACATGATCTACATCACGGCGACAAAGGACGGCAGGCGCAACTTCCAGGCGCTGCTTCCCAGGCTGCAGGACGTGAAGGACGTGTTCAAGAACGTCTGGTATTTCCTCGGTAGATCGAAGACCGGGGCCGCGTTCGGCAGGTTCAGCTACCTCGAAAAGTTCGACTACTGGGCGGTGTACTGGGGCATGGTTGTGATGATCACTTCCGGCCTGATGCTCTGGTTCGAGAACCACACCATGTCGCTCTTTCCCAAGATATTCATCGACGTCGCGCACGAAGCGCACAGCGACGAGGCTCTGCTCGCCACGCTTGCGATTGTCATCTGGCACTTCTACAACGTGCACTTCAGCCCGGATCACTTCCCCATGAATTGGACATGGCTGAATGGCAAGATCTCCCGGGAGAAGATGATCCATCATCATCCCCTGGAGTACGAGCAGATCATAGCCGAACAAGGCCAGCCAATCGTGCAGGAAGACGAGCAGCCGGCGGTGCCTGTATCGGAAGAGGAGTGACGGCGTTTCGCTAGTCCTCGGTCAGTCCTCGTTGCAGACGTGGGCTGGCATAGCCTTTCACGCGCTTTCGCCACAGCCCATCAACTGCGCGCGCATCTGGTCGGACCGTCACAGCTTCTCCAACGGTTCGGGCCTGTGGCCGAACTCGGGGACAGCCGTCTCTGGAGGAGCGGCCCATCGCACCGCGTTGGCGATTACCTTGCGCACCTCTTCTTGATAGTAGACCGGGAATGTCTCATGGCCGGGCCTGAAGTAGAACACCTTGCCCCGGCCCCGATGCCAGCAGCAGCCGCTGCGGAAGACCTCGCCTCCCGCGAACCAGCTCACGAAGACAAGCTCATCCGGCTGAGGAATATCGAAGCGCTCGCCGTACATCTCTTCGTGGGGGATCTCGAAGTACTCTCCAAGCCCGTTTGCGATGGGGTGGGCGGGATCTATTACCCACAGCCTTTCCTTCTCGCCGATCTCCCTCCACTTGAGGTTGCACGTTGTGCCCATCAGGCGCCTGAATATCTTCGAAAAGTGCCCTGAATGAAGGACGATGAGCCCCATGCCTTCCAGCACCGCATTCTGGACGCGGTCAACGATCTCGTCTTTCACTTCGCCGTGCGCCAGGTGTCCCCACCAGGTCATTACGTCGGTATTCGCCAGCACTTCCTCGGTCAGTCCGTGTTCGGGCTCATCCAGCGTCGCGGTTCGGACTTCGAGGCCGGGCTGACTCTTGAGAAAGTCCGCGATGGCATTGTGCATGCCGTTAGGATACACTTCTTGGGGCTTGCCTGGGTTCTGCTCGTGCCGGTATTCTGACCAGACGGTTACTCTGATGCTCATATGCTTCTCCAGTTCGTATGCTTCAACGCCTCAGCGGCGTCGTAGTGTGCCTGTGGGCCTTGCGTGTTCGAGGGGTATTGTGGCAGCTTTGGGAGAGAGTGTCAACAGAGGAAAGGGCGCAAACGCATTAAAGGGCCGGTCTTAGGACCGGCCCTTTGTCGCCTGTTTCGCGGCCTCGGGATCTTCGCTAGTACCAGGCCCTCTGACCGCTGCCGACCTCTACGATGTAGTAGTCGCTGCCAAACCGGCGCAGCGTGTAGCTGACGTATGTCTTCCGGGTCACGCCACGTACCCTGTAGGTGTGCGCGGCAAAAGCGGTGATTTCGCCGTTGCTTCTAGTCTGCACCTTCTCCCAGACGAAGCTGATCGTATCCATCTCACCGAGCGCATCCTCGGTCATTTCTACGTAGTCGTAGGGAGTGACGGAGTAGTCATACCTGCCGTCCAGCAGGATTGCGATATCACGCGAATCGCTCACGTGTCGGTCCAGCAAGTCCATCCTGCCGCTGATCCACGCGCTGCGGATGTCCGCGAGCGCCGCATCGAGGCCGGGGTAGCGGCTGAACTCATACCGCCCGCCGTAGATGTAGATCGGGCTGCCGACATACACTACCGCAGGATAGCTGCGGACGATTATCCTGGTTATCTGGACATACGGGAACAGCCCGTAGTGGAAGTAGAGCGATCTGCGGCTGTAGCTCGGATAGTAATCGAAAGCCCAGTACCCGAACACGTAAGGCCGGTTGTAGTGCGGGTGCGAATAGTAGTAACGCCCGGACTTGTAAGTAGGCGGCTTGTAGCTTGCCGGAGGCTTACGGGTCGCGTAAGTGAACTGCGGCTTGTAGACAGCCGGCTTGTAGCTGACCTGTCCCGACGTCCGTGATGCCGCCAGTTTGCGATCTCGGATCGACTGAACCGTCTTCTTTGGCTCCGGCTTGTAGGCAGAGCTGCTGCGATTGTTGTCGCTGCGCGTGACTGTCTTATTGCCCGGCTTGTTGTCGGGCCGATAGGCGGACGCCGAGGTGACGGTCTTGTGCGAGTCACCGCCGTTGCGTTTGCCTTCGAGCGTGCCATTGTTCGTGTCCGGACGATAGCTCTGGTTGAGGCTTTGATACGGCTTCGTGGCCTGAGCAACCTTCACGGTTTCGCGTTCAGAGCGCTCGCCGGTATTCGGACGATAGACCGAGTAGATGTCGCGGGTGCGGTTCTCGGAGGTGCTGCGCTTTGCTTCGACCTTTGGCTGCGCTGCAGGCCGGTAGGAGGAGGTTTGCTCGTAGCGCCGCGTGCTGTCGATAGACGGCTTCGCATCCGAAGAACCACCGGGTCTGTAGGCTGAGCGAGCCTGAGTGCTAGTGTAAGTGGCCGTCGGCCTCGCATCAGTCGGCGTCGTGCTAACGTTGGGCCGATATGCCGAAGAGGTTTTGCTGCTCGCTCCGAGAGAGGAGGAGCTGCCTCGGTTGGACGAATAGCTCGGAGACGAATTCTGTCGATCGCGTGAGCCGCTGTATTGGCGGTCCGAGGATGACCTGGATTCGCTGGAGCGCGCCGTGATCTTGGAGTCACGGGAATTCCTCTCACCGCGATCTCTTGCGGCTTCGACTCCCACGGCCAAAGTGACGATGATTAAGCATATTCCGAAGACTCTTAGTATACGCATGTCAGTCGCCTCCACTATTGATAGACGCAGCTCAGTTGGATGAATGCCAACAACTCCAACAAATTACCAGTTGACAGGGTTCAGCGAGGACCCTACCTCGGTTATGAAGTAGTCCGTCCCCTCTTTGGCAAGCGTGTAACTGACATAGACCGTCCTGGCGCGGTCCACAGACCAGTAGGAGTGATCGGCGAATGCCATTATGGTACCGTCTGACCTCTCCCGCACTTTGTTCCAGACGAAGCTTATCGTGTTAAGGTCAGCCATGGCGTCCTCCGTCATGGCCAGGTAGTCCTGGGAGGAAACGGCGTAGTCATAGTCTCCGTCGGTCAACACGGCGATAAGCCTGCCTGGCTGAACGTGACGCTCGATCAGATCGAATCTGCCGCTGATCCACGCGCTGCGGATATCGGCCAGGGCTTCATCGATTCGCTCCCAGCGCGAGTCGCTCACAAAGGGGCGACCAGTGATGTAAACGGGCTCGTATATGAACTCGATGGGTTCGTAGTGGCACTCGTGCATGTTCGTAATGGTTACGAACGGGTAGACGCCGAAGTAGAAGAACAGGGACCTCCAGCTAAAGCCCGGATAGTAGTCGTCGGCCCAGTAGCCGTAGCGGCAGGGCCTGTGGAATCGCGGGCGAGGGTGGTACCAACGTCCATTCTCAACGAATGGCCGGAGTTGAAGGATAGTGCCAGTAACCGTCCTCGCGGCTGTACGTTGGCGGTTTGTAGCTCGCCGGTCTGGTGACGGGCTTAGCCGGCGGCCGATAGCCTACCTTGTAGATGCTGGTTGCCGGTTTGTAGCCGACTCTGTCGATATCCGCGGGACGGCGCACCAGCGAATCACCCTTTCCTGTTGCGCCAGCCGGCTTGTAAGCGCCGCTGGCGGCGCCTGAGCTCGGTGTACCGGGCTTGTAGGTCCGGCTGGACCCCTCGGCCCTTGCGTCGAGCTTGGCTTGTGTCTTGGGCGAACGCGTCTGTGTTCGAGACACCCGGCCAGTCGGTTTGGATGCCTCGCCTGTGCTGTTGCCCGCGTTGGAGCGAGACTCGGTGTCGGGCCGGTACGTTGTTGTCGTGCCGGGCGAAGCCGTCGTGGAAGGCCCGACAGTGACGTTCGGTGTGCTCGGCGTATCGGGCTTGTAAGTTGGCTGCTGTGGCGCTTTGGTGTTTGCTTCCGGCGGCGCGGCAGGGGTCGTCTCGGCCTGCGGCGTGTGCTTGGCAGCCTCCGATTCAGGATTACTTGGCCTGTATCTCGTGTGACCGGAACTGCGATCGTCTTCTGCGGCCTGCTTCGGCGGCTCCGGCGGAGGATCTCTGCGCACGGAGGCAGGCGGCGGATCGTCCCGGCGCGTCGTATACGCGGACCCCGAAGAATGATTGCTGGAGCTCGAGTTGCTGCTGCTGCTCTCGGAAGGCCTGTAGCTCGACCCTTGGCTCGATGACGTGCTGGACGAACTGCTCGACGAACTCGACGTACTGGACGAGCTAGACGAACTGCGGCTGGATGACCTGTCCTGCCTGTCAGAGGACCTTTCGGTGGACTCGGCCTTTGGTGTCCTGTTCTCCGTGCGTTCACGACTGGCGCCCGAACACGGCAGGACCACTATCGAGCAGAGCAACAGAATGATCAGGGTGCGCATCGCATTCACCTCCATGGGGTACAGACGCAAAGGTTCCAGCAGGTTGCCGTTTCGCGCAGATGAATTGCAAGCTCGGCTGTTAGCTCAGCGGCAGCGGAACTCAATCGTGCGCTGCGCCGCCGGCGTCATTTTCTTCCGCGCTTCGATTCGTTGTGCCGCTTGAGGTCGTGCTGGCGCTGCTCGCTGTCCTTGAGGAACCGGGACAGCCGATCCTCGAAGCTGGCCGCCGGGGGTTTGTGCTCGCGCGGTGATTGCCAATCGGGGTCTCTCTCAGCAGGCTCCGCGGCAGCATGGGCGCGTCCGTTGGCCTTCGGCGGCAACTGCGCTTCACATTGCTTCAGGGACAGCTCGTAGCGTCCCTTGTTGCTGAGCCGGAGAACCTTGACGGTAACCTCATCATCTTCGCAGAGGTAGTCCCTAACATCGCGGACGAACGTGTCCGCAATCTCGGAGATGTGCACGAGGCCGGTCTTGCCACCGTCGAGGCGCACTATAGCGCCGTAGTCCGCGATCTTGACCACGGTGCCCCTGACGATACTCCCAAGTTCGATGGTCATCTGATTGGGCGACATCCTCCTGAACCACAATTGGAATAGCGAACACTGCTATCTGTAGCCAGTGTGATCAGGACTGAATGGAATCGATCACCGCAAACTTGGTCCACAACGGGACTTTCCACAGTATATGTACACGCCCCGGCATTTGTCAAGAACCGATCATCGACGGGTCTGTCTCTCCAGCATTCTTGCCAGATAGCCATAATTACTGTTGGAAAACAATGACTTCTGCGAGGATATTCATCCACTCGGTTGTGGAACACCACTTGTAGGGGGCGGGCACAAACCCGGTAGTAGCTTCTCTAGGGTACGGGTCCGCGAATAGATGATGCGCGACATGGAGACTGGCCAATCGATGCGATGTTCACGCGGCAGACGCGGGTCGAGCCTTATTGAAGTTGTAATCGCCCTGTTTATGTTCAGCCTGCTGGTGGTGTTGTTCGCCGGATCGCTTATGGTGTCCAACGCCGCGACCGGGATCAACGGTCAATACGCCCAGGCGCTGAGCATATGCCAGCACAAGATCGACCAGCTCAGAGCGGTCGGCTATGGGCGGCTGAATTACGAAGAACTCACCGACGCCGGCATCATCGACGCGAGCCCCCAAACGCCGCCCTACTGCTTTTCGCAAGTTGACGGCGTAAACGAGATCCTCGAACTCAAGGACAACAAGGGCCACAAATCAAGCCCCACGACATCCATCGAGATCACGAACCTTCCCGGCGACCCACGAACAAAGGTCGTGACGGTGAGGGTCAAATGGAAATCCGCCTCGCACAAGCTCAAGAACAGCGTGGCTGTACTCACGGGCTATATAGCGAACACGGAGTAGCGAGATGATAGGATTCCACAAGCACAACCGGCGCGGCATGACGCTCGTGGAGGTGATGGTGGTGATGGGGATCACCACACTCATGGTTACCTCCGTGTTAGCGATGCTGCTGCAGACCGTCAGGCGGTGTGAGACAGAGGTGAAGCAGGGCGGCACGGATACCGATGCCGTGTTGGCGATGCAGATGATGGTCAGCGACATACGCGAGGCCAAGAAGGTAACGCCGCTTGCTTCAGGCACGCAGATACAGATCATCAAGCCGGCAAGGTCGCCGGAGGGCTACTACAATCGCAACATAGAAGACATAGCCCACCCCATTTGCTACTACATCTCCGACTCCAGCCACATACCAGGACGCACCGGCACGTGGCTCTGGAGGAGTGAAGTCAAGAACGGATACACCGAGTACCGCTCCATCCGGAAAGACCTGGACCCTAACGGGCTGCTTTTCACCCAGCCCGAGCCGCAGGAGGTGGGGATCACCCTCAAGGTGAAAACGTCCGTTTCCCGCGGGGCGTCCGGCCCCCACAGGCAGGACGGCAAGAACCTCGACAAACACGGGATCTATACTCAACTGACCGATAGAGTCGTCTACCTACGGAACTACTAATGAAGCATCTTGACCCACCAATCAGGATCAGGGCAGTGGCTCACGGCAGACGTGGTTCTACTCTGCTGCTTGTGATCGCTTCGACGTTGATAATCGCCACGCTGACGGTTACCATGCTGTCGCTCACGAGCACAAACCTGAGGGGCAACAAGCGGCTTCAAGCCCGGGCGACGGCGCTTACCATTGCTGAGTCCGGCGCCGAATTGGGCGTTCTCTGGCTGAGGGACCAGCCAACTCCACCCACCTCGGATCACAACCTGACATCCGTACTGGCGGCTCCTCCTGAGGGCAGCACGTGGAACATCAGTCTGACCAATGACCCGAACAATGCCAATCAGTTCCTGAAGACATATGAAATCACGTGCACGGCGGCCGTAAGCGGGCATTCCCGGAGGGTCAGGGTAGTGGTCCGGCAGTCAACGTTCGGGAAGTACGCTTACTTTACGGATAGGGAGACCTCGAGCGCGAGCGGCGGGGCCATTTGGTGGAACTCCAACGACGAGATCGATGGCCCGGTACACAGCAACAACACCGGCGGCACCAACTTCAACATCAACTATTCGGGATGGAACAGCAACAACCCCAGGAGACCCATCTTCCGTGACATAGTCACCGGGTGCGGAAACACAATCAACTATCAGCCTTCGAGACCAAAGTCGGAAAGCGATTTCCAGAAGGTGTTCCTGAACGGGAGCAAGGGCTATCTGCTGAACGTCAACAGGGTCAATCTGCCTCCCTCGACCGAGGATCAAAAAAGAGCGGCCTGGGGCGACTTCAGCGGATATCCTTCGACCACCGGCGTCTACATACGCTCCGATGCAGGAGGCGGCAATGGCGGAATCTACATCCATGGCAATGCCGGCATCACTATGTCAGTCGATGCTGGTGGAAACCAGATAATGACCGTGGTGCAGGGGACTGATACCACCGTCATCAAGTTCGACATGGCCGCAGGCACGACATCAGTCCTATCAGGCTCCGTAGGTCCCGGCAGCCCGACCTCCGCGGCTTCTATGTCCAACGGCGTGATCTACTGCAGCGGCAACATCACCTCACTGCGCGGCACGATCGCGGACAACTGGGTTGCCAACGGCGAAATTCAGCGTCGTTCTGCCTGGACGATAGCTACCGATACAAACGCAGGCAAGGATATAACAATCACAGGCGACCTGGTCTACGCTACAAGACCGGACAAGAGCCAGCCCCTGGACGCGCCCTGTAATCTTGCGGCAGGAACTCTGGGGATCGTCGCTCAAGACATCAAGATCGCCGACGACGGCACACCCTATTACAGGCACTACAACCGGGAGCTGAACTGCGTCATGCTTGCCGGAAGCAGCACAGTTGATGGCAGCATTTCAGTGCAGAACTACGATCGGGGCACCACCGGGACCCTGAAGGTCATCGGCAGCTTGATACAAAGCACCAGAGGTCCCGTCGGCACCATTAACAGCAGTGGCAACATAGCCACCGGCTATGCCAAAGACTACCACTATGATCGGCGCCTGGCATCGGCGCCACCGCCTCACTATCCTACCACGGGATCGTACGACAGGATCTCGTGGGAGGTTATCTACTGATCTTTGCCCCGCCCTGTTTCTTATACGGGTTTTTGACCGCTCAGGCTCATCATTGATCAAGGATGAGCCAACAATATGGATATGAGTAATAAGGTGGAAGTGGCAGAAATGCGCGCATTTATCAGACGAAACAGGCGGGGAGTCACCCTCATCGAGGCCCTGCTGGCTATGTTCCTGCTGGCCGTGGCGGGATTGGTGTTCTCGGCATCGATGCCGGTTGCCTCGTCCTGCTCCCGGCAGGCGCAGGAATACAAGATCGCAACGTCCATCGCTACGAAGAAAATGGAGCAGATCAGGTCGTTGAGGTACGAGCTCTTGACGCCTGCACTGCTCTACACCAATGGGGTGATCGACTCCAGCGCTGGCACTACGCGCTTCTACTTCACCACTACCGATGGTGTAGCGAGCAAGCTGACGAAAGGCACCGGTACCCTCTACGTCTACAACACGTCGTCCGACACCAAGCGCGTAACGGTGTTGGTCCGCTGGCGGTCATCCCAACGCAACATCTACAGGAACGTTAGGCTGACCAGCCTTGTGGTAGACAAGCGAATGCGTAAGGCGGGCTGATCTATGAACATCCGCGGGAACAACAAGGGAATGACCGCCGTTGAGATGCTGATTGCAATCAGCATCCTTTCACTGCTGGCCATGGGAGTGTTCACCATGCTCTGGCAGTGCCTTACCGGCTGGGGCAACAGTGCCGCGACCGAGGTGGCCAACAGCAACGCCTCCATCGCTCTCCAGAAACTTAGTTTTGAAATCCGTGAGGCAAGGTCGGCTACCCTCTCAGGTGGGCAACTCGTGGTCACGTTCCCATTGGTGCATACGGACCCGGTCACGGGCGAGAAGCTCTACGACACTGCCGCGAACGATCCTGTGACCAGCACCTATTATGTGAGCGGAGGCAACCTCGTGCGGCTGAGGAACGGGAACACGCAGATCATCGCTCGCGGAATCTCGACCGAGTCCACCTTTACGGCTGCTGCAGGCTACGTGGATGTGGTGCTCGTCAGCAGTAAGCAGTTGGGTAGATGCGTGAAAAAACAGCAAGTCACCGGACACATCACCCTGAGGAATAGCAACATATGAACGCAAAGTCGGTCCATCATTTGCTGCTGAGGAAACGCAAGGGCAATGGCATGCTCTTGGCCCTCCTGGCCCTGACGATCATCTCCACATTGGGTATTTCCTATCTTGTCACCGCGTCCTCTTCCGTCGTTGTGGCGCGGAGGGACGTCCTTCGGGCGCGCGCGCTGGCGTGTGCGGAAGCGGGCGTAGATAGAGCCATATCATTCCTGATGTCCGGAAATCCTGGAACCTACCGCACGAGCCATCCATCCTCGATCTCCGACAACCACAACGGAGACGCCTGGTACTACGAGACAGTGCGGACCGGAGAGACTTTCAGGATCTGCGTCAGGGACGGCACCGGTATCCACACCGGCAAGGTCGTCATAACTTCGCAGGGCATGGTGACCGAAGCCGGCAAGACGGTGTCGCGCACCGTCAAGGTGGTTGTAACCATCAACAAGGAAAACATCTGTGTGTGGAACAACGTCATCTTCGGCGGTGTGGGACAGGCCGGCCGAAGTATCAACGGAAACGTCGTCATTAGAGGCTCCGTGCACCTTCTGGGCGACGGTGAGGACTACACCGACCTGGACGGCGACGGACGCTGGAGCGACGCCGAGCCTTACTCGGACATCAACCACAATGGAAAGTGGGACGTCGGCGAGCCGTTCATAGACGCGGATGGTGACGGCCACTATGACGTGCGAGAGCCGTTTGTTGACGCCAACGGAAACGGGACCTACGATCCGCCGCTGACAGTGACCGACCTTGCCGAGGAACTGTCGGGTGCGGCAAACATCGGCAACAACTATTCCGGCATGTCAACGGTGATTTCAACCCGCATACCACCCCTTCAGAAGAAGCCGTTCGGCGGCGAGATGGTAGATACCTTGAACGCCAAACTGCGCGTGAAACACGGCAGGGTGGACATCTCCGGTTCGGCCACAATCGGAGACCCGAACGTCACTGGCAATGGCATCAAAGAGACCATGGACGGGCTCTATGTCAGCGACGGCTACGGCGGTAACAAAGGCGCAGCGTCCGCATACGGCGACAACGGCACGGGTAATCCGTACGACCTGGCTGAGGACGCCGTAGACCTGCCGCTGATAGATTCGGGGCAGTATACGGACCAAGCAACAGGGATCACCTACGCGAACTATCTGGAGTATCTGCAGGCGAATGGCACAGTCGTGACGGGCGATCTGAACATCGAGAAAGGTACGCCGCTCACGATCTCGGGACCAAAAGGCTCGCTGACGATAGACGCCAGCGGCAACATGACGATCTCCGGCATCGTGTTTGTGACTGGCAACATCAACTTCGGGCCATCGAAAGTTGTCATCGAGTACTCCGGCAGCGGAACACTTGTGACGCCGAAGAGCACCTACTTCCACTGCAGTATTCTGCCCAAGACGCAGTTCCCGAATCCCGACGCGCTGGGCATCATTGCGGGAGACCGTGTGGAACTGGCGACTGGCGGTGGAGATGCTCATCTGGACATGGCGCTGGCTATGTATGCCCAGCACCAGGTTGAGATAGGAAAGCAGTGCGACATTGCCGGTACCGTCGTTTCCAGCTACTATAGCATGAAAAACGTTCCCAAGATCTATCAGGTGCCTGCCCTGACGGACAACCTGCCGCCAGGTATGCCGGGCGGCGACCCGATCTGGATCGCCAGCGTCATCACCCACAGCTGGCAGGACGTGAAGAACCCGTAGGCGCCCTCGTATATTCGAACTCGACAAGGCCGGCCATACGCCGGCCTTTTGCTATGTACCGGCTGCCCCCACGCATGATACTCCGGGCCTGTGGCCTGTTGGCTTGACAGCGCTGATGTTCAAGGGTATCGTTGAGTCAATGCTTACGCGGATGCCTCTATGAGCCCAATGATCAGTACCATCCTTCTCCTCGCAGGCCTTATCCTTGCGCCGATCATCGGCGGTGGGCTCGGAGAGCTTGCACGTGGAGTGCTTCAGATACTGATAGCTGCGGCGGTCGCTTCGAGGGTTCTCTCGCGCGGCGCCAAGGACGCTTCCTGGAGCCGCACTCCCCGCTGGTGGTTCCTACTTGCGTTCGCGGGACTCGCGGTCATATCTGCCGCCTTCAGCCGAGCTATCTACTTCAGCTTGAGCCACTTGCTCTTTCTATCCGCCTGCATTGGAGCTTTCATACTCTGCGCGACGCTGTGCAGAGACAAACGAATCGCGGCCGCCGCAGTGTGGGCCGTGGTGCTTTCGGCCCTTTTCGTGAGCGGCGTGGCGGTTCGGGGCTACATCCTGAACGCAGGCGGGGGCATCGGCTTCTGGAGAGAGCTTACCAGTTCCGGCGACCACGCTCGCCTGTTCGGGCCGTTCGTCAATCCCAACTTCTTCGCAGGCTATCTCGTGATCGTGATGCCCGTGACGCTTGCGTTGTTTCTTACAACTCGCAGGGCGCTTGTAGCCGTGCTGCCGGCCGCTGCATTTGCTTTCGAGCTGATGGCACTGATGCTCACCGGTGCTAAATTCGGAGTTGTTGCCGCCGCTGCCGCCCTTGCTCTGTTCCTTCTTCTGAATGCCGTGGCCAGGACTCTCGATGGGTTCAGGCTCAGGAGGCTGCTTATCATAGCTGCCGTTGCTATCCCGCTCCTGGTACCGTTCTCGATGCCGGTCAAGTCCAGGGTGGAACAGGCGCAGGTAGGTGGAGCCCAGGTGCATTCGACAGCGTTCCGAATCTACACGTGGAAGGCGACACTGAACATGATTGCGGCCCAGCCGGTCTTTGGCGTCGGGCCGGGCGTGTATGGCATCACTTATCCGCAGTATACGATTGCCGGGCCGACGAAGTTCGCGCACAATTCGTATCTGCACATCGCGGCCGAGATGGGCATTCCGGCGCTGATCGCGCTCGTTCTCTTCCTGCTGACGATCGCCTGGCGGTCCCTGGGCTGGATTCGGTCGCGCCCGGCGGATGATGTCGCGCCCGAGGCCGCATCCGAGTCCATCACGTGGGCGGATTTCGTCCCGTCGGATGGCTGGCGGATCATAGGCTGTGGGATTTTCGCGGCACTGGTCGGATCATCCATCCGAAGCCTCGTCGATTCCGACTGGTACGTAACGGGAATCGCACTGCCGTTCTGGGGCCTCGCGGGCGTCCTATGCGCACTGGCTCATACCGAGAGTTCGACGACCGCGCCCGGCAAGATCATGCGGCCTGTGCTTCTCGCGATGTGCGGGGTAGTGATTGTGCTCAGTGGCTGCTTCGGGATAGGCTACCACTGGGCGAGCCGCGCCGCGGAAGAGAGCCGGGAAGGCCGTTCAGCTAGCGTGGTCGATCTCTACGCTCGCGCGGCTGCCGTCTCTCCGCTGAACCCGGAGTATCACAGGCAGTTGGGCATATGGCTGGGGCTGGGCCAGGGCGAGTTCGAAAGGGCTCGCGAGGAGATCGGTAGGTCGATCAACCTGGCACGAAACACCTCAGAGGGCGGATGGAAGGCGAAGGGGATGCTGGCAATCGCGGAACGCGATTGGCAGACAGCCGTTTCCAGCTTGGAAACGGCCCTCAAGTTCAACCCGAACTCCACGGATACGCTCAACCTCTTCGCATCGGCCCATCTCGGGGCCGGTGACGTGGACGGCTACGAAGCGACACTCCGGCGGCTGCTGGAGGTGGAGAAGTCTCCCTACGAGCGGATCAAGGGCACTCCGGAACTCATCGACACAACCTACGCTTCTGCACACGCCTACTTCGGGAACAAGGCGATGCAGCGGAAGGACTACGAATCGGCCGTTGTGGAATTCGAGACCGCTGTGGACCGGTTGGAGCGATGGCGAAAGTCAGGGGCTATGCGCGAAATCCAGGAGCTGATGGGAATGTCGAACGAGGCGGAGGATCAGCGGCGGCTTGATCTCCTCAGGGAGTGCTACAAAGGCCTCGTGGACGCCTACTATGCCCTTGGCAGAGAAGCTGACGTCGATGAGGCCCTGGATAAACTGCGGAAGGTTGACTAGCGTTAGTCTCGACTCTTGCCCGCGCCCATGGCCCTGTTGATCTTGCCGAGCATGTTGCGACTCCAGCTGTTGTTCGGCTCCAGCGCCAGCGCGAGCTTGGCTTCCTTTTGTGCCCCAACGTAGTCTCCACGCGTGTATAGCGCATAGGACATGTCCATGTGCACGACGGGGTTCTTGTCGTTGAGTTCGGCCGCGAACGTGTCTTTGGAGGGCGGCACTATCAGCAGCGACCAGCGTCCCATAGGCCTCCACAGCCTTTCGCACTGCGCGTATGTCATCTCGGTGATGTTGTCGTAGTAGGGGTCCATAACGCGGAACTTGGACGTCCTGTCATCGTAGCCAGTCAGCACCCGGTAGTGCCCGGAGGCGTCAGTCGTGCTGTTTTGCTGCAGGACTATGACGGGCGCCCCGGCGGCGATCTTCTTTTTCACATCTTCAATGCTGGAGTTCCAGGAGTACGCCGAGTATCCTATGCTGCGCGCGTAGTAGAGCATGTCAGCTCCGTTGGTGGATCCCCCCGCGGCGTTGTAGACGATCTTACCGACCATCTCCTGGGTCGTCTTTTCCCCGAAGCACTGCAGGACAGCCGCCACAGTGGCGGGACCGCAGTAGTTGGTCAGTTGCTTTATGCGTGGAACACCATCTATCTGGCAGGAGGCGGGCGGAGTCTCCGCGGCTATCACCCGGCCCAGCATTAGCAGGCTCAGCATTGCAATCGAGGCGTATCGGATCTTGTTACAGCGCATTCTGGTACTCCCGGAAGAACTGGTATTGCGGCAGCGCGGAAGGGGGCACCGTTGCCCGAGATATGGTTCTGGAGCCGCTGATAAAGCGGTGCTAGTTTCGATTATAGCAGTGACTGTAGTCAGTGCAAGCAGCCGGGCAGCACATTTTTTGAACGCTCTCAGGGTTAAGCTGAGCCATAGGTGGGAATAAACCTACGCGGGGTCGGGAGGAATCAACCCGGGAGGTACGACTGTGTTGTGTGTTGACTTTCTCACGCTAATGCTTATCAATATGACGGCGGGGCTGGTATTGCTGGCCTGGTATCTCTGGAGGGGGCTGGATGAGCCGGACCAACCGAGGTGGGCCCCGGCCTTTGCAGTGCCCGGGATCATCGCGCTCCTGAATGGCCTGAACATCGCGTGGTTGTGGCCGCTTCCGGGGAGCTACAATGCAGCCTACGGCGACACCTCGGTGCTTTTCGGGATTCTGCTGTTGGGCGCCGCGTGGTCTTTGGCGGCGAAGCGGGACCTGATGCCGCACTCGGTCTATGCGTTCTTTGCTGGTCTGGCGGCCATCCTGGTAGGCGTCAGGCTCTTTGTGCTTCAGTTGACAACAATGCCTGTCCTGTCAGCCGCAGGCTTCATTCTCACCGGCGCGGCGGGGGTTTTCGCCGGAGTCGCGCTTCGTTACCGTAAGCGGAAGCTGGTTCGTCTGGCTGGAGTCCTTACTCTGCTTGGCGCGGCGGCAATATGGGCAATCAACGGCTATCTGGCGTATTGGATGCATCTCGATAGCTTCTCGAAATGGGTACCGAAGTGACACCTCAAGTCACCGTACACTAGAAAGCGCGGGAGACACTCGTCTCCCGCGCCTATCAACTCAACGTAGAACCGGCTTACCAGCCTCTTCCAAAGCCGCCATACCCGCCGTAGCCGGAGCCCCCGTATCCGTAGCTCCTGTAGCCTCCGCCATTGTAGCCACCATAGCCGCCATAGCCACGATAGCCTCCATAGCCACCCTGGAAGTTTATGCCATAGCCGCCGTAGTTGCCCGAACCGTAGCGGCCACCACCGTAGCCGTAGTTTCCCGCATAGCCGTAGCCGCCGTAGCCGCTGCCCAGGCCATATCCGCCGTACATGCGGTCTTGTCCCGTAAGTACGCTCAGGATTTCGCTCGCGCTCACGTTGTTCAGTGAGATCTTCTCTATCCTGATCTCAGGTTCAGTCGTCGGAGTGTCGAGAACACCCGCATCCACTACCGGCGTCGATATAGCCGCTGTTGCATTTGCCTCGGGCTTCTTGCTGATGATGTAGATCCCGCCGTCCACCCTGTAGACAAGGCCGGCTGATTTCGTTATACTCCGCAGAGCCATATCGAAAGGAACGTTCTTGATCGACAATGCCGGAATATGACCCTGTACGTTCTGGTCGATCGAGAAGTTCTTTCCAGTGTTGCGGAACAGCGCCTCGATTGCAGACTTGACTTCCACATCCTTAAGCTCGAGGTTGACCGAGTCGTTCGCGTTGGCTGCCGGCGTGGTCTCCGGCGCCGCAATACACGAAACAGCGGCAGCACAAGCAGCCGCAAAGCACAGCACACTAAGATGCCATATCCTCATCGCGTACCTCCTGCTTGCCTACTGAGGCCGGAATCAGCGCGTGAACCTCGCTGCTACTACTTAGACGTTTGCCGCCGGCAAAGGTTAACAGCTTTCTGCCCGTTTGCCAGCGCTGAATCATACTCATTATACCCGACTATGCATCAGTTTTCCCTGAGGAGCCCCGGGTAGGTTATAATGTACCGTTCGTAAACCAAGCAAGCATAGAGGTGTTGCCTTATGAGGTATCCAATTGCCATAGCCATTCTGCTGGCCACGGTTACCGTGCCCGCGTCAGCTCAGGCGCCAAGTTGGGGCGTCGTCGCAAGAGGCACGTGGGGCGTGCTGTGGACGCAGACTCCGTTGGTGAAAGTGACGAGAGGGGCGCCGGTACCTGACAAGTCCGTCTCCGCGGTGCGCGTGCACGTTGCCAGAAATGAGCACGAAGCCTTCCAGTTGGTTCTGGCTCCGAAGACAGCCCTCAAGAACGTGAAAATCGTGCCGCACACTCTAACCGGCCCGAAGAACGCCAAGATCGGAGCCTGGAGTCTGACCGTCCGGAACGTGGAGTATGTCCACTGCACGACGGCCACCAGTCCGGACGTCAAGCCAGGCTGGTATCCCGATCCGTTGCCGGACCATGTCCCCTTCAACGCTCCCGCCGGGCAGAACACTCCGGTGTGGATCACGCTATACGCTTCCAGAGACACGTCTCCCGGTGAGTACAAGGGGACTGTGGACGTCGTTGCCGGAGGGATGGGCAAGGTGGTAGTGCCGATCAGCGTGCGCGTGTGGAAGTTCACTCTGCCATCCGTCAGCCGCCTGCGCACCGCCTACGGGAACGACCCCAACAGAGCAGCAACCTACCATGGCGCGACTACGCTGCAACAGAAGCGAAAGCTGCAGGATCTATACAACCTGAACTTCTTCAAGCATCGTGTCTCGCCATACCGGCCCTACGCGTTCTATGACATCGGCGTCAGCACGACCGACGGCACAGTCAACCTGGACTTCAAGGACTTCGATGCAGCCATCAGCAAGTACTTCGCGATGTTCAACAGCTTCCAACTGCCCGGATTCGGCATGCACGACAACGTCGGCTTGGGCAGAGGCGCTGACGGCGAGCGGATGAAGATCGACTACATGCGCCGTGTCGCGGAGCACCTCGTCGACAAAGGGCAGCTCGCCAAAGGTTACAACTACATAACCGATGAGCCGACGCCTGCGCAGTATCCGGAAGTCATCGAAGCTGCCAAGAACGTCCGGATGGCGGATCAAGGAATCAAGATCCTGCTCACCGAACAGGTCGAAGAGGAGTTGATAGGATCGGTCGATATCTGGGTGCCGATACTCTCAGAATACGATGAGGCCAAATCCAAGGCCAGACAGGCACAGGGAGAGGAGGTCTGGTGGTATTCCTGCTGTGGACCACGGCATCCCTATCCGGCCTATTTCATCGACTATCCTGCAATGGACCTTCGTATGTATCACTGGATGACGTGGCGCTACGGGCTCAACGGCATACTCTACTGGAACACGATGTACTGGCAGGACAACCCGTGGAAGACACCGATGAGCCAGCCGCCGGACCGCTCCACCAACTGGGGTAACGGCGATGGCTTCCTGCTCTATCCGCCCACCAGAACGCCGTCGAGTTCGTTCGTGGCGAAAGGGCCCGTTGACTCGATCCGCTGGGAGACGATCCGTGACGGCATCGAAGACTGGGACTACTTCAGGATGCTGCAGGACAAGATAGATGCGGCGTCGGAAACCGTCAGGGCAACGCCCCGATATGTGGCTGCGCGAGATGCCTTGAAGGAGGTCAACGACTGCATCGTGTCGAGAACGGACTACTGCAAAGACCCGGCGCGGGCCGAATCAATCAGGCTCAAGGTCGCTCTCGCGCTTGAGGCGCTGTAGCCGGAATACGAAAGGGCCGGAGCAAGGATGCTCCGGCCCGTAAGCCGAACCGCAGTCTGAAAGCTGCTACTCCCAACGCCCCAGCCGCGTCTTCAGCGCTTGCTGCTCTTCGAGTAGTTCCTCCGGGAACTCGTAACCGAACTGGTCGAAGAACTTCTGCATGCCTTCCAGTTCGGCAACCCAGTCATCGCGACGGACCTCAAGGAGCCTATCGATCGCCTGATCGGTGATGTCCAGACCGTTGAGATTGAGCGACGTCTTCGTAGGAACGAAGCCGATCGGGGTCTCCGTGGCCTCGGCTTCTCCCTTGCAGCGGCGCAGCACCCACTCGAGAGCGCGCAGGTTGTCGCCGTAACCCGGCCACAGGAATTCGCCGTTCTCGTCCTGCCGGAACCAGTTCACGTGGAAGATCTTCGGCGGGTTCGTGACCCTCTTTCCCATGTTCAGCCAATGCTGGAAATACCGGGCCATGTTGTAGCCGCAGAACGGCCTCATCGCCATCGGGTCGCGTCTTACAACGCCCACCTGGCCTATAGCCGCGGCGGTCGTCTCGCTGGCCATCGTCGCGCCAATGTAGGTCCCATGCTGCCAGTTGAAGGACTCATAGACCAGCGGGGCAAGCTTGGCTCTGCGGCCTCCAAACAAGATGGCCGAAAGCGGTACGCCCTGCGGGTCTTCCCAATGAGGCGAAATTACGGGACACTGCGATGCCGGCGCCGTGAACCTTGCGTTTGGATTAGCGCCCTTTTCGCCGGCTTTGGGGCTCCACGGATGTCCGCGCCAGTCAATGCCGGTTGCGGGCGGATCGACCCCCATCCCTTCCCACCAGACGGTGTTATCGGGGGTGTGCAGTACGTTCGTGAATATGGAATTCCTCGAAGCCGTCAGCATCGCGTTCGGGTTCGACTTCATAGAGGTGCCGGGGGCAACGCCGAAGAAACCCGACTCAGGGTTTACCGCCCAAAGCCGGCCGTCCTCTCCAATCCGAATCCACGCAATGTCGTCGCCGACTGTCCAGACTTTGTAGCCCGGCATCGAGCCCGGCGGGATCAGCATCGCCAGGTTGGTTTTGCCGCACGCGCTGGGAAACGCGCCTGCGATGTAGGTGACTTCGCCATCAGGGCTTTGGAGTCCCAGGATCAGCATGTGCTCGGCCATCCAGCCTTCGGTCAGGCCCATGTAGCTGGCAATTCTGAGGCTGAGGCACTTCTTGCCGAGAAGAACGTTGCCGCCGTAGCCGCTGCCGTAGCTCCAAATGGTGTTATCTTCCGGAAACTGAAGGATGAAGCGGCGCTCGATATCAAGCTCGCCCTTGCTGTGGAGGCACTTCGTGAACTCCTCGCTTTCTCCGAGTTCGTCAAGGGCGACCTGACCCATGCGGGTCATTATGCGCATGTTGAGGACTACGTAGATGGAATCGGTCAACTCGATTCCGAGCTTACGGAAGGGCGAACCCGCGACGCCCATAATGAATGGCACGACATACATCGTCCGCCCGCGCATGCAGCCGTCGAACATAGCTCCGACCTTGGAGTAGGCCTCCTGCGGGTCCATCCAATTGTTGGTAGGGCCGGCGTCCGCTTCGGCTCGGGTGCAAATGAAGGTGAGGTGCTCGGTGCGGGCCACATCGTTCTCGGCGGTCCGATGGAGGACGCATCCAGGAAGCTTTTCCTGGTCCAAAAGATACAGCTCTCCGGTATTTACCGCTTGTTCAGTCAGGCGCTGTTTCTCCTCCTCGGAGCCATCACACCATACTACCTGGTCCGGCTTGCACAGCGCGGCCATTTCTTCAACCCAACCGAGAGCCACTTTGTGTCGCGTCATCCTAGTTTGTTCCCTTCACCAATCGGCGCGATATGTGTAAAAAAACCGGGTATCACCTGCCTTCTCGCCTACAGGTGGTATCCGGTATCCTCCATATAGGTTCAGTGCACTAGCGCCGCTGATGTCCAATGTTATTGTAGACTGAGCCGGGCCACAAAGTCAATACATGTAACGGCGTTGTGTTGCGTGCTTAAGGCTGCCCCGGGGTGTAATTGTTTAGTATTGGCATACAAACGGAACAATAGGGACAAGCTCCTCCGTAATCCTATGCGTAGCGCGCAGGCAAATAGCACTTGCGCCTGTGCCAGATACAACCGATAATGGACGTATCCGGAGCAACTATGATCGTGAAAGAACTGGAACCACAGGAACATATCGAGCAGCTCAAGGACAAGCTCAGTCGCGCGCTAAGGCAGTTGGCAGGCTACAAGCAGAAGAGCAAAGTGCTTGAGATGCAGTACAAGGATGCCAGGGACCGCGAGGGCAACACGAACGAGCTTATCATGGAGCTTCTGGAACGGCAGAGAGAGCTCAACGTGATGCTGAACCGCGCGAACATCATGCTGAACCGGACACAGGAGGCCATGGCCCTCAGCTCAATGGAACTGAACGAGATGGCCAAGGCACTTCCGGAGCCCAAGAAGGCCGAATGGGCCGAGAGGGTCGCAAGGGTCAACGAGCTTTTCAAGCAAACTGGTGTGGCCGACGCGGAGATGGGCGCGCTCGAAAGCGGCAGCGCCGAGCCCCTGGACGCATCATTTGACAAACGCGACATGAAGAAGGAGTCTGAAGCCGCGTTCCCACGCAAGTCATCGATCTGGCAACGTCAGGAACGGCGGGAACCGCCCCAGGTTCAGGCCGAGATAGTTGAGGACGAGGAAGCACCGGACCCTCAGCAGGAAAGCATCAGGCTTGTTGCGGACGAGGCCCCAGCTGAAGCGCCGGATTCGCAGGGCGAAGGCAGGAACGGAGACGGCAAGGAAGAGGCGCTGCTGTTCCCGCCGCGCCGCAAATCGTGGTGGAGAAGGACGGCCTAGACCTTCTCCCCTTACCTCGTTTCACCCGCTTGTGCAGGGTTCCAGTTCGAAATGTGTCACACTACGCGGCAACAAGCTCAAACGCTTGACCAATCCCCTATCAGCACATAGAATATGCCTGTTGATGAGGCGTTTCTTGGCGATAGACGAGGGAAAGGCTGAATAGGGCTTTTCCTGATTTGTGTCTCTGGCACGCTTGATTGGAGATGCCCTGAGAACTGGGGATGGAGTAAGTTGGAATGACTGACGGGCGACGAGTCTGGGTGACTTTGACGCTATTGTTTGCCCTTACGAGTCTAACGGGGGCTGCTAGAGGAGAGTTCAAGCCGCGGGTTTCGAGCGGCCAGATTGGCGAAGCTGCCGCTCTGCTGGTAAACGGACGGCCAGCAGTGCGTTTCCGGGATCCCAACGGCAACCTGTCTCCACTTGAAAGGGCCCAGATTACCAATCAGCGGCTCTCGGCGCTGGTCGCGGCAAAGCTCGACCCTAAGACCATCTATGCGGCCGGGGATAACTGGTCGGCAAAAGTATGCGCTGGCGACCAGGTTCTGTGCAGGGTAACCAGGCTCGATGCCAAGCGCCAGCGCTCTACGGCAATCGCGCTCGCTAGAGTTTGGGCCGAGAGCATCCGCAACTTGCTCATGATGCCTCCGATAGTGCTGAACCCCGCGGAGTTGACTGTACCCTTCGGCGAGACCCGGCAGGTTGAGGTAGGAGGCGCAGCCGCAGGGCCCATCTATGCCAAGACCGACAACACGGATATTGCCGATGCCGTGCCCGCGCCCGGCACGCGCAACCTCGTAGTGTCCGGGAAGCAGCTAGGCAAGGCGTTAGTCGATATCTCCGTTCAGGGCGAGCGGGCCACTCTGGTCGTCTACGTGAAGAAGTACGCCGGTAAGCTGCCTGCCCTCGCGGTGGGCCAGGTAACAGGCAATCCCTGTCCCGCCTCTCTGGTCTGCTATACTGCCCGCCAGGCTGTAGCGCAAAACTCGATACTCGAGCCGAACGCAACGCTCGAGTTAGGGGGTGTGAAATGCCCCAACCAGGCGCTGCTGCCCGGGCAAAGCACGCAGATGAGGGTGGACGTTCGCATAACGGGACCCAACTATATACCTGTATCGGCCAAGGCAAAGGCGGAAGTGCGGAATGTGGTCATCCCGCGCGAAGAGCCGGGCCAGCTCTTCTACAGCAACGATCCCGAGAGCATCAGGCAGTATCAGACGCTGTTCGTGGGCAGGGTTGACCTCGACAAACCCGTGCGGGTGCTCTATCACCACCAGAATGATATGTCGAAGCGTGTTCACCTGATTGTTGAGTTGCTTAATCCCAACGAGACGGCGGCGAAGATCAGGGTGTTCAGAGGTATCGCCAACCCGTCCAAGGATACGATCGTGATCGGGCACACTGCCGGTTGCGCTTTCATGAAAGATCGCGCGAACGATGTCAGCGTGGTTGAGACGATACCCCCGCAGTCACGTTTGGTGCTGGTCTCCAACATGCTAGGTCACAAGGATACTGCGAGCGGCATAATGGAACTCCGGCAAATGGACGGAGAGAGCGCGTATCTGCGGGTGGTGGCAGCGGAACCCTACGTGGACAATGTATCCGAGGGAACGATCGCACGGGCGCCTGACGCCACTTTTCTCCGCCTATCCGACGCGATCTACCCTACGCCGATCAAGACCGTAGACTACGAGTACACCGTAGGCTCGAGATGGGCGTTCGTGCCGCTCGGTAAGCACGCGCTGACCGATTCCAGCCAGCAGAAGAAGCTCTACGGCAACTACGGCGTTACCTACAACATCAATGTGCGGGTCTCTAATCCGACAGACGAACCTAAGAAGATCAGCTTTGTCTTCGATCCAACGGCTGGCCCCGCTTCCGCGGCGTTTTTCATCGACGGCAAGTTTGTTTCAGTAAAATACGCGCAGCCTCCCAGCGAGATAACCCTCAGATGGTTTATGCTCAACCCGGGGGAGACGCGGGACTGTCGTGTGGTGACGGTGCCCCTCGCAGGGTCCAATTATCCGGCTACGTTGATCGTGAAGTCGTAGTCACCCATCTCCGGCAGCCGCTTCTATGCCACAGTGCGCTCTCTGCGGGGCCGATAGTGCTGCGGTGCAAAGGATATGCTCCTAAGACTGTTATTCGCGGGAATTACGTTTATGTTCATCAGTTCGAGTGCGGTATCAGGGGACAGCGTGGCGGGAAAGCTCGCTCGTCAGAAGAAAGCCCAGGCGCGCATTATGTGGTTCGATGCGGAAGCGAATATGTGGGAGCTTGCCACTCGCGCCGGAGTGGCCGAGATGGTCGATAGGTGCAAGGCGGCGAACATCAACACCGTTATCGCCGATGTGAAGCCTCTAGCCGGACTGGTGCTGTACGATAGCAAGATCGCGCCGCGAATATCCACGTTCAAGGGCAAGCCCTACCCGAAAGACTACGATCTTCTTCAGGCTGTTGTAGAAGAGGGCCGCAGGGCCGGCATTCCGGTCTACGCGGCAATAAACGTCTTCTCTGAAGGCTCGCGGAAGATGCAGGGAGGGGCCGCCTATGCTCATCCCGAGTGGCAGTGCGTTCAGTACGAGGCGGAGCATACGCTTAGTGCGGGCAGCTTGGAGCCGGTCAAACTGGGCAAGCCGAACTCACCGTTGCGCAAAGAAGAGGTATGCCTCTACGGCACGGACTGCGCATCGGCAGGCAAGCTTCCTACCAACACTCGCTACGTTCGGGTCAGTCCCGATGGCATGCCCTTACAGTCGGGTGTGGCCAGCGGCGAGGCGCGGATATCGGTACCAGATGGCGGCTACGTTCTCCTTGGCACCGGCCAGGCGGCGAAGTGGCTTCAGGATGCCGTGGATGCGGAATCCCGCTTTGAGCTGACCTCGCGCGATGTCCTGGTGAAGACAGGTGACCTCGGCGATATGCATCAGGCCATCTTTGTGAACCCCAGCAATCCTGAGGTCAAGAAGTATGTACTCAGCATCATCGAGGAGATATGCTCAAGGTATGATGTCGCCGGCATAGTTCTGGATCGCATGAGATACCCCAATCTCTACACTGACTTCAGCGAAGATACCAGGCGGGCATTCGAGGAACAGATCGGCAGCGAAGTGGGCAATTGGCCCCGGGATATCCTTGCTCGCACCGCGTTTGAGAAAGACGGCTTTGCGAGAGGGCCGCTCTTCAAGGACTGGCTGAAGTTCCGCGCGAGGACCATGCGTGATTTCCTCAGCGAAGCGCGGGCTGTCGTGAAGGCCGCGAAACCGCAAGCCCGGCTGGGCATCTACGTAGGCTCGTGGTATCCGGTATACTACGATGTTGGCGTCAACTGGGGCAGCCAGAGGAACGTGTGTGATTACGAGTGGTGGCCGGAGGGTTACGAAACCACAGGCTACGCCGATCAGGTGGATTTCATCTGCACCGGCTGCTACTACGAACACGCCAGCCGCAGCGACGCCCTCGCTGCAGGCCAGCCGGAAAGGATGAGTGTTGAGGCATCGGCTCAGGAGTCCATGAATGCTGTCAAGGACGACACATTCGTCTACGCCAGCCTCTATCTTCTGCAGTATCACAAGAAGCCGGAGAAGCTGCTGAAGGCCATTAACGAGTGCCTGTCGAACACGCAGGGCTGCATGCTATTCGATCTCGTCTATGCCAGGAACTACGACTGGTGGGACGTCCTCAAGACCGCATTTCCGCACCCAGCTCAGGCTCCTCACGATATCGATGACGCGCTGGCCGAACTGCGTCTGGCCGCTGGCGGCAAACCCGGCAGCTAGAAAAACCGGCAATATCTGCTCTGCTTCCTCCAGCATTCGGGTCGTTTCCCCAATAATCTTAAGGGATGACGCCCAGAATGCGAAGGGAAACTGCATGAGCCAAGAGCCAATGTATCCGAAACTCAAGTACCGCCTGGCCGCGTACTTTGGCGGCACCGTGTTTGCGATATCTTCGTACATCGCGGGGGTGTATGCGTTCGGCGTGGAGTCCGCCAGGTGGGGGCATACGCAGCTTTGTGACGACCTGATCCGGAATCTGGGCACTTCCTTCCGCGCGCACACCGTATCCGTATTCCTCTGGGAAGTAACCTGCGTCACAATAGCGGGAATACTGGGCCATCTGCTTGACCGGGAAGCGTATTACCGGCGCCAGGCAGAGCAGCGGGCAAACATCGATGGCGTGACAGAGCTTTACAACCATCGCTACTTCCAGGAGCGCCTTAACGCTGAGATAGAGCGCGCCAACCGCTACGACCACACACCGTCGCTGATCCTGCTGGATATCGACAACTTCAAGAACTTCAACGACTGCTGGGGCCACCAGGAGGGTGATCGGTTGCTCAAATGGTTCGGCTCGGTATGTGCGGAGTGTGTACGCAAGATCGATGTCCTGGCCAGATACGGCGGCGAGGAGTTCATCATTCTTCTGCCCGAGACCGAGTATGAGGAAGCCCTTTCCGTGGCCGAGCGTATCCGCGAGGCTGTGGAGGAGCAGAGCCTCATCGACTTCGACAAGGACAAGACCGTGACAGTCAGCGCGGGAATAGCAACATTCCCGCTGCACGCTACCACCCGTCACGCGCTCATCCTCTGCGCGGACGCCGCGCTCTATTCGGCCAAACATGCGGGCAAGAACCGGTGCGTTACGTACAACGAGAGCTGCAACAGGCTGTGCCATGCTGCCTCGAGCCACGTTGAGGCCCTGCTTGCCAGCGAGGATCTGTCCGCCATCGAGGCTCTTGCCGGCGTCATTGACGCTCGCGACTGGCATATGAAAGGGCACTCGCAAGCCGTTATGCAGATGTCTGTGGCGCTGGGCTACAGGCTGGGGATGACGGCACGGGAGATCGACGATCTGCGCTCAGCGGCCCTGCTGCATGATCTAGGCAAGATCGGCACCCCCGAAGAGGTGCTGGGCAAAAAGGCCCCGCTCAATCAGGCGGAGCACGAGCAGGTACGCAGTCACGCGTATCTGGGCTCTCAAATACTCAAGCGCGTGCAGCAGATGAGCTCGATCCTGCCGGGCGTCAGACACCACCACGAGCGCTACGACGGCCAGGGGTATCCAAACGGCCTTTCCGGAAAGAACATTCCGCTGCTGGCGCGCATTATCGCCATAGCAGATGCCTACGATGCCATGACGAGCCCCCGTTCGTACAAGGACAGCATGACCCCGGAGCAAGCGCTGTGCGAGCTCGAGCGCTGCGCGGGCTCACAGTTTGACCCGGATCTGGTTCAGGCATTTGTTGACATCATGCGCAAGAGGATGGACGAGGCAGCATAGGGCGGCTGCCGCTGGGCGCGAAGCCTGACACTATACTTCGCAATATCTGAAGCAGTCCACCGTGTGGTCGTTCACCATCCCGACCGCCTGCATGAACGCGTAGCAGATCGTGGAGCCCACGAAGTTCATTCCTCGCTTGGTAAGGAACTTGCTCATCGCGTCGGATTCCTCACTGCTGGCAGGCACCTCGCGTATGCTCTTCCAGGCATTGCGCTTGGGCTTGCCGCCTACGAACTGCCAAAGCGCGTCCGAGAAGCTGCCGTATTCATCCTGCAGTGAGAGCGCCACCTTTGCGTTGCGGATTGCGGATGCGATCTTGAGCCGGTTCCGGACTATGCCAGGGTTGGCGAGCAACTCGGCCACCTTGGCCTCATCGTAGGCCGCGACCTTCTCGATCTCGAAGTTGTCGAACGCGGCGCGATAGCTATCGCGCTTCTTGAGCACAGTAGACCAGCTCAGCCCGGCTTGCGCGCCCTCCAGAATGAGGAATTCAAACAGAAGCCGATCATCATACACTGGAACGCCCCATTCGAGGTCGTGGTAATCAGTATAGAGCGGGTCGTTCTCCGGCACCCAGGCGCATCTGCGCCGCCTCTCAACTCCCACTGTATCTACCCGGGTCCCGCACCCACTGTGCGCGGCCGTCGTAGAAGAGAATGTTCGTGCCTTCCTTGTGCGAGAAGAAGATTGGGGTGACCGGATGGTACCCGTCCTGGATGATGCGGCCATTCCAACGCGGCTGTCTGTAGTGCCCCTCCGCGCCGCCGGGGCTGAACACGCGGCCCCACTTGTTCATGAACTCCGCCGGGGTCAGCCCCCTGGCGTATTCAGGGTCAGTGACGCGAGTGCGGCTTAGTGGAAAGGACAGGTAGTTCGTCGTGACGATTCCCACCCCCGGCGTCTGAACGAAGCCCACCAGGTTTCACATACTCGACGTGCTGACGCCGTGCGGAACGTCGTAGACCGACGCGCTGATGTCGCGCTTGGCTCCGAGCCTGCACTCCCAGATCCTCGCGTTCCTGGTATACTTGCTGAGCAGCCAGGCAAGCCCCGCGACACCCGGCGATCCTCCGGAGAAGGTGTCGGTGCTGGGCATCGAGGCCGGTCGGAGGCCGGCCATTGGATACGGGTACCTGCCATTGTACCCGTCCATATACAGGGTTAGAGCAGTGCCAATCTGCCTGAGGTTGTTGACACATGCGGACCGACTGGCGCTCTCTTTGGCCCCCATGAAAATCGGGAACAGGATAGCGGCAAGTATCGCTATGATGGCGATCACCACCAGCAGCTCAATCAGCGTGAAACCGGGTCTTCTCAAGGTCAAACTGCTCTGCCTCCGCATCACACCCGCTTAGGCGATCATGGGCGCATCGTGTCGCGCCGGTACGGTTGTACCACCGAAGTGCCCGCCTGTCAACTGCAATCAGGCATCACTGCCCATGCTCTTACCTTTCGAACACGACGAAGAGGCCGCTAATTGGTGGGACTGTGAGCTCCACGACGGTCAGGCCTTTCGCGTCCCTGGACTTGGCCCCTGTGATCTTGCCCGTCGCAGGGTCCCAGAGCTGGGCCTTGCCGGTGGCCCTGAACGTGAACTCGCCCGTGAACGGACCCTCGCCGCTGTTCACGAGGAAGTAGGCATCGCCATTCGCGAATGCCCGGTGCTGGTAGTTGATCTCTCGCGCTTGAGGCGAAACCGCAACATCGGGAATGCCGGAAGCTTTGAGCGCCTTCTCCAACGCGCGCAGTGTCTCCACGTGCGTTGCTCTGTCCCAGACCGGGTCGCGGAGCTCGGCAAACTCCGCCGGATCACCGGCATCCTCGCGGATGGTAGGGATCGATTGGTAGGAGATCACACTCCCGCCGCTATCGACGAACCTCGCTACTTGCTTCAGCGTGTCGTAACGCAGCACGCTGGCATGCGGCAGCACCAGAATCGTGTACCTGTTCTTGCCGATCGTAATCGCGCCGTTTTCGATCCTCGCCGCGCAGATGGCATCCTCATCGAGGTAGTCGTAGTCGCGCTGGCAGGCGAGAAGCTCCCGGGAAACATTCCGGAACGCCTCATCCACCTCTCTTGCCCTCGGCTGATCGCCGATGTAGCTGACGTGGCGGTTTGTTGGGACGAAGTGCGCCCAGACGGAAGCGATAGGGTAAAGCACCGCCACATCCGCGACGAAATCGCCCCGCGTGAGCACGCTGCCGACCCTGCCGGTGAAGTCGTTGAGTCTGCGGAACTCATCCACATCGTAGTGCTTCTTGATGCTCAGTACGGACAGGCTGTTGATCCCCAGCGCCCACTGCCAGGCCACGTGCGCGATGAGTTCTTCGATCGGCTTATCCTTTTTCGAGACAAAGCAGAAGCTTTCAGTCATCGTGCGGGGCTTGCCATAGATGTGCGCCGCGGAGCTGATGAGCTTGGGCGCCACAGGACCGCCCTCGATGTGCGAGCCCTGAGTCGCCTGCCTGCCGCAGCCGAGCACATCGATGCCCGGCCAGTCGAGTTCCCTGAGTGGCGGAAACACGCTGCCGTAGAACGGAGCGTGGTACAGCAGCGACTCCTCCCAGAGCAGGTGCCCGGTGGACGCAACCTTGTGTGCTTCGCACCACCCTCGAATCTGCTTGAAATACGCATCGGCTATCTGCTGCGAAAGCGTGGAATACCAGTCGCAGCGGTACCTGACGGTGTCGGCCCCCGCATCGTTGAACAGCGCAGGCAGCGCCTTGCGGATATCGTAGCCGTTTCTGGCCTTGAATATCTCCGGCAGGCCGTGGTACCACGAAAGCGCCGGGTAGGGCTGGGCTTCGGCAGTCAGGAAGCCGCCCTGGACTGAGGGCTCGTCCGTGAAGAAGGCCTTGATGGTCTTCCCGAACTCGTCTCCGCAGTTGGCGTAGTATCGCTCGTGCGTCAGCTCGATGAACCGCTTCACTGCAGCGGGGTCCAATACGTTGAGGTAGGGCTGTCCGGTCGTGACCGGCGCGTGGGTGCCGTCGTAGAGCCGGTTTTCAACGAATGCGACCAGCCGCCAGCCGCCTTTCCTCAACTCGGCCTTGAGCACGCCGTCCCTGACATTCCCGGTCATGTCCTCGCCATCCCCGTAGATAGTGCCTATCAGGCTGATCGGGAAGACGGCAACGTAGAACGGCTTGCCGTCGGGCAGCTTCCACTCGACCAGTTTGCCGTCCTTGTCGGAGACGTGCACATCCATGGAGGCATAGAACAGCCCCTGCGCCTCCATCTCTGGATGGCCATCGGTGGTCTGGCCGCCTGCGCGCCCACTGGGGTAGAACTGCTCGTCATAGATCCAGACATCGAGGCCGTTCCTCTTGCACTCGGCTACGGCGGTCTTGAACTTGTCCCAACCGTCCTTATCGATCAGATACCCGTCGGCGCCGCCTCCGTGGCGGAACAACGCGCCGCCCCAGTGCCCTTCGGCCAGTCCTGCCGCATACTCCGCGGGCTTCGCCTGGTCGAACTCCATCGGCAGCGCCCGATAAGACACAGCCGGGTTCTCGAACTGCTTACGAACCTGGTCCAAAGCATCTCTCCTTGCCGCCGCGGACATCGCGCTGCAGGCAATGCACAGAAGAACAACGATCACCGAAATACGCACTATCGGCTCCCTGCTAGTCGCTAATGGCTAGCAACTACCCGTACGACCCCAGTTCCTTTGCCAGGCGCACGAACTCGCGGAACTGCTCCAGGCTCACGCTCTCCGGCACGGAGTGGTCGGAGCTGATCAGGTAGCCGCCGTTCTTCTTCATTACGGGGATGACCTTGCGCATCTCTTCCCACAGCTTCTCCGGTTCGCCGTATAGAACCGCGTTCAGCCCGCCGTGGAACGCAACCCTGTTGCCGAATTCGTGCTTCAGCTCGACCGGGTCCATCCCGGCTTTGACTTCGATCGGGTTGAGCATTTCGATGCCGGCGTCGATGAGATCGGGAATGAAGGGCTTGATAAACCCACACGAGTGCAGATGTGTCCTGACGCCCTTCGCGTGCGCCCAATCGCAGGCGCGCTTGTGGACGGGTCTTAGTAGCTCTCGGTACATCGAGGTGGAGAAGAACGGGGTCAGCTTGTAGCCCATATCATCCGGCCAGCGCACCTCGTCGAAGTGATAGCCCTCGTCCCAGACCATATCGAGAAGCGCGAGATCGACGTCCAGGAAGTGGTTGAACATATCCACAACCCACTCCGGCTGTTCCACCATCGCCATCAGCAGGCGCTCCGTGCCGACGACCCAGGAGTGCGTTACGTCGAAGCCGAACCAGAGCGCCGCGCTGACCCATGCCCCGCTCTCGCGCCACTTGGGGTAGGCGTCTTTGAGGTGCTCCCAGTTGACACGGTCCCGCGTGGGTTGCATTCGTGCCTTGGCTTCGGCCCAGGTGTCGGGGTCTTTGATGGTGAAATCGAGGAATTCCGGGACTCCGCCGGTATGTTTCCAGTTCTTCAGGGTCGCGCCCCAGGCGGTCGTATTGATGGTGTATTCTTCCGTCTCCTCGAGCACCTGCGTAGGGTAGCGGGGGCTGTTGTCGACCCAAAGCCCGGCGAAGTCATCGAGGTCGAAGTAGTCCTTGACGCTCGCTCCCTCGGGCATTCCCTCGCGCCGCCAGCGCTCGACCGTCGATGCCCAGGGCCCATCGGTCACCGGCACCCGGTCGGCCTCCCGGTGCTCATACATCCGCTTCATTCGCTCAAAGGTGGTCATCGCCGCCATCGCGTTCTCCTCAGTAGTAATACAATAACTAATCCGAGCGCGAGGCGGCGAGTTCCTCCTGTTGTGCGGGAGCTAGCGGGCTGCTGCTCGCCTCTGGTCCACTCTTCTCGGGCGGGTGCCGAGCATTGGAGCCAGACAGACAACGGTGAATCCGACCCACATGATGAGCAGCGCCATTGCGTATGGCTGCCAGTTGCTCATATCCAGCGATCCCTTCATGAGCTGCGGGTTGTACTGCCACGCGATCACGTCAAACAGGCCGAACTTGGCGAGCAGGCCCAGAGAAAGCCACCCGGCTTTCTGACTCCATGTCGAACCCATCACAAGCGGGATCACGGCCAGGCCGGCGGCCAGGAAACTGAGCGCCAGCAGCCACTGGGGCAGGAGCGGCGTGTAAATGTCCAGGTTCACTGCGTATGCGAACAGGAACAGAGAAGCCCGCCAGGCTGCTCCCTGCTCCGGATCGGCGAACAGTCGCAGGGCGGCTATGTAGACCATTGCTACCAGCGGAATGCCGACGCTGAGGTTCAGCAGGATTCGCACAGGCTTCGGGATCTCCACAGCGAAATGCCCGGGGCCAAGCAGAGCGAGGACAAGCCCGCCGACAACCATTACAGATAGGAGTACAAGCGTAGGTTTCCGCAGCGCGGCGCTCTTCCACGTTATGGCGACCACATATACCATCGACAGGACGAGCAGCAGCAATGCTGCCGGTTCCGCCGGTGGGGATGCGGAAGTCACGTGCCAGAGACCCACATAGCCCGCGGGCATCCATGTCGCCAGCCAGACAGGCCGGGCGCGGCGCAGAAGTTCTCTCACGCTTCCTCCGATCAACAGGGCCATCAGCACACTGCCAAGCAACATCTGGAGCCGGTGCGTAGGCATCATAAGGCAGATAGCCCAGCCAAGGAACGGCACCGCGGCAAGAATCGCCGCCTTCAAGGAACCCGAGTAGTGCGCCGCGTTGAGACCAGATGCGATCTCTTCCGGCGGGCCGAGCCTGCTGGTGGCCTCACGCTCCGCTTCAGGCTCTTCGGCCCCTGCTGCCATCAGCCCGTCGATTATGTCGCGCCGGTGGCACTCCAACTCGCGGTTGATCTCATTCCGGCGGGCGGAGGGCAGTTCAAGACGTAGATTGAGTTGATAGAAGAAGTCTGCTGCGCTCATGTTATGCACCCTCCGGCTGGACCTGCAGTACCCGATTGACGTTGCGCTGGAACGTTTCCCACTCGCGCTTCTTTCTGGCGAGTTCGTGCCTACCGCCGTCCGTGATTCTATACATCTTGCGCTCGCGGCCGCCGGTGACCGTTTCCCAATAGCCCTCGATCAGCCCGTCACGCTCGAGCTGGTGCAGGTGCGGATAGAGCGTGCCTTCGCGCATGGCGAAGTAGCCCTCGCTGATCTGCTCCAGCTCCTTTACTATTCGATACCCGTGCATCGGCTCCGCCGCCAGGCAGGAGAGGATCAACGCCGATGCGTTTCCTTTCACAAGCTCAGTAGGTGCTGCCATATCTCTACCTCACGTTCCTATACATCGTATACATAGGTATTATAGGCATTATACCTCGGATTCCGAGGTTGTCAAGACATAATTCAGGGTTTTTTCTGATTGAGGGAGTAACCACGGAGGCGCGGAGGGGGTCCACGTCTCCGTGACTCTCTATGACCCATTGCAGGCTCACAGGTTGCCTGCCAGTGCATAGATGCCGGAACAAGCGATTCGTGTATAATCTATTCGGTTGAGCTTCCAGATATTCTGGGCTTTGTATGGGAGGAGAGGAACATGAACGAGTTCACGGAGATTCTGCCTGAGCAGTTGGATGAGAACGCGATCAAGCTCATCGGATCGGATTGGATGCTGATCACCGCAGGCCGGATGGATTCCTTCAACACGATGACGGCCAGTTGGGGCGGGCTGGGCGTTCTGTGGAACAAGAACGTCTGTTACCTCGTGATACGACCGCATCGCTACACCTACGAGTTTATGGAAAAGAGCCAATACTTCACGCTGTCGTTCTTTGACCGCGACTACCGCAAGGCGCTGCAGTTCTGCGGAACCAAGTCCGGCAGGGATGTGGACAAGGTTAAGGAAACGGGCCTGACTCCGGTTCGCACCGGATGCGGGGCCGTATACTTCGACGAAGCCAGGATAGTGATGGAGTGCCGGAAGATCTACTTTCAGGACATCGACCCGGCGGGATTTGTGGACCCCACTATCGCTGAGAACTACCCCGAAAAGGACTACCACAGGCTGTACGTGGGCGAGATCATGAAGTGCTGGGTCCGCTAGGTAACCGGGAGATCATTCGCTCCGTCTGACCTAGAGGCTATTAGGGGGCCGGATATGCAGATAAACGCGGGTATAACCAGAAGAGACTTCCTCAAAGCAGCCGGGGCTGTGACGGCAGCCACTATGCTGCCTCAGGCTCTGCACGCTGCTGAAGACCGCAAGCCGAACGTGATCGTTATCCTCTCAGACGATCACGGATACGCTCAGATCGGCCTGCAGGGCAAGCCGGATGCTCCCACGCCGAACATAGATTCCATCGGCAAGAACGGCATTCGATTCACCAACGGTTACGTCACGTGTCCCGTGTGCAGCCCGACCAGGGCAGGGCTTATGACCGGCAGATATCAGCAGAGGTTCGGTCACGAAGATAACCCCGGTCCGCCTCCGGTATGGGCGCCCGGCTTCGGGTTGCCGCTTTCGGAGAAGACGATCGCTGATTACATGAAGGAGCAGGGCTACGCGACTGGGATGGTCGGCAAGTGGCATCTCGGCCACAAGCCGGAGTACCACCCTCAGAAGCGCGGCTTTGACGAGTTCTTCGGTTTCCTCACAGGCGCGCACTCGTATATCAAATCCGGGATCGGCACCGCTGAACCGATCTTGCGCGGCACGAAGGAAGTGGACGAGAAGGAGTATCTCACGGATGCTTTCGGCCGCGAAGCCGTGGCTTTCATCAATCGTCACAAGTCGGAACCGTTCTTCCTCTACCTCGCGTTCAACGCGGTCCACGGCCCGATGCAAGGTCCTGAACGATACAAGAAGGACTACCCGCAATTCCCGCACGTTCCGCGTCAGAACTACGCCGGCATGCTGAAGGCGATGGATGACAACGTCGGCAAGGTCCTGAACGCGGTAAGGGCAGCAGGGCTTGAGAAAGACACCCTCATCATTTTCCTCAGTGACAACGGCGGGCACAGGGTCGGGGCCATGGAGCCGAACATGCCGTTCAGAGGGTTCAAGAGCGATGTCTACGAGGGTGGTGTCCGCGTGCCGTTCCTGATGCAGTGGAAGGGCAAGCTTGCAGAGGGCAAGGTGTACGAGAAGATCGTCAGCTCGCTAGATATCCTCCCGACTGCCGTCACCGTCGCCGGCGGCAAGCCCGCCCCGAATATCGAGGGCGTGAACCTGCTCCCCTACGTCACCGGCAAGAACACATCCTCTCCGCACGACAGGCTGTTCTGGCGGTGGATCGATAGATACGGCGCGAGGGTGGGGGACTGGAAGCTCGTCAACAACGGCGACGGCAAGGAGAAGCTTTACAACCTCGCCGATGACATAGGTGAGAGGAAAGATTTGGCGGCTGCGAAGCCCGATAAGCTCAAGGAACTCCAGGCTGCCTACAAGGAGTGGGACTCCAGGAACGTCGCTCCGAAGTGGTTGGACGGGCGCAGACCCGAGGCTGGCGCGAGTAGAGGCAATTAGAATCATCTTTTGATGCGCCCGCTGCGCCGGAAGCGCCCTTCAGCGGGGCACAGGATGCTTCCGGCTCGTGGTCAACTCAGTGCCGGCGGATTGGTGAATCGGGAGGGATAGATGGTTGACAATACACACAGCAGACGTGATTTTCTGAGGCTCTCCGGGCTGGGAGCGGCCGCGGCCCTGCTGCCGTCACTGCCTGCGTTCTCGGCGCAAGATCGGAAGCCGAACGTTATAGTTATCCTGTCGGACGATCAGGGTTACCAGGATGTCGGCTGTCATGGCTGCGTTGACGTTCCCACACCGAACCTGGACTCGATTGCCAAGAACGGCATCCGGTTCACAGACGGCTACGTGAGCTGTCCGGTGTGCAGTCCGTCCCGCGCGGGGCTGTTGACCGGCAGATACCAGACGCGCTTCGGCCACGAAGGCAACCCGACGCCTCAGATGGACAGGCAGAACTGGGGGCTGCCGCTTTCGGAGAAGACAATCGCCGAGTATATGAAGGAGAACGGCTATAAGACCGGCGTGATAGGCAAGTGGCATCTCGGCGACAATGCGCAGTATCACCCGAATAAGCGCGGGTTCGATGAGTTTTTCGGCTTTATCGGCGGCGCTCATCCCTATATGGACCCGACCATCAACTCCTTCAACATGATCCAGCGCAACGGCAAGCCCGTAGATGAGCGCATGCACCTGACGTATGCGTTTGGCCGCGAGGCTGTATCGTTCATCGACCGGCACAAGAAGGAGCCTTTCTTCCTCTACCTGGCGTTCAACGCGGTGCATGGGCCACTTCAGCGCCCGGTCAGGCTGAATGACGCGTTCCCGGAGATTACGGACGAGAAGCGGCGCTCGTATGCAACGCTGCTGAAGTCGATGGACGATGCGATAGGCTCGGTTCTTGCTAAGGTGCGGGAGGAGAAGTTGGAGAAGGACACGCTGATTATCTTTCTCGGCGATAACGGCGGTCCCACCCCCGGCACTACAGCGAAGAACGATCCGCTCAAGGGCTACAAGACCCAGGTGCACGAGGGCGGCATCCGGGTCCCGTTCATGATGCAATGGCCGGGGCGCATCCCGGCGGGGAAGACTTACTCGAAGCCGATCATATCCCTCGACATCCTGCCGACGGTGGTCGCCGCCGCGGGCGGCAAGGTTGACGGCAAAGTGGAGGGAGTGGACATTCTCCCCTACATCACCGGCAAGAAGACAGGTGCACCGCACGATATGCTCTGCTGGCGCTTCGGCAAGCAATCGGCCATCAGAATGGGCGATTGGAAGCTTTCCAGGCACGAGGAGAAGGGCATCAGGCTTCACAACCTGGCGAACGACCCCGGCGAGAAGAATGACCTGGCCGGAGAGTACGCGGACAAGGTGAGCGAACTGACGGCTGCCTGGGACAGGTGGAATTCCAGGAATGTCAGAGCGGCATGGCCGATCAAGCAGGATGCGCCGTGGACGAACGATACCTGGTAGAGGTAGCACTATGAAGTCCAGGGGCGGCGTTACTCGACGTGAGTTCATACAAGCAGCGGGAGTTGCCATGGCCCGATTGGCGGTCGGCGGCGGTGTCGCGCGAGCAGCAGAGGAGGCTACGAAAACGAAACGACCGAACATACTGTGGATATGCACCGATCAGCAGCGATACGACACCATCGCCTGCCTCGGCAACAAGCACATTCGTACGCCGAACCTGGATAAGCTTGCGTCTCAGGGCACGGCGTTTACGCACGCGTTTTGCCAGAGCCCGGTCTGCACCCCAAGCAGGGCGTCGTTCTTGACCGGCAGATATCCCCGCACCACGCGGGCGTATCAGAACGGGCAGATGATCGACCGCGACGAAATACTGGTCACGAAGATGCTGGCCGATGCCGGATACGACTGCGGCCTCTCGGGCAAACTCCACCTGGCCCCCTGTAACGGGAGGGAGGTCGAGGAGCGAATCGACGACGGCTACAGATACTACAAGTGGAGCCATCAGCCGGCCGGTTGCGAGAACACTAACGCGTATCAGCTCTGGCTGAAGTCCAAGGGTTACAGATACAGCGACCTCTACCACCGCGACGGCTACGCGCATGCCGGAGTCCCTGCCGATCTGCACCAGACGACATGGTGCATCGATGAGGCCATCAACTTCATCAAGGAAGAGCGCGACAAGCCGTGGTTGATGAGCGTCAACATCTATGCGCCGCATCATCCGTTCGACCCGCCGAAGGAGTTCTTTGACAGGTACGACCCGGACAAGCTTCCTGATCCGGACTATGTGGAGGGCGAACTCGCCAATAAGCCCGCATTCCAGCGCAGGGACCACAGCCGCAAGGACTATTCCTACAAGGACATGACGCCTCACGAGCGCCGGAAGATCAAGGCCGCCTACTACGCGATGATCGAGCACATCGACGAGCACGTCGGCAGGATCATGAAGTTCCTCGATGACACAGGCCGGCGCGAAGATACTGTCGTTATCTTCATGAGCGACCACGGTGAACTGCTCGGGGACCACGGGATATTCCTCAAGGGGCCGTATACTTATGATTGCTCGATCCGTGTGCCGCTGATCATATCCTGGCCGGGGCAGTTCCGCTCCGGTGTTACATCCGATGCGCTGGTGGAACTGACAGACATCACCCCGACGATTCTGAGGGCGGCGGGGATGCCGATCCCCTACCGTGTGCAGGGCAGGCCGCTCAACGACCTGCTGACGGGCAAGACGGATAAGCACAGAGACTATGTGTTTTGCGAGTCTTACAACACGATGGTGAACTCGAGCCAGCAGACCGTCATGATATCGATGATGCGGACACGCACGCACAAGATAGCCGTCCAGCACGGGCGGCCAATCGGAGAGCTTTACGACCTGCAGGCCGACCCCGGCGAGCACAGGAACCTCTGGGACAGCAAAGAGCACGCGGGACTGAAGGCGGATATGATGAAGCAGTGCTTCGATGCCACGATAGCCAACGTCGACCCCGTTCCGATGCGTGTCGCACCCTGGTAGGTTCCGCTTCTTCTCACCTGAATCGCCGCCGCACTGGCCAGCGCAGCGGCAGCGCACGCCCGGACCAGCTATTCCACACTGTATTCCTCCATTCAACGGAGGTATTCGTATTGGTTCTGACAAACGCTAACGAGTAGGTACAACACCGCCGGACCGCGGCGGGTGATAAATTCGAAGGGACATAGTGGACGATGGCTAAGATTGCTTTTCTCGGGGCCGGAAGTTTCGGCTTCACCCGCGGGCTTGTAAGGGATATACTAACGTTCCCTGCGTTGGCGGACGCAGAGATCGCGCTGATGGATATCGATCAGGAGCGGCTCGATTTCATCAAGTCCGCAGTGGACAAGATTGTAGAGGCCGGTAAGTACCCGGCGAAGGTTACCGCCACGACCAATCGAGCAGAGGCTCTGCAGGGCGCTGACGGAGTGGTGATCACCATCCTGCAGGGCGGCGTGGAAGTATTCCGCACTGACATAGAAATCCCGAAGAAGTACGGCGTCGATACGAACATCGGCGATACGAGGAGTGTCTCCGGGTTCTTCAGGGCATGCAGGACGATTCCCGTGATGCTCGATTTCGCAAGGGACATCGAGAAGTACTGCCCCGATGCGATCGTTCTGAACTACACGAACCCGATGGCGATGCTGTGCCGGGCGATGCAGGGCGAGAGCAAGATCAAAGTGAGCGGCCTGTGCCACAGCGTACAGGGGACAGCGGGGATGCTCGCCAACTGGATCGGCGCGCCGATGAACGAGATCACCTATCTCTGCGCCGGGATCAACCACCAGGCGTGGTATCTCAAGTACGAGTGGAACGGTAAGGATGCGTATCCCCTGATACGCGAGGCCGTCACTACGCGCGAAGACGTCTACAACCACGAGCAGGTGCGCAATGACATGTTCCTGCACCTGAACTACTACGTGACAGAATCGAGCGGGCATAACTCGGAGTATGTGGCGTGGTATCGCAAGCGGCCGGAACTGATCGAGAAGTACTGCAAGACAGGAACCGGCTGGAACCCGGGCGAGTATGCCTACATCCTCAATCACTATCTGCGCGTGGCGGAGACCTGGCGCGACAACATCAAGAGCGAACTGGAGAAGCCGGTCAACCTCGAGCGCGGGCACGAATACGCCGCAAGCATCTTCAACGCTACGTTCGGCGACGGTACGATCTTCGAGTTCAACGGCAACGTCCGCAACTTCGGGCTGATCGATAACCTGCCGGAGGGATGCTGTGTCGAGGTGCCGATATTCGCATCCAAGCGTGGTCTGGACCCGATGCACGTTGGCCCGCTCCCGCCGCAGCTTGCGCTTCTGAACAACATCAGCGCGCGGTGCGAGGAGATGGTTGTCGAGGCGTGCGTGACGGGCAACAAGGACCTTGTGTATCAGGCATGCTACTTCGACCCGCTCACTTCGGCGGTGTTGAGCCTCGCGGAGATCAAGAGCATGGTGGACGAGATGTTCGAGGCCAACAAGGATTGGACGCCGCAGTTCAAGAGTTAGCGAAGGGTGAAGAGCCGAGAGCTAAGAGCTTAGGATCGGGAGTGACGGTCGGGGGCGTCCGCGTCCCCGGCCATCGTTTTGATGTTGGCTGTGGACTGGAACCAGCGTGAGGCCGCGATGACTACTCTATCAATCGAACAGATGACGATGCCCGCCGTTAGGCTCGGCCCGGAGAATCCACTTCCCGTCTTTCGGGACGCGGATCCGGACATGAAAGTTACGTGCGACGATACGGTGCCTGAGAGCGATAGGACGTATATGGGCTGGGAGTGCTCGAACAGGGTGCTGCCGTACCGCATGCAGGATTCATATGGACGCGAAAAGACGCCGCGCAAGTTCGTTTCCGTGGTGCTGGAGAACGAGCATCTTCGGACGGTGGTTCTGCCGGAGATAGGCGGGCGCTTGATATCGCTCGTGGACAAGAAGAGCGGGATAGAGCTTCTGGAGCCCGTGACGGACTTCCAGCCTGCCAATATCGCGCTTCGGAACGCGTGGATAGCCGGCGGAGTGGAGTGGAACACCGCGCAGTTGGGGCATCACTACCTCACGTGCGGGCCGATGTTCGCCGCGAAGGTGAACGGGCTCAACGGCGAACCCGTGCTCCGGCTGTATGCCTGGGAGCGGACGAAGAGATTTCCGTATCAGATAGACCTGCATCTGCCCTCGAATTCACGGTTCCTGTTTGTACGGGTGCGCATTGTGAACCCGCACGATGAGGTCCTGCCGATGTATTGGTGGACCAATATCGGCGTGCCGGAGAGTGCTGACCGGCGGACGATAGCTCCGGCGGATTCCGCGATCTACAACTACCCGGGTGGGCTCGGCGTGATGCCGCTGCCCACGCTGGACGGCCGCGATGTGACATACCCCACCAACAACACCTACGCCAAGGAGTTCTTCTTCAGGATCGAGCCGGCCCAACGACCATGGGTGGCCAGCCTGGACTCCTGCGGTAGGGGCCTCATCCACGCATCAACCGCCTTGCTGCGAGGCCGGAAGATGTTCGTATGGGGCACAGGGCCCGGCGGACAGCGCTGGCAGGAGCATCTGCTCGGGCCGGGGCGGGCTTATCTGGAGACCCAGGCCGGGCTTGCTCGGACGCAGTTGGAGTCGCTACCGATGCCGGCGAACAGCGAATGGGCATGGACAGAGGCGTTCGGGCTGATGCAGGCCGATCCTGTGAAGGCGCATTCGGCTGATTGGCAGGAGGCCCGGGAGGCGGTCGCGGCCGAGCTGGAGACAATGCTGCCGCACAGCGAAATGGACGAGCTTAGCGCGCGGTTTGCGGAAGTGGCGGTGACGCCGCCGGAGGAGATATTGTCGGCGGGCGAGGGCTGGGGCAGCCTTGAGGCCCTGCGGGCGGGCAAGATGCTGCCGGAGATGCCGTTCCCGGAGGACTGCATCGGCCAGGATCAGGGACTGTGGCTGTCGCTGCTTCGGGAGGGCTCCTTGCCGGAGCGCGACCCGACCGAGGGGCCGGGGGACTTCCTGGTCCAGCCGGAGTGGCAGGCGTTGTTGGCGGAGTCCATTGCCGAGGGGCGCAGCGACCACTGGCTCGGCTGGCTGCATCTTGGCGTGATGAAGATGGAAGCTTTCGACGCGGATGGAGCAGGGGAAGCGTGGCGGAAGTCGATCGAGCGGAAGCCTACTGCCTGGGCATACCGGAACCTTGCGGTGCTCCAAAACCGGGCGGGAGACGTGGATGCGGCGCGCGATCTTCACCGTCAGGCGTGGGAGACTGGACCTCAGACAGCGGCACTGGCAGTTGAGTTCGCGGCGCTACTGCAGAAGGCTGAGCGGTGGGATGACCTGCGAGAATTCATCGCCAACCTGCAGGAGCCGATTAAGTCGCACGAGCGGATACTGCTCACTCGGGCGAAGCTCGCGCTGCGCTACGATGATCTTACCGAGGTCGAGAGCATCTTGAGTCACGATTTCGCTACCATCCGCGAGGGCGAAGTGATCCTCACCGACCTCTGGTTCGCGTGGCAGGCGAAGCTCATAAGTGAGCGAGAAGGCGTCCCTGTCGATGAGGAACTGCTTGCGCGCGTAAGGCGCGAATTGACGCCTCCTCGTAGGCTGGACATGCGAACGGCGGGCGAGCCGAAGTAGGATTTTAACCAAAACCGCAAAATACCTACTTGACAGACTGCGGATTATTGAGTTATAACCTCCGTATGAGCGGCAACAGGCATAATGGCGGTGGGGGTTTCGCGGCAGAGCGCCGAGCGCGGATATATGAACTCGCGTTGCGAAATGGCTCAGTCTCGGTTTCGGAACTGACCGATATGCTCGGCGTGGTCGAGAACACTGTCAGGCGAGATCTCGACATCCTTCACCAGGAGGGCAAGCTCGTAAGGTCTCACGGCGGCGCTGTGCTTCGTGAGCGCGGGGCGCCCGTACCGCACTACTCGCAGACCCGCGACACCCATCTCGAGGAGAAGTCGTGGATCGGGCAAGCTGCGCTGAAGCACGTGCCTGACACCGGCCTCATTTTCATCAACAGCGGAAGCACCACGTACCAACTTGCCCTGCGCCTGCCGGAGAGCCGCTCGCTGCAGATGATGACTACTTCCCTTGAAGTTGCCACGCACGTTGCCTCGCGGGCGGTTATGGACGTCCACATCCTCGGCGGCAAGATCAATCCTGACTCACTCAACTCGACCTGCACGATGGCGGAACGGGAACTGGATGCGCTCTATTGGGACGTGTGTTTTCTGGGGGTGGAGGCGGTCGATCTAGCGCACGGCCTAACGAGCAGCTACCTGGATGCTGTCCAGGAAACGAAGATCATCGAGCACAGCCGGAAGACGGTCGTACTATGCGATTCGTCCAAGTTCGGCAGAGTATCGAACGTGCTCATAGCGCCCCTGAAGTTGATAGACGTTCTGATCACGGACACAGGCCTGGATCCGGCGATCGCTGCCGCCTACGAGCAGGCAGGAGTCCGATTGGAGTTGGCCGGGCCGATGGGAGATGACAGTGCCGGACGATAAAGTGGACATTCGGGACGTAGACAGACACATCTACGAAGAAGAGCTTCTGCCGTGGCTGCCGGAGCGGATATTCGATTGCCACGTCCACATCAGCCGCGCGGAGAACTGCGGGCCGATCAGCCCGGAGCGCAAGCATCAGCTCTGGGCGATGGAGGCTGGAGTGTTCCAAACCTGGCCGCAGCTTCGGGCGCGATACGAGGCGCTCTTCCCCGGGCGGCAGGTGGATGCGCTAGTGTTCGGCGGCGTCTACCGCGAGCAGCACATAGAGGGCGAGAACGACTACGTCAGGGCGGGAATAGCCCAGCCGGAGAACAGGTCGAAGGGGTTGTTCGTGATGCGGCCCGAATGGCCGGCGGAGCTGATCGCATCGGCGATGGCAGACGGATTCCTGGGGATCAAACCGTATCCTGACCTCGCTCCGCAGGGCGCCGAGGAAGCCTCGATATGGGATTTTGCGCCACACGAACACCTGGCGATGCTGGACTCGCTCGGCGGAGTGATGATGCTGCACCTGCCGAGGCCGGGGCGGCTTGCTGATCCGCGAAACATCAGCGAACTGAGAGAACTCCGGCAGAAATATCCATCGATCAAGCTGATCGTCGCGCACATCGGCAGATCATACTGCCTGCCCACTGCGCTGGCGGGGCTGCCGCACTTCGCCGACGACCCTGGCGTCTACTTCGATACGGCGGCCAACTTGAATGCGGATGTGTTCCAATACGCTCTCGATGCCGTCGGGCCGGACCGGATTCTGTATGGCAGCGATCTTCCGGTGATGACGATGCGCGGCGTCCGCGAGCACGTCGGCGATAGATACATCAACTACACCGACGGCGAGTTCAGTTGGAACACGAACCGAAAGAGCAGTGAGGAGGAGTCCGCATACACGTTCTATCTATACGAGGAACTGCGGGCGCTGATAGCGGCGGTGGAGCGCGCCGGGATGGGCAGGGCGGAGATCGAGAAGATCATGTGTGGCAACGCAGTGGGGCTGTTGGAGGTGGGTAACCAATGAAGCGCATTTCCAGGAGGCAGTTTCTGCAGGGAAGCGCGGCGCTGGCCGGGTCGGCGATGGCGTCGGGCATAGTTTCATCCAATGTGAGAGCAGAGGAGAAGAGCAAGATGGGAGCATCGAAGAAGGTTCGGATAGGCATTGTCGGCGGTGGGTTCGGCTGCGCGTTTCAGTGGCACTTGGATCCGGACTGCATCGTCCAGGCGGTCAGCGATCTGCGCGAGGACAGGCGCAAGGCCCTTGTGAACACCTACAAGTGCAACAACGTCTACAACTCGCTGGAGGAGTTGATCAAGGACAAGAACGTGGACGCGGTGGCCGTGTTCTCAGGCGCGCCGGACCACGTGAAGCATTCGGTCGCCTGTATGAAGGCCGGGAAGCACGTGATATCGGCGGTTCCAGCATGCATCAACCTGGAGCAGGCCGAGGAACTGCTCGCGGTCCAGAAGCAGACCGGACTGACCTACATGATGGCGGAAACGAGCTACTATCATCCGGTGATGATATCCGCGCGCAAGTTTCACGCGGAGGGCAAGTTCGGCGAGATCTACTACACTGAGGCGGAGTATCACCATGCAGGCATGGAGTACGCTCTGTGGCGCAACCCTGACGGCACGGCTACCTGGCGGCACGGCCTTCCGCCGATGCTCTACCCGACCCACTGCACCAGCTTCCTCATCGGCGTGACTGGTGAGAGGCTCGTTGAGGTCACATCCATCGGTTGGGGTGACGGCGACCCGATTATGGACGGCAACCCCTACGACAACAAGTTCTGGAACGAGACAGCCCTGTTCAAGACCAATAAGGGCAACGCGTTTAGGGTCTCGATCAATTGGCGCGGCGCATTCGGTGGCTGCGAGCGCGCCCAGTGGTACGGCAGCAAGATGAGCCTGTTCGAGCCCGACCCCAACGGCATCGGCCCGGTCATCCGTCGTTCCGAGCGCATAATGGGCAAGGACAGCGCGGGTTTCGCTCAGGAGCAGGCCACGTTCGAGCACTACAAAGTGCCCGACTGGAAGGCGGAGATGCTGCCGGAGCCGATGCGGTTGGACGTAGGACACGAGGGCGCGGAGCCTTTCCTGACGCATGAGTTCGTGGATGCGCTGATGCACGATCGCAAGCCGGCCATTGACATTCACGAGGCGCTTGCCTATACCGTGCCTGGGATTATCGCACATCAGTCTTCCCGCCAGGGCGGAAAGCAGATGAAGATCCCAAGCTTCGACAAATGAGTCCAACCGCGCAGCTTGCGCTGGACAACATACTGCGGAAGCCGACGAAGGGCATTCCCGTGTTCTTCTGCAACGTGATGGAGCACGATCACATTGATAGGATCGCCGGCGTGCCTCCGGGCACGTATCGCGAGCGACCGGAAGAAACCTACATCGCGATGCAGAAGGCGCTGGGCGTGTGCCTGCTCGACCAGTATATCCCGAACAACCCGCTTACAATGGGCAGCGAGGGCTACGAGGGCACGGCACACGGTGCAACGACCGGGGCGGAGAACGTCGCGGTCGATGATATCCTGATCGACAGCCCCGAAGCCGTGGTTGAGCACATGGAGCGTTTCGTGTTTCCGCGGCTGATCGAGCAGGCGGCGAGCTTCGATGAGGATGCGCGGACGCAGCAGATCATCGAGAGCGAGACGGCGATCCAGGAGCGCCTGGGACCGGAGATTCTGAAGGGCCCATACGGGTTTGTGGCCTTTCCGACACTTGCCTACGGCACGTACGGCTACGTGAACTACTTTTCGGCCTATGCGCTTTATCCTGACGTAATGGAGAGGCATTTCGCGCGTCAGGCCGATGTGGCAGTGCGGAACAATCGCGCGGCGGCCAGGGCTTGCATCGAGGGGAAGCTACCGCCGCTGTATCGGTTGGACCACGATATGGCGGACTCGCGCGGGACGCTGGTGAGCATCAAGAGTCTGGACGAAATATGGTTCCCGCATTTTGCTCGGTCGATTGTGCCGATGCTGAAGGCCGGCGTGAAGCTAATCTGGCACTGCGACGGCAACCTGATGGAGATGGTGCCGAGGCTCCTTGATTGCGGGTTTGCCGGATTTCAGGGACTGCAATACGAGGCCGGGATGGACTACGAGGCGATCTGCAGGATGAAGACCCGCGATGGCGAAAGCTTGATTATGCTCGCGGGCGTTTCCGTCAGCAGCACGCTTCCGATGGGCAAGCCGGCCGACGTGAAGAAGCAGATGGCGTGGCTGGTGGAGCACGGCCCGAAAACGGGGCTGTTTCTGACGGCGTCAAGTTCAGTCACTCCGGGCGTTCCGTGGGAGAACATGAAGACGTTCTGGGACGGGCTGTTGTATTATCGAACACACGGTAGAGGTTAAAAATGGCTGATTGCGATCCGAGACCTTATCAGATAGACCTGAACGAGTGGCCCAATGTGATAACAAGCGAGCTTCCGGGGCCGAAGAGCCAGGAGATGCACGCGAAGGCGTGCCAGAGTATCAAGGGCCTCTCCGGCCAGGTGCGGCTGTTCCCGGTCGTGTTCGAGAAGGGTTTCGGCTGCACGATGGAGGACGTGGACGGCAACAAGTATATCGACTTCTCCAGCGGCATCTATGTCACCACTCTCGGGCACTGCCATCCCAAAGTCTCGGAGGCTGTCGCAAGGGCCGCGAACACGCTGATGAACGCGCACGACTTCACGACGCCGATCAAGGTGAAGCTCCTCGAGAAGATGAGGGAGGTGCTGCCGGGCGACCTGAAGGGCGTGCAGCTCTATGACAGCGGCACGACCGCGGTAGAGGCCGGTCTGCGCACCTGCAGGGCGGCGACCGGCAAGTATGAGTTCATCTCCTGCTTCAGGGATTTCCACGGCAAGAGCGGGCACGCGATAAGCCTTGCAAACATGACCAAGCTCTCGGGCTTCGGCAGAGCGCAGGGGTTCTATATGGTCCCGCGGCCGGACACGTATCGTCCCTGGTGGACAGGCGCGGACGGATCGCTTGATACGGAGAAGTACCTTGAGTTCTACGACGAGTTCATCACCAACGCGACCACGAACCAGGTGGCGGCGTTCGTGCTGGAGCCGATTCAAGGCTGGGCAGGGTCGGTGATGCCGCCCGATGACTTCTTCCCGAAGCTCTCCAGGTTCTGCAAGGAGCGCGGGATACTGCTCTTCGCGGACGAGGTGCTGACAAGCTGGGGCCGTACCGGCAAGTATTTGTGCATGGAACACTGGGGAGTCGTGCCCGATGTGGTGACGATTGGAAAGGGGTTCGGAAACGGCTTCCCCGTGACGGCGATGGTCGTGCGCGAAGAGCACGCGGATGCGGTGGATAAGATCAGCGCGTCCACGAGCTACGGCGGGAACCCGATGGCGTGCGCGGCGGCGCTGGCTTCTATAGAAGTAATAGAGGAGGAGGGTCTGCTTGAGCACGCGCAGGAGCTTGAGGGCCTGTTCCGCCGCAAGATGGCGGATTGGACCACGCAGTACGCAATAGTGGGCGATACCCGCGTCAAGGGCTGCCTGATGGGCGTGGAGTTGGTCAAGGACAAGGCGACGAAGGAGCCGTTCGACGAGGCCGGGAAGCTGGTCTACCAGACAGCGTTCAAGAAGGGCCTGGCGTGGATTCCCGCAGGGCACATCCTGAGGATGTCGCCTCCGATCATTATGCCAAACGAAGTCGCCGAGAAGGCGATGGACATTATCGAAGAGAGCATTGCCGAAGTGCAAAGGAAACTGGGGTACTGACAATGCCAACTGGACCAAAGGTAGGGCTGCTACCTCTATACCTCGCGCTCTACGACAACGTCATGCCGGAGGCGCAGGGGCGGGTGGAGGAGTTCTACTCGGCTATCGCTGACGCGCTGGAGGCGAAGGGGCTGGATGTCGTGCGGACGAGTGTTTGCCGCGTGAAGCCGGAGTTCGAGGCGGCGTTGAAGGTTTTCGAGGATGCCGGAGCGGACGCGATAGTGACGCTGCATTTGGCGTATTCGCCGTCTTTGGAGTCGGCTGAGGCGCTGGCGGGGACAAAGCTGCCTATCGTCGTGCTCGATACGGCTCCCGCGGCTGCGTATGGGCCGGACACGGACTCATCCGAGCTGATGTTCAACCACGGCATCCACGGCGTGCAGGATATGTGCAACCTGCTGATCCGGAAGGGAAAGCCGTTTGAGATAGAGGCCGGGCATTGGCAGGCATCCGATGTGCTGGATCGGGTCCCGGCGTGGGCGAGGGCGGCGAAGGCAGCCTCGACAATGCGGTCGGGACGGATCGGCAGGATAGGGGACGCCTTCGCGGGCATGGGTGACTTCGCCGTTCCTGACGATGTGCTAGCGGCGATGGGCGTGCAGGTCGTGGAGTGCGATTTCGAGACCCTGGAGGCACTCGTACCAGATGAGACGGCTCCCGAAGTCGCGCAGGAGATGCGCGAGGACGCGGAGAGATTCACGGTTGTGGCCGATATCGAGTCCCATCGCAGGTCGGCGCGGACAGGCATCGCTGTCCGCCGCTGGATCGAGCAGGAGAAGCTGACCGGCTTCACGATGAACTTCGGCTCGATTGACGCATCCACTGGGCTGCCGACGGTGCCGTTCCTGGAGGCGAGCAAGACGATGGCGCGGGGGCTCGGGTACGCCGGAGAGGGCGACGTGCTGACTGCGGCGCTCGTGGGCGCGCTCGCGTCCGCATACCCCGATACCGCGTTTGTGGAGATGTTCTGCGCGGACTGGGAGGGCGAGAGCATATTCATCAACCACATGGGCGAAATGAATGTGGCGCTTGCCTCGGGCGCGGCCACGCTGATAGCCAAGGATCTGCCGTTCCTGAGTGTTGGCGCCCCTGCGGTCGCGGTTGGGCGGTATCGCGCCGGCGGGGCGGTGTTGGTGAATCTCGCGCCGGGGCAGGACGATACGTTCACTCTGATCGTCGCTCCTGTGGAGATGATCGAGCCCGAGGGCGGGGACAGGATGACTGACCTGATTCGCGGGTGGTTCCGGCCGGCGATGCCGGTCGCGGATTTCCTGGAATCATACAGCCGCCTCGGCGGGACGCACCATTCCGCGCTTGTCTACGGCGACGTCACTGACGATATCGCCCGGTTCGGCGAGCTGATGGGCTGGGATGTGGCGGTGTTGGGCTAGTGGCCAGCATCTACCTCGGAGTTGACATAGGGACTACATCGGCCAAGTGCATGGCCGTGCGCGAGGACGGAGAGATTCTGGCTGTCTCTCAGCAGTCCTGTGGCATGACACACCCGCGGCCCGGTTGGGCGGAGCAGGACCCGGAGGACTACTGGCGGGTGCTGGTTGCGACTGCGCGTGAGGCGTTGGGCACGTGCGAACGCAGGGTTTCCCGCATCGCCCTCAGCACGCAGGCTGATACGCTCATCGTGACGGATGTGGACGGCAATCCACTGATGCCGGCCATAAGCTGGATGGATACGCGTGGCGAACCCGAGTTCGCGGAGTTCCAGCGCGAGGGCGACAGCCCCCTCTGGTATCGTGAAACCGGCTCTCCTCCACACGTGTACAGCTCCGCGTGGACGATTCTGTGGCTTCGGCGCAATCAGCGGCAGCTGTTCGAGCAGGACGTCCGGTTCTGCTACGTCGCGGACTTCCTGGCGAAGCGGCTCTGCGGCAGGTTCGCAACCGATGCGCCCAATGCTTCCTGGACGCCGATGTTTTCGCCCGCGAAGCGGGACTGGTCGCAGCCTGTGCTCGATATGCTGGGCGCGCGTAGAGAGACACTGCCCGAAGTGCTGGAGTCCGGCGAGGTGATCGGAAGGCTGCTGCCCGAAGCTGCCGGAGAACTTGGGCTCTCGCCTGACACGGAGCTTGTTGCCGGCGCTTTCGATCAAGCTGCGGCGGCACACGGGGCCGGAGCCCGTGCGGATGGCAGAGCAGTGCTCTCCTGTGGGACAGCGTGGGTGCTGTATGCGGTGGCCACGGGTGCGGCGGCTGATCCCAACATGCGGCTCTGCACGTGCTGCCACGTCGGCAGGGGCGAGACAGGTATGGTGCTTCCATTCCCGGGTGGCTCCACGTATGATTGGCTGGCCGGCATCACCGGTTGTGTTGACGAAGACGAGCCGGTCAACACTTCCGAGCCGCTCATATTCGTGCCGCACCTCTACGGAGGGCTGTCCCCCGATTGGAACGCTGAATCCAAAGGCACGCTGGTTGGTCTCAGGCTGGCGCACACGCGGGCAGACATCCGGTTCGCGCTTATGAGAGGTCTTGCTTACGAGGCCCGGCGGAATCTGGAGGCAGCGGAGAACCTCAGCGGCAGGATCGAATCCATAGCGATGGTCGGAGGGGCCACGAAGAGCCGGCTCTGGCCCCAGATTGTCGCCAACGTGCTGAACCGGCCGATAGAAGTCTCGCACCAGAGCGAGTCCGCCTGCTACGGCGCGGCAATGCTGGCAGCCGGCGAGGTGTCATCGCACTGGAACGCCAATCAGCCCGCAAGCCGGCTCACGCCTGTGGAAGCAGATGTGGCCGTGGAGGAACACCTATACGAAAAGTATCTGCGCATCTATCAAGACATGACTTCGTTTTACAAGGAAAGGTAGAGAGAACATGACGGGCAAAGAGATCAGGTTGAGCAAGCTGTTTTCCGGCGGCAGAAATGCCGTTGTTGTTGCGGTTGACCACGGGGAATTCGATGGTCCGCTGCCGGGCATGGTCAACTTGCCCGAGACGGTCTCACGCATCGACTCATCGGTCGATGCGGTCCTGCTTTCACCCGGTATGCTGCCGCACTGCGGGCATGTGTTCTCTGGTAAGGGATCTCCTCTGGCCATAGTCAGGCTGAACTGGAGTTCGCATTTCTGCTTTGGCTGGAGTTACTCGGAAGGCGTAGGAGTGCCCGCAGCGAGCGCCGCCGATATGGCGGCTGCCGGAGCGGACATGGTGCTCGCATGTTTGACCCTCAAGACGGGCAGCGAGAGTACTGACGCTGCCAACGTCGAAGTCTTTGGCAAGATCGTTAGTGAAGCAAAGAAGCTTGGCCTTCCTGTTGTAGGCGAATACTTCCCCGCCGCTACCCATCGGCTCTCGGAAGAGGAACTGCACGACGAAATCCTCAAGGGCTGCCGGATAGCAGCAGAGCTTGGCGCCGACCTCATCAAGACATTCTACACGTGCAGCTTCAGCGAAGTCACCGCCTCCTGTCCGGTCCCCATCCTGGGATTGGGTGCTGAGAAAACCCCCAAACAAGTGCAGGCGCTTGAGCTTGCCGAGAGGATAGTACGCGACGGCGGCAGAGGCGTCGTTTTCGGCCGTAATGCCGTTCAGGTCGCTGATCCGGCAACGTTCCAGCGCGCGCTTTGCTCAGTGGTTAAAGACGGCGTTTCGGCAGCCGAGGCGGCTGCCCGGCACAGCTTACGCGACTAGCTTCCCTCTTGTCGGACTCCAACAACAAAGCGAGAGCAAAAAAAACCGAAGAGCTCATGGTTGAGCTGTGGCTCATCCGGGTAATAGCGCATCTGGCATTCCAACCGCATTATCCACCAGGATCGTGGATAGTGCTCTCCGAGCTCCGGACCCAACACGATCCGGTTCGCTCACCAGTCACCGAAGGGCGATTCTTGGGCGATAGAAGAGAGGAGAGCATATATGGACAAGGCTGCATGGAAGTCACTACTCGGGTGGATTGCGCACCTTTCGGCGACAGTGCTCATTGCTCTGCTGGTCGTCGCATGCCTGCCGGGACTTGCATTCGCACAGGACACTGCGCCACCGACATTCGTTTCCGGTCCTACCGCCAATCCGGGCGGCTGGACCAACGCCGACACCATCACCATTACGTGGACCGCGACCGATGACACGACTCCCGAGGCTGTAACTGCGGAATACAGGATCGACAGCTCGGAGGACCTCGATTTCACGCCGGACGATGGCCCCCTTGTTCTGGACATCGTGTCGCTCGGATTGCTCGATGGCAAGCACACGGTTGACATCAGGATCACCGATGCGGCCGGCAACCCTGCAGTTGCGAGCGTGGACATCTACGTCGACCGTACCGCTCCCAGTCCCTTCACAGCGACCGCCAACCCGGCCACATGGACGAAGGGGCCGGTCATGATTGCCTTCGAAACGACCGATCCAGGCGCCGAAGACATGCCGCAGACCGGCTCAGGAATCGACTACTACAGCGTCACTGTTGACGGTATCGGCGATCAGGGAGAGCAGTTCGGTGCGTTTCCGCTTGACACCACCGCATATCCCAGCGGAATCTACACCGTTCGTGTGACGGCCCACGACATCGCCGGCAATACGACCACCAGCAGCGTCAACGTTCAGGTGGACAATGATCCGCCAGCCGCATTCGACGCCACTCCCGACACAACTGACTGGACGAAGAACGATGTTAGTGTATCCTTCCTGACATTCGATCCTCTGCTTGGCTCCGGCATTGTCGATCATTACGAGGTTTCCATCGATGGCGGCCCCTATGTGCCCTGTACCAGTCCATACACGATGACCTTGGAGGGGCCACGCACGCTAGTGATAAGGGCATTGGATTCGGCTGCGCCTGAGGCCAATATCCGCGAGTGCAACGCCCCCATCACGACCCTGATCGACAAGACTCCGCCGCAGTTGGACGGTTTCTTCGGTTGGGGTGACAGCGGCGGCGGGCAAATCCCCATCGATTATACGGTATCCGACGCTCTGAGTGGAGTGAAGACCGTGAGCCTGTGGTACAAGAAGGGCGCGGACGGGACCTGGACGGATTCCGGTCTGAACTCTGCGACTACCTCAGGAACGTTCTTCTTCCAAAGCGTCGGTGACGCGACTTACTACTTCGGCTTCGTCATAGAGGACGTGGCGGGCAACGTATTGTCGTCGGCCTCGGGAGACGGGGTGTTCAATACGGCAGTTGATACTGAACAACCTACGTTCAGCAACATCGTGGCCACTCCTCACTTCGCACGGACCGGGACGAAAGTCACGATCACCTTTACGGTTTCGGAACAGCTTCTGGTCGATCCCTACGTCGGCGTTGGCCTGGATGATGCGGACTTCGTAAGCAGCTCGGGTCTCGACTACACATTCGAGTACACCGTCTCCGAGACTGCGGAGGAGGGGCCCGCCGACATTTACATTGAGGGCATCGACCTCGCCTACAACTACAACTGGATCGACAACTTCGATCAACTGACTATCGACAACACACCACCGGAGGACTTCACGCCGATCGCCAGCCCCGCAGGTTGGACGAATGCCTCCACGATCCAGGTCACCTTCGAGACAACTGACGCCCTATCCGGCATCGACTTCTATGAGGTCGCTATCGATGACGGCCCATACTCGCTGGAGGTAAGCCCATACACTGTCGACACCAGCGCGCTAAACGACGGCGTGCACACGGTGCACGTCAAGGCTGTGGATCTGGCCGGCAACGAGCGCATCAAAGACGTCGAGATCAGGATCGACAGGACTCCGCCCGCTGCGTTCGTTCCGATCGTAACGCCCGCGAATTGGACAGGCCTGACAACCGCTGTGGTGTCGTGGTCCGCAAGTGACGCTGCTTCTGGTATCGATTTCTGTGAAGTGGCGCTCGATGACGGCCCTTACTCCGTCCAGGCCAGTCCCTATACGATCAATGTTGCAGGGCTGGCTGAAGGGACGCATACAGTGCACGTCAGAGCAACTGATCTAGTTGGTAACACAACGGTCGCAAGTGCGACGGCCCAGGTGACAGCCGGCTCCGGGCCGACCGCTGCACTCACGTTCACGGACCCGATGCCCACTCTTGGCAGGCAGTTCGACTACATATTTTGGAAGAACTGGATGGGCGTCAAGAGCAGCACGCAGAACACGTACAAGATCAACTGGACGGCCAGCGGCACCGGTAAGAAACTGGCGAACGTGTACGTGGAGTGCCGACCGGACGAGGCGTCCGATTGGACCCTGCTGAAGTCATCGACTGCGGGCAGTGGGACCGTGTCTTTCGATGTCTCGCAAATGCCTGAGTCCGATTGCTATCAGTTCCGCATCAGGGCTGTGGACGCGGAAGGGGTCTGGAACACTGTTGTCTACGACAAGTTCGCCGTCTACGACGCCACTAGACTTCGGCCCACGACTGAGATCATCACGGCACAAGATGGCGCCACGCTGTGCGCGGGGCAATGCTTCAGCGCTCAGGTGCAGGTCAGCTTGCCCGTCTTCAACGATCCAAGAGCTGAAGGCAGGGCCTACAAGGCCGATGCGGTAGATTGGTGGTTTTCCGGACACAAGCTATCGGCTACGCCGAAACTGAACTACTACAAGGCGAAGGAGGGAGGAGTGCCGACCAAGCTCCTTGGTACGCTGTTGAACAGCATCCCACGACAGATGTCGATGGTTGTTGCCGGTGAGGAGCCTGACGCAGGCCCGTACATGGGTCACACAGTCATCAACACGTGGCAGGCGGATTACGTCATAGGGAATGGCAATCCCAAGGCGCAGACCTGCCAGTTGGAGATGAAGTACGCGGACGTGGTCACAATCGGCGGCGTGAGGCAGCCCGACAAGCCTGTAGAGCTCCCAGCCCGATTGAACGTTGAACCATTGTTCAAGACCCTGAGTTGCTACGAGTACGTGCGGTTCTTCTTGGAGTAGCACGGCCGCCGGTCAGGAACGGCGCAAACCAACCGGGCTGGTAGTGCAAACCCGGGAGGGCTCGCTTTGCGCTGTCCGACGACGCGGCACAGACTCAACCAAAGCGCCGGATCATACAGGATTCGGCGCTTTGGGTATGAATTGCTAGCCCAAGACCCTGCCAAGAAGCTTGGCCTGAGACTCGTGGAGATGGTGGCCTTTCGAGCTTGGTGCAGGGGCGGGATGGATGGGAGGAGACGATGAAGACAGCGAAGGCAAGAGAGGCGGCTGCCGGACCCTTGACCGAAGATGATCTGCGGAAAATCGACGCCTACTGGAGAGCGGCCAACTATTTGTCGGTGGGGCAGATATACCTGCTTAGCAATCCGCTCCTCAGGAAGCCACTGACGATTCAGGACATCAAGCCACGGTTGCTGGGTCATTGGGGGACAACGCCCGGCCTGAACTTCATCTATGCCCATCTGAACCGGGTCATCAAGGAACGGGACCTGGATATGATCTTCATCACCGGTCCCGGCCACGGCGGTCCGGGACTGGTGGCCAACGTGTATCTGGAAGGCACCTACAGCGAGGTGTATCCCAACATCTCGCGCGACACAGACGGGATGCAGCGGCTGTTTAAGCAGTTCTCTTTCCCGGGAGGGGTGCCGAGCCACGTTGCTCCCGAGACTCCAGGGTCGATCAACGAAGGCGGCGAGCTCGGCTACTCTCTGGCGCACGCGTTTGGAGCTGCGTTCGATAATCCCGATCTGATAGTGGCCTGTGTCGTCGGAGATGGCGAGGCCGAAACCGGGCCTCTTGCCACGTCGTGGCACTCCAACAAGTTCCTCTGCCCGCTCACAGACGGCGCTGTGCTGCCTATTCTGCACTTGAATGGATACAAGATCGCCAACCCCACGGTTCTGGCCAGAATCGGGCGTGATGAGCTGCAGAAACTGTTCGAAGGCTATGGCTACAGACCTTATTTCGTCGAGGGATCTGACCCGATGAAGATGCACCAGGCGATGGCGCGGACGCTTGATGAGATCATCTCCGAGATCAAGAGCATCCAGCACGAGGCTCGTGAGAACCAGGAAGCAGAGCGTCCACAGTGGCCGATGCTGATCCTGCGCACACCCAAGGGATGGACCGGCCCCAAGGAAGTCGACGGGCAAAAGACGGAAGACTACTGGCGCTCGCATCAAGTTCCCATGGCTGAGATGGCAAACCATCCCGAGCACGTGAAGCTGCTTGAGGAGTGGATGAAGAGCTACCGGCCCGAGGAGCTGTTCGATAGCAACGGACGGCTGTTCCCGGAACTGGCCGATATGGCGCCCAGGGACCAGCGCCGCATGGGCGCCAACCCACACGCCAACGGCGGGCTGCTGCTGAAGGACCTCCGCATGCCCGGGTTCCGCGATTACGCCGTGCACGTGCCACAGCCTGGACATGTGAGGGCAGAGCCCACGAGGGTCCTGGGTGCGTTCATTCGGGACGTGATGAAGCACAACATGGAGAACTTCCGCATTATGGGGCCGGACGAGATAGCATCAAACCGACTGCAAGCGGTGTTCGAGGTGACGGACCGTGCCTGGATGGCGGAGAAATACCCCTGCGATGATCATCTCTCCTGTGATGGCCGGGCGATGGAAATCCTCAGCGAAACCACCTGCGAGGGCTGGTTGGAGGGGTATCTGCTGACTGGCAGGCACGGCATATTCACCTGCTACGAGGCGTTTATCCACATTGTAGACTCGATGTTCAACCAACACGCGAAGTGGCTCAAAGTGGCGCGGGACCTGTCCTGGCGGCGTCCAATCTCTTCGCTGAACTACCTGCTCACGTCCCATGTTTGGCGCCAGGACCACAACGGGTTCTCCCATCAGGACCCCGGCTTCATCGATCTGGCCGTCAACAAGAAAGCCGATATCATCCGCGTCTACCTTCCTCCCGACGCGAACACGCTCTTGTGTGTGATGGACCACTGCCTGCGCAGCCGCAACTTCATCAACATTGTCGTGGCGGGGAAGCAGTCCGAGTTGCAGTGGCTCAGCATGGACGCGGCCATCAAGCACTGCACAGCAGGCATCGGCATCTGGGAGTGGGCTTCCAACGACATGGGAGGCGAGCCTGACGTGGTGATGGCCTGCGCGGGTGACGTGCCGACGCTGGAAACGCTGGCTGCCGTCAACATCCTCCGCGAGCGTCTGCCGGATCTGAAGATCCGCGTGATCAACGTCGTTGACCTGATGACGCTTCAGCCGCAGGAGGAGCATCCTCACGGTCTGTCCAACAACGAATTCGACAGTCTGTTTACCAAAGACAAGCCTATCATATTTGCCTACCACGGCTATCCCTGGCTGATCCACCGCCTCACTTACCGCAGGACCAACCACAAGAACCTGCACGTCAGGGGCTACAAGGAAGAAGGTACCACCACTACGCCGTTCGACATGACTGTGCTGAATGATCTGGACCGGTTCCACCTTGTCATCGACGTCATAGATCGCGTGCCCAAGCTTCACTACGTAGCCGCCTACGTAAAGCAGGCCATGCGGGACAAACTGATCGAGCACAGGGATTACATCACCCGCAGAGGTGAGGATATGCCCGAGGTGCGCGACTGGAAGTGGCCGTACTAGCTGCGGAGGCCGGCGCGCTGACAGCCTTAGCGGTTGCCCTGACACGGAATTCACGGCACAGGCGTACCATGCGCTATAATGGATGAGCCAGCCGCTCGTCAAGCCGGACTTGCCGGACACTCTCCGAATCCGAGTCAAGCTCCCAACGACGGGCAGACAAGAGGATAGCAGCAACATGGATGACCGATATATGGCCTATATGGGCCTGGGGCCGAAGCGCATTCCGCACTGGGAGCACTGGTCCTGCCCCGATGCCGAGACTTACATCACGGGCATAGACTACTACGAGCACCCCAAGCTCTGTCGCGACAAGATGAGAGAGCTATACCCGATGCTTGAGCTTCCGCCGATTGAAGACGATACCCCGAAGCCGCGCCCGTCGGAGGATCCGAACCAGTCAGGGGATGGCCACTCTGTCAGATGGGGTGACGGCAAGTCGTGGACGTGGGATTGGGGCTCCCATATGAAGAGCGCCGAGGATGTATTCGCCTTCTCGCCGCTCGAGCAAGGCGACTTCTCGCAGATACCCGTTGTAGAGTCGCGCGACTACCGTGACGAAGAGGCTCTCTATAGCTCCTATCGCGAGATGTACCCGCCGGAGTGGGGGGACAAAGCCCCGGAGGGGTCGTCAGCATCGGCGAAGTTCTACAACACCATGTTCATGTGGCCGCTGCTAACGTTTGGCTGGGACCTCTTCCTCGAGACCTGCCTGGACGAGCGGTTCGAGCGCATAATGGATGAGTTCGCGGAGATCAACCGTCGGGTCTTCCGCACTTTCGCCCGGCTGCCCGTGAACTTCGTGATCTGCCACGACGATATCGTGACATCGCGCGGTCCGGTGTGCTCTCCCGCGTGGATGCACAAGTACATATTCCCGCGCTACGAGGAGTTCTGGGGCATCCTCAAGGCGGCAGGCAAGCACGCGATCTTCATGGTGGACGGCTGCATCGACAAGTATGCTGACGACATCTTCGCCTGCGGCGCGCGCGGCATAATATCCGAGCCCTACACCGACTATCGCGCCATTGCCCGCAAGCACGAGAACTGCTTCATCGCGGGAGAAGGAGATAATCGCGTTCTCACACGAAACAACCCGGTTGAGATTCGGGCGATGGTCGAGCGGATGGTGGAAACGGCTCAGATGACCGGCGGCTACATGATGTGCATAGGCAACCACATTCCCTGGAACATCCCGCCGTCGGCGATCAAGCTGTATCTGGATCTATCTCAGGAACTCGCTCACCGCTGACACCACGGGTCCGGCCCTCGTACACTAAGAGAGCCCGGCAGCCATTCCTGCCGGGCTCTCTTCGCATTGCGGTTGCACAGCGCTACAGCGACCAGCCGCTTCGGTAGGGCCTGTTGATCCAGTAGTGTGCTTCCGGGCAGCCGATAGTCTTCATCTCGTCAGAGCGGAAATAGATGGGCTTTCCCGTCAGGATGGCCAGATTTCCGATCAGAAGCGTCTCAGTAAGCTCCGATGCCACATCGAAGCTCGAGAACGCCGGATCGCCGCCCTTGCAAGCGCTGATCCATTCCGCGTAGTGTCCCGGCGATCTTGGAAGTGTCTGCGCTGGCGGCTGGAATCCCTGGAATTTTTCCTTCGGGAAGAGCTCGTATTGCGCGCCGTAGTCATCCGGTGAGAAGAGGCGGCCCTTGTCTCCTATCAGCACCAGTCCGCTGCCAGGCAGTTCCCTGCCGTCCAGCACGTCAGGGGAGGGCTTCAGCCCGCCGTCATACCACTTCATCCGGAGTGTCCTCAAGTTGCCCCTTTCCGGGAAGAGATACGTGATTATGGAGCGCTTGGGATACGTTTCCGACGTCGCCTCAAACACCTCCGCCTCGGCTGAAATCGGATTGCGCAAATCGAGCGCCCTGAACGCCATGTTCAGCGTGTGGCAGCCCATATCGCCGATTGCGCCGGTTCCGAAGTCGTGCCATCCGCGCCAGTTGAAAGGCTGATAGCAGGGATTGTACGGGCGCGCTGGCGCGGGGCCGAGCCACAGGTCCCAGTAGAGACCGTCAGGCACCGGCGGGCATTCCTTGGGCCGATCAAGCCCCTGCGGCCAGACAGGTCGATTCGACCAGACGTGTATCTCATAAACCTGCCCTATGGTGCCCGCTTGCACAACCTCGATAGCCTCTCTGAGGCCGCCGAGGGCGCTGCCCTGATTACCCATCTGGGTGGCCACCTTGTGCTTGCGCGCGACCTCCCGCATCATTCTGGCCTCATAGATCGAATGGGTCAGCGGTTTCTCACAATAGCAGTGTTTGCCCATCTTCATAGCCATGATGGCGGCCGCGGCGTGAGTATGATCGGGCGTACTGACCACAACAGCGTCGATCTCCTTGTGCTGCCTATCAAGCATTACACGAAAATCGGCATACACCTTGGCCGAAGTGAACTCCTGCGCCGACTTGGCCGTTGCTTCTTCTCTCACATCGCACAGGGCAACGATGTTCTGGTCCTTCAACTGGCTGAGGTTGTAGCCTCCCTTGCCACCACAGCCAATGATGCCGATGTTCAGCTTCTCGTTAGCGCTGTAGCCGAACGCCATCCTGCTGTCTTTGAGAACGAGAAGCCCCATACCACCGAAAGCGGCAGCCTTCAGAAAGCCCCTGCGGGTTACTTGTTTGGACATAGCAGACTCTCCCAACAGATAAGGATGCGTTTCACGGTTCCGGGCAGTGCCCGTCGGATATGCCTTCTCGCGAGCGCCTCGCGAATCCTCCGCGCACACGTCCGCACACAAAAAAAGGGCGGAGCCTCACGGCCCCGCCCTTGTCTAGCAAGTTGCCCTAGTTACTACTTGATGTCACCCGGGCTGCGTACGGTCAACGTAGGCACCATAGCTCCGTCTACGTTTTCCACACCCAGCAGACCAGTGACGGTCACGTTGCCGGACGGAATCGTCGAGCTAATGACCTTAACGCTGGCCCAGCCGCCATCGTTCAGCCAGAAGTAACCGGCACCGGAACCCGTAACGGTTCCAGCGACCTTGACCAGCAGGCCGAGGTTGTAGACACCTATGCCGCCGTCAACGCTCGGATGCTCCGGAGTGCTCGTGCCACCAATGCTCTTGACGAGCATGATCACCGGGTTGATCTCGTCGCCGTCGGCTTCGTTCTCGACAACTGCATTGTTGAGAACGCGCTGGCCGTTAAGCGTCTCCAGATGACCCTTAACCGTGTACTTCTTGCCCTGAGTCGCAGTGCCGATGCACTTGAGAGCAGCGCTCCGGTTGGTTTCCTCAATCCAGAACGCGCCATCAACGCAGCCGGTAACTGTCTTCCCAGTCAGTTCGTAGTAACCATCCTCCAATGCCCACAGGTCCTTGATGCCAGCCACCGGGGTGTAGACGGGGCCGGTCTCGCCGTAGACATACGTGAACAGGGTTGCAGGCGCAGACTCATTGAGAGCCTGGTCAACCGTCGCCACGCGGAGGTAGTAGGTACCGTATGCCGTCAGAGCTTCCGGAGCGAACGTCCAGCTTGTCTGGAACTCCGTCGGAACGCCTTCAGGATCGGTGCCGAAGTAGATCTTGAACCCCTTCAGGCCCGAGACACCCTCACCGGGTACTTCCGGATCAGTAGGGCCCGCAAGAGCGAAGGAAGGAGTAGCGTTAGAAGTCGCAACGCCGCTGACCGCGCCGCCTGCCTCAGTGGCAACGGTAGGGTTGGTCGGAGCGGTGTTGTCCGACGTGGCGAATGTGAACGTCTCTACGCCCGTGAGCGCAGTGCGGTCAGCATTTGCCAAGCGGAGATAGAAGCCATAACCAGCAGTCCCGTTCTCGATCTTGACCAGCAGCCTATGCCAGCCGGGGGTCATCGTGAACGGACCCTGGAAGACCTGGTCGTAGCCAACGCCAGAAGCCGTTGACTTGTAAGCGCGCTGTGCTGTGTCGAGCCAGGTCCTGGAGTGGTCATCAGATCCAAGGCCGATGTAGTACTGCAGGCTCTCGCCCGGATTCTTGACATAGACGGATGCGTAGGCAACCTTATTCTCGCCCACAGGGCCAAGCCAGGCCGGGTCAAGCAGGTCAATTATGTCGGTAGCCGAGCTGGCTTCCTTCCAGGTAGCACCATTGTAAGAGGCGCCGATCTTCGGAGCCAGATACATCTCTGCAACCGGAATGCCGTTGTAAGTGCCGGCAACCTGGTCGGTGTCGATGCGGGCCTGATGATCGCCACTCGCGCCCTGAGAGTAAGCTCCCAGCAACGCCCACGTGGTGATCACGCCGCTGTTCTCGCCAGTCGGCGGGTTGTAGAAGAAGTTGAGGGCTGCCGTCTTCGTGAAGCCCTTCCTGTAGGTAATGTCGCCCTCGTGGTCGCCCATGAACAGAACGCCGTTAGCGAGCAGAGTAGCGTAGTCAACAGACTTGTCCAGGACATACGACTTGGTGATGTCTACATTCGGATTGCCCTCAAACGCCTGGGCCGTTCCTAGCTCGTTCTCGGTGTCGAAGTCACCGCCAGGGGTGTTCCACAGTGTTGCGCCAGGAACCGCCGGGTCGTTGTCCGTAGTAGTCCACCACGCGCCTGCCGCGGTAGTGCTGTAAACCCACGGCTTCGTGATCGGGTAGGCGCTGACCATGGTGGTAACTGCGCTACTGTAGTTGGACGAGAACGAATGACCCGCAGCCAGTCTGCACAGGCCTTCGCGCAGGCTAATTGCCGGTATCGTCATGGGGAACTTGACGAGAGCGCGGCTGTAGAGCTGGTTGTTCGTCGGGCTGTAGGAGTTGACGTTGACCTGGCTGGTCCACCAATCCTGAACAGTGCCGGCGAGATCGTTGGAGGAAATGCCACGGGTTCCACTATTCACTATGTTCGCCATGGCCTTCGCGAAATAGGCGGTGATAACCGTGTCCTCTTCCGTCATCGCATAGTTGGTGGTTCCCGCGAACGCGTCGTCGAAAGTCCCAGCCTTGTCGCTCACATAACCGGCGAAGACCCAGCCTGCAGCCGGTGCCGCAACGAGGTGCGCGCGATCACCAGGCTCAAAAGCGGTCAGCGGAGCCGACGGCCAATCCAAGTCGGTGGCCGTTACCGTGCCGGCCCCAGCCGGAATGCAATTCACCGTCAGCGAGTGCTGCGGAGCTGTGTAAACGGCATACAGGGTCACGTTCGAGGTCTGATCCGGCATAACGTACGGAGCCCATTGCTGTCTCCAGTAATCGGGGTCGAGCCCGTTGCCATCAAAAGCATCGCTGCCGTCCGCGTTCAGCGACCAGCCAGCCCATGTGAACCCATCATTGCATCGAGTGTCAATGTAGACGTTGTCATTCGCCTTGTGCCAGGTTGTAACGTTCCAGTCCCTCGCAATCATCTCCGGATCGAAGTCGGTGGCGAAGCCGGTGATCTCGCCACGATTCGTCGCTCTTATCGGCGAAATGGTCAACGAAATGCCTGTCTTGAAGTGCCAGACATCACCTGTCGTGGTGCCGGCCTCGTTCTTGGAGTCGATTCTCCAGTAGTAGTCTGTGTTGGCCAACAGCTCGCCAGGATCAAACGATGAGCCGGTCACATTGGCCTTAAAGACCAGTGCATCCGGGGCAGTGCCGAAGTAGACATCATGGCTCTCCGCTCCCTCGTCAGGCGTCCAGGAAAGCTTGCCCACGACCGCCGCGTCGGAGAGGTCCGTGTGAACACCGTCGGCATCCATCGCAGGACTGGGGTTCGTCGCCTTAGCCGGGGGTTCCGGCGCGCATCTCAGGCAGAACGCTTCATCGCAAGCACCCGAGACTATGCCGTTTGCGTCAACAGCCTTTACTCGGTAATACCACGTGACGCCGCACATAGGCAGCACGTCCGTGAACGACGTGGTGGTAGGTCCAGCAACTCCACTGTCGCCACCAGCAATGTCCGCCCAGGTGCCGGCCAAACCGGCCTTGCGCTGCACGATGTAGCTGACGGGTGCAGGATCGGGAGCCGTCCAAGAGAGGTCGATGGACGTCCCATCGCCGCTCTTGACAGCGGTCAATCCGCTGGGCGCGTTGCTCTTAACAAAGACGAACGCGACCATGTCGAAATTGATGCGCTGGCCACTCACGACATCATCCGGCAGCGGGAACGCGCACCGGACCGTGTAGCTCTCACCTCTGTTGAACTGCAGGTTTGTGGCGATCTTGTTCCACACGTTGCTGCCGATCGTGTTGTTGAACGTGTTGTTGACGAAGTCCTCGCCGGCATTCGTAATGGTCCAGACGGGACAAATTGCCTGACCGGCCGTTGCACCAAAGCGGATGCCGTAGTAGACGTCGTAGTAACCGCTCTTGTCCGCCTCATCCGGCACGTTGAACGTCCACTGACCCCATCGTCCAAGATAACCGGCCATGCTGTAGTAGCAGTGGGCGCTGGTATAGGTGTATCCGGTTCCGCTGATGCCGGGTCCTTCGTAAGGCCCTGCTCCGGAGGAGGCCCAGCCGCTCTGGGGTCCGTTGAATCTGGCACCACTGTGGGCCAGACCTCCGCTCTGCGACCACCCTTCGTTCGGGTTACCGGCATTATCACGCGCGGCGGTCACATAAGCGAATCTCGCCGCAAACACCGGGGCGCAAGCGAGGGCCACGATCAAGACAATCATGGCCAGGATCAGAAATCGTTTCATGTTTCCATCCCCTTTCTGTTCAGTGGGAGCAAACCGCGCACAGGAGTGTCTGGTTGAGCTTCCCACCGTAGGGTCCCCTATTGTTCCTCTGAAATCTTGAGCCAAGTCGGGGCTTCCCTGGTTGAAATGCGAGGCTGCCCTGTTGGGTTCCTCATGAAAAAGATAGTCCGTGATTGCGCTGCCGACGGCGTCGCAATCGGTGTCTGTGCGAAAGAGGCTTTTCGTCACGCGATGCCCTGGAGATAGGGTTCCACCAGGTGGCCAGCATCCAGACGAGACCTATTCCGTCAGCAGCCACTTCTCTCCCCTCAGGAAAATACCTTGCTCCTAGATGTTATCGGTTCGCGCGAGCACATTCACGATACCGATCGGGCGAGAAAAACACCTTGCGGGGGTCCCTCTCACCGCTTTCCTCGTCTCTTGTTCCAGCCACTATGGCGAGCTGGCCCACTGTGTACAGTGCGGCTACTCAACCATTTGAATAGATACCATGCTGTGTCCTTGCTCGTCAACTGGTATGATTACCAGGTTTCACCCGTACTCTTGCCAGCGTAGACTTGGCAGAGTTGGGCAGAGCTTGACGGCGGACAACGACCAGCATTATACTTCCACGTCAGCGCGCCAAACCCCTACCAAAATCGTATACTCGTCGCGGTTGGCAGGCCTGGCGGAGCGTGGTGCGTCAGATCTAGTCAATATTCGTCGCATACACCACTGGTTCGTTCATAACCATGCCAACTACACCAGTCACTATATGGTAACCAGACGTCGGCACGGGCAGGCCGCCGCACAGGATCTTTATGCCTGTGCCAGGCGCGCAGGTCCCGTCGTCGAGGTAGAAGTAATCGAACCCACTGCCCGACACCACCCCGGCGGTCTTGACCAGCAGCCCTCCATTGTAGAGCCCCACGCCAAGCGGAAGCCCCGGAGTAGTCGGCGATGCGCCAGACCCCATGATGTAGCGCTGTGCTATGCTGATGGGCCGGATAGGCGTGCCCGCGCCCACCGTGCGGTCGCGGATGTAGCTCGCGTTGAAGACGCGATCCGCTCCGGCCGGGGTAGACAGCGTGCCATAGATTTCGACAACATCGCCCGGAGCTATAGCCGATTTGCTCGCGTCATCGAAACAAGTATAGGTTCCACCGCTGATCTGCACCCTGATGCCCGCCGAGCGATCGGTCTCGCCTATCCAGAAGCCGCTGTCGGGCCAGACCACCGTAACGGTCTTGACGTTGGCGCCTCGGAACCCGTACACGGTGCTGCCGTTGGCCAATGGCCACAGGTGGCTTATCCTGGCGATATCGATGCAGTCCGGCGGGTTCTGCGACTCAGACCTGTAGATCGCGTAGATGGTGGTCGTGCCTGATAGGATAAACGTGTAAGACATCGACGTCGATAGCTCATCCGTGCCCGCCGCGTCAGACGACCACTTCACGAACGCATATCCGGGATTGACCGTCGCTGTAGCAGTGACCTCATCCCCGATGATATACTGGCCGCCTCCCGTTACGTCTCCGGCCGCTTCTATGTTCTTGCCAAGCGTCAGCCATGCGTACACGTCTGGCTCGAACACGGCGCTGACGGTCAGATCGGCGCCAGGCATTACCAGATCAAGGGTGCTCGACGTGGAGATCTGCGTGCCACCGCCGTCAGTCCACCCGGCGAACGAATAACCCGGCGCGGGAACCGCCACCAGCCTGATAGGCTCATTCTCGTAGTAGAAACCAGTCGTTGCGCCCTTCAGCTTCTGGTTGCGCTGATACCCTTCGATAGAACCGCCGCCCTCCGGGCTGATTGATGTGGTCAACAACCTCGGGTTGGTGAAGAACGCGATGTCGTCGAAATACGCCGGTGTCATTGCCCCAGAGCTGGTGCCGTTGCCCAGATAGATCCGATCTATCTGCGCCGGAGTCGCGCCGGACATCGTTTTCGTCAGAACACCGTTCACATAGTACCTGGCCGTACCCGCGCCGTCCAGGGCAATGTCAACGCGGTTCCAGACCTCGTTGCCTTCGGAACTGACAAGCCTGGTTGCGAGCGGCATGTCCTCGTACTGCGTAGCCGGGCCGCGGGACTGGTAGAACGACTGACCGGAGAATGGCGAGATTCCCAGTAGCGGCGGGCCCCAGCCTCCGTTCCTCATATCGGCATAGATGAGATTCGTACGCGTCCCCCCGGGTCCTGGGTCTTTCAGCCAGAAGCGCAACGCCAGCGGGCCTGTGGTCACCGCCAGAGTGCGGGTCTGGCGGATCCCTATGTCGTCGATCTGAAGAGAACGCTCGCCCAGGTTGTGGTTCGTCGTTGAGATCTTCGCATATCCGCCGGTACTAACGTCCGTCCACGCCCCCAGACCGCTCTCGAAGCTGTCCTGGAAAATCAGATCAGCGCCAACATACTGCGCGTACAACTGCATATCCGTCGCGGGCATAGTGAACACGTACGGGTTGTCGGTGCTCACGACGTCGAACCCCTCGGGATCCGTGGACCAGCCAAGCAATCGGTAGCCTGGGTTGACCGACGCTGACACCCAGACAGCGGCTCCAGGGTCATACCTTCCCGCGCCTGATGCCGTCCCGCCCGCCGTTGGCGTGTTCTCTATCGTGAGTAGAGGGCGGTGCTGGAAGTTCGCGTAGAGCGTGTAGTCGTGCGGCGGCATCTGGAAGTAGTAGCTGGAACTGGTCGAGACCACTTCCTGACCTTCGCTATCGGTGGACCAGCACTTGAACAGGTAGTTGGGATCAGGCTGCGCTTGCACATGAACCCATTCCTCGGTCTCGTAAGTGCCACTGGTGCCTGCCGTCCCTCCGGTATTGGCGTTGACTGTCAACGTGAAGCTCTGCGCTGAGTAGTTGGCATAGATCCAGAGAATGCCCGCCGGCCCCGGATCAGGCATTGAGAAGGTATACTCCGCGTCGGTGGACACCAGGAACCCGTCACACATATCGAAGCTCCAACCCGTGAACGTGAACCCCGGATTCGGATTCGCGTGCACGGTAACGGACTCACCCAACAGCGCCGACCCCGGGCCGTAAGGGTTGCCCCTCGGACCGTTCTCGCCACAACCGGCATACGCAATGAAGTACCTGTTGGGGTTTGTGTTGAACGTATACGGACCCATCCGCAGAGTCTCGGGATTGCCCACTCCCGCAGTGTTGTAAGATCTGAAGTAGATCCAATACGACCCCTCTTCGGCCGGAATGCTGCTGAGTGTTCCGCCTGCCCAATCGGTGCCTTCGCCTTCAGCAATCGTATCGACGGGTGAAGCGCTCCACTTATACTTGAACTTGCTGATCCGGCCTGTGGCATCGCCGAAGCCCGGGAATGCCAGGTAGAACCCGGGCCACGTAGCGGCCGTGTAGAATGTGTCGGTGTTGGCCGTAGTACTGATGCTGACCGCGGGATGAGTTGGGGCGTATGCCAGCGTGTAGGTCGGAGTGAGCGCAACTCGCGCTGATTCCGACGCGCCGTAAGCCGTCACCCAGCGATAATACAACGTGTTGGAGCTGAGTCCCCGCTCGGTCCAGCGCGTAGTCGTGCCTGTTACGTCCTGCAGCATGCTGCCGTCAACGCTTGCATTGTAGACCCGGGAGCCGGTCTGCACGGCGGGACTGACGCTCCAATTCCACTCTATCCCATCCGAATAAGGCACGGGCTGCAGAGGCGTCGGCGGATTGACAAGCGGCCCGAACGCGAAGTCATCCATATAACCGGTCAGGTAACCTGCGGGCTTGATGAACGCCGACACGGAGTTGAAGCCGAGCGAGCACCCGGAGTCCTTCACTGCCGCCGGGGTATCCATGTCGTCGATGTAGAATGCGATGTCGTTGGTCCCTGTCTCAGGCTTGACCGGCCCGGCCGCCACTCGCGCGTGGTGCCAGCCGACGCTTCTTGTTACGTTCGTGTTGCACCAACCCTGATGGTAACTCCCCTGCACGTCCGCGCCCTCATAAGGGCCCACGTGTATCTGGTACTTGGTCGGGTCGTAACCGGCTGAAGTGTCCCAACTGGCGCCAATGCCGGCGAACTGCTGCCAGTAGCGTTGGAAGCTCTTCTCATTGACGAACTCTGGCGCTGAGAGGTCGTAATCCAGGCCGCTTCCCTCGCCTCCAAGGATCGGGCTCCGCGGATAACTCGCCAAACCGGCGAAGTCCCTGTAGTAGCTGCCACTGTTAGTCCCGTTAGGATCGTAGAAATACCAATCCAGGCAGATGCTCTGCGAATACGCGTTGTCGCCATTCAGCCTGTAGGAAAGGTTTACCGTGCTCTGACCATCGTATCCCGCGGTCGGCACATAGAGCATCTTCGAGCCCCCGTGCGGCGGAGGAGATGATCCGCCGACGAGCACCTGGCAGTCCGCCGGGTTCGCTCCAAACCACGGATTGGTGGCGAACGGAGTAGGCGACAGACTCCCGTTCGGCGCAGCGTTTGGCCCGCCGTTCATGTCGATGTCGCCGGCATCGTAAGTCTCAAAGCCTTCTATCCACAAGGCGGCTGACTGCGGAGCGAAGTTCGCATACAGCGTCTTCGGGCCGTTCGGCATGTTGAACGTATAAGCCATCGCCTTCGACTCCACGGTGCCGCTGCCATCGGGCGAGTCTGTCCAACCTGTGAAGCAGAAGCCAACGTCCGGCACTGCCACCGCTGTGATGGGTTCGTTGTAGAACCTTGGTCCGCTCGGGTCCACACCGAGCGTGCCGCCGGCGTTGGCATGCAGTGTTAGCGTATAAGGCGTACGTTCGAACTGGGCATACAAAGTGTAATCCTGGGCAGGCATCAGGAAGTTGTAAGGGTTGGCCGTCGAGACCACATCCTGACCTGCCGCGTCCGTTGACCACCCGACGAACGAGTAGCCGGTGTTGGGGTTTGCGCTCGCCTGGCAAGTATCACCCGCCTGGTAGAACGCGCTGCCGGACGTTGAACCGCCTTCGACCGGATTGGAGGGCAGCAGCAGCGAATAGCCCGCCACCGCGAGTTGTATGGTGTCGCTGACCACGACGCTGTTCCCGCAGTAGTCCGTATACCTCACATACACGGTCTTCGTGCCGTTACCGACAGACAGCGTCCAGGCCTTCGTGCTTGCATACGGTTCCGGCTCGGACCAGTTGATGTTGTCGTTGCTGAAGCTCATCGTTGCCACGCCGCTCTGCGAATCCGCGGCTGACAGAGTAAGCGTCACTTCCTGGCTGGTTGTCGTTCCGGCTCCTCCGTTGATCAGCACGCTGCCGGTTGGGGGAGTGCTTTCCGAGATGAAGTAGCTGAGTCCGGCAATCGGGGTGCCGTCGGCGCGGGTAAGCCTGACCTGTGCCTTGTAATCGCCTGAACCCTGAGTGACCTTCACCAGCAGCCTGCTCACGCCTGTAGGCAGCGTGAACGGGCCGTAGCGATCGGAGTCTTGATAGATCCTCCTATAGACATCCCGATTCACCACGACGGAGCCGTTCAGCCAGACCTTGATCCCGTCATCTGAGCCGCACGTCAGGTCCGCGTCGTATATGGGCGAGCCGGACGCATTGTTGATGTAGGTGAAGAGATACGAGGCGCCGTCGGTGGTTGTCGTTCCATAGATCTGGTTCCAGTTGACAACGCCGCCGTTGCACGGGGCCCACGTTTTCCCGGCGTAGGTCTGCCCCGGCCAGGGCGACATGTTCGCCTCGGTCGTGCCGCTGGGCGCAAAGTAATCGGTAGTCATCCGGCTGGGCTGGTCCGGGTTGGAGAAGTGCCCGATGGTCAGCCACCTGTCTATGGACTGCGTGCCGGGAACCAGTACCGAGACATCATCGAAATAGCCGGTGGCGTTGCTGCTCAGAAAGCCGCGAGCCATAAGCTCGATTGCATTGAAACCAGCGCCGGACGCGGTCAAGGTGGCTGCAGAATTGAGCATATCGTCGATGTAGATCGATACGTTGTTCGCCGCGCCTACTGCTATCCTGCCGTGATGCCAGCCGATCGATCTCGGCACCGGAAGATTGCTCCAGGTCATAGTCCCGCCGCCCGATGACACACCGAGATGATATAATCCGAAGTTGCCGACGTTCCACGCCCCTACCGCTATTCGCTGCGTGGCCTCGACATCCCGCGCGTTGTTGGCGTTCACGTAATCCGCCGTGCCTGTTACCACTGAGGACGGATACAGCACCAGGGCTGCGTAGTCGTTATAGGTGCTGCTGCCCTCGCCGCTGCCCTTGGGGTCGTAGAAGTACCAGTCGAAGATGAAGTTCGAGTACAACGGGCTCCCGTTGTTGCAGCGATACGCCAGGTTGACTACATTCTGGCAGTTCCTGATACCGGGCGAGTAAGCCATCTGACCGCCGGAGTTCGGGGGAGGCGTGGTGCCCGGCCCAGCATACAGGTTGTCCGGATACGGCCCCCACCACGGGTTTCCGTTCATATTCCCGTTCGGTGACTTGTTGGGCCCTGCGGCTGAGTTCGAGTCCAACGATCCGGCGTTGCGGGCGTCAAAACCGTCATAGAAAATCGCCTTCACGAAGACCGCATACAATGCATAATCGCTGGCCGGCATCTCGAAGCTGTAGATGGGCCCATCCGAAACCCGGGCGCTGCCGTCGGGCGTGGTAGACCAACACAGGAACTGGAAATGCGGATCGGCGGTGGCTGTTACGGTGCACGGCGTGCCGTAGGGCCGCACTCCGCTGTCGCCCGATACTGATCCGCCGTTGCCAGCATTGACCGTCAGGGTGTATCCGTCGGAGGTAGACCAGCAGTAAAGCGTCGTGTTCGCGCTTGGCATCGTGTAGGTGAACGACGGGTTCAGGCTGACGATGTTCGCCCCGGCGGGATCATCGGTCCATTTTTCGAAAGTGTAGCCTGGCGCGATTGCCGCCGATACGCTAACCGATGCCCCGCCGTTCTGCACGGTTCCACTCTGAGGCGTGAACGACGTAACGCTGCCTTCCGGCTCTGCCTGCAGGGTCAGAATATACCCGTTCGGGTTGTAGTTCGCCGTCACGGTCCCGTCGCTCGTCGCGCCCGTATACGTTGTGGTAGCTGAGTTGGGATTCCCAAACGAACCGCCGCAGTTGCTTGTCCACCCGGAGAACGTATAGTTGGGTATCGCGGGTGCGGTGATCGTCAGTTGCTCCGTTGCGTCATAGCAGCCGTTGGTGTGATTAGCTGCAAGGGTGCCGGTCTGGAGGCCGCTTGGAGTTGTGATCGCCACGCTTACCTGTCCGTCGGCCCCGGCGGTAACAAACTGCAGCTTTCGAGGCGCACCCAGCAGGGCCAGGCTGTCAACGCGAAACTGTGGAGTGCAGGGCGTGTTTCCAGCGCCGTTACAGACCGTCATCTGCGCGAACGTAGCTGATCCCGTAAACGGCACCCCGGTAAAGGCAGGCACGCCGTCCACAAAGACGGTGTAGTGATGATCGGAGGCGGAGTACTCCTTGTAGAGCAGCTCAACTCTGTGCCAACCGTAGGACCTCGTTACACTGCCGTTGCTATATGCCGTGCTGCCCTGCGAGAGCCCGCCGCGTATGTGATACTTCGTGATGTCGTGGCCGGTGAAGCTGTTGAGCGCAAAACCGATAAAGCCCTGGCTGATGCTGGATCCGCGAAGGTCAACGTAGGGTGCGGTTCCGCCGAGAGAACTCGTGTCGGCATCGTGGAACCAGAACCTCAAGGCAACATCACCCGATGTGGCTGTTACAGCTCGGGTCAGGCGGTCCCCCGAGTTGACGAATTTCATCGAATTCGTCCCCGAATGCACGACCGCGTTGTCGAATAGCGGCCAGTTGCCCAGGGCCTTCGTCCAGCCGGAGTTGTTCTCCATACCGGACCACGTGATAACGCTTGCCGGAACAGGCGCCGAAACAAGAAGCAGCACGGCAAGAGCGAGTGCCAACGCGGAGAGAGACGCAGCAGACTGGAACGTGGGGCGGATTCGAATATGCAAATCGGCGCGGTTACCGTCCTTAGCCATTTCCAGTCTCCTCTAGACGTGGGGTAGTATTGCTCTAATCGGTTAATCGGCTTGTGGCGGCGAGCACGCGAGACTAAACGAGCGAGAAATCACGCCAGGCGGATCGCTCGCTCTCCCTACCTCTTGCAGTTGTGTCACGGAATCGGGCTCTTTCGACTGCCCTCGAAGGTAGCCCGATAAGGCATTAATACCATGCCCCATCCTGCCGCGTCAACTGGTAACTTTACCGGGTTGGCTGAACGCCGCTCAACGCCCGCCTGCCGCGATCAAGCAGCCCATCACCGATGCGCTTGTTCGCGTAAGCAATTCGGCAGCCCGTGTCTGGGCCTCGGAGAGCGTCATCGGGCCGTCTACGATGGAAAACACACCGGCCGCTCCACTGCCCAGCAGCAAGTCGCCTCCCTCACCGATGCTCCCGGCAAGGATGATGACGGGAACGCCCTGTGCGGAAGCCGCCTTCAGAACACCGCTGATGACTTTCCCTTGCAGCGTCTGCGAGTCCACGCGCCCCTCGCCTGTGAACACTGCCGCCGCACCTTGCAGAGCCGCCGCAAAATGCGTTGCCTCGAGCAGGATCTCGATACCGGGCCGCATCTGTGCCTTGAGAATAGCGATCGCCGCTGCGCCCATTCCGCCGGCAGCCACGGAGCCCGCCACCTTGCTTATATCCACTCCAATATCCCGTCTAACCACCTCGGCCAAATTTAGCAGGCCTGCATCGAGTTCTTTGACCATCTCCGGCGTCGCGCCTTTCTGCGGGCCGAACACCGCCGAGGCGCCGTTGGGGCCGGTCAGCGGGTTTTCCACGTCGCAGGCGACGGTTATCTGGATTTGCTTCAGCCTGCTGTCGAGTTGCGAGGTATCGATAGATCGCACGTTGCGTAGTTCTTTGCCTCCCGGGCCTACCTCTACGCCGCGCTCGTCCTTGAGACTGCCGCCCAGTGCCTGGACCATCCCCATCCCACCGTCATTGGTTGCGCTGCCGCCGATCCCGAGGATGAGCCTCTTGCATCCGGCATCCAGAGCGGCGCGGATCAGTTCGCCGGTTCCATAGGAGGTCGCAAGCATCGGGTTTCTGGATTTCTCCGGCACCAGTGGCAGGCCGGATGCGGCTGCCATCTCCACAACCGCCGTGCCATCATTCAGCAGGCCATAGAACGCGCTCACGGGCGTGCCCATCGGCCCTGTGGCTGTAACGGGGATGATCTGCCCTCCAAGTGCAGTGACAAAGGCCTCGACGGTGCCTTCGCCGCCATCCGCAAGAGGGACGAGCACAGTCTGCACATCGGGCGCCGCCTGTTTCAGCCCCGCGTCAATCGCCCGCGCAACCTGCGTTGCGCTCAAGCTGCCCTTAAACGAATCCGGAGCCACAATGATCTTCATGCCACTTCCAATTGTACTACAGCAGCGGGACGAAGTCCGCACTGCTACCGGCGTTTGCTCCTGTACTCCCGCTACCGTAAGCCCCCAACCCTCAACCCTGCCCCCGGTTTTGAGCGTGATTCACCACGTGTGAACAACATTTGACTGAAGTTTCAATCTTTTGATGTACAGAAATGGCCATCTCGCCGTCTTATAATTATGGGAGGGAAAATTCTCAGCTAGCAGTGGACGCTCAGCCGGGCCGTCAACTGGACCACCAACCGCAGGCCGTTGAGTGCAAGGATATCTTATCTGACAAAACAGCCTTCTCAGCGGCCCTGCCCGCATTCTGGCGTTCGATCTCCACGCTCCGGGAGGCCTGTCTCTCAACCCGAATTTCACCTTCGGCCCTCCCGTCGTGTTACAATAACAGCCTCTGCTGAACCTAGGGGGTAAATCTCAGTGAAGCGTATACCGCATCTCAGATGGTACATCCTCGTCCTGATCTTTCTGGCGACGATAATCAACTACCTGGACCGCATGACCATCAACGTCTCCGCGCCCGTTATCGCCAAGCTTTACCACTTGAGCAACGAGGACCTTGCTGTGGTGTTCAGCGCGTTTCTATGGGCATACACGCTCGGTCCCGGCCCGATGGGTTGGGTTGTGGACAAGCTGGGCTCCCGAAACGGCTACGCGTTGTCGATGGGGCTTTGGTCGGGCGCGGGTGTGTTGACGGCGGCGGCTCTGTATATCGGCAAAGTGCTCGATCCCATAGTACCGCTCTCTATAGTCCCTATCGTGCTGGGGTTTGTAGTCTGCCGCTTCGTGCTGGGCGTGGGCGAGTCTGCCAACTGGCCCGTAGCCATCAAGTCCATCTCCGAGTGGTTCGCCCCAAAGGAGCGCTCGCTGGCGATGGGCATCTTCAACAGCGGCTCGTCGGTGGGCGTGGCTGTCGCTCCGCTGCTCTGCGCCTATCTGCTTGCGGTATGGGGCTGGCAGGCGGCGTTCGTGGTTGTCGGCCTGATCGGTTTCGTGTGGATCGCTCTGTGGTTGACTCTGTATCGCCCTCCGGCGGAGCACCCACGTATAACTGAACAGGAACTGGCGTACATCCAGACGGAGCAGGCCAAAGAGCATTCCATTGAGGACGTCAAGCGGGCCAAATGGCTCGATCTACTAAGGGTGCGGCAGGTTGTCGGCGTCGCCTGCACCAGGTTCTTCATGGACCCGATCTGGTGGTTCTACACGTTCTGGTTGCCTACCTACTTCATGCAGGACAGGCACCTTGACCTCAAGAAGATGGCCGTTTTCACGTTCTTCTCGTTCGTGGCATCGGATTTGGGCAACATTTTCGGCGGCTGGGCATCGAGCGCGTTGATCAAGCGCGGTTACTCGATCAACTCCGCCAGAAAGATGGTTATGACGCCCTGCGCGTTGCTGATGATGCTTGGTCTCGTGATACCTTTCGCTGGCCGGAATGCCGCGGTCGCCCTTATCGCCCTGGTGATGTTCTGCTACCAGAGCTGGTCGGTGAACATGATGAGCATTCCCGCCGATGTCGTGCCGAAGAGCATTCTCGGTTCGGCGGCCGGGATCTCGCACATGGGCGCCGGCTTTGGCGGAATCGTGGTGACAATGGTCGCCGGCTACCTGTCCACCAGGTACCACTCATTCAAGAGCGTGATCATGCTGATGGGCTTGATGCCGGTTCTGGGAATCGCGCTTCTCTATCTGCTGATCGGCCGCATAGCGCCCTACAAGAAGGACGCCCAGGATCCCGCGACTGCTTAGGCTCTTCGGCGCATACGGCCGTTCCGCCTCAGCTAACCAGGCTAAGCCTTCGCGTTCTTTCTGGCAGACAGCGTGTCGGCTGTGACAGCGAGAAGCAGAGTTGCGCCGAGGATGAAATCGATCCAATTGAGTTCCACGCCAAGGAGGTTGATCGAGCTTACGATGATCGCCATCAGCAGCGCTCCAAGGAACGAGCCTCCCACCGTGCCGACGCCGCCCTTGAGGCTCGCGCCGCCGATGATCACCGCCGAGATCACCCTGAGCTCCAGCCCCTGACCTGCAGATGTGGACGCGGAGCCCAGCCTCGCCGTAACGATTATCCCGGCCAGCGCCGCCAGCAGCCCTGTCAGCACATAGTTGAACACCTTGAGCCGCTTCACGTTTATGCCGGACAGCACCGCCGCCTTTTCATTCGCGCCCAGGTAGTAGTCCTGCCGGAAGAACCTGCTCCGGCGGAGCAGAAAATCCCCAATAGCGACCAGTACAATCGATATGATGATGGGGTACTGAATTCCCAATACCGTGCCCTGGCCGATAGTCGTGAAAGAGGCCGGCAGGCCGGATATGTTCTTGCCATCGGAGACGACCATCAGCAGACCTCGGGCAAGGCTCATCATCCCGAGGGTGGTGATGAACGGGTTGATCCCGACTTCCGCGATCACCAGTCCGTTTATGAACCCGACCAGCGCGCCTACAGCCAGCCCCAGTCCTATGGCCAGCGGGACCGGGAGTCCGAGCGTAAGCCATATCGCCGTAGTGCAGCCAGCAAGTGCCATCGTCGATCCTACGGACAGATCGAACCCGCCGGAAACCAGCAGCAGTGTCATTCCCACCGCGATGATGCTCTGGTCCGCGAGCGCCAGCATGATCGCCGACACATTCTGCCGTGCCAGGAACTCCGGCACCGCGTAGGCCATCGCAATCACGCCCAGTAATATAATGTATGCGATCATGAACTCGCGCTGGTCGGTTATCCTTGCGAGCCGTGCCACTATCGGCAGTTGTTTGGTCTTTCCGTTCATGTCTTCACCGCCACGCCTGCCGCGCAGGCGATAATGCTCTCTTCGGTTGCTTCCTCACGGGAGAACTCGCCGGCAAGCCTCCCCTGCCGCATTACGAGAATTCTGTCGCTGAGGCCCAGTATTTCCGGCAAATCCGAGGAAATGAGCAGAATTCCGACTCCATCCGCCGCAAGTCTTCGCAGAATCGCGTAGATCTCCGATTTTGCGCCCACATCAACCCCGCGCGTGGGCTCATCGGCGATCAGCAGCTTCGGCCCTATGCCGATCCACATCGCAAGCAGCACCTTCTGCTGGTTGCCGCCTGAGAGCAGTCCGACCTGCTGCTCGACCGTCGGCGCTGCAATCCCGAACCTCTCAGCCGAGGTCCTTGCGAAGCTCGCGGCCGCCGAGTCGTTCATCATGCCCCGGCTGTCGGCGAACTTGCCGAGGCTCGGGGCCGCGCAGTTCTCTCGTATCGACATGTCGAGGAACAATCCATCGCCTTTGCGATCTTCGCTCAGATACGCGACTCCGTGTGCAATCGCATCACCGCAGTCTCTGATCCTGACCGGCTTGTCCTCAAGAAACACCTGGCCGCTATCCAGCTGCTCCGCGCCAAAGATGGCCCTGCCCATTTCGGTTCGACCTGCCCCGGCGAGCCCGGCGACGCCCACTATCTCACCCTTGCCGACTGAGAAGCTTATGTCGTCGAATCTTCCGGCGCAGCAAGCATTCTCGATCCGGAAGCACTCGCCGCCGATCGCGGACTCGCGCCTGCCATACATATCCGCGAGCTCGCGCCCGACCATCTTGCGCACCAGGTCGTCCTCGGTGACGTCGGCGATCGAACAAGTCGCCACGCGCTTGCCGTCGCGCAGCACACTCACCCTGTCGGCTAGCTCGAATACCTCGCTCAGGTGGTGGGAGATGTATATCACCGAAAGCCCGGCTTCCTTCAGCCTTTGCACGGTGCGGAACAGCAGTCTGGTCTCCACGGCTGTCAGCGAGGACGTAGGCTCATCCAATATTAGCACCCTCGGCTTCTTTGCAATCGCCTTCAGGATTTCTACAACCTGCTGCTGTGCCGCCGGCAGTTCTCCGACAGGCGTCGCCGGGTCGATGTCCCAGTCGAACATATCCAGCAGGGTGCGCGTCTGCTTGTGCAGTTCACGCCAGTCGATCAGGTTGCAGCGGCCTACCGGCTGATTGTTGGCGAAGATGTTCTCGGCAATGCTGAGGTTGTGCGAGATGCTCAGTTCCTGAAAAACGATGCTGATGCCATGCCGTGCCGCACTGTGCGGATCGGTGAACGCGACCTGCGCGCCGTCGAGCAAAATGGAACCTGAATCCGGGGAGTAGACCCCGCCGAGGATGTGCATCAGCGTACTCTTGCCGGCCCCGTTCTCGCCTACCAGCGCGTGGACCTCGCCCCGCGCCAGATCGAGGGACACGCCGTCGAGCGCGCGCACACCGGGAAATGTCTTTACGATATCCCGGACCTGCAGCACCGGACTATCCGCGACGACGGGCATCTACTACCTCAGGAAATACTTGTAGTTGGTCTTGTCCACGATGATGACGCCGGTGTCTATATACGACGGCACGCTGGAGACGTTCGCCTTCGCGTTGTCCTGCGTAATCGGGATCTCGCCGTTTGCCATGTTGTAGAGGATTTGCACCGCATAGTAGGGCATCAGGGCCGTTCGCTGCGCGACTGTCGCGCTGATTACGCCCTTGCCGATCTGCTCCAGCACCTCATTGCCCCTGTCCATTGCGACGATCTTGATTTTGCCCGCCAGTCCAGCTTCTTTTACGGCGGTTGCCGCGCCGGTCCCGCCCGCGGCCTCAACACAGCCTATGCCCGCCAGGTCCGGGTTCTTTCGCAGCACCGCAGTCGCAACCTGGGCAGCGATCACCGCATCGGACTGCGTATCGACGATCTGCACGAGTTGAACGTCTTTGAACCTTGCGAGCGCGTCCTTGTAGCCGCTGATCCTCTCTTCGAGATTCGACTGCCCCACCTTCGTCATCAGGGCGACCTTGCCCTTGCCGCCTATCAACTCCGCCAGCTTCGTTCCGCCCTCGAGTCCTGCCTTGTAGTTGCCCGTGCCGACGAACGCAACGCGCTTTGAGTTCGGCAGGTCCGCATCCACGGTCACAACCGGAATCCCAGAATCCACGGCTTTGTTGATGATCGGTTCCAGCGCGGGCTCGAATCCGACTACGACGATCCCCCTGATCCCCTTCTTCGCCATCGCCTGTTCGAATGCTGTGATCATCGCCGGGATATCATAGCCAGCAGGGCCGACGTATTCCGTGCGCACGCCCATCGCCTCGCCCGCCAGCTTCATGCCGAGCTTGTGATCGTAGAAGTAGTCCAGGTTTCCAAGCGCCGACACTTCCACGTACAACTGGTCCTTGTGCTGTGCCACAGCGCTCTTGCCTCCGGTTGCCTCACCTTCTGAAGATCGCTTGGCAACACTCGTCGCCAGCATCACAGCGGCCAGTATGATCAGAGGTATGATGAGCTTCTTCATTGCCTAACTCCCGAGCGGATATGCGCCGCAGTCCCGCAGGGTCTCATACATTGCGAGGAGGTTCTCGACAGGCGTGCCGGACTGCACGTTATGGATCGTGTTGAACACGAACCCGCCGCCCTTGCCGAATACCCGCACGCGCTCGCGGACTTCCGAGCGCACATGCTCAGGCGTTCCGAACGGCAGCGTCTGCTGTGTATCCACTCCGCCGCCCCAGAACGTGAGCCTGTCGCCGAACCGGCCCTTGAGGCTTTCGGGCTCCATACCCACAGCCGAGCACTGCACCGGGTTCATGATGTCGAAGCCGGCGTCGATGAAGTCGTCCGTAAGCTCAGCAACGGACCCGCAGGTGTGGATGAACGTCTTCCAGTTCGTGTGCTTGTGGACCCAGTCGTTGACCTCTTTGTGGAACGGCTTGTAGAGATCGCAATAGGCCTCGCGGCGGATGAACGGCCCGCGCTGGGTGCCGAAGTCCGTCCCTGTGATGAACACGGCGCTCACCCGGTCGCCGACGACTCCGGCTATCTTCGCCAGGTTCGCAAGCGCAATCTCGCACTGGCGCTCGAATACCTTATATACATAGTCGCGGCGCGTGACAGTGCTGACGTACCACTCCTCGATATCGCGTATCCCTTTGGGATACTTCAGCCAGGGCGCGGGCACCAGCGCGATGTCGCCGAACGCGGTTCCGCCGAAGTTTGCCAGTATCGCCCTGCCGGTTGCATGCAGCCGCTCAGACTCGCGCGCGAAATGGGCCAGATCATCGTCCGAAATCGGCCCGAACTCCTCCAGATTGTCCTCGACGTTCAGGTTGTCATCGTCAATCGGCGGCTGCCGCACGATGCTATCGAAGAAGTAGCCGTCCTTCGGCATCTTACCGCTCGGAGGGGCAGATTGGTCACCTTCGGGGTAGAGCAGGACGGAGCCGTCTGGCTCGGGAAGGGTGTTGAAACACTCCGGCACGAGCACGGGCGTTCCATCGAACAGCTTCCATTCCTTCCATCCCTCATTTCGGAAACCGAACAGGTTCCGCGGGCCGCCGAGCCCGACCACGTCAACTTCCAGCGCATCCATCAGGTCGGGAGCGATCTCACCGAGCATCTGATATGGCTCAACGACCTTGACCGGCGTCCCGGGCGCGTCCAGCCCCAGCGCCTGCCTCAGCGTATACACCGCACTCACGTGCATTCCGGTAACCGCGCTTGCGCCGAGATCAAGCGGAATCCTGTCCGCCTCGCGGTGTTGCAGCGCGAGCGCCACTCGCTCTCTCGAAGTCATGGGATTTCCTCCGGCTATAGGTAATGAGGATTTCCCTGCGGAGTGTGTTGCTTCCTCCGTGGAGGGCGGCCGGCAAATCGTTAAAAAAATCACAAAATAGTTGTTGACAAGCCGGCTTGGGTCAGGTAGAATCTAATCGTTAAACACTTAACGATTGCCAAAGGGGCTCAAAGTGAGCGAGGACAAGCGGATTTCCAGAGCGTCGGTGATAAGAATGGAGCTCTACCTGGAAGTGCTGGAGCAGTTTCAGGCGGAGGGCCGCAAGCAGGTTACCAGCTCGGAAATCGGAGAGATGACAGGAGTTGCGCCTGAGAAGGTCCGCCAGGACCTATTTCAGCTCGGCACAGAAGGGAAGCCCAAGGTGGGATACGAGGTCGACCAGCTCGCCGGGCTGATCAGGTCTGTCTTCGATATCGATACCCCAAAGAAAGCTTGCCTCGTGGGGCTTGGGAACCTTGGTAGAGCACTCGCCGGAAGCGCGATCTGGAGCAAGGCCGGGTTTACGCTGGAGGCGATTTTCGACGGTGATCCTTCAGTGGTCGGAACTGAGGCCGGGGGCATCAGGGTCCGATCTATCGCCGAGATATTCGGCGTCGTCAAAGCTGAGGGCATCATTGCCGGAGTGATTGCCGTCCCGGCTGCCGCCGCGCAGGATACCGCGGATTTGATGGTCAACGCGGGCATCAAGGCGATCTGGAACTTCGCGCCCGTCAAGCTCCGGGTTCCCGAGGGCGTTACGGTGGAGAACCAGTCGCTCGCATGGGGCCTCATCACGCTTTCATACGCGATGAAAGCCGCCAATCGTTAAAAAGTATTACGAATTGTCCCGGCCTTGAGGAGGCCGGTTGATTCGGAGGTAGTTCAAGTGGCACAAGCTGCAGTAGTACCGGATGCCGGCACCAGGGCGAGCCGGCATTTCGACCGCATCCAAGCAATCATCCAGGAGTACGGAGCGACCGAAAGCGCGCTCATCCCCATTCTCCAGAAGGTCCAGGACGAGTACAGGTATCTGCCCGAGGAGATTCTCACGTTCGTGGCGACGGCACTCGATATCGCGCCCGCGACCGTCTACGGTGTTGCGACCTTCTACGCGCAGTTTTCGCTGGAGCCCAAGGGCAAGTATGTGATCAAGTGCTGCGATGGGACCGCGTGTCACGTTCGGAAGAACGCCGGCATCATAAGCGCAATCAAGCAGCGTCTCAACCTCGCGCCCGGCCGCAAGACTACCGACGATCACAGGTTCACTTTCGAAGTCGTTAGCTGCATCGGGGCCTGCGCGCTTGCTCCCGCGGTAGTCGTGGACGGCAAGGTCTACGGGCAGGTTACTCCTGACGAGATCGTCAAGGTTATCGACGAGATCGACGCAGCGGACAAGGCGGAGGCAGCCAGATGACACCCCTTACCAAGCTTACTTCACTACAGGAACTCGACGCGCTGAAGCAGAAGGCACTCGCCGCCATCAAGGGCTGCTCGACCCGCGTGCTGGTCTGCGGAGGCACCGGATGTATGGCAAATGGCGCGCCTGCGGTGCTCGAAGCTTTGCAGAAGGCGCTCGACGAACGCGGCGTTCCCGTTCGGGCCGACATCATGGCCGACGAGGATGAAAAGGCGATCAACCTCGGCTACAGCGGCTGTCCCGGCTACTGCCAGGTCGGGCCAATTGTGCGTATACTGCCCGCGGACTACTTCTACGTGCAAGTCACCCCTGAGGACGCGGCGGACATCGTAGAGCAGACGGTGCTGCACGGCAAGCCTGTCGAGCGGCTCCTGTTGACTGACGATAGCGGCAACGCGTGCTCCAAGCGCGATGAGATCCCGTTCTATAAGTCCCAGACCAATGTGGTTCTTGCCGACTGCGGCGTAATCGAGCCCGGCGACATCCGCGACTACATAGCGCGGGATGGATATCGCGCGGTTGCGGAAGCGCTATTCGGGCTGACCCCCGAGGCGGTCGTTGCCGAAGTGACGGACTCCGGCCTGCGTGGACGCGGAGGGGCCGGATTCCCGACCGGCCGCAAGTGGGGCTTCACGCAGGTCGTTCAGAGCCCTAAGAAATACGTCGTGTGCAACGCGGACGAAGGCGACCCCGGCGCGTTTATGGACGAAAGCATAATGGAAGGCAACCCTCACGCGCTGCTGGAGGGGATGATCATCGCCGGTTACGCCATCGGCGCCGACGAAGGCTACATCTACGTTCGCGCGGAATATCCGCTCGCAATCCAGCGCCTGCGCAGGGCAATTGCTCAGGCGGAGGAAGCCAACCTCCTCGGGGACCGCATACTCGGCAGCCCGTTCTCGTTCCACCTGCATATAAAGGAAGGCGCAGGCGCGTTCGTGTGCGGAGAGGAGACCGCGCTTATCAGCTCCATCGAGGGCCAGCGCGGGATGCCCAGGCCGAAGCCACCGTTCCCGGCGAACTCCGGTCTGTGGGGCAAGCCTACGGTCGTCAACAACGTCGAGACGTTTGCCAACGTGCCGAAGATCATCCTGAACGGCGCGGAGTGGTTCCGCAGCTTCGGAATCGAGAAGTCGCCGGGAACGAAGGTCTTTGCCTTGACGGGAGCGGTCAAGAATACCGGTCTGATCGAGGTGCCGATGGGCACAACGCTGGGAGATGTGGTCTTCAAGACCGGCGGCGGGATGCGCGGCGACAAGCCTTTCAAGGCCGTTCAGATCGGTGGACCTTCCGGCGCGTGTCTCACCGGGGAACACATCGACCTGCCCCTGGACTACGATTCCCTCAAGGCAGTGGGAGCGATGGTCGGAAGCGGCGGGCTCGTCGTTATGGACGAATCCACCTGTATGGTCGAGATCGCCCGGTTCTTCATGAGCTTCACGCAGAAGGAGTCCTGCGGCAAGTGCGTTCTCTGCCGCGAGGGCACCAAGCGGATGCTGCAGATTCTGGAGAAGATCGTCGCCGGCAAGGGCAAGGTGGAGGACATCAGCCTGCTCGAGGAAGTGGCGATCACGGTCCGAGACGGATCGCTTTGTGGTCTCGGCAAGTCTGCTCCGAACCCGGTCATATCGACGCTGAAGTACTTCCGCGACGAGTATCTCGCGCACATCGTGGACGGCGTCTGTCCTGCGGGCGAGTGCGATGCATTCAAGAAGTACACGGTGATCGAGGAGAAGTGCAAGGGCTGCGGTCTGTGCGCTAAGAAGTGCCCCGTGAGCTGCATTTCGGGCGAGATCAAGAGCCCGTTCGTGATCGATACCGACAAGTGCATCAAGTGCGGCGCCTGCGCCGACACGTGCAAGTTCGAGGCGATAGCGCTGGCGTAGACGTCATTCCGAGGAGGAATCTGCTTCTGATGTCGCTGCTGGAAAAGCGGATTCCTCGCTGTGCTCAGAATGACGAGCCGTAAAGGAGTTATTGATGGAAGGCTACGTAACAATCGACGGGGTCAAGACCCCGATAAATGGATGTAAGAATCTGCTTGAGGTAATCCGCGCGTCGGGTATCGATCTGCCGACATTCTGCTACCATTCAGAGCTTTCGGTCTACGGCGCGTGCCGGATGTGCATATCCGAGATCGAGGGCCGCGGCATTCAGCCCACCTGCTCCACGCCGCCCGAGGACGGAATGGTTGTTCACACGCACACCGAGCCCGTGATGCGAATCCGCCGGATGGCGCTGGAACTGCTGCTCGCCAACCACCACGGCAACTGCCAGACCTGCGAGAAGAACACCAAGTGCAGGCTGCAGGAACTCGCGCAGAAGCTGGGCGTCAAGAACGTGCGGTTCGACGAGACAAACGACGTGATGCCGATCGACGACGCGAATCAGTCTCTGGTGCGCGATCCGAACAAGTGCATCCTCTGCGGCGACTGCGTAAGGATGTGCAAGGAAGTGCAGGGGATCGGCGTCCTCGACTTCACCGGGCGCGGCAGCAACGTGGTAGTCAGCCCCGCGTTCGGCAAGAACCTGAACCAGGTGGAGTGCGTCTACTGCGGCCAGTGCGCTTCTGTGTGCCCGACCGGCGCGCTCACGATCAAGAGCCAGGTGGACGAGGTCTGGAAGGCCATTAACGACAAGACCAAGACGGTTGTCGTGCAGGTCGCGCCCGCCGTTCGCGCCGCCGTTGCGACCGAGTTCGGTATCCCCGGCGGAGAGCACGCAATGGGCAAGACGGTCACGGCCCTGAGGAGGATCGGCTTCGACAAGGTCTACGATACATCCTTCACCGCCGACCTCACCACTGTCGAGGAAGCGACGGAGTTCCTGGGGCGCGTGGCGGAGGGCAAGAACCTGCCGCAGTTCACGAGCTGCTGCCCCGCGTGGGTGAAGTATGTGGAGCAGTTCTACCCGGACTATCTCTCGAACCTCTCCACCTGCAAGAGCCCGCAGCAGATGTTCGGGTCGCTTGCGAAGCAGTATATGGCGGATCACGAGGGGGTGAAGCGCGAGGACCTGTTCGTCGTCTCGATAATGCCCTGCACCGCGAAGAAATTCGAGGCCAGGCGGCCGGAGTTCGCCGTTGATAACGATCCGGACGTGAACGCGGTGCTCTCCACGCAGGAGTTGATCAAGATGATCGGCGAGGCGGGGATCAGACTTGCCGACCTCCCGCCGGATTCGATGGACATGCCTTTCGGTTTCAAGACCGGGGCAGGGATTATCTTCGGGGCCAGCGGCGGTGTGGCCGAAGCTGTTCTCAGGATGGCAGCCGCGGGCGAGAACCCGGGCGGGCATCACCCCGAGTTCCGCGAAGTGCGCGGGCTCCAGGGAGTGAAGGAAGCCAGTGTAACGCTGGGAGACAGAACGCTGAACCTGGCGGTGCTGAGCGGACTTGCGAATGCCAAGGAAGTGCTGGAGAAGCTCCGGGCCGGCGAGGTGAACTACGACATCATCGAGGTTATGGCGTGTCGGGGCGGGTGCATCGGAGGAGGCGGTCAGCCGATGCCTAATGACATGGCCGCGCGGGAAGAGCGCAAGAATATCATCTACGATTGCGACGCTATCCAGCCGCTGCACAACGCCGCGGATAACCCTTACGTCAAGGAGTGCTACTCCACTCTGCTGCAGAAGCCGAACAGCGCTATCGCTCACAAGCTGCTGCACACGGGTTATCGGTCCAGGCGGCGCATTCTGGGCGAGGACCTGGAACTGACCGAGACGGCGCAGGAGAAGGTGCCTGTAGCGGTGTGCATCGGCACGAACTGCTATCTTCGCGGATCGTACGACACGCTGCGCACGCTGATCAACAAAGCGCGCGAGGCCGAGCTTGCGGACAAGTTCGAGTTCAAGGCGACCTTCTGCTTCGAGAAGTGCAAGGCCAGCCCTAACGTGCAGGTCGGCACCGTCGTCTACGGTGACGTTACGCCCGACAAGATCGACAAGTTCTTCGAGGAAGTAGTCAAGCCCGCGGCGGAGGGCAAGCCGCTGTGTGAGAGCGTGGAGGCATAGTCGGTGATTAGCGTAAAATGCTGCGTCGGCAGTTCCTGTCACATCAGAGGCGGAGCGAAGACCTTGAAGGCCCTGAATGCGCTGATTTCGGAGCACAACCTGACAGAAAAGGTCGATCTTGCCGCCGATCTGTGCCTGGACAATTGCATACAGGCGCCGAATGTGGTGGTAGATGGCGAGGTCTTCGGCGGAATTACTCCCGACAAGGCCCCGGCATTCTTCGCCGAACAGATACTCAAGCGCGTCCAGTAGAAGAGCCACTGGACATCAAGGGAAACTGATGCCTGCTCAGGGAATCATAACGACTAACAAAGCAAGATGCCGGGACTGTTACCGCTGCGTGCGCATCTGTCCCGTCAAGGCGATCCGCATCTCCGAGGGCCAGGCCCAGGTTGATGCAGAGCGCTGCCTTGCCTGCGGAACCTGCGTGCGCGAGTGCCCGCAGCAGGCCAAACAGGTGCGCTGCGACCTGGCTGAGGTTCAGGAAATGCTGGCTGCAGGCGGGCAGGTGATTGCATCCGTCGCTCCGAGTTACGTGGCGGCGTTTCCCGACTACGGCGGAGGGCTGTTTCCGGCGCTGCTGAAGCAGCTCGGCTTCGGCATGGTTACCGAGACAGCCGTCGGCGCGGAGATGGTCGCGCGCGAGACGGCTAAGCTGGTCGAGGAGGAGCCTCACGCACATGTCGCTTCCGCCTGCCCGGCGCTGGTCGATATGATCGTGAAGTATCACCCGTCGGTGACGGGCATGGTCGCGCCGATAGTGTCTCCGATGATCGCGCACGCACGCTATCTGAAGGGGCGATACGGAGACGATGCGAAGATCGTCTTTATCGGCCCTTGTCCGGCCAAGAAAGCGGAAGCGCAGCAGCCGGATGTGGCGGGTTCCGTGGACGCGGTGCTTACGTTCGAGGAGCTTCGCGCGTGGATCGATGCGTCGGATATCAAGAAGGACCAGCTTCGCTCCGTCGATATCGATGACATTCCTGCCTCGGTCGCGCGCCTGTTCCCTCTGGAAGGCGGGCTCGCCGAAGCGGCTTCCATGGGCGCTGATCTGCTTCGTCAAGATTTCGCGGCGATCTCGGGCAGTACGGAGATCGAGGAGATGCTCGAAAACCTCAAGAACGGCAGCAGCATTCGACTTTTTGAGGCCCTGTTCTGCGCGGGTGGTTGCATCAACGGCGCCTGCTTCGGCGAGGGTAAAGACGTCTTCCGCAGACGCAACCGCGTCCTGCAGCACCAGAAGCGTGCGTCCAGGAACTCCGACGATTTCGACATCCTCTCCGCGATGAAGAACGTGGACCTGCGCCGGACGATCAGCGACAATCCGATAGAGCAGCCGGACATCAGCGCGGAGGCAATCAGGTCCGTGCTTGAGCGCACCGGCAAGAGAGACCCGGAAGACGAGCTTAACTGCGGGGCCTGCGGATATGCGACTTGCAGGGACAACGCAGTCGCCGTGCTCTCCGGCATGGCGGAGCACACGATGTGCATCCCCTGGATGCGGAAAGTCGCCGAGCGCAAGACCGACCAGATGATCGACAACAGCCCGAACGGTATCGTGGTTGCGGACTCCAACCTGCGTATCGTGGACTTCAACCAGGCCTTCGCCGGCATATTCTCCTGCGGGCCGGGCATCATCGGCAAGCCGCTCTCGACCCTGATGGACCCCGGCGATTTCGAGAAGGTCCTCGCCCGGGCGGTCGATCGTGTGGTTAACAAGATTGTGTCGTTCCCGGCATACCACGTCAGCGCGAGCATGAACGTCTACCGCATCGAGGACGAGGAACTGGTAGTCGGCATTCTGGCAAACGTGAACCAGGGTACCGAGGGCCTCAGCAGGCTCGATCGCATTCGGGAGGAAACGCTGTCGCACGCTGAGGAGGTCATCCAGAAACAGATGCTGATGGCGCAGGAAATCGCGGGGATTCTGGGCGAGACGACCAGCGAGACACGCGTCCTCCTGCGCAAACTGACGGAACTCATGAAAGAGTCTGAAGAAAACGGCCACCGAAAGCTGAGTGATCGGCCCCGGCGCCAGCAGATCGGGCATTACACGTTAGATGAAGAGGTTTGCAGTTGACATAGCCACTCGCCAGTTCTCTAAAAAAGGCGAGGATATATGCGGAGACGCAGTCAAAGTCTCGCACACGCCTGACTCCACGATCATCGTGATGTCGGACGGCCTCGGCAGCGGGGTCAAGGCGAATGTGCTCGCTACCATGACCGTCGAGCTTGCCAGCGGTCTTTTCCACGGTGATCTGTCGCTGCAGGAGATTGTCGAGACGCTCATCGCCACGCTGCCGGTCTGCAAGTGGCGCAACATCGCCTACTCGACCTTTTCGATTGTCAGAATCTACGATACCGGACATGTTACCGTAGCCGAGTACGACTCCCCCGCGATTTTGCACCTCCGCGGGGGCAGTCGCCCGGCGTTTGTTGAAAGCACGGAGCGGATCATTCTGGAGAAGCCGATCCGGGAGTCCTACTTCCGCCTGAGCCCCAACGACTCGATCATGCTCTACTCCGATGGCATCGTCTACGCGGGGGTAGGCGAGGGCCTGGCGATGGGCTGGCAGGAGGACGGAATCGTGGACTATGTGTCCGATGTAGCACCGGCGTTTGGCGGCGATTCCAGCAAGCTGGCGGATTCAGTCGCCGATACGGCCCTGGGCTTCTGGCATCAGCGTCCCGGTGACGACGGGACCGTGCTGTGCGCGAAGTATCGCCGGGCCGAGCACGCGGCGGTCATAACCGGACCTCCGATGGATCGCGCGCTCGTCCCGAAGATGATCAGGGATTTCCTTTCGAGCAAAGGCCGGAAGATCGCCTGCGGCGGCACGACCTCGCATCTGCTCGCGGATCACCTGAATCAGGAACTCGTGCCGGATGAGCGATACATCGACACCGACCTGCCGCCGATTGCGAAGCTGCCGGGGCTGGATCTAGTAACTGAAGGCATTCTGACGCTCAGCCGAGCGACCGAGTATCTTACCAAGGGCAGACCCGCGGGCCGCGTCGATGCCGCTACGGAACTGCTGGATAAGCTAGCACCCGTGGACGGGGTCACGTTCCTGGTCGGCACCGCCCGAAACCCGGCGCACCAGAACACCGGGTTGCCGGACTCGATCTTCCTCCGCCGCACAGTCGTCGAAAACCTCGCCACTCAGCTTGAGCTTCAGGGGAAAGAGACTGAGCTGAGGTACTACTAGCCTACCTCAACAACCTTGCCCGTCTCAAGCGACTCTATCCCAGCCTGGATCACCTTCTGAGCCATCAGGCCGTCGTATCCTGAGCCATCGATCTCATCCGGCCTCGCGCCAGCCTGAATCTGCTCCAGGAAGCAGTGGATTCTGTTGGAGAACGTATCGTTGAAGTCCCGATACCCGCCGAATACGGGGTTAGTGTAGACCTGTTTGACGGGATCACCCGCGGGATAGAGCGTAACCTCGCGCCACATGTCCTCGAGGACGAATCGGCCGTCTACCCCGGCCACCTCACAGCGCTCCATCGGGTGCCCGCGTTCGATATCGTAGCTGCTGGTCAAATGTCCGACCATGCCGTTAGCGAACTGGAAGTTGAACGACGCCGTTGACCAGATATCGCGGCCCGGCGCCCTCATGCCGAAACACTGCACCTTGACGATATCGCCGCAGTAGTGCCTCAACATATCGACCGAGTGCGGATTCAGCGCCTTGAGGTGGAAATACGGTGACTCGAACTTGCCCTGCCGCCCGATCCAAAGCGCCATGTTGGCGAAGATGAGGCTGCCCAGCTTGCCCTCGTCCATCCATTTCCTCGCAAGCCGCGCGGCGGGTGTGAACCTGTGGTTGAAATCGATCGCGAAGCACCGGTTCTTCTCCCGTGCTACCCGAACCATCTCAGCAGCTTTGCCGATCTCGTTGCATATAGGCTTCTCGCAGAGCACGTGCGCGCCGGCCTCCAGCGCCTGAATCGTCGGCTCATAGTGATCGCTGGAGTACTCGAACCCGCCCGTGGTAATACTGCACACGTCCGGCTTCAGCTCACCCAGCATCTTCTGGGCGCTCGTGAACCAGGGCACCCCCAGCCTCTCGCCAGCCGTCCGCGCCCGCTCCTCGATGATATCGCACACGCCGACCAACTCAGCCAGCTCATCCGCCTTATAGATATTGGAATGCAGATTTCCGATCGGCCCCATCCCGATCACGCATACTCGAAGCATTGTTCTACCTTCTGTGTTCTTTCCTTCGGTTGAAACCGAGGCAACATGATACGAAGTCGGTCTGCACCGACTGTGTTCCTAGCCGCGCCAACTCATTGGACGGCTAGGGGAAGGGGCCCGATCCTTATCGGGCCCCTTCCTTCATGCGTGATTCACAACTCGTAATCGCCCTACAGCTCCTTCTGCCCTCTTTGCGTCTGAAGCTCCTTCGCCTGGAGCGCTTCCGCGGCCTTAGGGGAGCCGATGTGCAGCGTATCATACGCCTCCTGGCTCGTTTTGAACTGAACGCCCCTGCCGTGCCAGTTGAGGTTCGTGTAGATCGGGTTCTTGCGCCCGGTTTCCTTCTCGCGCCTGGCGATGTGGGCCTGCATGCGGCTCTCGAGCATCTTCACGACCTCCGGCTCCTTGTCGGCCAGGTTCACAAGCTCCTCGGGATCGTTGATCATATCGTAAAGCTCGATCTCGGGCTTGAAGTGGAAATCAGGCTCCAGCGCGTGGATGAGCTTCCACTGCGGCGTTCTCCAGCCGTGTTTGCGCATCCAGGTGCACTCGGTGATATACATCTCCGGCTCCTGCTTGCGGTACTTGCCCTGCATCAATGGCACAAGGCTGCGGCCATCGAACTTGATCTTACTCTTGATGCCCATGAGATCGAGGATCGTAGGCGTGACGTCCTTCATATGGACATAATCATCAAACCGCTGCCCTGCCGGCACCTTGCCCGGATAGTAGAAGAAGAGCGGGATTCTGATGGTGCAGTCATAGAGGCCGTGGTGATCATACCAGCACTCGTGGTCGTGGAGAGTCTCGCCGTGGTCGGCGTCGAAAACGAACAGCGTCTCCTCCTCGATACCCAGCATCTTCACTGTCGTCATAATGTTCGCAATGCACGCGTCCATGTAGGCGACTGCGCCATCGTATTGCGCGATGATATAGTCCTTGTCCTTGCAGTGCGGCGGGAACCAGCTTGCGAAGTAGTCGCAGAACGGCTTGAATGACATCACCGGATCCAGCGAGTGGTTGTTCGGGTCGAACTCGTCCCCGTCGTAGAACATCCGCTCGAACGGCCTCGGAGGCAGATACGGCGAGTGCGGGTCCATATGCCGCAGGAACAGGAAGAACGGTTTGTCATCCCCGGCCAGGCTCTTCAGCTCAGGGATGGTGACCTCGTTCAGGTTTTCAGCCTTGTGACTGCGCCCCGCTTCCCAGGAGCCCCATCCGCTGAAGTCGATATACTTCTGGAAGCCGCGCGATGCCTGATTGCCGCTGAATCCGACGCAGGTCGTGTTGTAGCCTTCGTCTCCCAGAATCTCGGCCAGCGTCTTCACGTGATCGCCCAGCGGACCTTCGTGTCGAAGCGCCACAACGTCCGTCCCGAAAACGTCCATTCCAGTGAACATCGAGCTGTAGCCGGGTGTCGTCGGAATAGCCGGGCTGAACGCGTTCTCGAACACAGCGCCCTGTGCCGCGATCTTGTCCATGTGCGGCGTCGTCAACTTCGGATAGCCATACAGGCTCATGTGGTCCTGCCGCAGGCTGTCCATTCCAAAAAGTATCAGGTTAGGTTTCTTGGCCATCAGTCTCCTCAATCTTGAATGTCAAGTGCCGAAGGTTGAATGCGTCATCCGCAATCCGGTTCCATATTCAACATCCAGCATTGAAAACTCAGCATTATCTGGCGCCCAGCGCCTTCAAGCACGCGTTGAGATATCCATAGCTCTCGGCGGCGATGATCGATACTGCTGCCAGTTCCATCTCGCCTGCGCCGATCACTTCCAGGCACACCGGGCCGTTGTAGCCGCCATCGACCATCACCTTGCAGTAGGCCATCAGGTCGATATCGCCTCGTCCGCAAGCCTGCATCGGCGGCTCTCCGGGCGAGGGGCCGGGTCCCTTGCAATCGCGGATGTGGATATGCTTCGTTCGCGCGAGCACCGGCTTCAGCGCGTCCGCCGGGTTCTCTCCAGCGCGATAGATGTGGCTCGGGTCCATATCCACGCCGAACGCAGGCGATTTGATCTTCTCCATCGCCCGCAGTGTAGTTGGGGTGTTGTAGATCGACCCGCCGACGTGCGCCTTGCAGCAGAGCGTGACGCCGAAGGACTCCGCCTTCTCCGCCATCTTCGCAATCATATCGGTCTGGCGCACGAAATCCTCTTCCACGTCGCTCTTGCCGCCAGGGCCGATGTTGACGATAGGAATTCCGATCTCCGCGCCGGCCTCGAACGCCTTCATCAGCCTGTCCTCGTCCAGCGCGGCCTCTTCCATCGACAGGAACTCCAGCTCGTTGTCGGCGACAATCTGCTTCAGTTCCGACGCCTGCGCCTTCCAGTTGTCAAGGTCGAGGTGTTCGCACATACCCTTAATAGCGGATATCTCGACGCCATCATAGCCAGCGGCCTTGATATACTTCGCGGCGGTTGCGAAATCCTGGCCGCCGAACAAAACGGAGTTAACTCCGAGCTTGATCATAGAAAGCTCCTTTCGCCCGCTCAGAATACGGTACCAGGGCCAGTATAGAAGGGCCGCATGCGCATGTCAACCCAAATGAGCTTGTTTCTCCGGACTTTCTGCCACAAGCATCGCCGAATATGCTAGACTTGAAAAAAGGACCTGAAACACGGGGGATTCGGCTGGTGCTGGTAACGATAATCGGCAGAGGGCACGGAGGCACTCGTGCCATTTCACATACGCTTTCGCAGAGCGGTTTCTATATGGGCGCGGACATCAATCCGTCAGGAGATCTGATCCCGCCTGACGATATGTATGAGGCCTGCAGGGTGATGTCGCGCAACGTCAGCTATCTCGGCGACTTCAAGTGGGACTTCTCCAGGCTGTTTGCGATGCCGATCGATCCGGAGTTCATCCGTCTCATTGAGTCTTATCTATCATCAGTGCTTGCAAGCGATGCCGAGAACAAGGGCTGGAAGATTCCGGAGACCACTCTCGTCTACCCCTGGATCTCCCGTATGTTTCCGGATGCCTACTACATCCACTGGACCCGCGACCCGCGGGACTCCATCCTCGGCGCGCACGTCACCGACGACCTTGGCCGGTTCGATATCCCCTACGATCACACCGACGATATCCGCCGCCGCCGCGCGATAAGCTGGAAATATCAGCGCGAGATCGTGAAGGCGACACCCGCGCCGAAGCACTCTATGGATGTGCGCTTCGAGGACTTCGTCCTCGATCAGGACGCGACCCTTGCCCGCATCGAGCAGTTCCTGGGAGTCAAGCTGGCAAAGATAGAAGTGATGCCGGAGGCCGTCGGCCGTTGGAAAACCGATGAAGGTATCCACGACTTCGACTTCCTGCAGGACGACATGCGGGAGTTGGGATACCTGGCGTAGCCAGAGGACGTCGCCTCGCAAGCCTCGCAAGCCATGCTTGACAACATGCGTGTAAATTTGCAATCATAATGCAAAATTGCACGGAGGAACAGGTATTGCCTGGCTATATTCAGAGAGCGATCGAGCCTGTCCTGCAGGAGGTTGTAAGGCAGTTCCCGGCGGTCGTGCTGACGGGTCCAAGGCAGTCGGGGAAGACGACTTTACTCAGGCATCTGTTCGGCGGCAGTCACACGTATGTCTCACTTGAACCCCCGGACATCAGGGCGGCTGCAACCGCGGACCCACGCGGGTTTCTGTCCATCTACAAGCCCCCCGTGATCCTTGATGAAGTGCAATATGCGCCAGACCTGCTTCCCTACATAAAGGAAGCCATAGATGAGGATCGGTCGAGCAAGGGACGATACCTCCTTACCGGCTCGCAGAACCTCATGATGGTGAGACGAGTCACGGAATCGCTGGCGGGCCGCACCGCGATCCTCCGGTTGTTGCCGCTCTCATTCCACGAACTCAGAGGAGATCCACAGGCCAGGCTGCCATGGGAGCAGGGATACACTGGCGGCGGCACCAGGATGAGTGTACCCGATCTCTGGCGTCAGTTTCTGAGAGGCACCTATCCTGAATTGGCCGCCGAACCCGACCGTGACTCAGGCTTGTGGTATTCTGCCTATGTGCAGACCTATCTTGAGAGAGATGTCCGAGGACTCAAGCAGGTGGGTGATCTCACGGGTTTTCAGAGCTTCCTTCGCGTTTTGGCAGCTCGAAGTGGGCAGCTACTTAGTCTATCCGACGTGTCGCGCGACCTGGGAATCGCCGTTAACACGGTCAAGTCGTGGCTGTCGATCCTGGAGGCAACCTATCAGGTCATCATATTGAGGCCCTACTTCGGGAACGTGGGCAAACGTCTTGTGAAGACGCCGAAGGTCTACTTCACCGATGTCGGCTTGCTGTGCTATCTATCGGGCCTGCGTGACCCTGAGCACGCGGCAAATGGCCCGATGGCCGGAGCCATCGTAGAAACGGCTGCGCTTTCGGAGGTCGTTAAGGCGGCGATCAACAGAGGCGATGATCCACAGGTCTACTTCTGGAGAACCAGTCACGGAACGGAAGTGGACATAGTGGTAGAGCATGGTGGTCGATTGATTCCGGTAGAGGTTAAGCAGAGCGCCACTCCAAGACCACCGATGGCGTCAGGGCTGTCTTCGTTTCTGAGTGCTTATCCCGACAAGGCCGACAAAGCCTGGCTGGTTCACTTGGGGGACACGACGCTGCCACTCTCGCCGGGTATCGTCGCGGTACCATTCGCCGAACTCTAGTTACGGTCCAACAAGGCGGCGGCTGTCCGCTCCGCCTACTCCGCAATCATGCTCGTCTTTCTCAGATGCTCGATCAAGCAATCGACTGAATGGCAGACGGCGCTGTCTGCCTCGATTACGACCGCGGGCGCGTCGGGAGCCTCGTACGGCGATGAGACTCCTGTGAACTCCGCAATCTCGCCTTTCCGCGCTTTCGCGTAGAGTCCCTTCGGGTCGCGCTGCTCACAGACCTCGATCGGCGTATCCATAAAGACTTCCGAGAACCTGTCGGCGCCGATGATCTCTCTCGCCGCCGCCCGGTCAGCTTTGTACGGCGATATGAACGACGTGATCACGATCAGCCCTGCCTCGTTCATCAGCCGGGCGACCTCAGCCACACGCCGTATGTTCTCCGCGCGATCTTCCGCCGAAAAACCAAGGTCCCGGTTCAGCCCGTGCCGCACGTTGTCGCCATCCAGCACGAAGCACGCGTGTCCTTCCTCCGTCAGCCGCTTTTCGAGGGCGTAGGCGAGCGTGGACTTGCCTGAACCGCTCAGCCCCGTCAACCAGATCGTCACCGGCCGGTGTCCGAACAGTCTTGCTCGATCCTCGGCCGACACCTGCCCGACGTGCCGCGTCAGGTTGCGGGTGGGTCCTGAATCAAGTTCAGGATGACGAGCCGTATACCGATGCGACCTATCGATCACCATCCCCGCGCCGACGGTGAAGTTGGTCTGCGGGTCGATCACAATGAAGCTGCCCGTCTGCCGGTTATTTGCGTACTCGTCGCAGAGGACCGGCCTCAGGAGCTGTATCCCGACGCGTCCGATCTCGTTGAGGCTCAGCGAGTCCGTCTCCTGCCGGTGCAGCGTGTTGGGGTCGATGCGATACTTCAGTTCGTTGATGCGCCCGCGGACCGTGCGGGTTGTGTGCTTGATCACATACTGCCGCCCGAGCTTCATCGGCTGCGTATCCATCCAGATCAGCATCGCCTCAAGCTCATCTGCGATCCACGGCAGGTTAGCCGGGTGGGCGAGCATATCTCCCCGGCTGATGTCGATCTCGTCCTCCAGGCAGACGACTATCGACTGCGGCGGAAATGCGTGCTCCACCTCGTCTCCGGCGGCGATGATCCTCGACACGCGGCTCGTGTTCCCCGAAGGCAGTACCACGACCTCGTCACCCACACGGACCACTCCCGAAGCCACGGTGCCGCAGTAGCCCCGGAAATCCTGGTTTGGGCGCAGTACATACTGCACGGGGAATCGCATGTCGATCAGGTTTTGGTCACTTGCGATGTGTACGGTTTCGAGGTGACGCAGCACCGGCGGGCCATCGTACCACGGCATCTTCTCGCTTCGCTGCACGACGTTGTCTCCCCTGAGTGCGCTCATAGGAATGAACGTCACGTCACGCGATGGCAATTTGGCGAGGAAGTCGCGGTAATCGCCGCATATCTCGTCAAAAGCTGCCTGTGAATAGCCTACCAGGTCCATCTTGTTGACGGCAATCACAAGGTGCGGTATCCCCAGAAGCGAGGCGATGAACCCGTGCCGCTTGGACTGCGTCAGCACGCCGTTTCGTGCGTCGATCAGGATGATTGCCAGGTTTGCCGTGGACGCGCCCGTGACCATATTGCGCGTGTACTGCTCGTGCCCGGGGGTGTCGGCGATGATGAACCGCCGCTTCGGCGTGGCGAAGTGCCGGTAGGCGACGTCTATCGTGATGCCCTGCTCGCGCTCGGCCTTAAGCCCATCCGTGAGCAGTGCAAGATCCACATCCTCACGTCCCGCCTTGACGGAATCCTTTTCAAGCGACGCAAGATGGTCTTCGTATATGTTCTTGGAGTCGTGCAGAAGCCTGCCGATCAGCGTGGACTTACCGTCATCCACGCTCCCAGCCGTAGTAAACCGCAGCAGATCCTGCCCCTGTACCTGTTTCAGGAACGCATCCAGCGAATTATGAATGTTGAATTCTGAATTATGAATTGAACCGGACCTCAGTCTGAGAATCTACCATCTAGAATCTGGAATCGAAAATCAGAAATAGCCTTCCCTCTTCTTCTGCTCCATCGAGCTGTCCTGATCGTGATCGATCAAGCGCGTGATGCGCTCAGAATGCCGCGCGACCATCATCTCCTCGACAATCTCCGTGATCGTTGTCGCGGTCGATCTGACGGCGCCTGTGCAAGGGAAGCAGCCCAGCGTTCTGAAGCGGCACACCATCTTTTCGGGCTTCTCGCCGTCCAGAATGCGTGTGCCCGGATAGATCGGCACCAACCGCCCCTCGCGCACCACCATCTCGCGCTCTTTGGCGAAATACATCGGCACGACCGGGATGTTCTCCAGGTGGATATACAGCCACACGTCCAGTTCGGTCCAGTTCGATATCGGGAACACGCGGATGCTCTCGCCCTTCTTGATGCGGCCGTTGTAGAGGTTCCACAGCTCCGGCCGCTGGTTCTTCGGGTCCCACTGGCCGAAGGCATCTCTGAACGAATACACCCGCTCCTTCGCCCTCGACTTCTCTTCATCTCTTCGAGCGCCCCCGAACGCGGCATCGTAACCGCCCTCCGCAAGCGCATTCAGCAGAGCCTGGGTCTTCAACTGCGCGCAGCACTTGACCGTTCCCATCTCGAACGGGTTCACGCCCTGCGCTATCGCCTCCTCGAACCGATAAACCCTTAGATCAGCGCCGATCTCCTTGCAGAAGCTGTCCCTGAACTCATACATTTCCGGGAACTTCATGCCCGTGTCTACGTGCAGCAACGGGAACGGAATCCTTCCCGGTGCGAAAGCCTTCTGCGCCAGCCGCACCATTACCGACGAGTCCTTCCCGACCGAGTACAGCATCACCGGACGCTCGAACTCTGCGGCGACCTCACGCATGATGTGTATGCTCTCCGCCTCGAGCGTCTTCAGATTGGACAGATGGAGCTTCTCCATACCTCAATTATGAACCCCCATACCTCAACCGTCAACCATTCAGGGGGCCGACAGGCAAGGAGAGACTGGACAGTGCGGCCAAGGATCCCGCAGGTTGCTATAATAGGAGGGTTCGTAAGCTCGCTGGAGGTTGCTGTGTTCATAGACTTGCACGCCCATGCCTACCGCGACCCCTATCCGGGGCCGGACGGAAAGCCTGTCTTCTCAACTCCCGAGCAGCTTATCGCGCGCTACGACGAGCTTGGAGTGCAAAAAGGCGCGCTTCTGCCGATAGTGAACCCCGAGGTCTACCTGCCTCAGTCCAACGAAGAGATACTGAGCATAGCCCGGCAGTATCCGGACCGCTTCATACCCTACTGCAATGTTGATCCCAGGGCGGTATCGAACAGCGCCGACGCTCCTCTCGGCTATCTGCTTCGCTATTACAAAGATCAGGGCTGCAAGGGCATCGGCGAGGTGATGCCCAACCTGCCGTTCACGGACCCGCTGGTCTGGAACCTCTTCAAGCATGCGCAGACGGTAGGGCTGCCTCTGACGTTCGACATCTCCGCGCAAATCGGCGGCACCTACGGGCTTTACGACGATCCGGGTCTGCCCCAGTTGGAGGCATCTCTCCAGGCGTTTCCGGACCTGATCATAGTCTGTCACGGGCCCGCATTCTGGGCCGAGATCAGCTCGCTGGATTCACCCGACGACAGGCGCGGCTACCCGTCGTATCCGATCCGGGACGAAGGCGCAGTACCAAGACTCCTACGCAGCTATCCGAACATGCGGTGCGACCTATCCGCGCACAGCGGTTACAATGCGCTGGCAAGAGACCCCGAGTACGCTGCAGGGTTTCTTAACGAGTTCCCCGATAGGCTGCTTTTCGGCCTGGACATCTGCGCGCACGATCAGCCGGCTCCAATCGTTGGCCTGCTGACCGATATGAGAACCGCCGGAGTCCTGAGCGAATCCGCATTCCGCGCGATCGCCCGGGAGAACGCAGTCCAGTTGCTGGGTCTTGAAGGTGCGTAGCAGCAGCACGTCGAAAACCGGACTGTGAGTCGTGTTTTTCCATTTCTTTTCGTCGTGTGGGGGACGCTAATGTCGTCTTCATCGATGCAGCCGGCTGCGGCTCAGGTGCCGAAGCCGTATACGCCTGTTAGATCGACGGCTACGGACTTCTCGTGCCTCGGACGGTCGGCAAAGCTCGGCCCGATGCTTCTGCCCAGCCAGATAATGTCGGCGGGCAAGCCCTTGCTCACCGGTCCTGTCCGCCTGGTCTCAGAACCCGACGTTTTCTCCGGTGTTGTAGGCAACGTGAGTCTGATCGGCAACACAGGGGATGCCGCTATATGGGAGTGGTCCGGCGAGACCGCCGAGCTGACCATCAAGAGCACCATGACCGGCGAATGCGACGGACTGATGTGGTATGACATCCTTCTAACTCCCAAGAAGCCGCTCACACTGAGATCGCTTCGCCTGGAGATCGCAAGAACAGCCGATACCGCTCGCTACCTCCACCGCGCCAACTTCGCCTGGCCGGGCTTCTCCAGGGGACTGAAGGAGCTTGGCGGTAGTTGGCATCAGGAGTTCGCGCCGTATGTCTGGCTCGGCGACGAGGAGCGAGGGCTGGCATGGTGCGCGGAGTCTGACGAAGGTTGGATACTGAGCGAGCCGGGCAAAGCGCTGCAGGTGAAGCTGGAGGCGGCGGTGGCCCGGTTCACGGCAACTATCCTGGACCATGAGCGCACCATCGAATCCCCGATCACGCTCAGGTTTGGCCTTCAGGCATCGCCGGTCAAGCCGGTCTCGTTTGAATGGAGGGCAAAGGCCCGCATCGTCCACGGCATCACCTACGACGCAATCAAGCCGGACAAGGACGGGCAAACATTCCTCGATACCTTGCAGAAGCAGGGCGCGAAGACAGTGGTCTATCATCAGTTGTGGACGGACTACTACGGAAAAGTCAGCACTCCGTACGCCGATGATCTCCGCAAGCTTATCGCTGAATGTCACAAGCGAGGGATGAAGCTGCTCGTCTATATCGGCTACGGCCTCGCCCGCAACGCGCCGGAACTGGAGGGGCATCACGATGAGTGGTCCACCATGCCGCTGATCCCGTGGGAGCCCACTTGGGATGTCAAGAATCAGAGCTTTGACGCTACTTGCGCCCGAAGCGGCTGGGCGGATTGGCTCGTGGAAGGCATCGAGAAGCTGTTTACCGACTTTGAGCTAGATGGGCTGTACTTCGATGGTACATCCGAGGCAATGCGGTGCCAGAACCACTTGCACGGATGCGGGTGGAAAGATGAGGACGGCAAGCTGCACAACACCTTTGCCGTGCTGGCAGTGCGGAAGATGATGCGCCGGATCGCGGAAGTTGTGCGGCGTCACCGCCCCGACGCCATCCTCGATGTTCACATGTCCTCCAGCCTGACACTGCCCACCCTTTCATTCTGTGACAGCTATTGGGATGGTGAGCAGTTCGAGAGCTTCACCTCGGCGGATGATTTCGAGCTTCCGCTAGACGCATTCCGCACCGAGTTCATGGGCTACGCTCACGGTCTGGATGCTCAGTTCCTCTGCTACGAGGGACGGCCATTCACATTTGAGGAGGCAATTGCCCTGGCCTGGGTGCACGGAGTGGAGGTGAGGCCGTATCCGGGGCTGAACCGCGTCGCCCCAATCTGGCGGGCAATGGATGAGTTCGGGGCCGCCAAAGCCGAGTGGCTGCCTTACTGGAAGGGCGAGGGAGTCACGGCGGATGATGACTCCACAAAGGCGAGCAGCTACCTGAACAACGGGTCTGCGCTGGTCTTCGTCAGCCATCTGAAGCGCGAACCGATCACAACAGCGCTCCGTCTCGACCGGGAAGCGCTCAGACTTGGCTCCGGGGAGCTTCGCGCCAGAGATGCAATCTCGGGGGCTGCAGTCCCCGTGGTCGATGACGCCGTGACCCTGTCCTTTGACGGGATGACCTACAAGCTCCTGGAGATTCGCTCTTCGAAGTGAGAGGCGGATTGCCGGGCCTTTTTGCTATAATACTCCCGACTCCGCCCGATGAGGCAACGCAGCAGGAGGATACTGATGGCTGACAAGCAGGCATTCGCTCTATACTTCGGCAACCGCGGGTTCTTTCCCGCATCGTTGATTGGTTCCGCCCGCGCAGAGATGGAGGCTGCCGTCAAGCGCGCCGGTTACGACACGCTCGTTCTCGATGCCGCCGCCACACGCCACGGCGCGGTCGAGACAACAGCCGAAGGTGCTATCTACGCGGACTTTCTGAAGCAGCATCAGGGCGAATACAGCGGCGTCATCTGCTGCCTGCCGAACTTCGGGGACGAAAACGGCGCGATAGCCGCTCTGCGCGATGCCGGTGTGCCGATTCTCATCCAGGCATATCCGGACGATCTGGACAAGATGGCCCCGGAACTGCGCCGCGACGCATTCTGCGGCAAGTTTTCTATAATGGACGTCTTCTGCCAGAACGACCTGCCGTTCACCGCGCTTGCGCCTCATACGGTGCATCCGAATTCCGATCAGTTCGCGGCGAACCTGGAGCACTTTGCGGCGGTCTGCCGCGTGGTCGGCGGCTTGAAGCGGATGACCGTGGGCGCTATCGGAGCCCGCACAACCGCGTTCAAGACGGTCCGCATAGACGAGCTTGCACTCCAGCGCCACGGGATCACTATGGAGACCTTCGACCTCTCCGACGTCTTCGCGCGGGCTCGGTCCATAGACACCGCGTCCGACGCCTACAAGTCCAAGGCGAACGACCTTAAGGCGTATACGGATTTCTCCGGCACGCCGGCTGAGGCCTTCGATACGCTGGTCAAGATGGCTGTTGTCCTCGATACGATCACCGAGGAAGCGAAGCTGGACGCTATAGCCGTCCGCTGCTGGATAGAAATGCAGCAGCACTTGGGCATCTCGCCGTGCGTTCTGCTGAGTGAGCTGAACAACCGCGGCAAGATCGCGGCGTGCGAGGTTGACGTCGGGAACGCGATCGCAATGTATGCGCTTTCGCTTGCAACCAGGGATGTCGCGTCCTGCCTCGATTGGAACAACAACTACGGGGACGACGACGACAAGTGCATCCTGTTCCACTGCGGCCCGGTCCCGCAGTCGATGATGACCGCGAAAGGCACCGTCACAGGCCATGCGATCCTCGAGAACGCAGTAGGCAAGGGCTGCTCCTACGGCTGCAACGTGGGTCGGATCAAGCCGATGCCGTTCACATTCGCCAGCATGACTACCCAGGACGGCTTCCTGTCCTTCTACGCGGGCGAGGGTCGCTTCACTGATGATCCGATAGCGGACGATTTCTTTGGCTGCGCGGGCGTTGCGGAGATCCCCGACCTGCAGGAAGTGCTGCTCTACGTCGGAAAGAACGGCCACCGGCACCACGTCAGCGTGTCGCCGGGAAATGTCTCGCTTGCGCTTGCTGAAGCGTTTGGCACGTATCTCGGCTACGAGATCGACCTGCCGCAGGAGGGATTCTAGGCTTGCCGCTCATCAGAGGACGCGAGTCCGTTCTGCAAGTATACGCCGATGCCGCGAGCAGAGGCTGGGTCGTTCCCAGCTTCTGCTCGGAGAACCTGACAACAACCGAGGCTATCCTTTCGGCGGCGCTGGAGCACGGCGAGAAGCTAGGCAAGCCCGATTTGCCCGTCACGCTCGCCATCACGAACAACTACCCGCACCGCCGCCAGTCCGTGAACTACACGCACACGCGGAATTGGCTGATCGGCCTGCGGCTGTTTCTTGCGGACATCGAGGCGCTCACCAGCCCCGGCTCGCCGTTCGAGCGCCTCAATGTGATGACGCACCTCGACCACATCCAGCCCAACGAGGACGCGGAACTGCTCGCGGGTGACCTCTCCGCCTATTCATCTATAATGTATGACGCCTCGGCCGGCCCTATGGAGCGCAATATTGAGCTGACCTCCGAGTTCGTCAGGACGCACGGACGAGATATTGTAATAGAGGGCGCCTGCGATGAAATCGTTGACGCGACGGGCACTGAGCGCTCCGATCTGACCACTCCCGAACGCGCGGAGCATTACCTTAGCAGTACCGGGGTGGACTTTATAGTCGCTAACCTCGGCACCGAGCATCGCGCTTCCGCCGCCGACTTGTGCTATCACGGCGACCTCGCTCGGCGGATATCCCAACGCGTCGGCCCGCGTCTTGTCCTGCACGGCTGCTCTTCGGTTCCCGTGGATCAAGTCGCCAGTCTGTTCTCCGATGGCGTCGCCAAAGTGAACATCTGGACCGCAATGGAACGTGATTCCAGCCCCGCGCTGTTGGAGGCAATGGTCGCGCACGCGTCCAAGGTCGCCGGCCCCGAGGTGGCGCGTCGATTGGCGGCAGAGGGCCTGCTCGGGCAGAACGCCGACATCGAAAGCCGCGCCGACCTCGACTGGTACACAACTTGCTCCCGGCAGCAGATCATCTTCGAGCAGATGAAGCAGATCGTCAGAACGTTCTTCGAGACGTGGTACAGATAGGAAATGAGCTATCTAGGTATCGACATAGGCACAACCGGCTGCAAGGCAGTCGCGTTCAGCGAAGCCGGAGAGCAGATCGCTCTCGCCTACCGCGACTACCCCGTCACGTCGCCTCAAGCAGGCCGGGCTGAACTCGACCCAAAGCTGGTGATGGACAGGTGCTTCGAGGTCATCCACGAAGCCGCCGCAGCGTGTGCGAGCGATCCCGTCCAGTCTCTGGGAGTCTCCTCACAGGGCGAGGCCTTCACTCCGGTCGGGCCTGACGGCGAGCTTCTCGCTAACGCCATGGTGTCCTCGGATGCCCGCGCTGCTCAGATCGCGTCAGACTGGAGCCGCGACTTCGGCGCGGAGCGCCTCTACCAGATAACCGGCCACACGCCTGCTGCCATATTCACGCTGTTCAAGCTGCTCTGGCTACGTGACAACCAGCCTGAGGTGTGGAACCGGGCGCGCGCGTTCTATTGCTTCGAGGACCTCTTGCACTGGCGGCTCGGCATCGAGCCGGCAATGAGTTGGCCGCTTGCCGGCCGCACGATGCTCTTCGATGTTCGCAAACACGAATGGTCGCCTGAGATACTCGATGCCGTTGGTCTGGATGCGGGCAAGCTGGCTCGACCGCTCGCCTCGGGCGAGGTCGTCGGGACTATCCCCGCCGGAGTAGCGCGCGAGCTTGGCTTGCCTGACGGCGTTCGTGTAGTCGCGGGCGGACACGACCAGACCTGCGGCGCTCTCGGCGCTGGAGTGGTCGCGCCGGGCCGGGCTGTCTACGGCATGGGCACGGTCGACTGCATAACACCCGCCTTCGGCAGCGCCGTCTTCAGCAGTGACCTCTTCGCAAACAACCTTGCCACATACGATTTCACCGTCAGGGGGATGTACACCACTGTCGCGTACAGCCTCACCGGCGGCAACCTGCTGCAGTGGTTCAGGGATCAGTTCGGGTCGGAGGAAGTCGCCCGGGCGAGGGATGTCGGCGGCAGCGCATACGATCTGCTTCTTGACGCGATGCCGGATGAGCCTGCGAATCTGCTCGTTCTGCCCTACTTCACTCCGAGCGGAACGCCCTACTTCGATGCGGAAGTGCCGGGAGCGATCCTCGGCCTGCGGCTAACCACCACAAGACATGAGCTTCTTCGCGGGCTGCTGGAGGGCGTAGCACTGGAGATGCGCCTGAACCTGGACATCCTGAACCGATCCGGCATCCCCGTGAAGGAACTGGTCGCCATAGGCGGCGGAGCGCGCAATTGCAAGTGGCTTCAACTCAAATCCGACGTCCTGAACACGCCGATCACTGTCGCGGCGGTCACGGAGGCGGGCTGCATGGGTGTCGCCACGCTCGGGGCCGCTGCGGTCACGGGCGAGCCCGTCACCAGTCTTGCTGAACGATGGGTGCGCATTGTCGATACGCTGCAGCCCGACCCTGCCAATGCGGGCGCGTATGCGGAGCGTTACGAGACCTACACCCGGCTGTACCCGGCGATGAAGCAGCTTACCAGAGCCTAGCCTGTTGCCCCTTGCTTGTAGCCGCAATCATCCACAGGGCTACGGCAGAAGCCCCAGAGGATCGTTCGTAACCTTGCGTATTGTCCGGGCGTCTATGCGCTCAACACCTTCCCTGCCGAGCCTGGACTCGCAGAAATCTGCACGGTTGGACTCCAACACGATCTCCATCGGCATATTGACCCTATACGGCTTCACCTTGCCGATGAGCGATACGGCCCTCTTCGCCGCCTCGCGTATTCGCGCACGTGATTCCGCAGCATCCACAAGCTCTGCCCGGTTGCGCCCGATGCCCCTCTTGGTAACCGCCGTCTCGATGTTGCCGAAGAACTGCCGAGCTTCAACGCACGCTGCCTCGTCTCCGCTCACCATCAGCATCGGAACGTCGAAGTGCCCGGCCACTATCGCCCACTGGCCAAGCTCGCCTGTCTTCCGGCCGTTGACGATGTAGTTATACCACTGCAGGGAGTTTTGGGTGTGATCGAGGAAACCGTTGATCGTGCCCGCCATAGCGTGAGCGCCGATAAAGAACGTGCCGGAGTAGCTGCTGTCCAGCTTGCCCCACCACATGCGGTTTGTCTTGGGGTCGTATTCGGCGCGCTTGTCCAACAACTCCATTATGAAGTTCTTGCCTCCGCCGTGGCTATCGAGCACCGTCACGTGCTTCGCGCCGCCCGCAAATGCCCCATCCACCGCCGCATTGACGTCGCCCATCAGCAGTTCGCAGCACTCACGGTAGCGCTTGCCGTCCCGCTGGATCATCTCGAACGTATTGATCCCCGTGACGCCTTCCAGATCGGTGTGAATGTAGATTTTTATGTCCCTGTCCCCCTTATCGTCGCTGATCGCCGCATTGCAGCAAGCCAGCAGAGTGAATATGACGAAGATGAGCAGCAGCAGTCTCAACGTGGTCCTCCTGTGGGTGCGAAGATAGCTGGCGCGCGGAAAATAGCAGCCACGCATGGCGATGTTGTACCGCGGGCCAGGCGATTCCTTCCCGGGCGGCCTGAGTGGACCGCGCGTCTCAGGCACCGAACGCTGTGTCTCAATGCGCAGGAAAAGGATGCAACCCGCGGCTATGGCAGCGCGTCCTCTCAAGCACAGGCTCATCCGTTTCTCCAGGGATCAGGCAGCCTGATTCCTGCTGATGCGATGAAAGCTGGAACCCAAAGGCAGTTCGTTGTACAATAAGCTCGTCCGGTAGGATCATATCATGCGCGATCATTGGAGACGGAGGCATGGGGCGGGATGCAGATAGACGCCATCATCAACAACATAGAACAGGGGAGCATGGCTCTGCCGGAGTTTCAGCGGGGCTACGTATGGAATCGCGATCAAGTGCGCAGCCTGATGTACTCGCTATACCGTAAGCATCCGGTTGGCAGCCTGCTCGTCTGGGTGACCAAGACCGAGGACGCCGAGAACGCCAAGACGAGAGGTGGTGCTGCATTGCCACCAGGCTGTGTGCATTTGCTCTTGGACGGCCAGCAGCGGATAACATCTCTCTATGGCATCATCAAAGGCAGGCCGCCGAAGTTCTTCGACGGGAATGCTCAGGCGTTCACTGGCCTCTGCTTCAACATCGAAACGGAGGAGTTCAAGTTCTATTCGCCTCTTGAGATGAAAGACAACCCTTTGTGGATCGATGTCACCAGTCTGATGCGCGACGGAGTGGGCGAGACCATAGGTCGGCTCTACGGGGTAGAGGAACTGCGTCCTAAGATGGAGACTTACATCACGCGGATAACGTCCCTGGGCGCAATCAAGGAGATAGACCTGCACATCGAGCAGGTGGTGGGCGAGGACAAGACCGTTGACGTTGTTGTGGACATATTCAACCGCGTCAATCGAGGAGGCACCAAGCTCTCCAATGGAGACTTAGCCTTGGCCAAGATATGCGC